>JAZGGH010000075.1:0-44225 GCA_036480335.1 Gammaproteobacteria bacterium | reverse complement strand
GCTCATCAATACTCCTGTCGTTTTCGATATAGCCTTCCAGCAGCGGATCAAGAATCGTATAGGGGGGTAACGAATCCTCATCTTTCTGGTCTGCTGCCAGCTCTGCTG
The DNA here is from genome assembly GCA_036480335.1 of Gammaproteobacteria bacterium. Taxonomy (GTDB): domain Bacteria; phylum Pseudomonadota; class Gammaproteobacteria; order DSM-19610; family DSM-19610; genus JAZGER01. The sequence goes on along the minus strand of JAZGGH010000075.1, from coordinate 44,117 downwards.
ATGGTGGTCGCTCGATAACGCGCTGAGGAATCACTGGCACAAGGCTATTACGGTATTCCGAAAGCCGGTAAACCAGCAACTTGGGAATATCCTTAATGGGTGCGAAACCGCCCGCCATGTCTCCATAGAGGGTTGCATAGCCCACCGACATTTCACTTTTATTGCCGGTTGTTAGCAGTATCTGTCCCTGCTTGTTCGATAGCGCCATCAAAATCACACCCCGGCAGCGCGCCTGAATATTCTCCTCGGTGGTATCTACCTCAGTACCGGAAAAGGCTTCGCTCAACACATCAAGAAAAGCAGCAAACGGCTGTTCGATGGAAATTTCCTGGTAGGCAACGCCCAGTGCTTCGGCCTCCTGGCGGGCATCTTCCAGACTCATATCAGCAGTATAACGCGAAGGCATCATCACAGCAGACACCCGTTCAGCACCGATCGCATCAACCGCAATAGCCAATGTTAATGCCGAATCGATCCCCCCCGACAAACCAATAATGGCGCCACGAAAACCGGTCTTTTCAATATAATCCCTGACACCCAGTACCAGGGCCTGATAGACATTCGCTTGTTCAGATAAACGCCGCGTTAACTGCCCCGCATCCGGCCTCAGTTTGCCATCTTGAACACTGAAATCCACTGGCAGCATGGCTTCCTCAAAAGCGGGTGCGCGACAGCAGGAATGGCCATCAACATCCATCACAAATGATTCGCCATCAAATACCAGCTCATCCTGACCGCCCACCAGATTCACATAACAGATCGGCACACCACATTCCTGCACCCGGCTGGCCACTACCTGTTCACGCTCATCACCCTTACCCATGTGGAAAGGCGATGCATTGATATTAATAATCAGCTCGGCTCCCGCGTCCGATGCCTGACGAGCAGGCTCTGGCTGCCAGATATCTTCACAGATCGTCACGCCGACAGAAATACCGTTGACATTGGCAACCGCATACCCGTCACCCGGACTAAAATACCGTTTTTCATCAAAAACACTGTAATTGGGCAGATAATGCTTGCGGCAAATGGCCACAACCTTGCCATTATAAATCAATGAAGCCGTATTGAAGCGCTGCCCATTCATCACTTCCGGGTGACCCACAAGCAAATATATACCTCGCACTTCCTCACACAACCTTTCTATGCAACGATCAACCATCGCCTGCAGTGAAGGACGCAACAACAAATCTTCCGGCGGATAACTGGTCAGTGTCAACTCGGGAAAAGCAATCAAATCTGCATGCTGCTTATCCCGCGCTGCCAGGGCATTGCGAATAACATGATCGGTATTTGCCAGTACATCACCGACTAGCAAATTGCTTTGCGCCAGCACAATACGCATTGTTGTTTTTTCAGCCATACTATTTGGAAGCCCTAAATACCAGAATAAGGATTGTAGCGCATATTATCCCTGCATCATCCAGCAAACTCCAGACCTCCTGGCAACCATTCCATGCCCAAACAATAGAAAACCCGCCCACTTTAGGGTGCCTCTATTAATCAGGATTTTCATCTGAGTTCAAGGCAACCATGCGGATCGCAATTGTCATCCAACGCAGAAATCGGACGAAAAGACTATTAATAGGGGTGGCCTTTAATTTAAGCTAAACCTTTCCGACTAGCTGCTAGAGACTCATCAAACTATGTTCAGCATCCGTTCCCTGATCGTCATCATCCTGGTCGCCCTGCTCGTATCCCTGTACTCTCGCCTGACAGCCAAAAACAAAGGCACACTTAAGCAGAAACAAAAGCGGCAACAGAAACCGACAAAAGAAATCAGAGAAACGGTCAAATGCGCCTATTGCGAAGTCTATTTACCTGAAAAAGACGCCATCAAACAACAGGGCCGGCATTTCTGCAGCGAAGAGCATGCCCACAAATTCCTGCAGAAACCCAACAAACCCTCATGAAACAGATTCGTGAAACCGCTCAACGCCTGAACAACAGCACCATCGAAGCGCACTGGCGATCACTTCGCCTGCTGACTTTTTACCGCCTGATTCTCTCCGGCTTTCTTACCATCCTGCATTTCTCACTGCGGGATGCAAACCCCTTTGACGCACTCCCCGGTGGTGCATTCGCTTCAACGCTGGTCATCTACATCGCATTCAGTCTGGCAGCAGGCTTCAGTGCGCGCCTGCGCTGGCCGCGTTATTTTCTGCAAACATTACTACAACTGCTCGCCGACACCTGCTTCATCATACTGCTGATGCATGCGAGCGGCGGTATCAGCAGCAGCCTCAGTGTATTGATTCTGGTTGTCGCCATTGCCAGCGCACTGTTACTGCCCGGCCGCATTGCCTTCCTGCTAACCGCCATCGCCACCCTGCTGATCCTGGGCGAATCAGGGTATAACATCCTCACCCTGGAACAACCCGCTACCGGCATCATTACCCAGGCTGGCCTGCTAGGCATGGCACTGTTTGCGACCACTGCGCTGGGGGTCCTGCTATCCACACGCGTCCGCGATAGTGAAGCACTTGCCGCACAACGTGGCCTCGACCTGGCCAACCTGGAACAACTGAACCATCATATCATCCAGCATCTGCAGTCCGGCGTACTGGTGGTAGGCCCGGATAACAAAGTCCGTATGAGCAATGCCACCGCCAATCAGTTACTGCAATGTGAACAATGCATCGGCACCGATTTATCACAAATTTCGGCACCACTCAATCAACAGAAAAAACGCTGGTCACAGGATCCTGGCTGGCAACCGGAAAACATCTCAACCGGCAGTGAAAATCAATACATGGCACCGCGTTTTTCAGCCATGACGACATCCCACGGTCAGGGTACCCTGATCCTGTTAGATGACAGCAACACACTGACAAAACAGACACAGCAATCGAAACTGGCATCCCTCGGCCGGCTATCTGCAAGCATCGCCCATGAAATCCGCAATCCATTAGGCGCCATCAGTCATGCCGCGCAATTGCTCGAAGAATCGAAAAGCCTCGATAACGATGACAAAAGACTCGCAGAAATCATCCACAACCATACGCAGCGCGTAAATCTGATTATCGAAAATGTCCTGCAATTATCACGGCGCACACCCGTTGACACACAACGCATTAACATCAAAACCTGGATTGATGACTTCATCGAAGAATTCAGCCAGGCCGAACAACTCACAACAGACTGCATTCACTCCAGCATCACGCCGGAAAATGTCACACTCAACACAGACCCCGGACACCTGCATCAAGTCCTCTGGAATCTGTGCAAAAATGCCGTACGCCACGCCACCGACCCGAAGCGTGTTGATATCAGGATGTATCAGAACAACGACCAGACAGTCACACTGGACATCATTGACAATGGCCCCGGCATACCGCCTGGCTCGGCTGACAAAATTTTCGAACCCTTCTACACCACCGACAGCCAGGGAACTGGCCTGGGCCTCTACCTTGCCAGAACCTTATGTGAAATCAATCAAAGCCAGCTCAGCTACCATAATGACAATGGCAAAAGCTGCTTCCGCATTCACTTCACCGCCCTCTAGCTGGATTGTTACCAACCCGAAAGATAATCAGGCAACATTCAGCCGAAGCATACTGATCATCTTTAGGTTAGGAACCTCTGGTTATTCATAAAACTCAAATGTCCATGCTGTGTAGGTTGGGCTGAATTAATCAGAGGTTCCTAGTATATAATCCCTGTGATGAACCAACCTATTACACTGATCGTTGACGACGAACCGGATATCCGCGAATTACTCGAACTGACGCTCGGGCGTATGAAAATCCAGACCCACTCGGCAGCCGATTTGAAAGAAGCCAGAAAACACCTGTCGCAAACCCGCTTCGACCTCTGCCTGACCGACATGCGCCTGCCAGACGGAAACGGCATTGATCTGGTCAGAGAAATACAGGAAGCCAGCCCGGATACCCCGGTTGCCGTGATCACCGCACACGGCAACATGGAAACCGCCGTTGAAGCCCTCAAGGCTGGCGCCTTTGACTTCATTGCCAAACCGGTCAACCTGCCCGAATTACGCAAACTGATCAATAGCGCATTATCACTGAGTCAGTCACCCGTCGATCGCCGCACCCGCGATACCCTGCTGGGCGACTCCAGCATCATGCAAACCATTCGTTCAACCATCGCCAAACTTGCTCGCAGCCAGGCGCCTGTCTATATCAGTGGTGAATCCGGCACCGGCAAGGAACTGGTTGCGCGCCTGATTCACAGCAAGGGTGCGCGCGCAGAACAACCCTTCATCGCCGTTAACTGTGGCGCCATTCCCTCAGAACTGATGGAAAGCGAATTCTTCGGCCACAAAAAAGGCAGCTTCACCGGTGCCAGCAGCGACAAACAGGGATTATTCCAGGCCGCCAGTGGCGGCACCCTGTTTCTCGATGAAGTCGCTGACCTGCCGCTGGCCATGCAGGTCAAACTGTTGCGCGCCATTCAGGAAAAAGCCGTGCGGCCGATTGGTGAATCACAGGAAATCACCACCGACATACGCATCCTCTCCGCCACACATAAAAACCTCGCCCAACTCGTCGAAGCAGGCGACTTCAGACAGGACTTATTTTATCGCATCAACGTCATTGAACTAACCGTGCCCAACCTGCGCCAGCGACGTGAAGACATCCCCGAACTGGCAACACACATACTCGATAAACTTTGCCAGACAAACGGCTACGACAAACCCGCCCTGACCGATGAAGCCAGCAACACCCTGCAATGCTACGCCTACCCCGGCAACGTGCGCGAACTGGAAAACATACTCGAACGCGCCCTCGCCCTGTGCGACGGCAAACAAATCACCACAGAAGACCTGCAACTACCCACAGCCGCTGAAAGCCTGCAACAAATTCCCGACGACACCCTGCAACCGCCAGAAGGCATCCCCCTGGAAGACTACTTACAGAGCATCGAAAGAAATGCCATTGAAAAAGCCCTGCAACAAACCGCAAACAACAAAACCGCCGCCGCGAAAATACTCGGCATAACCTTCAGGGCATTGAGATACCGGTTGCAGAAACTGGGAATGGAATAGTTGAATAGATAACCTGAAAGACAGCCCATGCAACACCTATATCTCTGACATGAAAGCCAGGATTCAATCAGACGTCATGATTTCCTGTGATGAACAGCCGCCAGGCGAATATAAAGCTCGCAGCCTACAGCAGCATCTCATCATTAGTTGAATACTTCACTGTCGCTCAGGATAGAGCGGAGATAAACAAGTATACAATACTGGACGGCAAAACAACCTTAACCCGATACCTTGATGGCGACACTGTAGAGTTTTCTTCTATCAATCTGGGGATTTTGGTCAAAGACATTATATCGATATTGTTGGAAAACAGTAGCAATAATACCGATCTCTGGCACAGAGCGGGAATAAATGCTATCATTGTGATAGCAAGGAGTATTGCCATGTCACAACTACTCGTTAGAAACCTCCATGAAGATGTGGTAGAAAACTTAAAACAGAGGGCCAGGGCTAACCATCGCTCTTTGCAGGCGGAGGTTGCTTTGATTCTTGAAAATGCAGCTAAAGTTCAGCCTGCAAACTTTTGGAATAACACGAATAAGCTGCGTGAACAACTTGCCCAGTCAAAACAATTATTTTCAGATAGCGCTGAATTAGTCCGTGAGGATAGAGATAAAGGGTGAGTAATCATGAGAACTATGTGCTGGATGCTAGCGTAGTAATGAAATGGTTTATCCCTGAGATATATTGGGAACAGGCCGTTATCTTGCAAGAATTCCCTGAATCAAGTTTACATATTCCTGATTTTGCACAACTGGAATGTACCAGTATTTTGAGTAAAAAAGTGCGTAGAAATGAGCTGCCGCTGATTAAGGCTAATCATATTCAAACGCTACTGCTGCAAATGCCTGTTCAAATGCACCCCTGGCAGGAGTTATTACTGGATGCTGGGCAGGTAGCTCATGAGACTTATCGAGGCGTGTATGATTGCCTTTACCTTGTTTTGGCAAAACGCTTGAAGGGAAAAATGATAACGGCTGATAAAAAACTCTATTTGGCGTTAAAGGACTCCAAAGCCTGGGGTGAGCATTTGCTTTGGATTGAGCATATGAATAATGATGCATAAACCATAAGGGGGAAACATATTTTCCACAGGCTCAACTAATTCACCCGAATGATAATTAACAGCCAAACAGAAGCTGCACACAGCATTCTCACCTTGACAAACCCATCCTACAATACCATTGTAGGTATAATAACTGGAAATCCACTATGCCTGCAATAACCCTCAAAACCTACCTGACAACCTTTATTTGCAACTTAAGGAAGCAGCCCAGTCTCACCACCGAAGTTTGAATAGTGAAATACTATACTGTGTTGAACGAACCCTCGGCACTCACAAAATAGATGTTTCCGAGCATCTTAAAGTTGCTAGAACATTCAGAGAAAAAACCGCTGCTAACCCTGTAACTAATGATGAATTAACAGCAGCAAAGAATGCAGGCCGAGCATGATTGTTGTTGATAGCAATATCATCGCTTACCTATATATCTCAGGCGAAAAGTCTCTGCAAGCTGAACAACTATTGTCTGTTGATTCACTTTGGAACGCACCTATTTTATGGCGTAGTGAATTCAGAAGCGTTTTAAGCCAGTATCTACGCAAAAACATTTTAAGCTTGATGACATTTTGATAATAATTCAGCAAGCAGAGAAATTGCTAAATGATAATGAATATGAAATTTCTTCCGCTCATATTATGCAACTGGTCAATACGAGCAGTTGTTCTGCTTACGATTGTGAATTTGTTGCACTGGCTCAATATTTAGATATTCCACTCATTACGGCAGATAAAAAAATACTGGGAGAATTTCCAAAAGTTGCAAAATCACTCGATACTTATCTCGCCTAATACGAAGCTGCACCCGCACTGAAAGTATTAGTTTGTACCCTTTTCAAGTTTTAGATATCGCTTATGATTACCCATTGACCGACTCACCACGGTGCACTAGAATAAAAACAGGCTGATAACTCCTGGCAATAGGTGACGCACGACGTCACTTCCCGGACCTTAAACGTCAGTCTTTTAGCAGTAAAACCGGAAGGAACCGGATACAGACCACACAAGGAGAAGCTGATGACCACCCCACCCTGAAAACTATTTCCGCGCTATCCTGTTGTTTACTAACTGCAGTTTACTGCCGTCGTTCGCCATTCAGACACCTGCCTGATGCTTCTGGTTAAAACTGGCACGCTTACTGCTTTAACTCCATCAGGCACATACCATCGGCCCGAAAGTTTTACCGCCTTCAGCCGATGGTTGGCACAGACCCGAAACGCAAACCGTGATTCAGGTCGAAAAAACGACTCTTACTCTTTTAAAACAAGGAAACACATTATGAAAAAAGTACAATCTGGTTTTACATTGATCGAACTTATGATCGTTGTTGCGATTATTGGTATTTTGGCGGCTATTGCTTTGCCTGCTTATAGTACATATACAAACAAAGCTAAATTTTCTGAAGTTGTTTTAGCCTCTTCTAGCCAAAAAGCTGCTGTTGAACTTTGTGGACAGACAGTTGCCACAACCGCCAATTTTAAAGACCAGTGTAAAGGCGGTGTTAATGGTGTAATAGATGCCGCCGCTCCATCTACTTATGTAGCCTCAGTTGTGGTTGAATCCGGTAGCGCTGCTGATAAAGTAAAAATCACTGGCACGAGTCAAGCTCTGGATGCTAATAAAACATACATCATGACCGGCACACTTGCCAATGGTGCAGTTACTTGGGCAAAAACAGGTACCTGTGTTACCGCAGGTTTTTGTTAACAAATCAATCATAAATCAATGCAGATCTATGGGGTCAGACTCCATCGATAACTCAAAGGCTCCTCGAAAGAGGAGCCTTTTTCTTCTTTGGCAGCACCGAGAATTTCGTGGATCCACTGCGACGAATAGGCAGAATAGGGGACACTGCTCACTTAATCACTTAACTCGATAATTCAGCGCATCAATTAAAATCAATGGGGTCAGACTCGATTGATTACCAATAGAACACCAGGCTGATATAGGAAACAACATATGAATAGCGAACTACTCACTCCTGATGCATCTGCTTCCACCCGGTCAGACTTCATTCCGAGCTTTGCCAGAATCAAACCTGCCCTGCTTCATTTCCTGATCAGTTTAACTATTTTCTCGGCCTTGCTGGCCGTGATAACCCTGATCTGGTACCCCACTCCGTTTTTTACCGCCTCGGGTGGCTGGGAAGGTATCCGACTGGTAGCTTTTGTCGATATTATTTTAGGCCCTGTTCTAACGTTGGCGGTCAGCAACCCTTCGAAGTCCAGAAAAGAGCTGATGGGCGATATGTCAGTCATTATTGCTGCCCAGCTACTGGCACTGGGTTATGGGATTTTCACCATTTATAACCAGCGGCCGGTTGCCGTTGTTTTCTGGGAGAGCGCTTTTTATACGGTAGAAGCTAAAGAGCTAAAGCAGCAGAATTATGATCTTGCACAGTTGTCTGCCTTCGGCTCCAGCTCACCACCTTTCATTTATGCTGAAAAACCTGCAACGGTGGAAGGAAAACTGCAAATGGTTGAATCGATCAGGGAAAAGAATCTTCCGCCTTTCTCAATGCCTGAGCTTTATCGGCCACTGGATAAAACGGTCATTGAAGCACTGGGAATATTTGAGGTCGATATTCATGAGATCGTTACCCACAATCCGGATATGAAAAAACAACTGGATCGGGTGTTGCAGGCGCATCATCTGGCGATGAGTGATGGGCATTATTTTGCGCTCAATTCGCGTTATCACAATATTGTGATTGTGTTTGATGCTGACCGGGAGCGGATTGGGTATTTGAGTGCGCCGCATAAGTAATATAAAAATCAAATTCAATGGGGTCAAGAGAACAGGAACAAGGGCGAACAGCACGAACAGGGACACTGCTGGTTTCTGTTGATATTCAAAAAGCATTAAAATTAGCACTCAATTATAACATTTATGCTTATGATGCATATTTTTTACAATGTGCAAACCATTTATCAATCCCATTAATTACATTAGATAAACGCATGAAGAAAGTGGCGTATGTAGAACAGGGATGTAGAACAGGGACACTGCTCACTTAATCACTTAATTCGATATTTTTCGAGTCTTTCCAGTGTAAGTTTTTTGTCTTCACAAATCGTTCTACCACGGTTGCTAGCCATAGAAACAGCTGATTGTCCCATTCCTAATCTGCCACCGATGATCGTGGATGATAGTCTCATTTGCCGGACTCCAAGATAACAAATCACCGATCGTGCGAACGATAATCCGTTTTGACGAGATTTCTGGTTTACCCTCGCAGGATCAGCCTGAAAAAAAGCACAGGCCGCATGAATCAGTATTTCAAGATCCCAGCCTGCGCGTCTTAATTGTTCGCTGAGCTCGACACGTAGTTCATCATTTTTGAGTGATGTTTCAACGAAATGGCTGTCACCAAGAATGCGTTCATCGCCAATTTTACGTTCATGTTCCTGAGATGCCTGATCCAGATTTTGCCAGCCACCATAACTACGAATCAATCCGCCACCACCATAATCAACCCTGGAGTCATTGTTAAGTCCCTTCAAAATAAATTGCTGGTAGGCTCGTCGTGCCGCTGTGGTTTGTTGACCAAAGCGTGCCAATATAGTATCGGTGTGCTGCCACTTTTGTCGATGTATGCCGAGCAACACTGCATGCCCTGTCCATTGGTACGTGTCGAGGCCTGCAAGGCCATCGACCATGTCCGCCCGAACCGGGTTTAGATGGATATAGCGAACCAGTTCAAGCAGATAGGATTCCTCATCACAGAGAATGGATTTGTAGCGGTTCTGAAATACATAACCTACGCGATTGTGACGTCGGTTGTATGCAGTCGCAAAGCCGCCAAGCAGTTTACGCATGAGGTCTGACAGGGGTGTTTCACCAACTCGCAAGAGCAAGTGATAATGATTATCCATGATTGCCCAGGCGAGACACTGGGTACCGGTCTCGGCGAGTCCAGTTTCGAGACGGTTGATGAAGTCCTGTTTATCGGTGCTTAACGCTAGAATACGCCGTCGTTCCAAACCGCGCCCCATAACGTGATAACACCCTCCAGGAATGTGTAGTCTGCCTATCCTTGGCATACAGTGATTCTACACGAATAATGAAAACTGTGTTAAGTGATTAAATGAGCAGTGTCCCCTGTTCTTTTTAAGCATTACAATTTGAACTACAGTGTACCTTTATTACAGTTTTTTCTAACTATCCCGATACGGACATCGGGTCACGCAAACAGGGACGATCACCATGCGACTGATGGAACTCAATCCAGCACTATTTACCCTTCATGTTTACACACGAATCCTTGCCATAACTCTCAAGTCTGACAATTTTTGGTCGAAAACAAGCTGAAGTAGTGCCCGATTTCCGGTTTCGTTACCGCCCGGCATCAGATGACTAAACAGAAAAGGATAGACACCCCAATGGGAGCAGCGAATACAGTACAACTGAATGGCCTTGCCAGGCGGCTGGTACATGATGGCCTGATTGATGAAGAGCAGGCGATTGGCGCGCATGAAAAAGCACGCCAACAGCACCAGCATTTCGTTAGTTATCTGGTTGAAAACAAGCTGCTCGACAGTACCGCTATCGCGATGGCTGCCAGCCATGAGTTTGGCGCGCCCCTGCTTGATTTAAATGCGCTGAATCTGGAAGACGCGCCAATTTCTCTGGTTGCGGAAAAACTGATCCGCAAACTGCACGCTCTGCCCCTGTACCGCCGCGGCAATCGCTTGTTTATTGGTGTTTCTGACCCAACCAATCTGCAGGCGCTGGATGAAATAAAATTCCACACCGGCATCCGTACCGATGCCATTCTGGTTGAAGAAAATAAACTTGTCGAGGCTATCGATAAATCCCTTGATTCCGACACCAGCATGAATGATCTGCTGGATGAAGACCTGGATAACCTGGATATCTCCAGCGGCGAAGAAGAAGATAGTCATGATGATCGGGATGGTGATATTGATGACGCGCCGGTTGTACGCTACGTCAACAAAGTATTACTGGATGCGATCAACAAGGGCGCATCAGATATTCATATTGAGCCCTATGAAAGAATTTTTCGCATTCGCTATCGCCTCGATGGTATTTTGATGGAAGCAGCAACACCGCCTATCGCCATGGCAAATCGCCTGATTGCTCGCATAAAAGTTATGAGCCGCATGGATATTGCTGAACGTCGGGTGCCTCAGGACGGGCGCATCAAGATGAAGCTGTCAAAAAAACGCGCCATCGATTTCCGTGTTAACACCTGTCCTACCCTGTTTGGCGAGAAAGTGGTTTTGCGTATTCTTGATCCTACCAGTGCACAATTAGGTATAGATGCGCTGGGTTATGAAGATGAGCAAAAACAGATCTACATGGAAAATCTGGAAAAACCTTATGGCATGATTCTGGTAACGGGCCCAACCGGCTCCGGTAAAACTGTATCGCTGTATACCGGATTAAATATTTTAAACACGGTGGACAGAAACATTTCCACCTGTGAAGATCCGGTCGAAATCAATCTCGCCGGTATTAACCAGTGTAATATGAACCCGAAAGCCGGGCTGGATTTTGCTACCGCGCTACGCGCATTTTTACGTCAGGATCCAGACATTATCATGGTGGGTGAGATTCGAGACCTGGAGACGGCGGAGATTGCTATCAAAGCTGCCCAGACCGGTCATATGGTTATGTCGACACTGCATACCAACGATGCTCCGCAAACGTTGACGCGTCTGGCGAGCATGGGTGTTCCAAACTACAATATCGCTTCCTCTGTGAATCTGATTATCGCCCAGCGACTGGCGCGGCGGCTTTGCAGCAATTGCAAACAGCCAACCGAAATCCCTAAACAGGCATTGATTGAAGAAGGCTTCACGGAAGCTGAAGCGGATGGTCTAAAGGTCTACGCCCCAGTGGGTTGTGACCAATGTTCGGATGGCTACAAGGGGCGGGTGGGTATTTACCAGGTTATGCCGGTTTCTGAAGCCATGAGCAAAATCATTATGGAAAATGGTAACGCCCTGCAACTGGCCGAACAGGCTAAGGCTGACGGAGTTCCTGATTTGCGGGCATCCGGATTGAAAAAGGTCAAGGATGGCGTTACCAGTCTTGACGAAATAAATCGAGTAACCAAGGATTAATCGAAATGGCAAACACAGCAACAGTCAAACAATTTCCCTTTGCCTGGTCCGGTACGGACAAAAGAGGGAAAAAAATCAAGGGTGAAACCACCGCAGCCTCGCCTTCGATTGTTAAGGCTGAATTACGCAAAATGGGTATACGACCATTGAAGGTGGCTAAAAAATCAACCTTGTTTGCACCGAGAAAGAAAAAAATAGTCCCCAAGGATATCTCTATTTTTATGCGCCAGTTGGCGACCATGCTGGGAGCAGGTGTACCACTGGTACAGTCCTTCGATATTATCGGTCGTGGCCATGACAATCCGGCTGTTCAGGAATTGATTATGGCGGTGAAGGCAGAAGTAGAATCAGGCACTACGCTGTCTGCCGCTCTTGAAAAACACCCGCTACAATTTGACGAACTGGTTTGTAATCTGGTTAATGCCGGTGAACAGGCCGGTATTCTGGAAAGCCTGCTGGACAAGATTGCTACTTACAAGGAAAAAACCGAGAACATGAAAGCCAAGATTAAAAAGGCCATGTTCTATCCGGTTGCTGTACTGATTATCGCGTTCATTGTGACGGCTATTTTGCTGATTTTTGTGGTGCCACAGTTCAAGGAAATCTTTGCCGGTTTTGGTGCTGATCTGCCTGCCTTTACGCTATTTGTTATTGGCATATCGGAATGGATGCAGAAATACTGGTGGATGTTGGGCCTTATTGTCGGTGGTGGCCTGAAAGCATTTCTGGAGGCAAAGAAGCGATCGCTTAAAATTCAGCACACGCTTGATCGGTATATTCTGAAAGCACCCATTGTAGGCGAAATCATGCGTAAATCGGTTATCGCACGCTATGCGCGCACGTTGTCGACTATGTTTGCTGCGGGTGTGCCGCTGGTTGAATCTATGGAATCCGTCGCCGGCGCTGCGGGCAATGCTGTCTATACTGAAGCCATTATGGAAATGCGTGATAGCGTTGCCACCGGCCAACAACTGCAGTTGGCGATGACGCAAACCAAACTGTTCCCGAATATGGTCAACCAGATGGTTGCCATCGGTGAGGAATCCGGCTCTCTGGATATGATGCTTGGCAAGGTTGCCGACTTTTATGAAGAAGAAGTGGACGATGCAGTAGATGGCCTGAGCAGTTTGCTGGAACCCCTGATTATGTCAGTACTGGGTGTGCTGGTGGGTGGCTTGATCATTGCCATGTATCTGCCTATCTTCAAACTGGGTGCTGTGGTTTAATATTGCAGTTGATCTTTGTTTCAAAAAGCTGTCATATTTCGGTAGCAGGTGACTGGTATAAAAAAACTGCACTCTGGTTTGAAAATACCGGGAAATTCCGTGGATCTGCTGCGCTTGATCCACCTACGGTCTTTAGGCGAAAAAATTATCCAACGCAGAAATCGGGCGAAAAGACGATTAATAGAAGTGCCCTTTAAATAAGAACAGGTTTTTACTTCATGGATGATTTGATACATTTACTCGCAACCAATTCTGTCTTTTTTCTCAGCAGTATTTTTGTACTTGGCCTGATGGTCGGCAGCTTTCTGAATGTGGTCATTTACCGCCTGCCGAAAATGATGGAGCAGGAGTGGCAGGAAAACTGTGCCGAACTATCTGGCGCATCAAATACACCCAGTGAAGCGAAAATTACACTATCCAGCCCAGCGTCATCCTGTCCGCATTGCAGTCATAAAATCTGCTTTTATGAAAACATCCCCGTGATTAGCTGGCTACTCCTGAGAGGCAAGTGCTCCGCCTGTGGCGAGAAGATTTCCGCACGCTATCCGATTATTGAATTTATCACTGCCATTTTATCTGTGATTGTCGCCTGGCATTTTGGTTATGGCTGGCAGGCGCTGGGCGGGCTTGTCCTGACCTGGGCATTGATTGCATTGAGCGTGATTGATATCGATCACCAGTTATTACCTGACAGCATTACGCTGCCCTTTCTATGGCTTGGCCTTGCAGCCAGTTTGTTGCCGGTGTTTGTGAACAGTCATGATGCCATTATTGGTGGCATTGCTGGCTATATGTCACTGTGGCTAGTCTTCCAGACTTTCAAACTGCTGACCGGCAAGGAAGGCATGGGCTTTGGTGATTTCAAGTTACTCGCTTTACTCGGTGCCTGGCTCGGCTGGGCGGCATTGCCGGGTATTATTATTCTGTCTTCGTTGGTGGGTGCGGTACTGGGTGTAATTTTATTGACCGTGCAGAAGAAAGATCATCAGACACCCATTCCCTTCGGCCCTTATCTGGCTGCGGCTGGCTGGATAAGCCTGCTCTGGGGAGAAGAAATGCGCAACGCTTATCTACAGTGGTCAGGGCTTGGCTGATAGCATCATCAACTTTAGTGTGACAAACTTGGCGCTCATGAAGACTTTACGAATTGGCCTGACCGGTGGTATTGGTAGTGGTAAAACGGTTGCCTCTAATTATTTTCAAACCCTTGGCATAGCGGTTATCGATACCGATTTAATTGCTCGTGAACTGGTTGAACCCGATCAGCCAGCGTTAGCGGAAATTGTCAGCGCCTTTGGTCAGGATGTACTGGATGACAATGGTGGGCTATTACGTGACCAGTTACGTCTGCATATCCACAAGAATTCCTCCGCTAAATCTCGCCTCGAAGATATTCTACATCCGCGCATCCGGAATAGCGTTGCCGAGCATCTAACCCAGATCACCACAGCTTATTGCATTATTGTGATTCCGTTACTGTTTGAAACGCGTTACCCCATTGAGGTTGACCGAATTCTGGTCATCGATACAGACAACGTGCTGCAGCAGCAACGTGTCGCCACAAGGGACCAACTAAGCCGGGACGAGATTGATGCGATACTGGCCAATCAGCTTGATCGACAATCCCGGCTTGGCAAAACTGATGATGTGGTTGTGAATACGGGAACACTGGGGGAACTCTACTCTCAGCTTGATCGGTTGCATGATAAGTATCTGAGTATGATCGGCGGAAGTGATGAATTTCGTGGATCCACTACGCTTGATCCACCCTACAGACCTCGGTAGTCAAGCGCTCGCATTAGCGGCGGTTTATTGACGATATTTTCCTTTGCGCAATCTGCTTCACTAGGGGACAATACAGCTTCCTGTAACCGTTCCTGTAGATTATCTGTGACTGATAAAATCGTTTACGAACAACCGCTTAATGAAATAACCCGGACATTTTTACGGCTCGAATTCCTATTTTCGCAGGCCGCTCATCACTTGCGCGGCCAACATAGCTGGGATAGTCGTAGTACTCTGAACAGTCTATTGGAGATCATCAGTATCTTCGAACGCAGCGACCTGAAAAAGGAAGTCCTGAAAGAAATCGATCATCAGAACCGCGCCCTGAAACGTTTGCTGGATAATCCGAAAGTTGACCGGACCCGACTGGATCAGACCATCAAAAATCTCAGTCAGTTTTCAACCAAGCTGCTTAAATCCGAAGGCCCAATTGTTGCCGCCCTCCAGGGCAATGATTTCCTTGGTAGCATCCAACAGCGCTCGGCAATCCCGGGCGGCACCTGTGACTTTGATCTGCCCGCCTACCATTACTGGCTGCAGCATTCTCCGGAACACCGTATTCGCAATCTGGCTGTCTGGCTGGGACAGTTTGAAACCATTGCCGGAGCAATTCAGCTGATTTTACGCCTGGTCAGGGAAAGCGCTCACATGAAACCTGAAACTGCTGAGAACGGCTTTTTCCAGAAAACCCTGAACCCGAATCACCCCTGCCAACTGGTGCGCATTGAAGTGAATCCGGATATTCCTTTTTATGCTGAAATCAGCGGTGGCCGACATCGTTTTACTGTGCGTTTTATGCAACTCACAGAAGAGAAGGGGCTGACAAAACAGACCAACCGGTCAATTGCATTTAACCTGGGCTGCTGTGCCCTTTTCTGAGGATTCTGTCAATGCAGGTTAAATGTCCAAATTGCAAAATAGCCGTTGAATGGTCAGACAGCAGTCTGTTTCGTCCTTTCTGCAGTGAACGCTGCAAGCTGGTTGATCTGGGTGACTGGTTTGAAGAGCGCAACAGCATTTCGGAAGACCAGGAGCCTCCCCTGTCCATTCAGGAAAGCGCTGATTAGGCAACGGCTCAGGTTTTGCAATCCCCATCAAGTATTCTGATCATCATCAAATCACATATTTCATTGCAAAACCTGACCTCAGTCATGCTTTTCATATTGCTGACTACTGGCTGCCAGCAACAACAGGTAACTCTACCTGTTACGCAACTTATCACCCGTCAGCCCTGTAATGTCGCTGTTGCCCCCTGTTTTGTGAGCGGTAGTGATGATCTGCAAATCCAGGTTACATTTAACCAGCCGGTGCAGGCATTGCAGCCTTTTGATATTTCTCTGGTAATGAAAGCAACTGATGCAGTGCAGGATATAACTGCTGCTTTTTCTATGAATAATATGCAGATGGGCATTAATCGCTATCGCTTTATCCAGACGACTGCAGACCATTGGCAAGCGACTGTCACATTGCCTGTTTGTATTTCTGCTCGATCTGACTGGCTAATGGATGTTGCAATGGAGCTGGAGGATCGGCAGCTGGTGTTTACTGTGCCATTTGAGATGCGAAAACCTTAAGGGCACCTCTTAATCAGGATTTTCGTCTGAGTTCAAGGCGAATGAATTTTGAGAACCGCAGTATATAAGGCATATATGAGGATCGTAAAAAATCATTCAACGCAGAAATCGGGCGAAAAGACTATTAAGAGGTGCCCTTAACTACGGTAGTCGGCATTGATGGATACATAATCATGCGACAGATCGCAGGTCCAGATGGATTCAACCGCCTTACCCCGCCCCAGCAAGACACGAATGGTAAATTCATCACGATCAAAAACGGCCTGCCCACGTTGTTCACTGTAGTCTTCCGCCACTGCACCCTTGCTGACAATACAAACGTCATCCAGATATAAATCCACCGCATCAATCTGTAGATGTTCAATACCGGCCCGACCAATAGCGGCAAGGATTCGCCCCCAGTTTGGATCACTGGCAAACAGTGCTGTCTTAACCAGCGGAGAATGCGCAATCGTGTAGGCTACCTGTAGACATTCTGCCGAGTCTTGTCCCTGCTCAACAGTAACGGTAACGAATTTGCTCGCGCCTTCGCCATCACGCACAATCATCTGCGCCAACTGCACGCAGGCATCGGTTAATAGCTGCCTGAATATTGCAAGGCTATCTTTATCGCCGACAGACACGCCGGATTGCCCGCTAGCAATCAATACACAACTGTCATTCGTTGAGGTATCACCATCCACGGTAATTCGGTTGAAAGAGGCATCAACGGCCTGCTGCAGACACGCATTAAGCACTGCTGACTCCAGCTGCACATCAGTCGCAAGAAAAGCCAGCATGGTTGCCATATCGGGACGAATCATGCCAGAGCCTTTTGCGATACCGGTAATATGAATCGGCGTTCCATTGATTTCTGCGTTCAGTGAAATGCCCTTTGGTAAGGTATCGGTGGTCATGATTGCTCTGGCGGCCGCCAGCCACTGTTCGCCATCCAGAGACTGTAGCAATGCCGGGTAGCTTACAGTGATTCTCTCAACAGGCAGTTGTTCGCCAATAACGCCAGTGGAAAAAGGTAACACTTGCTGCATATTGCAACCGGCCGATTCTGCCAGCACCGCACAACTGGATTCTGCCGCGAGCAGACCGGGTGCTCCGGTACCGGCATTGGCGTTACCGCTATTAATCAACAAATAGCGCGGCTGATCATTTTCAAGATGTTTACGTGCCACCAGAACAGGCGCTGCACAAAAAGCGTTGCGGGTAAAAACAGCCGCACACTGACTACCTTCACTGATTTCTATCAGCAGCAGATCATCACGATTCTGGTAACGAATCCCTGCAGCGACAGAGGATAGGCGTATGCCGGGTATAGCTGTTAAGTGTGTAATGCCTGAGAAACCTACGGCCATGAGATCCTTGATTACGGTCTTATGGGCTTCTCTATTATCTGATTAATAGAGACGCCCTGATTTTTTATGTCTTCAGTTTAACTTACCGTGACACTGCTTGAATTTCTTGCCTGAACCACAGGGGCAAGGTTCATTACGACCTACCTTGCGGCCATCTCGCACATAAGGCTGCTCAGAAGCGTCTGCCTGTTCGGATGGATCATTTTCTGATACATCCGTGAGTGCTGTTGCCTCGTCATGGTGATATTCAACATCGGTGGCTTGCTGATGTTGCGCTTCAACTGCATCGACATCAGACTCGGCACGAACCTGCACACGCAAAAGAATAGCGACCACCTCGGTCTTAATACGATCAAGCAGGGTATTAAACATTTCAAACGCTTCACGCTTGTATTCCTGCTTGGGATTTTTCTGCGCGAAACCACGCAGGTGAATTCCCTGTCGCAAATAATCCATCGAGGCCAGATGCTCTTTCCAGCTTTGATCCAGCACCTGTAACATAACGGCTTTTTCAAAATGGCGTACAACATCACTGCCTGCCTGCTGTTCTTTTCCAGCATAGGCATTTTCAATCTCAGTAAAAATGCGTTGCCGCAGGGTTTCCTCATGCAAGGAATCATCGCTATCAAGCCAGTTTTGAATCTCCAGCTTCATACCATATTCAGTTTCAAAGGCTTCTTCCAGCCCGGCTACATCCCATTGTTCGTCCAGACTACCTGGTGAAATATGATGACTGATTATATCTGCGATTACATCTTCGCGGATTGTTGTCATAATATCTGACACATCATCGGTTGACATCAGCTCACTGCGCTGACCATAAATAACTTTGCGCTGATCATTGGCAACATCATCAAATTCGAGCAGATTTTTACGGATATTGAAGTTGTGTCCTTCTACCTTGCGCTGGGCATTTTCAATCGCCTTGCTAACCCAGGGGTGTTCAATCGCTTCGCCTTTTTCCATGCCCAGTTTTTTCATCAGGCCGGCGACCCGTTCGGAGGCAAAGATACGCATCAGGCTATCTTCCAGTGACAGGTAAAAACGACTGGAGCCTTTGTCACCCTGGCGACCAGAACGTCCACGCAACTGGTTATCTACACGGCGCGATTCATGCCGCTCGGTACCGATAATATGCAGTCCACCTGCATCCAGCACCTGCTGATGACGTGCATCCCATTCACGATTGACTTCAGCTTCCTTGCCGCTATCAATGTCTCCCAGCTGCTCCAGCTCTACCTGCAGATTACCACCTAGCACAATATCCGTACCACGACCGGCCATATTGGTGGCAATAGTCACCGAACCCGGACTACCTGCCTGAGCGATAATATGAGCCTCACGCTCATGTTGTTTGGCATTGAGAATTTCATGCTGAATAGCCAGTTTCTGTAATTTTCCGGAAAGCAGTTCCGACACTTCAATAGAGGTGGTACCTACCAGCACAGGTTGTCCGCGTTTCTGGCAGTCACGAATATCCTCGATGACCGCGTCGAATTTTTCTTCCTGCGTTAGATAAACGAGATCGCCCTTGTCATCCCTTACCATCTCATTATTGGTTGGAATAACCACCACTTCCAGCCCGTAAATCTGCTGAAACTCAACCGCTTCAGTATCCGCGGTGCCGGTCATGCCAGAGAGTTTTTCATACAGGCGGAAATAATTCTGGAAAGTAATCGATGCCAGCGTCTGGTTCTCGTTCTGGATCGTTACTCCTTCCTTGGCTTCGACCGCCTGATGCAGACCTTCCGACCAACGACGGCCAGGCATGGTACGGCCAGTAAATTCATCAACGATAACAACCTGGTCATCCTTGACAATATATTCCACATCTTTGTTATACAGGGTATGCGCACGCAGGGCGGCATTGATGTGATGCATCACCGTCAGGTTTGCGGCTTCATACAAGCTTTGTCCTTCTTCCAGAATGCCATTTTCAATCAGCAACTCTTCAACCCGTTCATGGCCAGCCTCAGTCAGATGCGCCTGTTTCTGCTTTTCATCCAGACTAAAATCACCCGGGCCATCCTCTTCTTCCTGCTTTATCAATAACGGCATCAGCTTATTGATCTTTGTATACAGGTCGGAATTATCATCCGTAGCGCCGGAAATAATCAGCGGCGTGCGCGCTTCATCAATCAGAATGGAATCGACTTCATCGACAACCGCTGCGTACAGATCACGCTGCACTTTTTCTTCCAGGCGAAACGCCATGTTGTCACGCAAGTAATCAAAACCGAATTCGTTATTGGTACCGTAAGTAATATCTGCAACATAGGCAGCCCGCTTTTCATCGGGCGACATACCGCCTACAGCAACACCTGTGGTCATACCCAGGAATGAATAAAGCTGTCCCATCCACTCAGCATCACGTTGCGCCAGGTAGTCATTAACGGTGACAACATGCACACCACGCCCTGGCAAGGCATTCAAATAGCAGTATAAAGTCGCCACCAGTGTTTTACCTTCACCGGTACGCATTTCCGCAATCTGGTTGTTATCCAGGACCATGCCGCCAATAAGCTGCACGTCAAAATGGCGCATGCCAAGAACACGCTGACTGGCCTCGCGCACAACTGCAAATGCCTCCGGCAGCAGGGAGTTAATATCAGCACCATCGCTTAAACGCTGCCGAAACTCATCCGTTTTAGCCTGCAACTGGGCATCACTCAAAGCAGACATTTCTGCTTCAAGTGAATTAATATTTTTGACGGTTTTGGAAAGGCGTTTCAGCATCCGGTCATTGCGACTGCCGAACACTTTACTTAAAAAAGAACTGGCCATAACGTTTGCTCAGGGATTCCGATGGATGTAAAAAGCGAATCATACCTTATATAGCAGGCCGATGCCCAGCGGAGCGAGAGCAAGTAGTTCGTAGGGTGGACTAACGGCTGGCCTGAACGAATTTTTCAGGATTGATCTGTTTGCCGTTTTTCAGGACTTCATAGTGTACATGGGGGCCTGTCGAGCGGCCACTCGACCCCATCAGGGCAACTGTGTGGCCCGGTGTGACCTTTTCACCCACGCTAACCAGCACTTTGTCACAATGACCGTATCGGGTGGTATAGCCCTTGCCATGATTAATTTCGACTAGCTGGCCATAGCCATAACGCTTACCCGCCCAGGTTACTACACCCGCCGCAGTCGCATGTATTTCTGTACCCATACCCGCTGCAAAATCAACACCCTTATGCGTTTCACGTCGACCGGTAAACGGGTCTGTGCGTTTGCCAAAATGGGAGGATAACCAGCCTTTTTTAATCGGCCGACCAGACGGAGACACCTGCTCCTTTAGCTCGCGGCTCATGACCATACGTTCCAGCACTTCCAGTTGTCGACCACGATCTTCCAGCATCTCCCCCAACTGGCCAATCTCCTTATCCAGATCCGGCATCGAATAATCTGCAACATCAGCCACATTGACAGGACCACCCTGGGCAGGAATTTTACTGAAGTCGAACTCACCCTTATCCAGCTTTGCCATCAATGTCAGTCGCTGCCCAAGCGCTTCTATTCTGACCATTTCTGACTGCAACATGCCCAGCCGCATGGCCATAGCATTTAAATCAGCCTGTGAGCGTTCACGCAGACGCTCGATATCGTGCTTGTAAGACTGAATATCCGCCTGTAATGCAACGATTTCCTGTGGAGGATCAATATCTGCATAACCGAGCAAATAGCCCAGATAGCCGGACGACATCAAGACTGCCGCCAGCAATAGTACGCTGGTCCCTAAATATTGCCGTGGCAACAAACACCCAGCATCAGATTGTTGACAATTTTTTGTTTTATCTGAATTTTTCATGCTTACTGGTAATTCCTCTCATTATTGCAGTAGTATTCTGGTATGCGTAAAAAACAGACCTGTACTGCTGTCAGTTTACTGGAAACCTATGCCCGCCAGTCAATCAGCCATGCCCGAAAACTGGCCAGACTTGGGCAGTGGTTACATCAGCATTTACCTGAACCACTGAATACCCAGACTAAAATACTCAATCTGCGCAATCAGATCCTTATTCTTTCAACAAATAGCCCTGTATGGGCAACACGCCTTCGCTATCTCGCGCCAGAACTGGTTAACCAGCTCGCACAGGAAACATCGCTGAATATTCTAAAAATACAAATAAAAAGCCGGCCTGATTATGTAAAAAAATCAAAAAAAACCCTTAAAAAACAGAAGCCTGCCCTGTCTTCAACGTCAGCCAACATCCTCAATCAAACGGCTGCAGACATCAATCATCCAGGCTTGAGCGGCGCCCTGCAAAGGCTAGCGGCACACGCAAATAAACCTTGAGATCCTAAAGGTACTGATTTTACTGGCAATATTCAATTAACAACGACCGAATGACACCAAATTTAACGCCGACCCTTCTTTGCGTGGCCTGCTATTATAACCGCACGACAAACTAATGCATCATACTTGCGCCCGCATCAGCCAATGCGTCTTCACTTTCAAAAGAAACAATCTCCCAGGCCTGCTGGTTTGCAAGTAACTGCTTTAATAACTGGTTATTTAACGCATGGCCAGACTTATGCGCCGAAAATGAGCCAATCAAACTGTAACCCAGCAAATACAGATCACCCATGGCATCCAGCACCTTATGTTTGACGAATTCATCCTCATACCTTAAGCCTTCTTCATTGATGATACTGCAATCATCAAGCACCACGGCATTTTTCAGACTTCCGCCCAGAGCACGCTGGCTTTTATGCAACTGATCAATCTCTTTGACAAACCCGAATGTACGAGCACGACTGATTTCACGAATAAAGGATGTTTTTGAGAAGTCGACTTCAGATATCTGCTGACAATCATTAATAACCGGGTGATCAAAATCAATGGAGAACCCAATTTTGAATCCATCAAATGGCTGAAAACTGGCCCACTTGTCTTCATCCCTGACTTCAATCGCCTGCATAATACGTATATATTTCTTGGGAGCCTCCTGCAACATAATACCTGCCGACTGTATCAGGAACACAAAAGGCGCAGCACTGCCATCCATGATGGGGACTTCCGAAGAACTCAGATCAACATAAGCATTATCGATTCCAAGCCCGGAAAATGCAGATAGCAGGTGTTCAACTGTCTGCACATTTTGGCCCTTATATCGCAGCGTTGTTGACAGCCGAGTATCGTGAACATTTTTACAGGTCGCCGGAATTTCCGCCACAGGATCAAGATCAATGCGACGAAAAACGATGCCTGTATTTTCTGCCGCCGGCCGTAATGTCAGGAATGCCTGATGACCGGAATGCAGACCCACGCCCCTGGCGCGAACGATATTACGAATTGTACGTTGACGAATCATTCGAACCAGGCCGCTCCACATATATATAAACGATCAGTCTAGCACAGCTATCCTCTCTCAGGACATCATCCTGAGACTGAATCCTACTCAATCCGCCTGCTTACGTAAGAAAGCAGGGATATCAAGGTAATCCAGATCTGCATCCTCAGCCGATGCTGCGGGTGTCGAATCACCCACTACCTTTTTACGAATCACAGTAGGACGATCAAGGTCATTGTAATTGATTTCACCCTTACGATCCCGCTTAACCAGCTTGACGGGCTCTTGCTCAATTTTTGCCGTCTCAGAACCCAGTCCGGTGGCTACAACGGTGACACGCATTTCATCCTGCATATCCGGATCAATAACGGTACCCACAACAACCGTGGCACTTTCAGAGGCAAATTCCTTGATGGTATTACCGACTTCCTCGAACTCACCAATCGACAGATCCAGCCCGGCGGTCACATTAACCAGAATACCGTGAGCACCCATCAGGTCGATATCTTCCAGGAATGGGCAATTAATTGCAGCCTCTGACGCTTCGCGAGCACGATCCGTACCCGTTGACGAACCAGAACCCATCATCGCCATACCCATTTCTGACATCACGGTGCGCACATCGGCAAAGTCAACATTAATCAGGCCAGGACGAGTGATCAGTTCTGCAATTCCCTGTACCGCACCCAGCAACACATTGTTAGCTTCCCGAAAGGCATTCAGCAAACTGACATCTTTACCCAGAACAGACAACAGTTTTTCATTAGGGATGGTAATCAAAGAATCTACAAACTCACTTAAATCTTCAACACCCTGCTCTGCCGCCCTGAGGCGCTTGCCACCTTCAAACGGGAATGGTCGGGTTACCACAGCTACAGTTAGAATCCCCATCTCCTTGGCCACCTGAGCGACAATCGGCGCGGCTCCTGTGCCAGTACCACCACCCATGCCGGCTGTTATAAATAGCATATCTGATCCCTGTATCACTTCCTGAATACGGTCACGATCTTCCATTGCCGCCTGACGGCCAACTTCCGGGTTAGCACCTGCCCCAAGACCTTTGGTAATGCTCTTACCTAACTGCAAGGTGGTGTGAGCGCTCATACTGTCCAGCGCCTGCGCATCGGTATTGGCACAAATAAAATCGACGCCCTCAATATCTGTTTCCACCATATGCTGGACAGCGTTACCGCCACCACCACCCACACCAATCACTTTAATGACCGCATTCTGGCTATATGAATCCATTAGTTCAAACATCTGACGTCTCCTCTCGAATCAACAACACTATTAAAATAAAAACAAAAACAACAATCTCAAAAATTACCCTGAAACCAACGTTTCATCCTTTCCCATACGCCTTTGGCGCCCTCCGGCAATTCGGCATGGCGGGATCGATGCGACCGATTCCGCTGCCCAAAAAGCAACAAACCTACGCCGGTTGCATAGATAGGGTTACGCACCACATCCAGCAATCCGGTTACATCCTTGGGCACTCCGAGCCGCACTGGCATATGAAAAATTTCTTCTGCCAGGTCGATCAGTCCCTCTATTTTTGAACTGCCGCCGGTCATCACAATGCCGGCCGCAATCAAATCTTCAAAACCACTGCGTCGCAGCTCTGCCTGAATCAATGTCAGCAATTCCTCATAGCGAGGTTCGACCACTTCGGTCAGTGTCTGCCGCGACAGACGCCGCGTCTTACGATTACCCACGCTGGGCACTTCGATGGTTTCATCCTCAGCAGCATGACCACGATGTGCGCAGGCATATTTCATCTTGATTTCTTCTGCATATTGCGTGGGTGTACGCAAAGCCACCGCGATGTCATTGGTTACCTGATCACCGGCTATCGGGATGACTGCAGTATGGCGAATCGAACCTTCAGTGAAGACCGCTATATCCGTGGTACCGCCACCAATATCAACCAGACACACACCCAGGTCTTTTTCATCATCCAGCAACACAGCCGCACTCGAAGCCAGCTGTTCAAGAATGATGTCATCCACTTCCAGCCCACAACGACGCACACATTTGACAATATTCTGTGCCGCACTCACGGCACCAGTCACCATGTGTACCTTGGCCTCAAGACGCACACCCGACATACCAACGGGTTCCTTGATACCGTCCTGATCATCAATCACAAACTCCTGCGGCAAAATATGCAGAATGCGTTGATCCGCCGGAATCGCAACGGCGCGTGCCGCATCAATCACCCGTTCAACATCACTGGCAGTCACTTCCCTGTCGCGAATAGCTACAATGCCGTGAGAATTCAGGCTGCGAATATGTCTGCCTGCAATTCCTGCGTAGACTGAATGAATCTGGCAACCTGCCATCAGCTCAGCTTCTTCAACTGCACGCTGAATCGAATGCACCGTTGATTCGATATTCACCACAACGCCTTTTTTGAGGCCACGCGATGGATTCGAACCAATGCCGATAATTTCGATATCTCCCTCTGGAGATATTTCGCCAACAATTGCCACAATCTTGGAAGTACCAATATCCAGTCCGACAATCATATTTTTTTCAGTTTTTCTCGACATCCCGATTAACTCGCCTGTTTATCACTGTTATCAAGTTGCCAACGTACTGCGAAGCCGTTGCTGTAGCGTAAATCAATGGCTGAAATACGTTCTGCTGCATGTGCAAGCACCATTGGCCATGAACGGACAAAACGCTGCAAACGCTGTTCTAACTGCACCCTGCCAAGTTCCATCGTTATGCCGTTACCCAGCAGCAGATGCCAGGCACGTCGCTCATCCAACTGCAAACGGCTGACACTTAACTCTGCCTGCTTGAGTAACCCGACAACTTTCCAGTACATCTGCAACACATGCGCCGCATGATTCGCTGGACCATCCAGCAAAACTAACGATTGCTCGCCAACATATTTCGCGGGCTGAAAAACCTCACCACGGCTATTCAGCGCAGCTGAATCTCCCCAGTTCGCAACCGCCACCTGTTCAGTAACCTGAATACTCAAACGGTCTTTCCAGATACGCCTGACAGTTACCTGGTCAACCCAGGGCAGATTTTTCAGTTGTGCATGAATGGCATCCACATCAACGGTAAAAAAACCCTTGTCCAGTTCCGGCAACAATGCCAGTTGAATTTGCGCCTTATCGAGATGTTTAAATTCACCTTCAATATCAATCTGTCGCAAAGGGGTATTCAACGGATTCATCACCCAGTCACGCAACAACATCAGCAACACGACTAAACCAGCAAACAGCAGAACCCGCCCGATAACTGGCAACCACGATTGGCGGAAACCAACTGGCAACTGAAATGACGACGCAGCATTTACCTTAGCCATTGTCATGCCTGCAAACTGCTCTGCAAAATTCGCATCACAAGTTCCTGCATAGGGATCCCTGCCTGCTTTGCAGCCATCGGCACCAGACTGTGACGGGTCATACCCGGCACTGTGTTCACCTCTATCAACCAGGGATGCCCCTGCTTATCCAGCATAAAATCAACCCTGCCCCAGCCCTCTGCCTCGACCGCATTAAAAGCCTGCAGAGACAAAGCCTGCATTTCCTCTTCAACATCATCAGCCAGACCGCAGGGACAATGATATTGGGTTGCCTCGGATTGATATTTCGCCTCATAATCATAAAACGTGTTGGGTGTTTCAAGGCGTATCAATGGCAATACCTGTTGATCCAGAATACCTGCTGTATATTCTTTACCCTCAACGAGGGCCTCTGCCAGCAACAGGCGGTCATAATCATTCGCCAGCGTCCAGGCAGCAAGCAGCTCATCCTCTGAGCGCACCAAACTGACACCAATACTTGAACCTTCATGCACAGGTTTCATGACACAGGGAAAACCTATCGTCTCCCGAACCACCTGCAAATCATTTTTATCTTCAACCAGCACACAATCTGGTGTTGGCAATCCGGATGCCATCCACACCTGCTTGGTTTTATACTTATCCATCGACAGGGCGGAGCCAAGTACACCACTGCCAGTATAGGGAATTCCCAGCATCGATAGAAAACCCTGCACAACACCATCTTCACCACCGCGGCCATGCAATGCATTGAACACCCGGTCAATTTTACTTGACTGTAAGTGTGCAAATAATTGCTGCCTGTTTTGCGTATCAATGGCTATCGCATCCACGCAGGCTGCCTGCAGAGCCTCTAATACAAACGCACCACTTTGCAGGGATATTTCACGTTCAGCAGAATCCCCGCCCATTAATACAGCAACTTTTCCAAATGAATGATTAACGGCTGTGGTCATACAAACACCTCTGGCAATGATTCACCAATGATCCTGACCTCATGCTGCAAACACACACCGGTTTGTTGCTCAACCGTTTGCTGCACATGCAAAATTAATTGCTCAATATTTTCTGCCGATGCGGCACCCAGGTTAACAATGAAGTTAGCATGTTTTTCTGACACCTCTGCATTACCAATCCGCTGACCTTTCAACTGACAGGACTCGATCAGTCTGGCCGCATAATCTCCTTCAGGGTTGCGAAACACTGAACCACAACTTGGCTGACTGGTTGGCTGGGTTTTACCGCGCTGCTCAAGCAATGCCTTGCTACGCTGCTGCGCTGCTGCGCCATCACCAGGCTGCAATATCAACACAGTACTGATAAACCATTCGTTGTCTGGCAAATTGACGCTACGATATCCAACCTGGAAATCACTGGCTAAATAATCATGCAGCACACCTGCATGATTGACGGTTTCGACGCGCTTAACTATCTCCCAGGTTTCACCACCGAAAGCGCCAGCATTCATCGCCAGTGCACCACCCATGGTGCCAGGAATCCCGGCAAAAAATTCTGCGCCTACCAGATCAGCTCTTGCGCAAAAACGCGCAACCCGCGCACAGGTAACACCAGCGCCAACCCGCACCTCGTTATTCGACAATAACGCCAGAGTGTCCAGCCCATTGAATGGCAATATCACGGTGCCGCGCAAGCCGCCATCACGCACCAGTAAATTACTTCCCAGCCCCACCCAGTAGAGTCTTTCTTCAGGATCAAGCCTCTGTAAAAACAGTTGCAGATCATCCAGATCAGCCGGTCGGAAACACTGATCTGCCACGCCACCAACACGCCAGCTGGTGTGTCCGGACATAGCCACATCATGACGCAGCTCACCGCGTAATGACTGTTGTGTTTGAGCCGTCATCATGCGTCTTTCCCACAAGCTTCTGTCAGCAGAGAAGGCAATTTTGCTGCGACTACACCAATGCTGCCAGCACCCAGTGTAATCACAATATCATTCGCCTCAAGTATCGGGCCTAGCACCTGTGGCAACTGTTCAATATCCTCAACAAAAACCGGATCAACGCGACCACGGTGACGTACCGCACCACATAAAGCACGCCCATCAGCACCGGATATCGGCGCTTCCCCGGCGGCAAACACTTCAGTAATCAGCAACACATCAGACTCAACCAGCACGGTAGTAAAATCTTCAAACAGATCTTTGGTTCGTGAATACCGATGCGGCTGAAACACCACTACCAGACGGTGATCCGGCCAACCATCACGTACCGCTTTCAATGTTGCTTCAATCTCTGTGGGATGATGCCCATAGTCATCAACCAACAACGCCACCCCCCCCATAACGGGCACTTCGCCATTCAACTGGAAACGCCGCCCAATGCCAGCAAACTTTTCCAGCCCCTGCTGGATTGCCTGATCAGAAACATCCAGCTCCGTTGCTACCGCAATCGCGGCCAGCGCATTCAGGACATTGTGTTGACCAGGCATATTCAGGGTAATATCCAGAGGCTCATACTCAGCACGATGCACAGTAAACAGCATTTTCGAACCCTGTTGTTGCAAATCCGTTGCGCGAATATCCGCATCTTCGGAAGTGATGCCATAGGTTCGAACAGGCCGTGTTACCTCCTGTAGCAAACTGGCCACTTCCTGATCATCCAGACACATCACTGCAAGACCATAAAAAGGCAGATGATGAAGAAATTCAACAAATGTCTGTCGCAAGCGCTGGAAGTCACCACCATAAGTCGATAAATGATCGGCATCGACATTAGTCACTACTGCCAACATCGGCTGCAAATAAAGAAAAGATGCATCGCTTTCATCCGCTTCTGCGACAAGATACCGACCCGCACCCAGCCGCGCATGACTGGCGGCACTGTTCAGCAGTCCACCAATGACAAATGTTGGATCCAGCCCATCCTCCGCCAGCAAACTTGCAATCAGGCTGGTGGTGGTGGTCTTGCCATGCGTTCCGGCAACCGCAATACCAAAACGGAAACGCATCAATTCAGCCAGCATTTCTGCTCTTGGAACGACCGGGATACGTTTCTCACGGGCCGCCATGACTTCCGGATTTGTTTCGTTCACTGCACTGGAAACCACTACCACATCGGCCTGTTCGATATGCGCAGCATCATGTCCCAACCAGATTTTTGCACCCTGTGCCGCCAGCCGTTGTGTCACTGCGCTATCTTTCAGATCAGAACCACTGATCTGATAACCCAGGTTCAGTAAAACCTCAGCAATACCGCCCATACCCGCACCGCCAATACCGACAAAATGCGCCACACGAATTCGCCCCATGGCATCTGGACGTTCATGTAAGTTTTGCACCACAGCCATCATGCAGCACGCTCCTTCAGGCCGGCAGCGCGCAGACAGTAGTTGGCAACTGAAATCGTTGCTCCAGGCAATGCCAGTTGCTGTGCTTTTGCCGCCATCGAAATCAGTGTTTGCGCTTCAAACAGCAAACCCAGTTCTTCATATAAGCGTTCTTCCGTCATCTCAGCCTGCTGAATCAACGCCGCAGCACCGGCATCAGATAGATACCTGGCATTACCCGTCTGGTGATCATCGACCGCATAAGGGTATGGCACAAGAATCGAGGCCAGGCCTTTAACCGCAAGCTCTGCTACCGTCATTGCACCGGCACGACACAACACCAGATCGGCCCAGTCATAGGCTGCTGACATATCCTCTATAAAAGCATCCAAACGACCATTGACGCCTGCATTCACATACGCAACACGCGCACTGTCTATGTGTTTTAACCCCGTCTGATGCCATACCTCAAAACTGTCCGGCGCAAACCTGGCTAGCACAGCAGGTAATTTTTCATTGAAAATCGCTGCGCCCAGACTGCCACCAATCACCAGCAAACGGGGCCGCTGGCCTGTCTGTTTGCGAACATTTCCATCCGCTGAAAACAGTGCTTTGCGAACCGGATTCCCGGTATGAATAGCGCCAGACAAACTGCCCGGAAAGGCCTCAAGCACAATTTTTGCCAATGGCCGGAGTAATCTGTTTGTCAATCCAGCCACTGAATTTTGCTCATGCACCACTAATGGACGTCGCGTCAACCAGGCAACCAGACCACCTGGTCCTGTGACAAAGCCGCCCATTCCCAACACAGCTACAGGCTTCACTTTCAATAAAATATGCAAGGCCTGAAACAGCGCATGCGCTAGCATAAACGGCGCCAGTAGCAACCTCATAACACCCTTGCCACGCAAACCCTTTACATCTAACCAGTGAACAGGGATACCGGTAGGTGGGATCACACGCGCCTCCAGGCCCTGCTGAGTTCCCAGCCAGGCAACAGGCACACCCCAGTCGCGCAACTGTTCAGCCACCGCAAGTGCTGGAAACACATGACCACCCGTGCCACCAGCCATGATAAGAACAGGGCGATCAAGCTGTTTCATTGACGCCTCCCGGTAAACATCCCAGGCAATTTTTTGGCCGTTTTACGGCTCGCAGCCTGCCGACTGGAAGACCCTTTACGCAGACAATGGGTTTCATAATCCACGCGTAATAACAATGCAATCGCAGCACACATTGCCAGCATGCTGCTGCCACCATAACTCATGAATGGCAGAGTCAAGCCCTTGGTGGGTAACATGCCTGTATTCACACCCACATTAATCAATGTCTGCAATGCGATCCAGGTACCGACACCATAAGCAAGATAACCGGCAAACAGAAAATTCTGTTTAAAAGCATTATGCGCAATACTAAAACTGCGCAAAACAACAAAGGCGTACATGCTTAGCAAGACTGTAATACCGACCAGGCCCAGTTCTTCTGCAGTTACCGCAAAAACAAAATCAGTATGTGCTTCCGGCAAATAAAACAGCTTCTGCACACTGGCACCCAAACCCACACCAAACCATTCACCACGACCGATAGCAATAAGAGATTGAATCAACTGAAATCCTGAATTAAACGGATCTTCCCAGGGATTCATAAAACCTGTCATGCGATTCATGCGGTAATTGGAAGTCACAATCAGCAAATACAAAAGCACACTGCAAATCAGCAACAACAAACTGAACTTGCGCAAACGAACACCGGCCATAAACATCATCACCAACACCGTCGTTGTAATCACCACGGTCGCGCCAAAATCCGGCTCCAGCAGCAACAGGAATGCAGCCAGTGATACCACAATCATGGGCTTGATAAATGCCAGGGTTGTCTGCTGCACTTCCTGACGATGTCGCACCAGATAACCAGCGATATAAATAATTATCAGAAATTTTGCAGCCTCGGACACCTGCAAACCAAAAAAGCCAAAACTGATCCAGCGCGTACTGCCATTCACTGCATGACCAATGCCAGGCACCAGCACAAGAACCAGCAATAACATAGCTAGCAGCAGGCAGGCAAAACCACTTTGCTCCCACCACTTAAGAGGCACACGCAAAACCACCAGCCCGAGTGCAACTCCCATCAGCACAAATACCGACTGGCGAATCAGGAAATGAAATGTATCAAGCTCCAGCCTTTCTGCAACCGGCATAGATGCTGACGAAACCATCACCAGCCCCAGAGCAATCAGTGCTGCAACCACTGACAACAACAACACATCCAGACGTGCAACACGCCAACCGCGTGAAGTCGGAACGCCAGGCAAAAGGTAATTCAATGTCGTCATGAGCGCACCAGCTTTTCAACTTCGCGAACAAACTCATCGCCACGTTGTGCATAATCCCTGTACATATCAAAACTGGTGCAAGCTGGCGCTAGCAACACAGCATCTCCTGACCTGGCCAATCGACTGGCACAACTTACTGCACGCTGCATACTGCTGACATAATGGCAATCGACGCGACTACCAAGCGCCCCGCCGATGCGATCGGCATCTTCGCCCAGCAACACGGCTGCTCGCAGCTGTGTACCGATACCGTCCGCAAGTTCCTGGAAATCTGCGCCCTTACCCTGACCACCAGCGATCAGCACAATCGGACCTTTGATAGCCTGGATTGCTGCCAGCGCAGCACCGATATTGGTTGCCTTCGAGTCGTTATACCAGCGTACCGAATCAGACTCAGCAACCCATTGCGTGCGATGCTCGAGCCCACGAAAGTTTGTTATTGCTGTCAACATAGCCGACAGCGGAAAACCTGCCGCATCACCAAGAGCCAGTGCGGCAAGTGCATTGCTGATATTGTGGCGACCCGGTATGCGCAACTGCTCTGCTCTCAGCAAAGCTTCCTGGCCACGCACAAGCCAGATTTCACCGTCTTTTTCGCGAACACCAAAATCCAAATCAGACTCTGGTGCGGATAAACCGTAACTACACATCTCTGCCGACACATCAGTAGCTACTACCAATGCGTCATCGCGATTAATAATCGCATGCTGTACATTGCGGTATATTGTCTGTTTCACTGCGGCATATTCTTTCAGGGAAGTATAACGATCCATATGATCCGGACTGACATTCAGTACAACAGATGCAACAGGTTTCAGCGAAACCACTGTCTCTAGCTGAAAGCTGGACAGTTCCAGCACATACAAATCAGGTTCTGTAGCGCAAAGCAGATCAAGCGCAGGCGTGCCAAGATTGCCTCCAGCACGCACCTCCAACCTCGCCTCCTGCGCCATGCTGGCAAGCAATGTGGTGACTGTACTTTTACCATTAGAACCCGTGATAGCGATAACAGGCGCCTGCACATAACGAGCAAACAGTTCAATATCACCGATCACTTCACAGCCCCGCTCACGCGCCGCAACTACTTCCTGCGTATTCAACGGCACGCCCGGGCTGAGGATAATCCGCTCTGCCCGATCAAATACCGTCTGCTCGAATGAGCCAAGAAAAACCGGCACTTCAGGCAGCTCCTTCGCCAGAACATCATGACCAGGCGGATGCTCACGGGAATCTACCACTGCAACATCAACACCTTGTGCAGACAAAAAACGTGCACAGGACAAACCGGTCTTACCCAGACCCACGATGAGCGTTCTTGGTTGTTCCTCAATTTGATTTTGCATATGTGTTAGCGCTGATAGCATCCTTTTCACCTAACGAATCTTCAACGTAGCTAGTCCAATCAACACCAGGATGACCGTAACAATCCAGAAGCGCACAATCACGCGCGGCTCGGGCCAGCCCTTTAATTCAAAATGATGATGCAATGGTGCCATGCGGAATATCCGCCGACCTGTTAATTTGAATGAAGCAACCTGCAGGATCACCGAAACTGTTTCCATCACAAACACCCCGGCCATCAGGAAATACACCAGCTCCTGACGCACCAGCACAGCAACAATACCTAGCGCAGCGCCTAGCGACAGCGCACCAACATCACCCATAAAGACCTGCGCCGGATACGTGTTAAACCAGAGAAAACCCAGCCCGGCACCCATGATAGAGCCGCAGAAAACAATCAACTCACCCGCATCGCGGATAAATGGAATCGACAGATATTCAGCAAATTTGTAATTACCTGTCACGTAGGCGAACACAGCCAGTGCACCGGCAATCATGACAGTTGGCAGAATCGCCAGCCCATCCAGACCATCGGTCAGATTGACTGCATTACTTGAGCCCACCACCACAAAATAAACCACTGGCACAAATAGCCATCCCAACGTGACAGAAACATCCTTGAAAAAAGGCACAATCAGTTCAGTTTCCGCCGCCGTTGTTGCACCCATGTACAAACCCACACCGGTGACAATGGCGATCAATGATTGCCAGCCGTACTTGGAGCGGGCAGACAAACCCTTACTGTTACCTGCCGACACCTTTCTGTAATCATCGATAAAACCAATTGCGCCAAACGACAACGTCACCAACAAGGCCACCCAGATATAACGATTAGTAAGATCGGCCCAAAGGAGATTACTGGCAGCAATCGCAATCAGAATCAAACCGCCACCCATGGTTGGCGTACCCGCCTTACTCAAGTGAGACTGCGGCCCATCATCACGAATCTGCTGACCAATCTGGTGCAGACTGAGTTTCTTGATCATGAAGGGTCCAACCATGAATGAAATCACCAGAGCTGTCAGCACGCCCAGAATCGCCCGCAGGGTAAGGTACTGAAAGACGTTAAAGCCACTGTAATACTGGCTTAAATAATCGGCGAGAAAAACTAGCATCAGCTATTCACCTCGCACATTGTTAATGCATCAACGACACGCTCCATAGCCATGCTGCGAGAACCCTTAACCAGGACAACTGTATTTTCATTGAGCTGCTGTTGCAGAGTTTCGATCAATACGTCCATTGAAGTAAAAATATCTGTCTGTACATCTGACTGCTGTGCTGCGCTTGTGGCTAATTTTCCAAGAGTAAAAATCCTGCTGACACCGCCATCATATGCCGACCGCAACATCTGTTGATGCAACAGCAAACTGTCGTCACCCAGCTCACCCATATCACCCAGCACCAGCCAGTGTTGCCCTGCCTGTTGTCGCAGCACATCCAGCGCCACATTCAATGATTGCGGATTAGCGTTATAGGTATCATTGATTATCTGGCTGTGTTTGATGCCAGCAATAAACTGCAGGCGACTGGCAACCGGCCGCAATGATTGCATGCCGGCAATCATTTGTTGATGAGAAATATCCAGAACAGTTGTTGCCGCAATAGCAGCTAAGGCATTCATGACATTATGTTTGCCCGGTAAAGCCAGATGAAACTGAAAATCACCGGCGGGCGTGCGCACTTCCAGATCACTGCCTGCCGCTGAAATATTCGCATTCGCTGTCACTGCAGCCGATTTTTCAAGACCAAAATCAACAATTTCATTACGCCCTGCGGCCTTACGCCAGAGACCTGCAAAGGCATCATCTGCATTGATCACCGCTGTGCGTACGCCTCGCCCACGACGTGATAGCGATTCAAATATTTCTCCCTTGGCATGCGCAACGCCTGCCAGAGAGCCAAAACCTTGCAGATGTGCAGGTCCGGCATTGGTCACAATGGCGATATCCGGCTGCGCTATATTCGCCAGGTAAGCAATTTCACCCGCCTGGCTTGCGCCCATTTCAATGACAGCATATACATCATTATCATCTAGCCGGAACAGCGTTTGCGGCAAACCGATATCATTATTCAGATTACCCCTCGTCGCCAGCGTCCTGGCTGACTGACCAAGAATAGCTGCAAGCATTTCCTTGACTGTTGTTTTGCCGTTACTGCCCGTCACGCCAATCACAGGCAAACTGAAACGTTCGCGCCAAACCTTCGCCAACTGCCCCAATGCAATACGCGTATCCGCCACCCGCAAAACAGGCAATGAGGTATTCGTCGATTCGCTGATAGCTGCGGCAACAGCGCCCTGCGATTGCGCCGTATGCAGATACTCATGGCCATCAAAATTCGGCCCCTGCAAGGCAACAAACAGATTTCCTTCTGCCAACGTCCGAGTATCCGTACTCACACCCCGAAAAGTCACATCAGCACCTTCGTAGCGTGTTGCCAGCAGATGAGCTGCTTCAGATAATGGCATAGTCATCATGTTTGCCACGCCTGTAACGCAGTCTTAACCTGGTCGCGGTCACTGAATGCCGATTTTATTTCGCCGACTATCTGGCAGTCCTCATGACCTTTGCCGGCAATCAGGACGACATCACCCGCCTTTGCCTGCCCTATTGCCGAGTGAATTGCCTCAGCACGATCAGGAATGCAGGCAATCACCTGTTGATCCCTGACGCCAGCAAGAATGTCACGAATAATAGCCTGCGGATCTTCCTCGCGGGGATTATCATTGGTCAGGATCAGCCGATCAGCACCGGCCTCAGCAACCGCTCCCATCAGCGGGCGCTTGCCTCTGTCACGATTACCACCTGCACCAAACACACACAACAGATCTCGCGGACAATGCGGCCGCAAAGCACGCAGCACTGTCTGCAATGCATTTGGCGTATGCGCATAATCAACCACAACCAGCGGTTGCTCACCGCCACCGAATGATTCCATCCGTCCCGCAACAGTTGTCAAACCCTGCAGGCGCGCGACAACAGATTCAAACTCAATACCACTGGCTAGCAAAGCTGCTGCGGTTGCTAACATATTTGCAACATTGAACTCGCCCAGCAACGCACTATGAAAGCGTGCTTCGCCCCAACTCGATAGCAACGAAATTTCCAGGCCACAGGTAGTGGTATCAATCTGCGCAGCATGCAACCAGCGCAGATCATTCTCGAACAGGCGCCAGCAAAAGTCAGGATCAATCGAATAACCGATCTTGCTAACATCACGATCAATGCTGTCAATCAATGACAGACCAAGGGCATCATCAAGATTCAGCACTGCATGCCTGACATGTGGAAATCTGAATAACTGGCGCTTGACTTCAACATACGCTGCCAGTGATCCATGATAGTCAAGATGGTCGCGGCTTATATTCGTCAACACAACGGTATCGAATTGCACGGAAGCAACCCGATACTGATCAAGCGCATGTGATGAGACTTCCATCGCCACCACTTCTGCTCCGGCTTTCTGCAAATTCAACAACTCAGCCTGCACCCGTATTGGGTCAGGCGTGGTGTGACTGGGATCAACCAGTTGTCCATGAATGCCATAACCCAAAGTACCCAGCACACCACAGGGCGATATTTCAGAATGCAATGCCTGGGCAATAAAATGACTGACCGATGTTTTTCCATCTGTACCTGTTACACCAATACAGTTCAACTCGGCTGATGGCTGCCCATAATAGATGCCGGCTATGCGGCTCAATTTGGCACCCAGATCCCTGACAGGAATCAGCGGTATATTGTATTTTTTATCGAGCATCGGAATGAGGTTATCTATATCAGATAGATCAAAACCGGAAGATTCCCAGACAATGGCTACAGCGCCCTTATCGATGGCTTGCTCAGCAAAATGCAAACCATGCGCTCGACTACCAGCCACCGCAAAAAACACATCGCCAGATTGTACCAAACGGCTATCCAGCGCCAGCCCCTCAACAGGAATTGCTGGCACCTCACTACTCCCTACCAGCGTCAGTAGCTCGGATAACAGTATCGATACTGGTTGGCGGGCGGCAGGCATCATGCGGGCTCTTCCAGCGCCTGACGGCTCGTTTGCAGTAATGGCAAATTATCGGGAGCGATATTTAGTAAGCGTAACGCTCCTGACATCACTCTTGAAAAAGCCGGTCCGGCAACTACACCGCCAAAATGCTCCTCTTTAGCCGGCTCATTAATGACGATGGCAATCACCAGCCGTGGCTTGCTGGCTGGTGCCATACCGGCAAAAATCGACATGTAGCGATCTTTTGAATAGCCACCTGCCTCCGGCTTATGTACTGTGCCGGTTTTTCCGGCCACTCGATAACCATCCACCGCCGCAGCCGGAGCTGTACCCCCTTCCTGAACCACGCTTTCAAGCATAAATCGAACCGAGCGCGCCACTTCCGCATCCAGCACCTGCTGCCGATCACTCGGACCTGTTTTCCGCACCAATGAAACCGGCACACGATAACCATCATTTGCCAACACTGTGTAGGCATCAGCAAGCTGCAACAAAGTTACCGACGCACCATAACCAAAAGCCAAAGTTGCTCGCTCAAGATCACGCCAGCGATGATAATCTGACAGAAAGCCACTCACCTCACCAGGAAAACCACTACTGGTAATCACCCCCAAACCGGCATCATGCAATACCGAGTAAAGCTGAGCTGGCGGGATATTCAATGCAATACGAGCAGCGCCTACATTGCTTGATTTACTCAGAATTCCGGTTAAATCCAGCTCACCATAATCATGCATATCACGGATGGTATGTGTCCCCACCTGGAACAGACCATTGCTGGCATCAACCACAGTATTTGCAGAATATTGTCCGGACTCAAGCGCCGCTGCAATCACAAAAGGCTTGATCGCCGAACCTGGCTCGAAAACATCGGTGACAGCGCGATTACGCAAACCTGCCGGGTCCAGTGGCTTGCGATTATTCGGGTTATAAGATGGCTGGTTTGCCATTGCCAACACTTCACCCGTCTGATTATCCAGAACAACAATTGAACCGGATTTTGCACCATGCTGCTTCACCGCCGCCTTAAGCTCACGGTAAGCCAGATACTGGATACGCCGATCAATGCTTAACTGCAGGTCTTCACCATGACGCGGAGCACGAATGTTTTCCACATTCTCAACAATGCGTTTGCGACCATCCTTGATCACCCGCTTCTCTCCCGAAGTGCCGCGTAGATGATTACTAAAGGCCAGCTCCAGCCCTTCCTGACCTTCGTCATCAATATCCGTAAAACCAACCAGGTGGGCTGTCACTTCACCGGCAGGATAGTAACGACGATATTCCGGCAACAATGAAACGCCCGGAGCATTTAACGCCATTGCCTGTTCAGCGATTTCAGGATTAACGCGACGCTTCAGGTAAACAAAACGTCGTTTCTGGCGCCGCGTCAGCAATTGCGTTAAACCCTCAGCATCCATACCAAGAATATCGGCTAGCTGAGGAATAAACGCGGGTGCCTGCAACAGCTCCGCCGGTTTAGCCCAGATAGACTCTACCGGTGTACTAATCGCCAGGGGCTCTCCATGCCGATCAATAATCGCGCCCCGGTGTGCAGGCACCTCAACGTTACGCAAATGACGAACATCGCCCTGATGCTGCAAGAATTCTTTTTTCACCAGTTGCAACTGAGCCACTCTGCCCAGCATCACCACAAAACCAGCCGATACCACGACCAGTAACAAGCTATGACGAAAAAAACGGCTGTTAGTTTTCACTGCCATGGATGTAACATCACCACTGATTGCATTGCAGGAATCTTCATATGCATCTGCTCATATGCTGTTCTTTCAACCAGTCCCTGCGTTGTTAAAGTGCTTTCTTCAAGTTGTAACTTGCCCCATTCAACCATCATCGCATCACGCTGCTTTTCCAGTTCCTGCAAATCAACAAACAGCTTTCTGCTTTCATGTTTTACCGCCACCACAGTGATAGCTGAGGCCAGTGTTGATATTGCCAGCAGGCTAACCAGAAGTTTCATACCAGTCGCTCAGCCAGACGTAATATCGCACTACGAGCGCGTGGATTAGCCTGTATTTCTTCACTGTCAGTTTTGATCGCCTTGCCCAGAGGACGCAAGCGTGGCAAATAAGCTTCAGGAATTATCGGCAAATCAGGCGGCAGTTCCGGCCCTCGATATTCATCACGAATAAAGCGTTTAACAATTCTGTCCTCCAGCGAATGGAAACTGATCACTGCCAGTCGGCCACCCTCAGCCAGAACGTCAATTGTTTGTGGTAAAACCGCTTTCAATTCATGCAACTCCTGATTGATAAAAATCCGTATCGCCTGAAAACTGCGAGTTGCCGGATGCTTATGTTTTTCCCTGAACGGCACCGTCGACGCAATCAGCTCAGCTAGCTGTCGCGTCGTCTCCAGCGGTGTCTCCTCTCGTGTTTCTACAATTTTTCGCGCAATACGCCAGGCAAATCGCTCTTCACCGTAGTCGCGCAACACCTTGGCAATCTCTTCATCACTTGCCTCAGCCAGCCAGCTTGCTGCATCTATGCCAGCCTCTGTATTCATACGCATATCCAGAGGCCCCTGCTGCATAAAGCTAAAACCTCTGCCAGGATCATCCAACTGCGGTGATGAAACACCCAGATCGAGCAGCACACCTTGCACACCCTGTAACCAGCCTGACTCTTTAACCGCATCAACCAGATTCATATAGGACGTATGCACAACGCTGACTCGCTCATCCTGCTGCGCCAGCAATTTCGCAGAGCGGATCGCCTCAGGGTCCTTGTCCAGCACTAGCAATCTGCCTTTTGGTCCCAACTGCCGTAGCAAAGCCCGACTATGTCCACCACGACCAAAAGTAGCGTCAACATAATAGCCATCCGGTTGCAGCGACAATCCGGTTAACACCTGCTCCAGCATGACAGGCTGATGATCAAATTCAGCCACGTTAAAGCGTCAGACTGGTAAACGAATCCGGCATGTCGCCAGACTCCAGCTCCTCACTGGACTGCCAGTCCTTACACTGATCATCCCAGCCACCGTCATTCCATATTTCAAACTTGTTACCGACGCCAGCCAACGAAATACGTTTTTCCAGTTTTGCGAAATCTCGCAAGCGTTGATCGATACGAATTCTGCCGTGGGCATCCATCTCGACTTCTTCAGCATGACCAAGCAACATACGCACCATCATGCGAGTTCGCTTGTCCAGATTTGGTAAGCGTGACAATCGCCGCTGTATGTCATTCCAGACAGGCTGAGGATAAAGCAGCAAACAACCATCCACATGCACTGTTAATACGAGCTGTTTGTTGAAATCTTCAATAATCTGTGGGCGATAGCGGGTGGGGAGCGCAAGCCGCCCCTTAACATCAAGATTTACTGTGCTGCCACCCTGAAACACTGAATACCCCTAAAAACCCTTTTTTGCCACTTTGGCCCACGAAACTGCACTATAGGTAGTCAGGTAGCCACTTGTCAAGCTTGCGTCTGGGTAAATTCCTTCTTTAGTGACAATGACTTAGCGTCGCCAACTAAACTTATGGCTAGTCGCCTAAAGCCGACATTTGGCTGTTTTTATATAAATCATAGGGTTGTCTTCTCTTACTGATAAATATTTATACTATACCTCTATATCTTATTGTTTTTTATATGTTTATTTATTGTTTTCTCGAAGAATCCAGCAATCGATAAATAGAAAATCAATTAAATACAGGAAGTTACACAATCTGAGAAAACAATATCAAACCAAACCTGGATAAAATGACAAATCCATTCTGCCTTAAGTGACTTCATCACTGACTTTCGTCTACCCATGGACGTAAAGTCTGTCTGCTACAAACCATAATATGCACAACACAACCACTGTTCAGGAGGATTCACTGCTTATGTTTCAGAAAACAAAACCCCTATTTAACAAACCGAGATTGCTATTTGGCGCACTGCTACTCACCATCTTCAGCCAGACAAGTCTGGCTACGGACACTCGGCCGAGCACTATCCGAGCCCAGGTCAACGCCTCCCAGGGCGGCACATTCACAGACGATCCTGACAACCCATCGGTCACTGTTACTATCCCACCAGGGGCACTGTCCGCAAACGCTCGACTCGTTGTCAGGCAGATGTGGCGCGGTGGCCGCGCCGGGCCCAACCAGACGGCAGCCAGCCCGGTCTACCTGGTTAAACTGCGCAAAATCCGTCAACGCAAAGCATGGAAAAAATGGAACCAGAATCGTGGCAGGCTGCACCTGAAACAGCCCATGCAAATTGACATCAAGGCTGATACAGCACCGTTACATCCCCAGATTGGCGAAATCGCCGTCAGAAACAGGAAGCAATGGACTCGCATGATGTCCAACTTTTACAAACCTTCCTCCAATACTGTATCAACACTGACGACTCGCACCATTGGTAAATATCGCGTGGCTCATCGCACATTACAGTCCCGTCCAGTCGACAGCCCTGCAGTCGTGCGCGGCCGCGAGCTATATTTCAATGAAGACTGGGGTAGCCATGAATACTGGAGTGGAACTTTCCAGTTACATGAACTGCTAAATGCAGACATCCTCACACCCAGCCTGGCTGCCAGCCTTGGCGTACAAATTGATGTTAATAAAGTGCCTGCACCGATTGTCGATGCACTGCTCGGAGACGACTTTGCTTTCAAACAGGCGGCACTCAATGATCACAACATCACTATTGCGTTATTAAAGGCAGGAGCCGTACTGGGGCTGACCGCGCAATTTAATGATGAGAGTAATCCTGACCGAGTCACCGACGTAGGCCTGACCTGTGCACTTTGCCACGTCAAGGTTGATCCGATTGCCTTTCAGATCGAAGCGCCTCCAGCTGAGCCAGTACCGCTACCGATTGGTCAGCCTGTCATTGGCCCGCCAAACAATGTCATTCAGCTTGGCCAGATCCTGGCAAATACCCCACTGGTCGCTCAGGGTGCAGAAAATGCCAACATCGACCAGTATCTGAGCTGGCCAGCCGGCAGCTTTGATCCTCGTTTCATGCCCAACAACCCGATTGATGATGGCGTCAACAACCCTAGCCAGATTCCACAACACTGGAATTATATTGATCTGGCGGAACAGGATTACGACATCACCTGGATCGGCATTCTGCACACCACATCAGACAATGAATCACTGGCAAGTGGACCGGAATGCGGTATCGATTTACCTCTGGGTACTAACGGCGCCTGGGGTACTGATGGCGCCATTATCCAGAACTTCGAGTTCGGCAATACGCTGCCACAATGGGTATTCGACAACCTCGCCGTTGCAGAAATTAACGAGCCCGGCATTGGCACAATCCCCGGCATTAAACAGGAAGTCACCAGAGACAAACTACTTGATCTGAAAGCCTTCATGGAAAGCATCGTCAGCCCACCACCGGGAGACTTTGATGAAGCCAAAGCCATGATGGGCTGGAAGCTGTTCAATGGCAAAGCTAACTGTGTCGCCTGCCATCAGTCTGCGGAAGGCACCCGAGGCAAAAGCGCCCGTGGCAATAAAGAAAACAATGAAGGCATTTACTTCACCAACATCGTTGCCAACAAACCGCAGGGCTTACTGGGGCTCGGTATCAAAGTGCCGCAGCTCAGAGGCATTTCGCATACAGCACCCTTTTTCCATGACGGCAGTGCTGCCACACTTGCGGACGTCGTTGCTCGCTATACCTCGACAGATATTCCAGAAGTACCCTCAACACTGACAGTCAATGACCAGGCTGCAATCGTGGAATATCTGAAGAACCTTTGATAGCGCTCCTGCTTCAGGACCACTATCTTTTAGCCGCACCTTAGAGTGCGGCTTTTTTTGGCCTGTGTGATCCGATCACTGTCAGGCGCCAGACAAACCCATAAAATACTGTCTCCTGTGTAATAAAAAGCACAACTTGCAACACCCACAAGGAGATAAAAATGTTAAACCCTGTACACACAACACTCAAAGCGCTTGCCCTGTCAGCAGCACTACTACCGATAGCGGCACAATCAGCAATCATCAACCTGTCTGCCAGCCTTAGCGCCGCAAATCAGGATGGCTCGACCCCGTTTGCTGACTCTGATGTAGTACCAACAACAGCAACCGGTGACATTGCGTTTCAGCTCGATACCACGAACAAAACACTCGACTTTCAAATGACGGTTGATGGCATTTTACTTAGTGAGTTGCTTGATTTTGGCCCAAACTCGACACCCATTCACCTGCATCAGCCAGGCGGCGGTGTTAAAGGAAATTTTGGACCTATCTCTATCGACCTGGCACTGGGTTCAGCCGATGATGACTTTGCTGCAACTGATACTGGATTTACATTCTCCAGAACCGGTGTATCAATTTTACTGGCTGACCAGGGCGGTGTAGCTTTAGCAGGCTGTTGAAATTTGACGGTCCTAAATCAAGAAATCTCTTTCGAACTATAAATTCCAGGTTTTTAACCTGTATTTAGCATTAATCTGTCGAATCAGGCAGGGTTTTCCCTTATCTCCACT
>JAZGGH010000074.1:0-3340 GCA_036480335.1 Gammaproteobacteria bacterium | reverse complement strand
TGACGACATTTCGCTTGGCCCTTCTCCAACAATTACGATTACGGAAGAAACAAAAGGCGTCAATCCCTGGATTACCAGGAACAGCAACAGTATCTCCGACGCACTTACGGGGATAACGCTGAATCTTCATGATATTAATGA
This sequence comes from Gammaproteobacteria bacterium, assembly GCA_036480335.1. Classification (GTDB taxonomy): domain Bacteria; phylum Pseudomonadota; class Gammaproteobacteria; order DSM-19610; family DSM-19610; genus JAZGER01. The sequence continues at coordinate 3,199 of JAZGGH010000074.1, read as the reverse complement.
TGTAGACAGTGGCGACAACCCGATTCCCGTTGAAATAACGGTTAGCAGAAACATCGCCGCAGTCAGCCAAAAGATCCTGAGTCTGGTTAGTGCTTATAATGCATTAATGACTGAACTGAAGAGCAAAACCGAATACGATGACGAAACTAAAAAGATGGGTATATTGAGCAATGATATTGCGGTTTCATTCATTAAAGCTCAGTCCCGCGACCCGTTTATCGGTATAGTGGACGGTTTTATCGGTACCATAGATACTTACATCCAGCCCATGGATATAGGCCTTACCATAGATGCCACCGGAATGATGGAATTCGACACGGATGAATTCAACGAGGCTATAAGCGAAGATTATACAAATGTTCTCGAATTACTTGGCGCCACCAAAAGCGGCAACAGCACCAGTAATATCATCCAGTTTTATAGCGCCGGTGACACATACACAACCGCCGGTACGTATGATGTTGAGGTGGATATAAATGCCAATGCTATAACCGGTGTCAGAATCAAATTGTCCACTGAGTCTTCATTTCGCAACAACAGCACCTGGTCCAATGGCCTTGTAACAGGCATGAGCATCTTCGATGACGGAGACCCTGTATATCCTGAACACGACCTTCGGTTTACTGTTGATTTGACCCAGGCTAACGGTCCTTATACTGCAACTGTGTATGTCAAGCAGGGCATGGCCGGCGCCTTCGAGGATTTTCTTGACGAGATACTCAAGGAAGACGGCAGGTTTGACGTCAGTAAAACCGTCCTTGATGACAGGATAACAGCGATGGACAGGAGGATTGAAAATGAGGAAGCCCGACTCACAAGGGTGGAAACAAGACTTATCGCCAAGAATGCACGTCTTGAAAAAACACTAATTCTGCTGCAACGGCAGATGGCTGCGATTAGTATGGTTAACCAGGCTACTTTCGGCTCTTAGGTATATCAGCCGTCCGTTTCACGCTTTTCTATGCCGCAGCCGATAGATCATAGCCAGCACCTCCGCCACCGCCGCGTATAGTGTTTGCGGTATGGAATCGCCGGGCTGAACTGTTGAATAGATTGTTCTGGCTAATTCCGGCTTTCTTACAATAGGTACTCCATAAGCCTGAGCGATTTCTCTGATTTTTTCCGCCAGGTGGTCTGCTCCTTTAGCCACCATAATGGGAGCTTCCATGGTCTTGGCGTCATAACGCAGTGCGACAGCTACGTGTGTCGGGTTCACAAGAACTACACTGGCTTTTGGAACCTCCTGCAGCATACGCTTCCTGGCCATTTCTATCTGGATCCTCCGGATACGGGATTTGACCTCGGGTGAACCGTCGGTATCTTTGCGTTCCTGTTTTACTTCCTGCTTCGTCATCTTCAGATCCTGGGTATATTTCCATTTCTGAAAAATGACGTCGATGGCCGCTATAATCAGCAGCGCCACACAAACGCGTATCAGCATCCCTGATATTATTCTTGCGATAGCCACTATTATCTGCCCGGACCACGCCCACCGCATGGCGGCAAGTGTATCAATCTTGCTCTGAAGATACAGCCAGACAATAATTGAAACAATAATCAGTTTTGCTATGGATATGCCCAGTTTTACTGCGGATTTGACATTGAACAGTCTCCCAAAACCTTTAACGGGGTTTATCGCACTGAATTTCAGGCTCAAGGCTTGCGGTGCAAAATTCAGCCCCCCGACGACCACACATGATAATACCGACCCCACAACAAGTGCCGCCAGAATAGGGAGCATGGCAAGTATCGAACCGGTGATTTTAGTATTGACAAAAGTTGTGAAGGTTTTGCTGTCGGCAAAAATACTGATTTGGCCCGACATCCCCTGCTTCATTTGCACAATAAACCATTGCAGCAAACTTGGCGCCAATAAGGACAATACCATTACAAGCACTACAATTGAAACAGCCGCCGGCAGCTCCCGGCTCTGGGCGGTCTGCCCTTTCTCTCTTGCTTTCCTCAGCCGTTTTGGCGTTGGCTGTTCTGTTTTTTCAGCGGCCGGCTTCTCCGCCATAATTGGCACCTGATCTTAAGTCTGCGGTTGGCAACAAAATAATCAATTAAAGGGGCAGCAGTTTGCCCATCCAATCAGCGAATTCAGCCACAAATTCATTAATAAACGGCAAGAATATCCCTGCCATCAGTAATCCCAGCCCCACACGCAATGGCATACTGATAAACAGAATATTCATATCCGGCATTATGCGTGCAAACACTGCCAGCACAACCAGCAACAACAAGAACGCCGCCAGTATCGGCGCAGCCAGTCTCAGACATGCGACAAGCATTGTTGAACCTGCTTTGACTATTCCGGCGGCCAGGAACGGTATCGTTGGGATGCTGCCGGCAGGAAATGTCTCGTAACTTCGTGAGACAATTAACAGGAACAAATGGTGCCCATTTGCGCTCAAAAACAGAAGTATAAATATCATTTCAATAAGTATGCCAAGCGGTTGAGTTCTCTCGCCTGTCAACGGGTCCAAAGTCTGGGCCATTGCCAGACCCATCTGTCTTTCAATGATCCGCCCACTCAGTTTGACAGCGGAAAAAATAAAGACAACCACCAACCCGAGGGCGAAACCATAAATTGCTTCGTTGCTTATCAGTAATACTGCTTCCAGCGAGGAGATTTGTTTGGAATTGACGGCCGAAGGAATAGTCATCGAAAAAAAAACTGAAAACAACAAGACAATCGCAACTTTGACTCTGACCGGAATAGTTTTCCAACTGAAAACGGGCGTTACCAGAAAGAATGCCGACATCCTTGTCAGCACCAGCACAAATCCGAGCAGCTTTGTTATCATCAGTTCCATGAATGGCTACCCGATATTTTGAATATGACTGAAAATCTCATTCGTAAACTTAAGCAGTGCACCCAGCATCCAGTTGCCGAAAAGCAGCGTGACGCACCCCACAGCCATAAGCTTGGGAACCACGGTTAAAGACATATCGCGTATGGAGGTAACGGCTTGAAACAATGTTACCACTACACCTACGATGACACAGGTCAGCAAGATCGGAGCAGACACAAGCAAAGCTGTCTCGAGTGTTTGTCGCCCCAGATAAATGACAAAGGTGCTGTCCATCCGTTGAATCCTTATAAAAACCTGATACCTTATTTGAAACCCAGACTAAGACTCCTGGCCAACAATCCCCATCCATCAACAAGAATGAATAATATCAGCTTGAAAGGCAG
>JAZGGH010000073.1:0-28652 GCA_036480335.1 Gammaproteobacteria bacterium | reverse complement strand
GGATATTGAATGCAATCATTCTGAAGGTAAGCAATGGACCTGCGGAAGGCCTCAACAGCCGAATAAAAACGATCAAGGTGCGTAGTAGAGGTTTCCGTAACAAGAAACGATTTGCCAATGCTATCTATTTTCACCTTGGAGGACTTAAACTCTATCCTGAGGGTATAAGATGAAATCTACCCACTCGATTTGAGGAAGAGCCAATAAAATAGGCAGAAGGCAGATGCATTTTATGCTCCATCGTCTGGGCTGGTGCCTGAACCAGTTGCACACCTTCACCGAGAGCGCGCACTTTGGAGCGTAGCTCATCATTGATAACAATATTTTTTTCACGTTGGTAAGCCTGTTTAATCTGCCCGACCATTCCATAAATCTGAGCCATAAATCGTTTTGGATCATATTTTGGGCGCATCGGAATGGTAAAGGCCAGGAAGATACCAGCAAGCGTCGCGTGGACGCCGCTTTTCAGCATGGCTATCCAGAGGATGATGCCCAGAAAAATATACGGGGAAGAACGACGTATCCCTCCAAGATTTAACATCACCAGCAATACCAGCGTGGCAGCTGCCGTGGTTAAGGCAGGAAGGCTAATCGTCTCGGTATAAAAAACGGCAATAACCATAACCGCACCCAGATCATCAACAATCGCCAGAGCGACCAGAAACGTTAGCAGGTTTTTGGGTATACGATGCCCCAGCAAGGCTAACGTACCTAGTGCAAAAGCAATATCAGTTGCCATGGGTATACCCCAGCCATCCATAGTATGCCCAGAGGGGTTAAAGCTGATGTAAATAAGAACAGGGACGACCATGCCACCGATTGCAGCGATAATGGGTAACATTGCCTGTCTGGCATCTGCCAGCTCGCCAACCAGAATCTCTCGCTTGAGCTCCAGGCCAACAACAAAAAAGAACAACGCCATCAAGCCATCATTAATCCAGTGATGAATGGATTTGGATAACTGAAAACCCTCTACACCAATAGTAAACCGCATTTCCAGTATATGATGATAGGCATCATTCCACTGGCTGTTAGCGATATAGAGAGCAGCCAACGCGCACAACATAAGCAGAATACCACTGGTGGTCTGGCGATGGATAAAGTCTTCCAGCGGAGTTAATACCCGATTGAACGCCATTTCCCAGGGTGCGAGATAATCCGATTAGCTTGCTTCTGGCAGAGATATTGGCAATCAAATCCTTTGTCATGAGATAGATTTTCAGCGCTATCTGAAAGAAGGCGTTTGAGTGTATAAGCGACGGTTTCTTCCCGCTCTCGTGGATATCCCATTTTACCGAGTGGTCAACTATCCTGACAGAGGGGCCATATCTGCGCCGAACTTTCTGGAGGAGTGGTTTAAATAATTAGCCAGCCTGCATACTATATTCAACCTAACGGTTGACTTTATGTGATCTACGCATATACTGAACCATATGGTTGAATATAGTAATGACATAATTCTCACTGAGACTCTTAAAAGTATGAGCGATGTAACACGCCGTTCACTTTTAACCAGGCTCTGTCAGGAAGGCCCTTGCCGGGTAACCGACCTGGCTTCTTATTACGACATGTCGCTCAATGCTATATCCAAACATATTAAAGTCCTGGAGCGGTGTGAACTCATCACACGCAAAACTATCGGTAGAACCCATTGGATAGAAGCAGATCTTGCGCGTATTCGTGTTGTAGAAATATGGTTTTCAGAACTTAAATCCATTTGGGAGCTCCGCCTTGAAAAACTCACTGAACTAATGGAAAACGGAGATAAAAATGACTGATTTAACTGTTAATGTAAGTAAAACTATTGAGGCGCCAATTACGAAAGTATTTGATGCATGGCTAGACTCAGACACCTTAGCAAAATTCATTTTACCCATGCCAGGCATGGAAAACTCTCAGGTTGAAAATGAAGCTCATGAAGGAGGCGCATTTACAATAATTATGCAGGTTGGAGAGAGTAAAATCCCTCACACAGGAAAATATTTAGAAATAGACCGCCCCAGAAAATTGGTTTTTACATGGGAATCGCCAGAATCGATTGATAATAGTATTGTTACATTAATTTTTACCCGGCTAAGTGATAGCCAGACTAAGATCGAACTTACTCATGTCCGGTTTATTGATGAGGAGCGTCGATCAAATCATGAAGGTGGTTGGGGTAATATATTAAGTAAATTAGATGAGGTATTGAATTCTTAACTTGTCACTTTGGATAGGTGGCAGACCTCAGGCTGATAACAGCCTGATAAAAGAGATGCTGATACTGCGCCGGCGTGAAAAGGATTTCATGCTGCGCGTGGATCTAAAAGTATGTTGAAAACATTCGACAGGGATATGGCTATCTTTGAGGCTAGTGATGTTTTAAGCACATATGGTTATCCTGATTCATATTCTATCTGCTGGCGACAAGACCGATCACAATTGCGTTACAATAGCGGATTGTTATTTGCGGATTGTTTTTTAAATGGTGATATTCATTCGAGATAGTTCGTGTAACCACAGGAATTTGCAATGAATTTACATGAATATCAGGCCAAGCAGATTTTTGCGCTATACGGAATGCCAGTACCTGATGGCAGTGTGGCTGAGTCACCTGATGAAGCTGCATGGGTGGCAGAATCACTGGCGACTGCGGGTGTCGTTGTCAAGGCGCAGGTTCATGCCGGTGGGCGTGGCAAGGCGGGTGGCGTCAGGCTGGTGGATTCGGCTGCTGAGGCGAAAGTGTTTGCTGCCAGTATTCTGGGTAAACCCTTGGTGACTTACCAGACTGATGCAAAAGGTCAGCCGGTGAATATTGTGCTGGTTGAAGAAACCTGTGAGATTGAAAAAGAGCTGTATCTTGGAGCGGTGGTGGATCGAGCCTGTCAGCGGGTGACGATTATGGCGTCGACCGAGGGCGGCATGGAAATCGAAAAAGTGGCGGCCGAGACTCCGCAAAAAATCCTGCAGATACAGATTGATCCGCTGGTGGGGGTGATGCCTTATCAGGCACGGCAACTGGGTTTTGGTTTGCAGTTGAATGCGCAGCAGATAAAACAGTTCACCCGACTAGTCATTGCTTTGGGCAGGATGTTTACGGAAAAGGATCTGTCGCTGGTGGAAATCAATCCACTGGTGATTACCAAAGCTGGTGATTTGCTTTGCCTGGATGGCAAAATCAATGTTGATGGCAATGCGCTTTACCGGCAACCGGAGTTGCTGGAGATGCGTGATGTTTCGCAGGAAGATGCCCGCGAAATACTGGCATCAGAATGGGATTTGAATTATGTGTCGTTGGATGGTCAGATCGGTTGCATGGTGAATGGTGCTGGTCTGGCGATGGCGACGATGGATATCATTAAGTTGCACGGTGGAGAGCCTGCTAATTTTCTCGATGTGGGCGGCTCGGCCACCAGTGAGCGGGTTGCCGAGGCTTTGAAAATTATTCTTTCTGATCAGAATGTCAAAGGCATTCTAGTGAATATTTTTGGTGGCATTGTGCGTTGTGATCTGATTGCCGAAGGCATTATTACGGCAGTTAAAGATGTAGGCATTGATGTGCCGGTGGTGGTGCGACTGGAAGGTAATCATGCCGTTGAGGGCACCGCTATCCTGGCAGATTCCGGGCTTAATCTGATCACTGCAGGTGATCTGACGGATGCGGCCAGCAAGATTGTGACTGCAGTCAAGGAAGCGGCAGTATGAGTATTCTGATCGATAAAACCACCCGCGTTATTTGTCAGGGCTTTACCGGCAAGCAGGGCACTTTTCATTCCGAACAGGCCATTGCCTACGGTACGAAAATGGTGGGCGGGGTAACGCCCGGCAAAGGTGGTCAGACGCATCTTGATCTACCCGTGTTTAATACAGTGCGTAACGCAGTTGAACAGACGGGCGCGAATGCCAGTGTGATTTATGTGCCGGCCGCTTTTTGCAAGGACTCTATTCTTGAGGCGATTGAATCCGGTGTGCAATTGATTGTCTGTATTACTGAAGGGATCCCGGTTCGGGATATGCTGGAGGCTAAAATCATTGCAGACAGTATGGCTGTTCGCCTGATTGGGCCAAATTGTCCCGGTATAATTACCCCAGGCGAATGCAAGATCGGCATTATGCCGGGGCCTATTCATCAGCCGGGCAAGGTGGGTATTATTTCCCGTTCCGGCACGCTGACTTACGAATGCGTTAAGCAGACCAGTGATTATGGCTTCGGTCAGAGTACCTGTATTGGTATTGGCGGCGATCCGATCCCTGGCACCAGTTTTATTGATGCGCTGGCATTGTTTGAAGAGGATGCACAGACTGAAGCCATTCTTATGGTGGGTGAAATTGGCGGTACCGCTGAAGAAGAGGCGGCTGAATTTATTCAAAGTGAGGTGAGCAAACCGGTGGTGTCTTATATTGCCGGAGTGACTGCACCGAAAGGCAAACGCATGGGTCACGCTGGCGCGATTATTGCCGGTGGCAAGGGTACTGCTGATGAAAAATTTGCAGCGCTGGAAGCGGCAGGTGTCATGACGGTGCGTTCTCCAGCAGAATTGGGTAAAGGCATTGCTGAGGCAACCGGCTGGTCGCAGTAAACGTCAAAAAGATTTTAAGGATTGAACAGGTATGAGGCAGATTAAATGACAAAACCTACCGTGACAGTAATAGATAATCTGACGGGTAAACGGATTGAACTGGATGTCCTCAGTCCGACCAGTGGGCCAAAGACAATCGATATTCGTCCGTTGGCAAAAGAGCTGGGTTATTACACCTATGACCCCGGTTTTATGTCGACAGCCAGTTGTGTCAGTAGCATTACCTACCTGGATGGTGCAAAAGGGGAGTTACAATATCGTGGCTACCCCATCGAACAATTGGCAAACAATAGTACCTATCTTGAAGTCTGTTATCTGTTGATTAATAAGGAGCTACCCAATCAGCAACAGATGATAGATTTTGAAGAAACCATTACCAAACATACCATTCTGCACGAAGCGATTAAACGCTTTTATTCCGGTTTTCGTCGCGATGCGCATCCAATGGCGATCATGGTCGGTGTGGTGGGTGCGCTATCCGCTTTTTATCATGATCACATGGATATCCATGATCCGGTGCATCGCAGGATTTCTGCGCATCGATTGATTGCAAAAATGCCGACCATTGCCGCCTGGAGTTATCGCTATGCGCAGGGTAAGCCTTTTGTTTATCCGTTGAACTCGTTGAGTTATACCGAGAACTTTCTTAACATGATGTTCTCCATGCCTTCAGCCCCGTACAGGATCAATCCGGTGATGGCAAAGGCACTTGATATGATTTTAATTCTGCACGCCGACCATGAACAGAATGCATCAACGTCTACAGTGCGTCTGGCGGGTAGTTCGGATGCTAATCCGTTTGCAGCGATTGCTGCGGGTATTACCTCGTTGTGGGGGCCATCGCATGGCGGTGCTAACGAAGCGGTTATTCGGATGCTGACTGAAATCAATGAGTCGGGTAAACCGTTGCAACATTTTATTGATCGTGCGAAGTCCAAAAAAGATCGCTTCAGATTGATGGGTTTTGGTCATCGGGTATATAAGACGCACGATCCACGCGCCCTGTTGATTCGTGATATCTGTCACCAGTTGCTGGATGAAGCTACCTTCAATGATTCGCAGCGCAAGATGCTGGAGACAGCGCTGGAGCTTGAAAAGGTCGCACTGGAAGATGAATATTTTAAATCGCGCAATCTATATCCGAATGTGGATTTCTATTCCGGGATTATTTTCCTGATGATGAATATTCCCATGAATATGTTCACTGTTATGTTTTCCCTGTCGAGAACCGTTGGCTGGATTGCGCAATGGAGCGAAATGATGGAAGACCCGGAATCGCGTATTGGTCGTCCACGTCAGCTTTATAAGGGCAGTGTTAAACGAGATTATGTGCCCATTAATGAACGTAGCTAAACCAGCTATTATATTGAATAGAATGAGCAGTTTGTTAGTGAATATTTTTGTTGAGAGGTTGATATGTTAACGAGTTACCGAGAACATGTAAAAGAGCGTGCTGCCGAAGGGATTCCCGCTAAACCCCTGGATGCGCAGCAGACAGCAGATCTGGTTGAGCTACTAAAAAATCCGCCCGCTGGAGAAGAGAGTTTTATTCTTGAGCTGTTTGAGAATCGCATTCCTGCTGGAGTGGATGAAGCGGCTTATGTCAAAGCCGGGTTTCTGGCTGCGATTGCTGAGGGTTCAGCTTCATCACCTTTAATTGATCGTATCAAGGCCATAGAAATTCTCGGTACTATGCTTGGTGGCTATAACATTGAGCCGATAATCAAGGCGCTGGATGAAGACGAACTGGCAGCAACGGCGGCTAACTGTTTATCGCATACCTTGCTAATGTTTGATGCCTTTCATGATGTGAAAGAAAAGGCCGATGCTGGCAATGTCTTTGCAAAACAGGTGATCAAATCCTGGGCTGAGGCTGAGTGGTTTACCAGTAAGGACAAACTGGCGGAGAAAATTACCGTGACTGTCTATAAGGTACCAGGGGAAACCAACACGGATGATCTATCCCCCGCACCGGATGCCTGGTCGCGTCCTGATATTCCATTGCATGCGAATGCCATGCTGAAAATGTCACGTCCAGATTTTACTGACAAACCGCTGCAAACGATTACCGAACTGAAGCAGAAGGGTTTCCCGATTGCTTATGTTGGTGATGTTGTTGGCACCGGTTCATCGCGTAAATCGGCGACTAATTCGGTTCTGTGGCACATGGGTAATGATATTCCACATATCCCGAACAAGCGCGATGGTGGTTATTGTTTTGGTGACAAGATCGCGCCGATTTTTTATAACACCATGGAAGATGCGGGTGCTCTGCCGATTGAAATGGATGTGTCAGCCATGGAAATGGGGGATGTTATCGATGTGTATCCTTATGAAGGCGTCACCAAACGCCACGATAGTGATGATGTAATTGCTACCTTCACCCTAAAAACGGATGTCCTGATTGATGAAGTGCAGGCTGGTGGCCGTATTCCATTAATCATTGGTCGTGGCCTGACTGAACGTGCCCGTGAAGCCCTGGGGCTGGAACAGTCTGAATTGTTCCGCAAACCGAAACCGCCAGCAGACAGCAGTAAGGGTTATACGCTGGCACAGAAAATGGTTGGCAAGGCTTGTGGATTGCATGGTGTGCGCCCTGATATGTATTGCGAACCCGCTATGACGACCGTGGGTTCACAGGATACCACCGGCCCGATGACGCGTGATGAACTCAAAGATCTTGCCTGTCTTGGTTTTTCGGCAGATCTTACTATGCAGTCTTTCTGTCATACGGCACCTTATCCGAAACCTGTCGATGTGGAAACGCATCATACCCTACCGGATTTTTTCATGAACCGGGGCGGAGTGTCGTTACGGCCGGGTGATGGCGTCATTCATTCCTGGTTAAATCGCATGTTGTTGCCGGATACGGTAGGTACTGGTGGTGACTCTCATACGCGTTTCCCGATCGGACTGTCCTTCCCGGCCGGTTCTGGTCTGGTGGCCTTTGCCGCAGCAACCGGTGTTATGCCGCTGGATATGCCGGAGTCGGTGCTGGTGCGTTTCAAGGGCGAAATGCAACCGGGTATTACTTTGCGTGATCTGGTTAACGCCATTCCTTATGTGGCGATTCAGAAGGGCTTGCTGACGGTTGAAAAGAAAGGCAAGAAAAATGTATTTTCCGGTCGCGTTGTCGAAATCGAAGGACTGCCTGATCTGAAAGTTGAACAGGCGTTTGAATTGTCAGATTCTACCGCAGAGCGTTCAGCCGGAGGTTGTACCATTAAGCTCAACAAAGAGCCGATCATCGAATACCTGTCATCTAATGTCACTTTACTGAAATGGATGATATCGGAAGGCTATGGTGAGGCGCGCACTATTCAGCGTCGTATCAATGCGATGCAGGACTGGTTGAAAGATCCTCAATTGATGACAGCTGACGCCGACGCCGAATATGTCGAAATCATAGAAATTGATCTTAATGAGATTAAGGAACCATTGCTTGCCTGCCCGAACGATCCGGATGATGTTAAAACCTTATCCGATGTTGCTGGCACCCATATCGATGAAGTTTTTATCGGTTCCTGTATGACCAACATCGGCCATTTCCGTGCTGCTGGTAAGCTGCTGGAACAAAGCGGCAAGCCGGTACCGACTCGCCTGTGGATCGTTCCTCCAACAAAAATGGATGAGCATCAACTGACCGAAGAGGGTTACTATGGCATCTTTGGTCGTGCTGGTGCGCGTACAGAAATGCCGGGTTGTTCGCTCTGTATGGGTAATCAGGCACGTGTGGCTGATAATGCCACAGTGATGTCCACCTCAACACGGAACTTTCCAAACCGGCTTGGAAATGGTGCTGATGTTTATCTGGGTTCTGCTGAACTGGCAGCCGTTGCCGCCATCACTGGCAAGATCCCAAGCATGAAAGAATACATGGCCTATGCGAAAAATATCGACACGATGGCTGACGATATCTATCGCTATCTGAATTTTGATCAGATTAAGAGTTACCAGGATGCTGCAGATAAATTCATCCCTGTTGAAGTTGCTTAATAGCCAGTCTCTTGCCAGTCATGATAAAGCTGAGCTGTTCCGGGAGTTGAAAGCCGGGATAGAGCAGCTTTCTATGGATGAGTTGCCGCTGCAACAAAACCTGACGCAAAGCAGTTATGTCAGTGGTGATACATTTAATGCCATGATTTTGCAGGTGACGGACTCAGCGGAAAAAGTGCTTGTTAAAGCGGGGATTTTTTACAAAGGTGTGATTGCGGGATGTAACTGTGCGGATGATCCGTCACCTGTTGATGAGTTGACGGAATATTGCGAACTCCACTTTGAGGTTGATAAAAAGCAGGGCCGGGTAAGCGTCGTGTAGTAGGCGTGCCTCCTGCTAGTCTGCCATGAGAAAAGTTACCGGTTCAGCCATCCGATGAGCGCTGGCTATTGATTCGACAGCAGCTCATATGTGTTATGTTCTTGTAATTACCAATAAACAGGCTCATTGAATTCCTTAACGCATGTGGGTCGGTCATTGACAGTTGGAATTGGCTCTTCAGTTAAGGATTGGCCCAGCCAACCCTCTGGCATCGAAAGCTTCAGTGGAGCCTGGACGACATTTTCTGATAGGGTTTGAAACCCCACCCTGGAGTAGAAAGATGGATCGCCATATGTGATAACTACTGCCACAGATCGTTTTTTCAATTCATTCAAACCATAATTGATTAGCGCCTGCCCGACGCCTTTCCCCTGATGCTTAGTGCTAACTGCAACAGGAGCTAGCATGTAAACCTGGATGGCCTCATTAAATCGAAGTCGAGTAAAGAAAATCGATCCAATGATTGATTCTTTTTCATATGCGCCGATACAAATTATTTCTTGATTGTCGATTCTTGAAGAGAGTTCTGAGGCAAGATTACCAATCAGACTCCCTTCTTTCTCTCCCTCAGATGAGGTGAAAACAGATGCAAAAAGACTTGTCACTTTTTCCTGGCTGTTTTTATCGAGAATTTTGTGGTTCATGCTTTATCCTGAAAATTGATTTCGCTCAGCGCCTTTGGAACATAACGAGGTTGTAGAAAAATGATAGCTACTGTTGCAGAATCAGTCAACTTCTCACAAGCGGCTTTTGTCTGATGCAGCGGGACATGACGCACATCGAATTTTCTCTATCAGCGGTAATAATGTCAGGTCGGTGGGTTGTGTTTTTTCAGTGAGCCATTCAAACAGTTCCTGATCGTGGTATTCGAGTAGCTGTTGGAAATGTCGCTGTTCATCATCTGGTGCATTTATGTAGTGATTTTCATGATAAGCGGATAACCAGAGATCCAGTTCCCGCATGCCCCGACGACAGGCCCAGCGTAACTGATTATAGTGTGCATCAGTCATTGATCAGATGCTGTGCTGCAACATACGTTTACGGATAGTACCGATGGCTTTGGTCGGGCTCAGATTCTTTGGGCAGACATCGACACAGTTCATAATGCTGTGGCAGCGATAGAGTTTATAAGCATCATTGAGTGTATCCAGGCGTTGTTCCGTATCCTGGTCACGGCTGTCTTCGATAAAACGGCAGGCCTGCAGGAGGGCGGCAGGTCCGAGAAATTTGTCCGGGTTCCACCAGAAAGACGGGCAGGCTGTTGAACAACAGGCGCAAAGAATGCATTCGTATAGTCCATCCAGATGTGCACGCTCTTCCGGGCTTTGCAGCCGCTCCCGGTCGGGGTCGCTATCATGGGTGGTTAACCAGGGTTTTGCGGCTTTGTATTGTTTGAAAAAGGGTTCCTGATTGATGACCAGATCACGAATGATCGGCTGGCCGGGTAATGAGCGAATTTCAATGGGCTGTTTCAGGGAATCAAGCGGTGTTAAACAGGCGAGGCCATTTTTGCCGTTAATATTCATACCATCCGAGCCGCAGACACCTTCACCGCAGGAACGTCTGAATGCTAAGCCAGGATCCTGTGTCTTGAGCGCCAGCAGTGCGTCCAGCAGCATGGCACCCGTTTCAGGTTGATCAAGTTCATAGGCCTGCATATACGGCTTTTCGTCAGTTTCAGGATTATATCGCTGGATAAGAAACTTCATGCTCTGTCTCGATATCTGGGCATATCAGTAAGTGCGGGGTCTGGGGGGGAAAGCATCAACCGAGAGCGGTTTGCTGCGCACGGGTTTGTAATCAAGCCGCTGATCTTCACGAAAATACAGTGTGTGTTTCATCCAGGCAACATCATCACGTTCGGGATAATCAACCCGCGAGTGGGCACCACGGCTTTCCTGTCGGGCATGTGCTGAAACAATGGTTGCCATGGCTACGTCCATCAGGTTGTCCAGTTCCATGGCTTCAATGCGAGCGGTATTAAAAATCTGGCTGTGATCAGTTAGTCGCGCTTCTGCCAGCCGGTTTTGCAACAACTGCATTTTTTCAATGCCGTTAGCCAGTGTCTCCTGGTCTCGATAAACACCGCAGTAGTCTTCCATGGTCGCCTGTAATTCCTGCCGTAACAGATCGATAGATTCGCCTTCACCCTTTTGATTCCAGCGTTCATGGCTGGCGAGTGCTTTTTGTATATCACTGTCTTTCAGTGGTCGGTGAGCTGTCATTTCCTCAATGGATGTCAGCATACTGTTTGCCGCTTCGCGTCCAAAAACGAGGATATCTAGCAGCGAATTACCGCCAAGGCGGTTGCCGCCGTGTATTGAAACACAGGCACATTCGCCTGCTGCATAAAGGCCGGGGATGGGCACTTCCGGTCCTTCTCCCAGCGGTGCGACGACCTGTCCAAAGCGATCAGTCGGAATGCCGCCCATCATATAATGCGCAGTTGGATAAACCGGAATCGGTTGTTCAGCAGGATCAATACCCAGAAAGGACTGGCACATGCTGCGGATAGCCGGCAAACGGTTTTTGACCGCTTCACTGATGTGATCAAGTTTGAGGTATACATAGCGTTTGTCCGGGCCGGCACCTCGACCTTCTTTGATTTCATTGTAAATGGCCCGACTGACGACATCTCGACTGGCAAGGTCTTTGGCATTCGGTGCATATTTTTCCATAAACCGATCACCTTCAGCATTTACCAGGTAGCCGCCTTCACCACGCGAAGCTTCGGTAATCAACATACCCTTACCTGCAATGCCGGTTGGGTGAAATTGAAAAAACTCCATATCTTCTGCAGGTATACCTGCGCGTAATGCCATGGCAACACCGTCACCGGTGTTAATCAGTGCATTGGTGTTGGTGCGAAAGATCTGGCCAGCGCCGCCGGTTGCCAGTAGCGTTGTTTTGGCATGAATAATTCGCAGTTCACCTGTTTCTATACAGAGGATTACGGCACCCAGAATATGGCTTTCTTCATCCCGAATCAGATCGGTGACAAAATACTCATCGAAAAAATGGGTCTGTGCCTGCAGATTTTTCTGGTACAGGGTATGGACGATGGCATGGCCGGTGCGATCGGCTGCAGCACAGGTGCGGGCCGCCTGCTCACCACCGAAATTCTGGCTTTGTCCACCGAAGCGGCGCTGATAGATACGGCCATTATCCAGCCGCGAGAAGGGTACGCCGCTGTGCTCCAGTTCGTAGACCACTTGTGGGGCAACACGGCACATGTGTTCAATAGCATCCTGATCGCCGAGGTAATCACTGCCTTTGACAGTATCGAACATATGCCAGTGCCAGTTGTCGGGCAAAACATTGCCCAGTGCCGCATTGATACCTCCCTGGGCAGCAACCGTATGTGAGCGCGTTGGAAAAACCTTGGAAACGACGGCGACTTTTGCATCGCCCTGTGCAAGCTGCAGTGCGGCACGCATACCGCCGCCGCCTGCACCGATAACAAGAGCATCAAATTGGCTTACGGGTAATGGCACGATTCAGGGTCCTCAGGTGATCAGAATGCGAATAGCCCATAGTTGACAACCTAGCAACGCTATACCGAGCAGTGCAAGCAGCAACAGGCGAGCCCGGAATAGCGTCACGTAATCCAGGATAATGTCGCGCATACCGACCCATGCATGCAGTAATAACAGGCTGAAAAAGAGCAGAGTGGCGAGATTGATAGCAGGCGATGTCCACAGGGAATGCCACTGTTCATAGCTGTTGATTGCATTCCCTAATGTCAGGGTTATTAGTATAAAAGCCAGAAACAGAGCAATATAAATTGCACTGATACGCTGCATCAGCCAGGCGCGCGAGCCACTTAAATGCCAGCTCACCAGATAACTCCCAGCAACAATAATGTCAGCATGGCCGAGCTAATGAGAACGATCTTGCTGGACTGATTCGCCTGTTCACGGCCAACACCAATCTCTAAATCCAGCAACAGGAAACGTAATCCAGCCAGCAGATGGTGACAGATTGACCAGAGAATCATGCTCGCTGTGAGTTTGAAAAGCAGGCTATGGCTGATAGCTATGGCATGGCTAAATCCTTCCCGATTCCGGAGTGACAGATCTAGCAGGTAGAGTGAAACGGGGATAGCGAGCACTAGCAGAAATCCGGAAATACGATGCAGGATTGAAACCACGCCGGGCAGTGGTAGCCTGATCTTTGTCAGATCCAGAAATTGTGGTTGCACCGGTTGCCGCATCGAATCTCCAGGATTATGCAGAGTTTTCTGTTGAGATACGCTGATTATATAGTACTCTAACACTCTAGTCAGACAGTATTTTGACGTTAACCTATATTAATAGTTGTAATAATTTTGGTGATAACTTGATGGATCAAAAACATCCGCTGCTGCCAGCTTCCTGGGAAGAACAACAGAAAGAATCCATGCTTGATGGTGGCAGTTCACTGTATCTTGAGGCTTTGTACGAAGAATATCTGAAAGATCCGGACAGTGTCCCCGAGACATGGAGAGCCTGGTTTTCAAAGCTTCCGCGTGTCAAAAATACGCAAACGGAAATCCGGCATTCTGATATTCGCAATTATTTCAAGCATCATGCCCTGCGGACACTGGCTTCCAGAGTGCTGGATAGCGCTGAGCCAGGGCGGAAATATGACTCGCGCCAGGTGCGGGTATTGCAATTAATTAATGCCTATCGTGTGTTAGGTCATCTGGTGGCAGATGTGAATCCACTTGGTCGGGATGAGACTCTGAATGTTCCTGAATTGACCTTGGCCCATCATGAACTGTCTGACGATGATTTGCAGACGGTCTTTAACACAGGCTCGCTGATGGCAGCCTCAGAACTTACCCTGGCACAGATACTGGAGCAGTTACAGAATACTTATTGCCGCTCAATTGGTACCGAATATATGCATCTGCGCAATACGGAAGAAAAGCGCTGGCTGCAGCAACGGCTAGAGAGCGAACATGCGACACCACATTTCAGCGATAGCCAGAAGCGATATATTCTTGAGCGGCTGACAGATGCGGAATCACTGGAGCATTTTTTACATACCAAATATGTGGGTCAGAAACGCTTTTCCCTGGAAGGTGCAGAAAGCCTGATTCCTTTGCTTGATGAGTTGATTCAGGATGCCGGCACAATGGGTGTGAATGAAGTGGTGATTGGTATGGCGCACCGTGGACGTTTAAATGCGCTGGTGAATATTTTGGGTAAGTCACCGGCAATGCTATTCAGGGAATTTGAAGGTAATCATGACCAGGGGAATCGCACGGGTGATGTGAAATACCACATGGGGTACTCATCAAATATGAATACCCCCGGTGGCCCTATTCATGTGGCATTGGCATTCAATCCTTCACACCTTGAAATTGTTGGGCCAGTGGTGCTGGGATCAGTACGAGCACGCCAGGACCGTTTCAGTGACAATCCCGGTGATCGAGTGTTACCGGTGATTATTCATGGTGATGCGGCATTTTCCGGGCAGGGCGTAGTGATGGAATCGATGAACATGTCGGGTACCCGTGGATTCAGAACGCGAGGCACCGTGCGTGTGGTGATTAATAACCAGATCGGGTTTACTACCAGTACCCGGCGCGATGCCCGGTCAACTTTTTATTGCACCGATGTCGGCAGGATGGTCGATGCGCCCGTTTTTCATGTCAATGGTGATGATCCGGAAGCCGTGATTCATATCACCCAGATTGCATTGGATTATCGCATGCATTTCCACAAGGATGTAATCATTGATTTGGTCAGTTATCGCCGTCACGGTCACAATGAAGCCGATGAACCGGCGGCTACACAACCGATGATGTATCAGAAAATTCGTGCCTTGCGTACCACACGAGAGCTGTATGCGCAGACGCTGGTTGATGCTGAGGTGACTTCGAGCGGCAAGGTTGAAGATATGATCCGTGCCAGCCGCCAGCGGCTTGAGGAAGGTCACCCTGTGGTGCCACATTTACTCAACGGTGATGAGATCGTTAAATTGCATCCGGTTGACTGGAAACGATTTGTTAGTGCAGACCAGTCTGAACCAGTCGCAACCGGAATTTCTATTGAACGTATCCACAGTCTCGGCACACGCCTTTCCCAGATTCCGGAAGGCTTTACTGCACACTCCAGAGTTGATCGTATTCTACAGTCACGTGCCGAAATGGCATCGGGTGAGCAACCGATAGACTGGGGTTTCGGTGAAATGCTGGCGTACGCTTCTTTGCTGACAGAAGGACATCCGGTGCGCCTGTCGGGTCAGGATACCGAACGCGGTACTTTTTTTCATCGCCATGCTGTATTGCATGATCAGATTGATGGGCATGTTTATGTGCCTTTGAAGAATCTCGACGCAGATCAGGCGAAATGCACACTGATTAATTCTCTGTTATCGGAAGAAGCTGTACTGGCGTTTGAGTATGGCTATGCCACCACCGAGCCTGCAACGCTGGTTATCTGGGAAGCCCAGTTTGGTGACTTTGCCAATGGTGCCCAGGTAGTGATTGATCAGTTTATTTCTTCCGGTGAGCAGAAATGGGGGCGGCTATCAGGCTTGACCATGTTTCTACCGCATGGATACGAAGGTATGGGGCCGGAGCATTCTTCTGCGCGGCTGGAGCGTTATCTGCAACTGTGTGCGCAGTTTAATATTCAGGTCTGTATCCCGACAACGCCTGCACAGATTTTTCATATGCTGCGACGCCAACAGCTAGGGGAGTATCGCAAACCGTTGATTGTGATGACACCAAAAAGTCTGTTGCGGCATCCGGTAGCTACCAGTGATTTGAGTGAATTTACTGATGGCAGTTTCCAGACTGTGATTGGAGAGGTTGATGCACTAAATGATTCAAAGGTAACGCGTGTGGTGATGTGCAGCGGCAAGGTGTTTTATGATCTGCTGGCAAAACGCCGTGAAAGCAAGCTTGAGCACATTGCGATTATTCGTATTGAGCAGCCCTACCCATTTCCAGCGCAAGAGCTGGATGCCTGTATTAGCCGTTATTCGAATGCGGATCATTTTATCTGGTGTCAGGAAGAGCCGATGAATCAGGGTGCCTGGTTTTCTCAGCAACATTATATCCGGCGGGTTCTGGGTGGCTATGCAAGGCTTGAACTGGCCAGCAGACCGGCATCGGCTTCACCGGCTGTGGGTAATTTGCGTATTCATCAGAAACAGCAACGTGAAGTTGTCGAGCTAGCACTGGGTTTGATAGAGCAGCAGGAAAGGCGGCATGAGATGGAAGATGATTAAATTGCAAAGTACAAAGAGCAATATTCGGGTTAGCAAACTATTCCTGATGCTGATAAGGTTCTCTTATGTCGACTAAAGCTATTTATCCTGGAACCTTTGATCCATTGACCCATGGTCATGAAGATCTTGTACAGCGCGCAGTGCGCATATTTGACAAGGTGATTGTTGCCGTCGCTGCAGGTAACAGTAAGAAAACATTATTTGGCCTTGAGCAGCGGGTTTCATTAACGCGGGAAGTATTAGAAAAATACCCCTCCGTCGAAGTGATGGGTTTTGATAACCTGCTGGTTGATTTTGCCCGACAACAGGATGTGCATGTGTTGATTCGTGGGTTACGTGCGGTATCCGATTTTGAATATGAGTTTCAACTGGCGAGTATGAATCGACATCTGGCACCGGAGGTGGAATCTGTTTTCCTGACTCCAGCAGAAGAGTTCTCTTTTGTTTCTTCATCGCTAGTCAGGGAAGTTGCGATGCTGGACGGCGATGTTTCCAGATTTGTTGATCCGGTCGTTGCCAGGGCGCTGAAAAAACGGGCTACCAGATAGTCATAATAAGCTCAGAGAGCCTTCTGGTTTTTTCTCCGTAACAACATTAGCCAGATAACCAATAACAGCCATTCACTGCGCTGAAAAATGGATGACCGATTTTCGGAAAGGCTACAGCCACCACCGCTGTCATCACTGTTTGTAATCGTGGGTGTGACGATAGCAATACCCCCTGGATCCACGATTGTTCCATTGGCTTGAGCATCACTGTCGCCGAATTTACCATCAACCAGATGCAGTATGATTTTATCCGCAAAAACTTCTGCGCCAGTACCTGCAGGTAAACCGGCAGTGCGCTGGTCGAAGGCGAAAAAGAATGGTGGTCTGGAATCCAGTTTGTAATAGGTCATTAGCTCGAGTGATGTTACGGATTCCGGTAGATGGATTGTTACTGCAGCACTCTCACCAGCTTGCAGACCGGTAACCGTAAATTGCAGAAAGCCATACGGAAAATTAATGCTGGCGACGGGGCTAACAGGAGACGCTGCAGGTATCGGGTTTTCAATCGCCGCAACATTGACCAGTTGCAGGTTTGAGCTTACTTCGAGGGCAAGATATTGTCCGTTGATACTCGGAAAACTGGCAACATTTTCCTGCTGGCTATCGGCTATGCCATCCTGATTCATATCGCCATTATTCGGGGCAGCATTTTCAATGCTGTCCGGAATGCCATCTTTATCTGTGCTGATAGTAGCGGTGATCGCTAGCTGGGTAGTCTGATTTGCCGGGGTTGTATCAATATCGAGCTGGGCGAGTTTTTCTCCGATGCTGCCGGATTGAAAATTGAGCAGGGTGGTGCATGTCTCGGTAAACGCCAATGTGGTATTGCAGTTATTCTCAGTCAGACTGAAATCACCTGCATCAGCTCCGGTCAGAATCAGACTGTTGATCTGTAAATCGTCAACACCTATGTTTTCCAGCTCAATTGTCGTGGAAAGGGCTTCTGCCGGGTTTGCCAGCCCAAGGTCAACAGGAGAGCCTGATTTGATGTTTAAGGTAGGGACTGTTTCACCAATACGGGCAGATACGCTGGCTAAGTAAGGTGTATCGCTACCCGGAACCGGGATTCCGACAATGCCACTATAATCACCTGCAGCCGTTGTTGCCGGATTGAGGTTGATATCGATACTGCAGCTTTCATCTGGCGCGAGGTTCAGGCCTGAACAGTTATCCCTGACCACAAAGGGCGATTCGATAGCCGTTACATCTACTGAACCCAGTTGCAGGGTAGCGGTGTTGCTGTTCTTGATAATCAGTTGTTTGCCTTCAATGGTGGCTGATTGACTGATCAGACCAAAGTTTACCGGGTCACCACTCAAATAGGTTGTCGGTTTGATCGTGACCAGATTGTCTTCAGTGACTGGCAGAGCAGTAAAATTCGTTACGGGCAAATCAGAAAAAGTACCTGCCGTTGCAAAGACAGTAGGTAGAGCTGCGATGCTATCAATCACATCCATTCCCGTACCTAACACCTGGCCAAATACGGTAAAGCCACCATTCTGGTTATCAAGATTGGCAGAATTGTCATTCAGGTTGAAAAACCATTCCGAAGAGGCACTGTTTGGGTTGCCACCCAGTTTTGCCATGGCAACGGTGCCACGCAGGTTAGAGCGGGATATATCGAATTCATTCAGGATTTGGGCATCTGTCTCAATGTGTGGCGCAGATGTCAGGTTAAATGCGCCGAGCAGCGGATCATATTTATAGCCACCCCCCTGAATAACAAAATTATTCACGCTGCGATGCAAAAAGGTCCCGTCGTAGCGGCGTTCACCTGCTGAATTTTCAATATAGTTGAGGAAATTGGCTGCTGTTAGCGGGGTTGCTTCGTCGAATAACTCGATATACACCTCACCAGCCGGATTGGCACCAAAGCTGAATTCGACGCGAACGATGGAAGCCGAAACGCTGTTGCAGCCAATGAGTATTACTAGAAGAGTAGGGAATAATAGTCTGAATATCATAGGTTTATAATCATATTAATCGTAGCTGATTCTCATTCAAAGATATTCTGTATTTTATCATATAGACAACATTCTGCCAGGCTGTAGGTTGAACCCGCTGCCAATTCACAAAGTGTAAGCTTCAAATTGGTCTCTGAGCAATAATTTTTTACATTGTTGCTCTATATGTCAGATTTATAGCTATTAATAAACTGCAAATACTGTCGATACAATGCCTGTACAACTGTTTAGTCTCAAGGGTTTACATGAGAACCAGCAAAATAATAACAAATTGTATTTGTCATTATTTATCAGGCACAACAAGGAAAGAGCGGGAGAACAGGATTGTTTAACATGGAAAAAAAATGGTTATACCGAACAGGGATGTTGCGTGCGTTAATGCTTTGTTTGATGTTTATGCCTTTGCACGTTCTTGCGGAAGATATTCCTGATGATTTGATGGAGTTAAGTCTGGAAGAATTGATGGGACTGGAAGTGACTTCTGTGTCCAAACGTCCGCAGAAACAGTTGTCTGCCCCCGCTGCAGTTTTTGTGATTACCAACAACGATATTGAACGCTGGGGTGTTACCAATATTCCCGATGCCCTGCGGATGGTGCCGGGTCTGCATGTTGCCAGAATTGATGCCAATAAATGGGCAATCAGCTCCCGTGGTTTCAACAGTCGCTTTGCCAATAAATTGCTGGTTCTACTTGATGGCCGGAGTGTTTATACACCGTTATTCGCGGGTGTCTATTGGGATGCCCTTGATACGCCGCTGGAAGATATTGAGCGAATCGAAGTGATTCGTGGCCCCGGAGGAACGTTATGGGGTGCCAATGCGGTTAATGGGGTGATCAATATCATTAGCAAATCATCCCAACAGACACAGGGTGGCCTGATATCTGTTGGCGTGGGTAATGAGACCACTCAATCCATGCTGTTACGTTACGGTGGAACAACCGATAATGGCCTGTCATACCGATTATATGGAAAACATAAACAGCAGGATAAGGGTTTTTCGCAGGCAGGTGCTGAAGATGAGGCGGACTCCCAGATACTGGGCTTTCGCAGCGACTGGGATATTAATGCGCGTGATAGCCTGACTGTGCAGGGCGATTATTTTCAGGGAGAATCACGTCAGCAATTGTCATTGCCAGAAAATCCGGCACCGGCAGTACGAACGTATAATGATAATACGGATCAGAAAAGCAGTAACTTGCTGGTCCGCTGGCAAAGAGTATTTGATAGCTCATCTGACCTGTCGTTGCAGGTATATTTTGACCGCGTTGAGCGTGACGGTCCGGTACTGCAGGAAGATCGCAATACACTGGATATCGATTTTGATTATCGCTTCAGTCCAACCCAGGGTCATAATTTTCTTTGGGGTTTTGGCTATCGCAGAATCATGGATGAAACATCTGCTACAGCCACTTTCAGGCTTGATCCAGATAATCGGAATGTTGATCTATATACCGCTTTTCTTCAAGATGAAATCAGTCTGCTGGACAATAGACTGGCATTAACGCTAGGGTCAAAATTTGAACACAATGATTTTACCGGGTTTGAATATCAGCCTGGCATTCGGCTTGCCTGGACACCGGATGACAGACAATCCATATGGGCGGCAGCTTCGCGTGCAGTACGCACACCATCGCGTGGTGAGCATGACGTAAAATTACAGGTGTTACCGCCCGATCCGGCGCCACCATTTCCGGTTTTTGCTGTTGGCAGTGAGGATTTTGAATCAGAAGAGTTGCTGGCGTATGAAATTGGCTATCGGTATCAGAAAGGCAATGACTGGTCCAGTGATCTATCATTGTTTGTCAACAAATATGATAATCTGAGGACGCTGGATCCTGTTGGCATACCTGTGAGCGAGCTGGATTTAGCCTTTGGCAATAATATGCGCGGGACTGCCTGGGGCATTGAGTGGTCAGGAAAAATTCGTTTCTCTACCCGCTGGCACATGCAGGCTGCCTATACTTTGTTGAATGTGGATCTCGATCTAAAAAATTCAAGCCAGGATACTCAGTCAAAGTCATCTGAAGACACCAGTCCGCAACAGCAGTTTTCTTTGTGGTCAGCGTATGATATTAACAGTGACTGGCAGTTCGACAGTACCCTGCGTTATGTTGGCAATATCAAATCGCCCGCAAAGGGCACGGATGCCTATTTTGATCTGGATATTCGTCTTGCCTGGAAAATGTCGCGGGATATTCTTGTCTCGGTAGCTGCACGCAATCTACTTGACAGCAAGCACCCGGAATTTAATCCGGATTTTATTCAAACTCAGCCAACAGAAATTGAACGCAGCCTGTTTGCCCAGATTAAATGGGTTTATTGATATGCAGTTTTCTGGTGGTTGCTTTAGCAGAATAATGGCTGTTGTCATGTTGGTGGTATGCGTGTTGGCATCGATAGATGCGGTTGCGAGTTCAAGAGTAACGAATCGAATCAAGGCCGCTTTTATCTTTAATTTCATCAAATTTACAGAATGGCCACAAGATGTTCGACTACAGACGATTAATGTCTGTGTCCGCAATGATGCAGGCATGTATGTCGAGCTACAAGGTTTAAAAAACAAACGGGCACACGGAGTACCACTGGAAATTATACAGATAGATGATGAATCAAAGTTATCACAATGCCAGGTTATTTATTTTGGAGAAATGGCAGAAAGTCATCTTGACAGGGTGTTATCGCATCTTGCCGGTCGATCCATTCTGACGATTGGTGATCATGCATCCTTCATACAACAAGGAGGTGGTATCCGCCTGTTCCTGTCGAATAATCGTCTCAGGTTTGAGATTAGCCCGGTTGCTGTTAACCAGTCACAACTGGTCATCAGTTCAAAATTGCTGAGTTTGTCGAGGAAGTCGGCTATGCATGGAGGCGCGGGACAATGACATTAACTGGAAATGAGCTTTCACTTAGCAGGCGACTAACGAATGTTATGATGATAGCCAGTTGTGCGACGCTGCTACTGGCATCAATTTTGTTCATTACCAATGATGTAATCAGCATGCGTAACAGTCTTGAAGATGAACTGAAGAGTCTGGTACAGATTGTCAGTTCTTCCAGTGCGGCAGCGATTATGTTTCATGACGAACAGTCGGCAGAAGAAACCTTAAGCGTTCTGTCTAATCTTCCAAACATACAGTCAGCAACGATATATAACAATAAGGGTGACAGACTTGCTTCTTATGGTGATAGCACAATGACGGAAGAGCACGGTTTCATCGAAACCATGCCTTACCAGGTGCTCTTTAGTAATGGGTATATTGATGTTTATAATCCGGTAAAACTTGATAATCAGAGGCTTGGAACTGTGTTCATTCGTTCCGATCTGGGGAAGCTTAAAGAACGTCTGGTCTGGTATCTTGGTATGGTTGGTATTGTTTTACTTTGTTCTGTATTTGTTGCTTATTTTTTGAGTCGGCGGCTACAGAGAGGGATAACAGAGCCAATTATCCGGCTTGCGAACACGGCCAGGCGAGTCAGCGAGGAAAAAAATTATGCTGTCAGGGCCAGTCATGAGGGGCAATACGAAATTGGTGATCTGATTGACGGGTTCAACGAAATGTTGAGCGAAATCCAGTTGCGTGACAATGAATTGCTACAGTACAGGACTGACCTTGAACGAATTGTGGCGCAACGCACATACGAGCTGGAGCAAATTAATCAGAAGCTTGGGACGGCAAAAGTCAAGGCGGAGCAGGCGGCTGATCGTCTCTCGTACCAGGCATATCATGATGCATTAACAGGTTTGCCTAATCGTATATTGTTAACGGATAGAATGTCTATGGCATTCGCACATGCCAAACGTGAAAATGAAAAGCTGGCTCTGTTGTTCCTGGATCTTGATGGTTTCAAACTGATCAACGATAGTCTGGGTCATGAGGTTGGAGATCAGCTATTACGCTGGACTGCCGAGTTACTGCAGCAGAGTGTTCGCGAGGATGATACGGTTGCCCGACTGGGTGGCGATGAATTTATGATATTGCTATCAAATATCCAGCATAATCGGGACGCGGGTGTTATTGCTCAAAAAATTCTTGATGCTTTGCATCAGCCAATGGACTGTTGTGGGCATGAGTTGCACCTGTCAGCAAGTATTGGTATCAGTATTTATCCAGATGATGCAACCGACAGTGTTGACCTGATGCGCTCTGCAGATGCCAGTATGTATCGAGCCAAAGAAAGTGGCAGAAATGCGTATATGTATTACCAGGTGGATATTGGTGAGGCATCATCTCGTCGCCTGACATTGGAAAACCAGTTACGCAAGGCTGTTGCAGGCAATGAATTGTTTCTTGAATACCAGCCGCAGGTTTCTACACAAGACCATCGCATTGTGGGTGTTGAGGCTCTGGTACGCTGGAATAATCCTCAGTTTGGCAGGCTATCACCAGACCAGTTTGTTCCCATTGCCGAAGATACCGGACTGATTCTGGAAATCGGAGAATGGGTTATGTTTGAAGCCTGTGCGCAGGCTAAACGATGGCATGATCTTGGCCATGATGGTTTACAAATGGCGGTGAATCTTTCACCCCGGCAATTTAGTGGCAACAATGTAGAGTTACTGGTAAAGAATGCCCTGGGTGAAACCCGATTGCCAGCCAGGTTCCTGGAAGTTGAAATTACTGAAAATTTATCCATGCAAAATGTTCAGAAAACCATTCAGACCCTGCATGTTGTTAGGGACATGGGGGTAAAAATAGCCATTGATGATTTTGGAACAGGCTATTCATCATTGAATTATTTGACAAAATACCCTGTAAATACCTTGAAGATTGATCGTTCGTTTGTGCAGGATATTCCGCAGAACAAGGATGATGCTGCGCTTGCCAGGGCCATTGTGATTATGGCGCATGGTCTTGGTCTGCGCGTGGTTGCTGAAGGTGTAGAAACCCGGGCGCAGAGTGATTTTTTCAGGTTGCATCAGTGTGATGTCTTGCAAGGGTACTATTTTGGTAAGCCGGAGTCGGCTGAATCGCTGACCCGGGTTTTGTCGAATCAGCTCCATGCCTCCGATATTTGCTCCGATCTACCTGAATCGACTACCGGCTAGTTTCTCCACCAGCCCGCGACTGATTTGCTGCTACGGTTATGGTGTAGCTGTCCAGATACGTGTTAATATCATACGATTTCAAGATCGGTGTAACAGAATCAGGAGCAGCAAATGATTAATCAGTTTTCCAGATGTGTTTTTGCAGGTTTATTCCTATCCCCTATGCTGGTATTTGCGGGTGATTATTCAATACAGGTTGGAGCCTATAAGCATCCAGATATGAAGATGTTAGCCGGCCTGGAAAAATATAACGCGGTCAATATGGATATCACTGACAGTGGTTTGACGAGAGTGCGCATCGGTCAGTTTTCCAGCGTATCGGAAGCAAAAGAATTACAGTCTATTCTGCAGAAAGAAGGATATCCTGATGCCTTTGTTATTAAAGGCGGTAGCGTCTCTGATACGACTACACTTGCTAGTGGACAAAAGGAGATGGAAGAATCTGTAGATGTCAGTGAGTATACGGCGATTGAACCGGCCAGTGGAGGCTCGGTTGAGAGGCGTTATCCAGCCAATCTGACAGAAGAAGAGAAGCGCCTGGGCGTTTTTCTGGATGGTAAGTTCAGAATCAGAAATGGTGTTGAGTTTATGACATTGGAACAGTTTCGAGGCCAGTAAGGGTTGGTGGGTAAACATTCATCAGTGTTTCAGGAATGCAGGTAACAGCCCCGTATAATTGCTCGATTATCCCGATTGATGTTTAACAGGCTGTTGAAAAATCCTCATGCGGCACAATCCTGCGTTAAAAATTGGCTCAAAATGCTCATGTACTACGTGTACACTGCGCTTTTTCGCCGATTTTGCCTTGTCTTGCGCTCGCCTGAGACTTTTTCAACAGCCTGTTAAGTCCCCATGGGAAGCTATAATGTGCCGCCCTTTACAAACAGTTTCAGCCTATCGATATCTATCAGAGTCACTGAATCATCATGGATGCTGATTAATCCTTCACGGTTGAGTTTTGCAAAACTGCGAGAGAGGGTTTCTGGCGTGATGGAAAGGCGGGCAGCGATAACATTCTTTGGAGTCTGGAGCTGAATTTGGGAGGCTCCAATTTGCGTACTGGGTAATTGGTCGATCAGGTAGGCAACAACCCGGAACATAGCGGTGTGTAGTGTCAGACGATCAATTTCACCAATTTGCCAATGCAGACGTCTGCTCATCTGAGCCATGATGGAAAAGCAGGCTTCGGTAGATTGGTGCAAGGTGTCAAGATAGACGTTTGAATTAAAGCAGATAATCTGGCTGGGTAGCAGGGCCATGGCACTGACTGGATATACCGGCTGTTTGGCAAACATGATGGCTTCACCGAAGCTGGACCCAGGTGAAATCAGATCAATGATCTTTTCATTGCCTTCAGTGGAGCAGCGGCAGAGCTTGATTTGTCCTGAAGTAAGTAGAAAGAATTCGTGGGAAGGCTGTTCCTGGGAAAACAGGGTTTCGCCTTCTTCCAGTTCTGTACAGCTCGCTTGTTGATAGATGGTATTAAACTGCTCGTCAGAAAAACTATGGAATAACAGATTACTTCGCACTTGAGCGAGAATGGATGAATCGTTTGCGATTGGGTGTTTGCAATGCCCCATTTTTTTCTGGATCCTTAATGTTTATACAAATAATTTATCAGTAAATGGTCATTTTCACAATCAATAGAGGTACCCCTGAACAGAAAAAATCGTTAGAATCCGTTAGAATTCAGGTGAAATCAGATAATTTAAACGAATTTACTAATTATTCCCTAGCAGTCAGCTGCTTAGATGGTGTTTGTGAAATGAGTATTCAGTATACAACAGATGATTTACGCATCCTTGGTGTGAAAGAGCTGGAATCAGCAACCGAGGTGCATGGCCGGTTTCCGATTACCAAAGCGGCTGCCCAGGTAACTTTTGAAACACGTAATGGCATTCATGAAATATTGAATGGCAGTGATGATCGTCTACTGGTGATCGTTGGCCCCTGTTCAATTCATGATCCTGTGGCTGCCCTGGAGTATGCACAGAAACTGAAACAACAGGGGGATAATCTGGCCAGCGATCTGCTTATTGTTATGCGCGTGTATTTTGAAAAACCCCGCACCACGGTTGGCTGGAAGGGATTGATCAATGATCCGTCTCTGAATGGCAGCTTTGAGATTAATCGTGGTCTGAGTATTGCTCGCAAGCTATTGCTGGATCTGAATAACATGGGCGTGCCGGCGGCGACTGAATATCTGGATCTGATTACGCCTCAATATGTGTCTGATCTGATTAGCTGGGGTGCGATTGGTGCACGCACCACTGAAAGCCAGGTGCATCGTGAACTGGCTTCCGGATTGTCCTGCCCGGTGGGCTTCAAAAATGGCACAGACGGTACTCTCAGCATTGCAATTGATGCCATTCGTTCTGCAGCACACCCCCACAATTTCCTGTCTGTTACCAAACCAGGGCATACGGCGATATTTACAACATCGGGCAATCAGGACTGTCACATTATTCTGCGAGGTGGCAAGCAGCCAAATTATGATTCCGAGAGCGTACAAGAGGCCTTGCAGAAACTTGAGCAGGCAGGCGTTGCACCGCGTTTGATGGTGGATTGCAGCCATGGAAACAGCTCCAAACAGTTCAAGCGTCAACTGGATGTGGGGGCATCAGTTGCTGAGCAGATTACCGCGGGTAATGATGGCATCATGGGTGTCATGATTGAAAGCCATCTGCAGGAAGGGCGGCAGGACTACCGCTCTGATGCTGAGCTAGTGCATGGTCAGAGTATTACTGATGCCTGTCTTGGTTGGGATGACAGTGTTTCTCTATTGGAAAAACTGGCTGAAGCCGTTCGTTTGCGTCGATTAAAAATGGTTAAGGTGACGGCTTGAGTGAGCGTTCTTAAGTGGTTTTGACTCTGGTTCCCACGGAGACTGCGGAACCAGAGTTCATGTAGCTTTAGATCAGTACAATTTGCTTACTTCGGCTGGTAGTCCAGCAGTTTCTTTTCCCAGTCAAGCGACGTTTTAACAATGAAGTCTAGATCGTCATATTTTGGTGCCCAGCCAAGCACAGATTTTACCAGTTCAGCTTTGGCGATCAGGGTAGGCGGGTCGCCAGCACGTCTTGGTTCTTCTTTCACATTGATGGGTGCACCGTTGACACGGTTGACGGCATCAATGACTTCACGAACACTGTAGCCATGACCATATCCACAGTTCATAGTTTTAGATTCGCCACCCTTACGCAGAAATTCCAGTGCCTTGATGTGTGCATCGGCGAGATCGGATACGTGAATGTAATCTCTCACGCCGGTTCCATCTGCAGTCGGGTAATCGGTACCGAAGATATACAGCTGATCGCGCTTGCCAACAGCGGCTTCCGCAGCCACTTTGATCAATAGTGTGGCCTTGTCAGTCGATTGACCGATATCGCCATCCGGATCAGTGCCGGCAACATTGAAATAGCGCAAAATGACGTGCGTCATGTCGGTTGCCTTACCCAGATCGCGCAGCATCATTTCCGACATCAATTTGGAAGTACCGTAGGGATTGATCGGGTCGAGTGGACTGTCTTCTGTACAATAATCAGAATCAGGAATACCATACACAGCCGCAGTTGAAGAGAAAATAAAATGTTTCACACCCGCCTTGTTGCAGCATTCCAGCAAGCTGCGAGTACTGCAGGTATTGTTGCCATAATACTTGAGCGGTTCGGCAACAGACTCAGGGACAATGGTATGAGCGGCAAAATGAATGACTGTATCGACATTGTGTTCATCCAGCAATCGGGTCACCAGTTCTTTGTCGCCGGTATCGCCAATAATGAGGTCGGTGCCAAGCGCTGCATCAGCGAAGCCGGTTGATAGATTATCGAGAATAACAACCTCTTCACCCATGCCTTTAAGCTGTTTTACGACGTGACTTCCAATATAACCAGCGCCACCGGTAACCAGTACTTTATTTGCCATCTTTCTGAATTCCTTGGTTTTTTAACATTGATGAATTATAACAGTGTCTTTACCAGAGATTCATCGGTAAAGAAAAAATGATAACACGAGCCACTTATCGGCCAGAATAATCAAAGGTTTACAGGCAATGCCAACGTTGTCGTTAGCTTCCTGGCGATCAATGGCTGCCTTATTGTTCCAGATTAAAAAAAATCCCACAGTATTTTTCTATACTGCTTAGATAATAACTAACAGAAGGTACGCAAATCATGAAAAAGTGGATTTTGGCTTTAGTGTCTGCATTGCTGTTTTTGTCTCCTGTGCTTGAGGCTAAGTCACGCCGATATGAGGTGAAATCCGGTATGGTCAGTTATGAGCTTTCCGGAGGTGGCAGCATGCTTGGCATCAAAACATCAAGAAACGGTCATAAAACACTGTATTTTGAAGATTATGGCAATGTCGAAGTTCAGGAGACTGAAGAGACCACAACCACCATGGGGCGAACAGAGAGACATCATGAATTGGTGAAGATTATGAATGGCATGGTTTATTCTGTTGATTTTGAAGACAAAGTGATTATTAAACAGGATATGACCAACATGATGGAAGATAAGGATGTTGGCAAGATGGGCAAGGATATGCTTGAACAGATGGGTGGGAAAAAAGTCGGCAGTGGTAAAGTACTCGGTCATACCTGTGAAATCTGGGAAGTGATGGGGAGCAGAATATGGATTCATAAGGGTGTTACGCTGAAAACCGAAGCGAATATCATGGGAATGAAGCATGCAGAAATTGCAACAGAGGCAAAGTTTGGTAAGTCGATTCCCTCCGACAAATTAAAACTGCCTGATTTTCCAGTTCGGACGTTAGATGAAGTCATGCAGCAGAAAATGAATGCACCTGATAGATAGGGTAACCAGCCTGATCCGGCTCAAATGGAGCAGATGCAGGAAATGCTTAACAGGCTGTTGAAAAAGTCCCGCAAGCTCACTGGGTTTAGTAGAATACATTTTTCGATACATGAATCAGGTTAATCCTCCTATGCGCGGTGCAGACGTTTTCCAGGAACATCTTTTTTCAACGG
>JAZGGH010000072.1:0-10719 GCA_036480335.1 Gammaproteobacteria bacterium | reverse complement strand
CCGTTGAAAAAAGATGTTCCTGGAAAACGTCTGCACCGCGCATAGGAGGATTAACCTGATTCATGTATCGAAAAATGTATTCTACTAAACCCAGTGAGCTTGCGGGACTTTTTCAACAGCCTGTTAGATTGTTGTTGCTTTTTGTACGATTAACTAAGCTGGGATACCGCCCAGCACAATACGACGTTTTAACCATTCCCGTAGAATGTCATGACCACCTTGAATAACTATTTCCGGGTTTGGGTGTTTTAGTTCGTTGGCAATCCTGGTCAGTATTGCATGACCTGTTTGCTGCGGTGTTTCCTGTAACAGAGCAAACAATCTGGCGCTGACCGAATTCAACTCCAGAAAGTTGATTTCGTCATCAGTATTGCGATATATCAGCAGATAGACTGGCTGATCTGCAGGCGTTTCCGGCTGATAATCGGGGCTGATATGTTGGACGGGAAACTGATAAACAAAGGGCCATGCCAGGCTAGAGAGAACAAGCTGCGACTGTAACAAATCCGCCTGTATGTCATGTTCAGGTAACTGTTCGGTTTCAGCAATGGAAATCGCGAGTTCTACCCATTCATAATGCGCCAGTTCATGTAGAAAGGCTGGATCACAGGGTTGGTGCTGGTGCTCATTTTCAAGATACCCCAGAAACTCTCGTGAAATTTCCAGAAACAGGGGAGTATGGCTTTTATGCAGCGAAAAAAATCGCCTTGCCATGTGATGCCAGTCATCATGTTGGTACAGTGATTTAAGCACTGGAAATGTAGAGGCGAGAAAGTTCTCGACATTGTTATAAAACAGATCACGGTAGATAGCCATGCGCCTGTCTTCAATATCATCAGGTGCGGGATTGGTTTTAGGGTCGCGAATATGCGCAGCAAAGGCATATTGCTGATGGATAAAATCAGGCGTTTTATCCATGTTGACCTGATCCCTGAATTGAGGGCTTGTCAGTAACCCATTTTTTCTGGCAGGCACTGATGCGATCGATTTCAGTCAGTAATTCTGCCAGTGGCGGAATATTGAAATCCCGTTCCAGCAATGTCGGCACTGGACCAAAGTGTTCGTATGCTCTATCTAAGAGTTGCCAGACAGGATCGATAATATCGGCACCGTGAGTATCGACCAACAGGTCTTCGGCCTCTTCATAGTGGCCTGCAACGTGAAAATACATCACCCGTTCTACAGGTAACGCGGTTAAAAATTCGTCAGCATCATAATTGTGATTGACGCTATTAACATAGATGTTATTCACATCCAGTAGCAGATTACAGTCTGCCTCTTCAAGGACTGCATTGATGAAATCAATTTCATCCATTTCTTTGCCGGGAGCCGCATAGTAGGACACATTTTCCATGGCGATGCGACGCTCCAGTATATCCTGGGTTCGACGTATGCGACTGGCAACATGTTTGACGGCTTCTTGCGTAAACGGAATTGGCATTAGATCATAAAGATGTCCATCATCACTGCAATAGCTCAGATGCTCAGAATAAGCCTGGATCTTATGATCATCGAGAAAATGTTTGACGC
Organism: Gammaproteobacteria bacterium; assembly: GCA_036480335.1. Classification (GTDB taxonomy): domain Bacteria; phylum Pseudomonadota; class Gammaproteobacteria; order DSM-19610; family DSM-19610; genus JAZGER01. Next base: position 9,189 of record JAZGGH010000072.1, on the reverse strand, counting down.
GCTGCAGAAAATGTTCGTCAAGAGGTGCAGGACTGCCAATAGATAATGACAGACCATGACAAACGAAGGGATAGCGCTCGGTAAAGGTACGGAACTGTTTGCCCCAGCGACCACCCACACCTATCCAGTTTTCAGGTGCGACTTCATAGAAGTCAATCTGGTCAGCAGGCTGATCCGCAAGCGGACCCATCAGGGTCCGCCGCAAACCAAGTCCGGTACCTTCTACAGGGTAGGAGGAGGTAACCATGATAACATCCGTTACTTATTGCCGCCGCATTTACCTTCGCCGCACTTGCCTTCTTTCATTTTTCCTTTACTGCCGCCACATTTGCCTTCGCCAGCTTTCATACCGCCGCACATGCCTTCCATTTCCTTACCATCGATGAAACCATCACCATTGGCATCTTTTTTAGAAAACATTGTTTCATGGCCATCCATGAATTCCTGCTTGCTGACTTTGCCATCACCATCGGCATCCATCATGGCTTTCATCTTGCCCTTCATACCGCCACATTTGCCTTCACCGCACTTGCCTTCTTTCATTTTTCCTTTCATCTTGCTGGCACCGCATTTACCTTCGCCACATTTCCCTTCCATCTCTGCCACCATGTATCCACCGGGCAGTTCGGTCATTGAGAAAGGATTGCTGGCAGCATTAGCAACAGATACATTGGCAACAGAACCAACCAGGACAGCGCCAAGCGCAATAGTTAAAGGGGTTTTCAGTGTATTGTTTTTCATCATAAGCCTCCTCAGGCATGTTTAGTTAACGATCTATCCAGTGTATAGAATATTAGTACAAAATTAACAGGGTATCTCTGTACATAGCGAGCAACAGATTTTAGGACTTGCCAGTCGCATGAAAGTTTCACAACAGCCTCTATTGTGTGAGTTTACGAATACACTGTAAATACCTGTTTTCATCCGCTGTGCCTCCTGTTTTCTGAGCCTGCCAGATCATCTCTGCCAGGCACTCCATTACCTTGTGTTCAAGCTCATGACTGTCTTTATATTGAGACAGTAACTGCTGGTACGCTGAACGAATCCCAGCAGGGCGATCCGTTGCAAGCTGCTCATGAATCGCCATATGCAATCCCATGTGTAAAAAAGGATTGGTTTCACCCGCTTCAGGCAGGTAGTCCTTTTCCATTGCTTTGTCCGGGTTATCCAGCAAGCTGTGATACTCGGGATGCAGGCGGATAATATCAACCAGTTGCTGTTCCAGCGCTTCCAGCGGCTCTTTCTTGCTGAATTTCTGCCAGGCATTGCAATAGACCTGGCGTATCTGATTTCTGTCCTGTCCATACATAGCTTGTAGCCTAATAGGAAAGCCAGGTTGATGCAATCGCACGCTCCTGCAGACAAAGATTAGTCGTTTAACTGTCAATTTTGTTACGGTATTCACATAAATCCCTGATACAACAATTCACGCACCTGGGTTTTCGTGCGATACAGGTATAACGGCCAAGCAGAATCAGCCAATGATGAGCATCCAGCTTGAAAGCTTCCGGCACCAGACGCAGCAGACGCTTTTCGACTTCGACAACATTTTTCCCCGGCGCGATAGCGGTGCGGTTAGAGACTCGAAATATATGCGTATCTACCGCAATTACAGGCTGGCCAAAAGCAGTATTCAGAATCACATTGGCGGTTTTTCGACCAACACCTGGAAGTGCTTCCAGAAATTCACGCTCATCGGGTACTTCACCAGAATGGCGTTCGGCAAGTATTTGGGAGGTTTTGATCACATTTTTTGCCTTGGTGTTAAACAGACCAATGGTTTTGATGTGTTCCTTTAATTTGCTCTCACCAAGGGCAAGCATATCTTCAGGTGTTTTGACTTTTTGAAACAGGCCAACAGTCGCTTTGTTGACGCCAACATCTGTTGATTGTGCCGATAGCATGACGGCGATCAGTAGCTGAAAATGATTACTGTAATTGAGTTCGGTAGTCGGTTCCGGGTTAGCAGCACGCAAACGCGAGAATATTTCGATGCGTTTTTCTTTATTCACTGATGGGTATCTCTATTAATTGTACCCAGATAATTCAGCTGCTTTCTGCAAGAGGCATAGCAACGGATACTGCTTTATTGCGCGCTAAAGCACGACGATCGATGATATTTTTGCAGGCAATCAGGAGACCCAGTCCGATGAATGCACCGGGGGGTAAAACTGCCAGCAGAAAACCGGGATAGTCTTCAGAAAATGTTATGGTCAGGGCGCTGGCTTTTTCACCAAACATCAAATTAGCCTGAGAAAACAGAGTGCCTTTGCCGATAATTTCTCGCATTCCTCCGAGTATGACCAGCACCAGGGTAAAACCAATGCCCATACTCAGACCATCAACGACAGCCTTGCCAACCGGTTGCTTACAGGCAAAGGCCTCTGCACGGCCGATAATGCAGCAGTTGGTAACGATCAGAGGAATAAAAATACCGAGGATTTTATAGAGGTCATGAAACCAGGCATTCATGGTGAGTTCGATGGCTGTCACCACCGATGCGATGATTAAAACGAAAATCGGGATGCGTATTTCATCGCGTAATTGATGTCGAATCAGGGAGACAATACCACCAGACAACACCAGCGTTGCTAGCGTGGCAAGACCCAGGCCGAGGCCATTTATAAAGGTATTGGTCACTGCCAGCAATGGACACAGCCCCAGCAATTGCACCAGACCTGTATTATTCGTCCAGAGACCGTCCTTGATGATGGTTGCGTAGTCACTCATGGGATCTGCTCAGCCTCCGCTGTGGTTGCAAACAGTTTCTGATCATTGATGCGGAAATACAATAAAGCATTAAATACAGATTTAACGATAGCACGCGGCGTAACGGTTGCGCCACTGAACTGGTCAAAGTCACCGTTATCACGTTTCACTTTCCAGCGTTTTTCATCAGGATTTAACAGGGATTTATTGGCAAAATTGAGAATCCAGTCTGAACGTGAGGTTTCAATGCCATCACCCAGCCCGGGTGTTTCCCGGTGACTGACAACCCGCACACCGGCGAGGCTGCCATCAAGTTTGATGGCGACGAGTAATTTGATTCGGCCGTTATATCCATCAGGGGCAATGACAGGAATGACAACGGCCAGTGGCCAGCCATTTTTCCTTGCCCGATAAACCGGTATCGGATTATCGCTACCTAATAAATCGTGACCTTCAACGGTGATGATGTCATGAAAGATATCGTTATCGTATTGATCAGAAGGAATCAGCTCATTGATGCTGCTGAGCAGAGCAAGCCGCTCATTTTCCAGGATTTGTTCATGGGTGTTATTGTACACATAGGCAACTGTCATAACCCCCGTAACAGCAAAGACCATCAGAATGATAGCCGCCAGGAATATCTGTTTTACCTTCATTCAGAAGGTTCCTCTTCATCGTTATCTGCGCGGGCATGACCAAAGACACGCGGCTGAGTATAGTAATCAATGGTTGGCGCTGCCATATTCATTAATAATACCGCAAAGGCGACACCGTCAGGATAACCGCCCCAGGTACGGATAATGTAGATTAGTATGCCGATACCGGCACCGAAATATAGCTGGCCTTTTTTAGTCGTGCATGCTGAAACCGGGTCGGTGGCAATAAAGAATGCCCCTAGCATAGTAGCGCCGCTGAACAGATGAAAAATGGGTGATGCAAAACTGTCAGAGTCTGCAGCAAAGAAAGGATTCGACATGATGAACAAGGCGCCAAGCATCGCTACTGGAATCTGCCAGCGAATCACCTTGCGATATAATAGCCAGATACCGCCAAACAGGTAACAGACATTGATCATTTCCCAGCCTTTGCCTGCCAGTGAGCCGAACAGTGAGCCGGCAGTGATTTCACTCCAGGTATCGAACACGCCAAAACGGGTTTTTACATTATCCAGTGGGGTTGCCATGGTAATGCTGTCAATGGTATGGCCAGCCGGAAGCACATTGGCAAAAATTATCCCGAGTGATTCAGATAACGACAGTAACTCGATACCGACACCCCGTGGAGCCGTCCATTGCGTCATCTGTAGCGGGAAGGAAATAATCAGCACGACAAACCCGACCATTGCCGGATTGAACGGGTTATAACCCAGGCCACCATAAAGCTGTTTGGCAACGACAATCGCAAAGAGAGTGCCGATGACAGGAATCCACCAGGGGGCCATGACTGGCAATGCCAGTCCGAGTAGCAATCCTGTGATGAGTGCAGTGCCATCATATAAGGTGCTAACGACTGCTCGCTTGCGCAACATAAGGATAGCCGCTTCGGCCAATAGTGCGGTGCTGCAGGTGAGCAGAAGATTGATGATTACGCCCCAGCCAAAATACCAGAACATTGCAACAATGCCAGGAATCAGAGCGAGCATAACATCGCGCATCATGGTTGATAGATGATTAGCAGTTGGCAGATGTGGCGAGCTGTAGCGTGAAAATTCCATACGTTAGTTACACCTGATTGCCACTGTTCGGACTGGATTCTGAGCTGGGTTCCCGGTTAGATTCCGGGTTAGGTTTAAGCGCTGACTTTCTCGCTTTCGCACGTTCAACGGCTGCCTTGATGGCGTCTTTTTTCGGATCGCTGCCATCCTTGCGGGTAGCTGCTGCTTTTTTGTGCTTTGCACGACGTTCAGCAAGCTCCTGCTTTTCACGCACCAGCCGAGCATCTCGTGCTTCATGGCGTTCACGTGCAATGTCTGCACGCTGTTTAACATCACGCGCTTCTCGAATTTCGGCCTTGGCAAAGCGATAATACTGAACCAGTGGAATATGGCTGGGGCAAACATAGGCACAACATCCACATTCTATACAGTCAAATAAATTGAAAGCTTCGGTTTTTTCAAAATCCCTGGCGTGGGCATGCCAGTATAATTGCTGTGGCAGAAGACCGGCCGGGCAGACTTCGGCACATTTACCGCAACGAATACAGGCGGTCGCAGGCTCCGGCTGAGGTGTTTCCTGTTGTGAAGTTGCCAGAATACAGTTTGTGGTTTTGATCACAGGCAGTGCATCGGTCTGCAGAGTAAAGCCCATCATGGGTCCACCCATCAGTAAACGATCTATTTTATCGCTATAACCACCGCATTGCTCAACCAGATCGGCTACAGGTGTACCTATGAGAACATCCAGATTTTGTGGTTCCGTAATACCCGCGCCAGTAATGGTGATGATCCGCGAAATCAGAGCTTCATTGAATTTTGCTGCCCGGTAAACTGCCGCCGAGGTTCCGACATTGTGACAGATAATGCCATGATCAATGGGTAATTCTGTGTTCGGTATTTCCAGACCGGTGAGTGAATAAATCAGTTGCTTTTCACCACCCTCAGGATAGAGCGAAGGCACTTTGATAATCTGGATATCCGTTTCATCAATGCTGTCCAGATAGTTTTGCAGGCATTCGGCAGCTTCTGGCATGTTATCTTCTATACCAATGACGGATTGTTTTGCCTGCAGCGCATGGCGCATGACGCGCAAGCCTTCGATAACTTCCTCGGGGCGTTCTTTCATCAGTGCTTCATCGCAACTAATGAACGGCTCACATTCTGCAGCGTTAAGCAGCACCAGTTCCACAGTGTTGGCCAGTCCTGCCGAACATTTGCTGGCGACTGGAAAACCGGCACCACCCATACCAACAATGCCGGCATCCAGTACACGCTGACGAATATCATACGGGTCGAGTATGAATGGGTTTGCGAGTTCATGCCGCTCGTACCAGCGATCTTCGCCGTCAGGTTTTATCTGAATACAGCGATTTTTCAGGCCAGAAGGGTGTGGCACAAAAAAGTTGTCAATAGCCGTGACTGTCCCTGAAGTCGGCGCATGCACAGAGGCGCTGATAAAACCGGAAGCTTCAGCAATGATCTGACCTTTGCCAACCTGTTCACCCACTTTCACAACAACTTCTGCAGGGTTACCAATGTGCTGGGACAGGGGTACCGTTAACAGTTCAGGAATTCTGGCCTTTTTGATTGGCGAGCGTAATGATTGTTGCTTGTTAGCATTCAGTTTCAGGCCGCCAGGAATCGGTATGGGATTATCTAAAAGAGTAATCATATCTATTAGCTACCGGTTTCCGGCAGTTTCCATTTCCATTGTTCGATACTTCTGGCCAGAGGTACCATTTCGATGCAATCAACCGGACAGGGTGGCAGACAGAGCTCACAGCCAGTGCATTCAGATTCAATCACCGTGTGCATGTGTTTCGCAGAACCAAGAATGGCGTCGACGGGACAAGCCTGAATGCACAGGGTGCAACCAATACAGGTCTTTTCGACAATCACAGCGACCATTTTTTCCTTGTGTTCACCGTGCTCTTCATTCAGCTCTTTTGGTTCTACACCGAGCAGATCCGCGAGAGATTGAATGGTCGCTGCGCCTCCGGGCGGACACTGATTAATCTCGGCTTCGCCAGCGGCAATAGCTTCTGCATAGGGGCGACAACCGGCAAAGGTACATTGCCCACACTGTGTCTGCGGCAATAGTTTGTCAATTTTTTCCACAATTGGATCGCTTTTTACCCGGAAGCGAATAGCGGAATAGCCCAGCACGATACCAAACACCAATGCCAGTGCACCCAGGGCAAGTATTGCAGTTAGCATCGTTAACCTTTCACCAGACCGGCAAAGCCCATGAAGGCCAACGACATCAGACCGGCAGTGATCAGGGCAATTGCCGAGCCCCGAAAGGCAACCGGTACGTCAGCGACATCAATGCGCTCACGCAGGGCAGCAAACAATACCAGTACCAGTGAAAATCCTACCGCAGCGCCAAAACCGTAAAGCGCCGATGCAATAAAGCCATTGCTCTCCTGCACATTCAGCAGAGCAACGCCAAGCACGGCGCAGTTGGTTGTGATCAATGGCAGGAAAATACCCAGCACCTGATACAGCAGTGGGCTGGTTTTGTGTACCACCATTTCAGTGAACTGCACCACCACAGCGATAACCAGAATAAAAGTAATGGTGCGCAGGTATTCCAGCCCGAGCGGCGCCAGCAGATATTCATTCGCCAGATAACTGCAAACAGAAGACAGCGTTAGTACAAAGGTTGTCGCCAGTGACATTCCCATCGCTGTTTCAAGTTTGCGTGACACGCCCATGAATGGACACAGGCCAAGAAATTTGACCAGTACAAAATTATTGACCAGTACGGTACTGATTAGAATAAGCGCATATTCTGCCATGCGTTATTTGACCTTCATCCCAGGCTTTGCGCCTTGATCCGGCTCAAGGATAAATAAATCCTTGCCACCTGGCCCTGCTGCCAGAACCATGCCTTCTGATAATCCGAAACGCATTTTTCGCGGCGCAAGATTAGCCACCATTACCGTATGCTTACCCACCAGATCTTCGGCATTGTAAGCGCTTTTTATACCGGCAAAAACATTGCGCGTTTCGCCACCGATATCCAATGTTAACTGTAGCAATTTGTCGGCCTTTTCCACGGCCTTAGCGTCCACAATCAACGCCACACGCAGATCAATTTTTGCGAAATCCTCAAAATTGATGGTGTCCGCAATCGGTTCATGTGTATTTTGCCCGTCAGCTTGCAGGCTATTAGAGGCGACGACGGGTTGCGATTTCGCCGCTGCTTCAAGCTCGGCTTTTGCCTGTTCCATCATTGCATCAACGGCGGACTGTTCAACTCGCGTCATCAGAGGTTTAAAACGATCAATGCTGTGCGAGGTTAATGGCTCGCGTATGCTATCCCAGTCCAGATCATCGAGCCGCATGAAGGTCTGCACCTGTTCTGACATAACAGGCAATACCGGTGCCAGCCAGGTCATCAAAACCCGAAACAGATTTAATCCGGTACTGCAGATTGCCTGCACCTCGGCCAGGGTGGCTTCGTCTTTCGCCAGCACCCAGGGTTTCTGTTCATCAATATACTGGTTCGCGCGGTCGGCAAATGCCATGATTTTGCGTACTGCATGGCTGTATTCTCGCGCCTCGTAGTCGGCGGCAATGGTCTCGCTGGCGGCAAGAAATTCATCGTACAACACAGGTTCACTGCATTGGTCTGATAACTTTCCATCAAATAGCTTGCCGATAAATCCGGCACAACGACTGGCAATATTCACCACCTTGCCGACCAGATCACTATTTACCCGCTGGATAAAGTCTTCCAGATTCAGGTCAAGATCATCGACACCATCATCCAGTTTGGCCATGAAATAATAGCGCAGGTATTCCGGGTTCAAATGATCCAGATAGCTACTGGCATTAATAAAAGTGCCGCGAGACTTGGACATCTTTGCGCCATTCACTGTCAGGAATCCATGACACCAGACAGAATCGGGTGTGCGCAGACCGGCACCGTGTAATACAGCCGGCCAGAATAACGTGTGGAACCGGGCGATGTCTTTGCCGATAAAATGAATCAGTTCGGCCGTCGCATTTTCTCCCCAGTAATCATCAAAGTTAAGGTCGGTTTTATCGCAAAGGTTTTTGAAACTCGCCATATAGCCAATCGGCGCATCCAGCCAGACATAAAAATATTTGCCCGGCGCATCGGGGATTTCAAAACCCCAGTAAGGCGCATTGCGTGAAATATCCCAGTCCTGCAAACCTTCCTCAAACCATTCCTTCTGTTTGTTGGCGATTTCACTCTGGGTGTGACCGCTGTCTAGCCATTTTTCCAGATAATCCTGAAAATCACTGAGTTTGAAAAAGAACTGCTCGGAAGCCTTTTCAATCGGTGTCGCCCCAGACACTGCCGAGCGCGGGTTCTTCAGCTCGGTAGGGGAATAGGTCGCACCGCAAGCCTCACAGTTATCACCATACTGATCAGCAGCACCACAGCGAGGACATTCCCCTTTAATAAAGCGATCCGGCAAAAACATTTCTTTTTCAGGATCGTATGCCTGCTGAATGGTGCGTGTAGCAATATGTCCGGCATCGCGATTTTTCAGATAAATCATTTCCGCCAGTTCGCGGTTCTCGGCTGAGTGCGTACTGTGGTAATTATCAAATCCAATAGAGAAACCGGCAAAATCTTTCTGGTGTTCTACTGAAATACGCTCAATCAGCTCTTCTGGAGTAATGCCATCGGCCTGTGCGCGCAACATGATTGGCGTGCCATGTGCATCATCGGCACAGACATAAATACAGTGATTGCCACGGGATTTCTGGAAACGCACCCAGATATCTGTCTGGATATATTCCACCAGATGGCCAAGGTGAATCGCGCCATTTGCGTAGGGCAGGGC
>JAZGGH010000071.1:0-7182 GCA_036480335.1 Gammaproteobacteria bacterium | reverse complement strand
ACACAGTTCTGGATGGTCAAACTTTCCTTCGTCGTGTACTGCGGCGAAATCTGTATATCCCGTTTCCAATAATTCCACTACTGCTGACTCTCGCGAGTCTGACACTGCTGCTATCGGATCTAACTGGATGATCCGTAAACCCGCGTCAAGATTAGCAAGGTTCAGGTTGGGAAAGCCAAACGTAGGATTAACTAAATCCCCGATGCCCTTATAGAAATCGAACACCTGGCGAAGGTTCATCTTGCTGCCATTGTGGAAGTGTGGTCCCGTGAACCTGGCATTGCGTAGGCCTGGAGCTTTGACAGCGCCATTCCTCAGAATGAACTCATTTACTAAGATGTTAGGATCACAGTTTACATTTGGGTTATTGTTTGGTTCACCTTGACCGTTGCCTCCACCAACTAATCCGGGACCACAGGCTAGAGTCAATTGGAAAGGTACCGGTGTGAAATCATCCACACCTTGCCCGTTGGCTACCATTGAGGTAGGGAGTTGCAGTAAACCAGGCCCTATGCCATTATTGATGGTGGCTCCAATATCAACAATTGTGCCAGGATCAAAGCTAGTACCCAACACGCCAGACGCTATTCTCTTCTTCAATTCTGCAATAGACAATGGTATTTTTCCATCAGTCGAAACAGGGCTTGAAAATATGGGCGCTCCGACCCCTAAGTCTTCTGCTGTTGGTCGTACGGCGATATTATAAAAACCCGCGTCATATATTGCTATTCCAGCATCAAACTTGACCATTCGCTCTGTCAAAGCAGGTGGCTCTTCTCTTCTCAATTGACCTGGAGGTATAAAGGGTTCAGGAGGGGGTGCGCCGAATCCTGTGGTCGCAGACACTGTTGCTCCGGTTCGCTCCGGATTGAAGTGACAGACTGTGCAACCAGTTGCACCTGCATTGAAGCGACCATCCCCTTCGTCGATGTTAAGCAGCGTAGCCTGGGCGTTTCTGCAATTGTCGCCATTAGGCATATCGCCATTGTTATAGTTGAATAGACCCAATGCTGGGGTGTTGGCAGGACATCCTCCAATCGGAGCCCCTGCAGGGATGGAGCCACCTTGGCCGCCAGTGGGCTGGTGTGGAGCAAGGCCTGCTTCTGTACCGGCTTCAGACTTAGGGTGTAAGAACTGTGCGTATTTTAACGTGCACAGGTCGGTTGCCACCCCTTCCTGCACAGCACTGTTATTTAGCGCCACAAGTTCGATGCATTCCTCTAGTGTTAGACCAACTCCAACTAGGCCGCCAGCGCGGTTGCCATTAGCTGGAAAAGGCAGGCCTATATCAACCACTTTCGCATTTCTGCCGTTGCCGTTGGTAATAACAGTGCCAACGTTTCCAGTGCCTAAATCTACGCATCCTGGGCCGCCTGCAACTGGGTCGGGACAGGATTCAATGTTGCCAGCGAGCAGATCGGTGATGGTGTTTTCAGTGAACTGCGTCATTTCGAAGGACTGTATAGCTAAGGCAAAGAACATGGGAAAATTTATTTCCTTCAGGGTGCGATTGGCGGAACCAATATCGCATGCAGAAGGGTTGGCAACTAGGTCGACAACGGTATCAAAACTTGGTGCAGTAAGACACACCTCATCGCCAGATCCATCACCCCAGAACCTTTCATGGAAGATCAGTTCGATCATGGTATTATAGGTGGTCGTAAGTCCTCTACTAAAGGTGCCTGCACCGCCAGCACACCCACCAAACCCGTTTATAAAATCGCTACCACCTGAAGCATCTCCGGTATGCAGCGTGTTGGCTCCTGGAATAGGAGAATTGCCGAGTAGTGAGTCGTTACAGGCGATGTTCTGGTTAAACAGAGGGGTTGCATTAACCATTTTTCTGCCTAAATTATGATTCGGGCGACCACTGCCGCCTGCAATATGGCCGACCATTTCCAGCACTGACTCGATTGGCCCCAGAGCCTGAGAAGCCAGGGATGAAAATGGCAGATTCATCCGTTCTTCACCAATCGGCGTGCCCGCAGCTTGGTCAGTATATACTTTGACCATTGAGGCAGGATCGCGAAAACCCAAGGTATTCACCCCGTTAAAAAACAAGTCTGCCCGTCCATCAGTGAAACTACGTTGATTGTAGGCTGTATTCTGTATCGTCTGGGTATTTCTTGGCTCCACTTGGCCAACAGTATCGGGAATACCTGCAGCAGGAGCCGTAAAGCCGTTAAAGAAAACACCACCACCTAAGTCACCACCCTGGGCACTGTCGAAGCCAGCAACTACAGTATCAAGCAGGCCAAGATCCTGTCTGCCGGGGCTTGCGCTGTTACCAGCATTTGGCGCCGGAAATGTAGTAGCAAGCGGATCATCACAAGAGATTGCTGATGCAACGCCATCTAAGCAATGCAAACCTTCAAACGGAACGCTTCTAAGCCCTTGGGAAGATACCACATCGTTTACGTCGTCCACGGCAATACCTAGCAGGTTACCAAGAAGAGGAACGGATAACCCCGGGGTTCCGTCAACCGGACTGTCGGCAGTTGCTCCCGCGCCTATAACTGCGGCTTCACTTACCGGTAAGCCACGACTAGAACCAGCCCCGCCGAAATCAGCTTGTGATAAGGTTCCATTCGGGCCTCCAGGTAGAAGGTTCATGATTAGTTGATGTGCCATGTCCGGTGTTTCAAATTGGTCGTTAGCGCCACCAGCTGTACGCCGAAGGCCGGGGCTCATTTGATCTGTCTTGCGATTATCGGCTCCGGCAGTGAAGTGACACGAGGCGCAGGCTTGAACCCCGTCACCCCCCACCTGCATGTCATAGAAAGCGGCCTTGCCCATTTGTTGCAGTTCTATACGCATGGTTGGGTTTGTAACCGGCAGCCCCCAGTTGGCAACGGTGTTGCCTGTGGCGCCACCTTGCCGGTCAAGCAGGCCCAATAGGTTGATATCCGGTACCCCGACTGTTTTTAGAGGTGGTGCCGCATGGCTACTGGTTACACCTAATGCCGTCGTTAGCAATAACGATGCGGCAAAATTTATGTATTTATTCATTAAGAGTTTTTTTCTAGAATTTTTTTGTATTGATTTCTTGTTCATGTTTATTTACTCCCTGAATTATTTTTTAGAAAATAATTGAAAGAACGTGTGTTTTCCATTTTATTTATTAGACCCCTTATATTTGTAGTTGATTTTGGCATAACCCGGTAACCAAAAATGACTCGCCAGCCTGGCAACCCTTATGGGCTCTGTACACAATCGCAAACATGTCGCGATGCAGCACGTCCTCAAATGAAATGCTCCAGTATTCTTTCTCAGCAAACCACCGAGCATGTTTATACTGGGGTCGTAATTTTTTTATATTAAGATTAGCTTAATTGCTATTTATACACTCAAGTTTCGGAGTTCATTGTTTTCTGTAAGAAACTGATATTAATGACTTATTAAGTATAATATCGCCATTAAAGTATAAAACTTGACTCGGTACAATTCGAGTCTAACTTATTGATTTAAGTCTATAAGCAACTATGTTCTTTAGCTGCTAAGTTGTTGTTTTATTGTTTGTTTAAAAGTCAAATACACAACTATTAGAATCCAACAAGAATAATATTATTTAATATCAATAGCATACAAGTTAATTTTAGCTAAAATTAACTCCGAAACTTGAGTAATAAATTAAAAGGCAACAGTTACAATGGTTAATTGAAAGAATTACCCGTAGAAATACAGTTAAGTGATCCTTATTGCGTCTTTAAATAATTACCGCATCAACGACAGTTCATTGATGTTTTTCTACTATACCGACAATAAATGGCGTGCGATATTAGACTGTCGTCGTACAACTTGGCGGAGGGGTCGTACGACCTCGCCTTATCCATAGGCACCATTAATGCTGCAAATTAATGGAAAATAAATCAGTTAATTCCAGTGACCTTGAGCCAAAAGATTGTTATAGAACGTTTTGATCGTTTAGAGTACCTAGTACAGCAACCCGTAAGTTCGTACAACGTCATTCCCGAAGTCTTTTATCGGGAATCTATTTCTGAGCATGGATTCCCGATAAAAGATTTCGGGAATGACGAATTATTTTTATGTACGAACTTACGGGTTGCTGTACTAGTTTAATCATTAAAGGCGTGAGAAAACCCAATGAGCGCGTCAATCGCCGATAAGATACTGGCTGAACAAATCAATCTAGTGCACCGGCACACACCGCTGATCGTCGGCGGCGGTTTAATAACCGCCGGAGTGATGGTTTATGTGTTGAATGATTGGGTTGCGGAGGACGATTTGTGGTCGTGGTTTGGCGGTGTTTTCATAGTATCCATAGGGCGTTTTTTTAGCCTGTGGCATCATCGTCAAATACCCACCACGCCAGTGTTAGCAAAGAGTCGCTCGAAACTTTTGACAGCCTATTCTGGCCTTTCAGGCTGCCAATGGGGCCTGCTGGGATATATCGCGATTATGCCCGAGCCATTCGTTGGCAGCATCGTGATCGTCATGGCTCTGACTGGAATTGTGGCTAGCGGTATTGCCTCGTTATCACATCACTTACCTGCATTTTACGCATTTGCTTTTCCAGCGCTGTTGCCGGCAGCGTACCGCTATTTATCGTTCGGCGGAGAAATGTACACGACAGTAGGATTTTTAATCCTGCTATTTCTGTTTGCAAGCCTCTTTTTTGCACACAGTATTCGTAAAACCCTGCTGGAAATGCTCCAGCCCCGCTTTGAAAATATTGACCTGATTGCCAATTTAACCCTAGAAAAACAGTGTGCGGAAGCAGCTCAGAATCAGGCAGAACAGGCTAGCGTTACAAAATCAAAGTTTCTGGCCGCAGCCAGTCACGATCTTCGTCAGCCATTGTACGCACTGAATTTGTTCGTCACGACTCTGGATGAACGCATCGTTGACCCCGCTAATAAGGTGCTGGTGAACAATATCGGCTTGTCTGTTAAGGCACTTGACGAATTGTTCAACGCGCTTCTGGATATCTCTAAACTCGATGCCGGCACCCTGACTGTCACAAATCAACACTTCAAGCTGCAAGATCTGTTTGAGCGGTTGCAAAATGATTTTGCCGTACAAGCTCGTGAGAAAGGGTTGCGGATGAATATTAGTGTTACCACCGCCGTCGTTTATTCCGATCCCCTCCTGCTCGCGCGGATGTTAAGAAATCTGCTCAGTAATGCACTTCGTTTTACCAAGGCTGGTGCTGTGACAATTAATGTTGTACCGCTAGACGACGCCGTTTGCATCAAGGTTAGCGATACTGGTACTGGTATGTATGACGAGGATCTCGATAGAATATATGAGGAGTTTGTCCAACTTCACAATCCCCAACACGACCGTAGTAAGGGATTAGGGCTCGGTTTATCCATTGTTAAACGGATTGCCTTATTGTTGGATTACCAGCTCAGCGTCGAATCGACCATTTTTAAAGGCTCGGTTTTTTCCCTGGTCGTCCCGCTTGGCGATGAACGCCAACTGATTTCTGCGATAGTGTCCACGCTAGATTTAGAACAGGATTTCTCGCGTATCTTTGTGCTTGCAGTGGACGATGAACCCGCTATAAGGGAAGGGCTTTCTAACTTGCTTACCAGCTGGGAATGTTCGCTATTGGTGGTCGGTTCTGCCCAAGAAGCGATCAGGGCGCTCGCCGCTTATGAGTTCCCTCCCGATGTGATTCTGACTGATTACCATTTGCGTGATCAGAACACCGGCACGGAGGTGATAACGATGATTCGCGCCTTGTATGATATCGAGATACCCGCACTTATTATTACTGGCGATACCACAGCAGATCTGCTGAAAGAAGCTAACACGAATGGCATACCAGTGCTGCATAAACCTTTTGAAACGGCACAATTACGCGCTTACTTAGGTGGCATTGCCAAACAAGTAAAGGAAAAAGAGCAGAGTGCTCTTGATCGACTATAGTGATCATGTATCTATTCAGTTCATCGCTGATTAGAGATCCACAGCAGCGTAAAAAAAATTGATGGCAATTGGATTACTCTGTTCGCAAACCCAGTTTTTGTACCGCATCCACCACTTGAATCCGATTCTTGACACCCAATGACTTCAATATAGAAGTAACGTGCGCCTTGATTGTCGCCTCGCAACAACCGAGCGACTTAGCTATTTCTTTATTGGACCAACCTTCGCCATTAGTCAGCAAAGACACTACTTCTATCTCTCGCGGTGTTAGCTGAATGCTTTTTCGACAGTTATTTTCCAATGTAGAATTCGAATTATCTAAGGTGCCAGAAAAATCTCCTACTGTCATAATCTCCGGCGGTATGTAGACACCACCTGATAAGACCAAACTTAGTGCGTTGATTACAACTGATGGGGAAGATGATTTACAGATAAAGCCCTTTGCACCCGCCGCAAATGCGTGTTGCATATCGCCCAGTCTGGTTGACGCAGAAAGTATCACAACCGGTAGTTGCGGATTGTATTCACTTGATACTTTAAGCACATTAAAGCCGTTCATATCGGGTAATTTGAGGTCAAGCAAAATCAGTGCTAGATCTGAATGCTGTTGCAATAAACCGAGTGCAGTTTCGCAACAATTTGCGATTAATAATTCAACATTGTCATCCAGTTTGGCTAATACTGGCTTGATTCCTTCAAGAAACAACGGATGATCGTCGATGATTAGGACTTTCATTTCATGAAATTATCCATTATAAAGCTAAGATATTTAATTCTTCATTGTTTTAAACATATCTCTCAGTCAATGAGAAGCCTGTATATGAGTGCATGCTTCCACTTACGAAACAATTTTTAACAAAGTATAAGTTATATGTCTATTATTATGCTAGTGAATATTCACACTAAAAAACAGTTGACAAGTTTAGTTTTATCATTTCTGTTTTCTAAAAAATGCACTCGAAAAAAAGATACTCATTAGCTAGTCGGCACAATCAAGGGGGCAGCTAACTTGATGTTTGGTATTATTAATCTCCAAGCTGGCTGATCACTTGCTTTCTCTGATCCTGTTCTAGACCTGGAAATAGTAGACTGGTAGCATTTGCTTCTTCCGGCTTTTGTAGGGTGCAGTGGCTCTATTGTCGGATTGCTCTGCGCTTATCCGGCCTAGTGTGCCAAGAAGAAAGGTTAACACCTTTCATGCTGTATTAAAGATGAGAGTAGGTCTCTCGGTTTCGGCGACCAGAAGCTGGAATCAAACCACCCCATGCGGCTTTTGTAAAGAGCACT
>JAZGGH010000070.1:0-18342 GCA_036480335.1 Gammaproteobacteria bacterium | reverse complement strand
CTTATCGGTAATAATGCAGGGTTTACTCTCAGTCAGTTTAGCAAGCTGTTCTAAATAATGGTTTGCCAGTTTATTCAACATCCCTTCTGTCAGAGACCCAACAATGTATGGATAAGGATTATCGCAGCCAATAAGTGCAGATATATTTAAGATCGTCCTTGGTAGAATGTCCAGCTCACCAGCAGCAAAGACCTGACTATGCCCTGCAAGAATCTGCTCCACCAGGCTCGTACCTGATCGAGGCATTCCTATTATAAATACAGGCTTGCTTGGATTGACTGCATTTGATGTTTTGGGGCTATTTTTTAGTTGAGCTATAGAAAACTCAGCTATTATCGCGTCAACCAGTTTAGAGATACGAGGGGCATTGAAAGAGTGCTGCTTTAAGTTGTTAGCCTGTTGAAAGTTTAGGAATGCAGCATCATAATTTTTTGCGCTGTCGTATAGTTTTCCGAGTGCAAAGTGTGCTTTTATTTTGAATTGGTTTGATAGTTTATTGTCCTGGAGGAGTTTGTTAATAAGCTCGCTCGCTTTATTGGATTGGTCTTGGTCTTTAAAGAGGTGCGCATATTTTAATGCAATTTGAATATTGGGTTCTTCATTCTCTAGCAATAGACTTAAATGTTGGCGCGCCGTATCATAGTCCCCCTGAGATTCGTAAACACTAATCAATCCAAGTGCGGCATCGATATTTGCAGGGTCCAGCTGTTGTGCAGATTGGTAATATTTAAGTGCATCAGTAGCTTTGTTAGCGCGCAGTAAAACATCTGCAATACGAACACATAAGCCAGTGCTTTTTCTATCAAGGCGAAGGGCTTTGTTGTAAGTTGCAATTGATTCTTCATATTTGCAATTATGATCGTAGGTTTCACCCAGCCTGTAATATAGATTGATGGCGGAAGGAGTCTTTTTGATAGCGTTTTTTAATAGAGATTCGGCTAAACTAAAATCCCCTTTTTCGTTCAGAATTTGTGTGAAATTATTTATAGCCTCAGGCCAGTCTGGTTTAATCGATAAGGCTTTTTTATAATGCGCTTCTGCCGCGTCAGTTTCCTCCATCTGTTGCAATATTAGAGCGAGATTATATTCGGCTTGCGCATCCTGGGGATCTAATTCGAGAGTTTTACGATACGCTTTTGCAGATTCGGGCAATTGGCCTGCGCCCTGAAGTGCAAATGCAAGATTAAAATGGTGGTTAGCGGCAGTTGGCAATAACTCCACCAATTTGAAGCAAGCCTTGACTAATTTCTCAGTGTTTTCTAGTTGGCTGTAGACATAGGCTTGCATTTCCCATATTTCTCTATCCTTACAATTGACCAGGCAGGCATTATCAAGAAGAGTAGCCGCCTGTTCCAACTGATTGTCACGAAGTAATACTCCAGCCTGATTTTTAATATATACTAACGTTGTTGATTGGTCAGTCATCAATTGGTTGCCTTCTAACACTTGCTTTGAAAATTTTGAAACTGTAATCGGTGCATTTTAACAAAATTGCAGAAAGATAATTGTTATTATTAACCCCATGAAAATTAAAATTGCTACGCGCCTTATTAACGATGCTAAAAGAAACTGATGCTATAAAACAAAATATTTGGGCGCTTCTATGCGAGCAGAAGTCACAAGAAGCCCGAGATCTGTGTGAGCCCCTTTGCATTCCCGGTATGCAAGACCCACATTTATGGATGCTTCTAGGCTCTGCTTGTTTGCAGTTGAAGGATTTTGCTGCTGCCGAAAAAGCAGGGAGGGCAGCAATTGCTATTAATTCAGGTGAGCAAAAAGGCTGGGATGTGATTATTCAGTCTTGCCTGGCTCAGGGTAAGATACACGAGGCTATTGCAGGCCTCCAGACGTTGGTCTCAATACGCCCACAATCGACACAATTATATTATCAACTGGCCGAATTAACCAAAGGTCAGGGGGACGTTCGCAAGGCGCTTCAATATTACAGGCGAGCAATCGACTGCGACGAGCGTAACATGCATGCCCAGTTTGGTCTTGGTAACTTACTATTACAAAGTGAAATATATATTGAAGCAATTGAGCAATTTTCGAAAATTCTTCAAATAGCGCCAAATTCGGGCCAGGCTATGCACTGCCTGGGTAATGGGTATATGGCGCTTTCAATGTACCAGGAAGCTGAGGATATCTATAAAGCGGCTTTAGTGTTCGAACCCAATAACAAATTGATCCACCATAATTTAGCCGAAGCTTATCAAAACCAAAGTAAGCTGAATGAGGCAGAAGTAGAATACCGTCAGGCGATTTCTTTAGACCCCAAACTCGTTGAGGCATATGTTAATTTAGGCCGCACTTTGCAAAAACAAGGGCGCTTAAGTGACGCCATTAATTGTCACAACCAGGCTCTGAAAATAAATACCAGCTGCAGTGCGGCGCATCATAATATCGCAATTTGTGTCTATGACGACAAAAACCTTAACATGGCTGCTGCATCTTTTCAGGCAGCGATTGATCTCAACCCTGACAATCTTTTAGCAAAATGTTTTCTTGGGGTTATAGGTGATCAGCTTGGGGATTTACAGGGCGTAAAAAAACAGGCTGTCAATGGCGCATCGCCACTGACAGATAGTATTATCGAGTCGTATCAATTCGCCTCAAATGCGAATCAGCAAGCCCGATATTTCAGTACCACAGCCGCGATGCTTGATTATGCAATAACGAAAGCGACTGTTGATGGTTTATATCTTGAATTTGGTGTGTGCTTTGGAACATCCATTAACATTATTGCCAGCAGGGTTGAGTGTGCTGTGCATGGTTTTGACTCGTTTGAAGGGTTGCCTGAGGCCTGGGAAACGGGCAGTTCTGTGACTGCTACAGATGATCAGGCAGGCACATATTCAACAAGGGGGCAGTTACCTCAAACGCTCGACAATGTCACATTGTATCCAGGTCTTTTTGATACAACATTGCCTGGATTTGTTGATAAGCATTCCGGCTCCGTGAGTTTTATTAACGTAGACTGCGACCTCTACAGCTCTACGAAAACGGTATTCGATAACCTGGGCTCAAGAATTGTTCCGGGCACTGTAATTGTATTTGATGAATTTTTTTGTTACCCGGAATGGCGCCAGCACGAATACAAAGCATTTCAGGAATTTGTAGCAGACGCTGGCGTAGATTATGAATACCTGGCATTTAGCTACTTTACAGGCCAGGCAATTGTCCGAATTTTATAGAAATCGACCCTATGCTCGAATTAATTTGTGGGCGTCTGAGCTAAGTTTATCATGTTATGAAAGTATCAAAATAGCATCATGTAACCGATGAAAATTAAACCCATTGCCTTAAGCGCAATCATTGCCACAATTTTGCTCCTATTAATTCACGGTTTGGTTCGTTTCACTGATGAAAGGTATTCATCGGCTGTATCCAGAATGTTCGTGCCCGCCATAATTGCTGAGATGGAGCTCAGTGGGAATAACATTGATGGCTTTGGTGGTAATGCATCATTAATTGTCATTAATGCTATGACCTGGGTCCTCTTATGGTTTCTAACGCTTTTCGAACTGAAGCTGTTCAGCATTATCGCCAAAACCTCGTCAAGTAAACCAAAGTGAACCCGGCCAGAAAATGAAAGACAATTCCTATCAGGCGTTGGATCAAGAAATAAAAAACCTGCTGGATAAATGGGGTGCTAACCTTGGGGCACCGACCTGCTACCAGGGTTGTTCAGGTTGCTGCCAGGCACCAATGGCCTCTGCAGCAGAAGGAATCCGCTTGCTTGATTTTATTGATCTTCAAAGCAAAGATATTCAAAACGAATTTCATGCAACGGTATCAAAATATGTCACCTCACTAAAGTATAGTCTCCGCAATCCAGACGGCTCTGTGACCGGTGGTGATGATGCAACATTTAAGGCAATAGAGTTAGGCGGTTGCCCTTTTCTTGAGGGGCATGTATGTGGCATTTATGAGGCTCGACCAAATGCCTGTCGTGCTGTGCACGTTTGGCATGAAAATAAATATTGTGGATGTGCGGCCGGTGGAGCGCGAGTACCAGCAGAATTAATAGCGCTTAGGAATAGATATTTCTGGAGTTTAGTGGAAGAGGAAGTAGAGCAAGGGCGCTATCCTTTCTTTGGGCAATTACAGGTAGTGCTCTTTTATCTGCATCATTATCGTGATGCATATACAGGGGGTACAGAGTGCAGTGGTATCATCGACCCACTGTGGATGCAGTCAGGCCTGATTGGGTTCCCGTACCCCAATGCAGCAGTAACACTAGCAGATGTTACTGGCCATATTGAGAGGCAGAAAAAAGAAGAAAGTCTGCAATTCAAGCAGAGCCAGCCTTTTGGTCTGCCCAAAGCTACGAACGCCAAATCAAAAGAGGGCTTATACGCGGGGATAATTTTCCCGGTTCTTTAATTTGAGACCTTTGCACGAGACAAACACAAGAAACTAGAACCGCCAAGGCGCAAAGGCCGCCAAGAGGGCATAAGAGATTTTTCGCACGAAGTGCGAAAACAAGTCTGTTTTTCTGGCGATCCTGGCACCGTGGCGGTTATAAATGTATCACGCAAAGGTCTCAATTTAGTAGAGTGGCTGGTTGCGAGGTATTTTGGTGGTATATTCATAGCATGGTACGGCACCTTAAATTTTAGCTTATGGCTGGAAACAATCCTAATGAAGCAAGTGTCACGACAATATTTCTACGACGAAACCATCCCTTCCGGTTTGATACCGGAAGCAGCCGATTTTCTTCACATTACTGATGAAGACTACCCTATCTATATGAAAGAGAATTTCTTCAGCCCAGAGATATGCGACCGTCTGGTAAGGGATGTCGTAGCGCGCGGGCACCAGGGCCTCGTGACGACGGTCGGGGGTAATCTTGACCAGGAGAGAAAGACGCTCATTATGGAAGAGAGCCCTGCGGAGCAAGCTCTTTTTTACCATACGCTAGATGCAGAAAAGTCAAATATTGCGCATTTTTTTGGGATGGAGATAACATCATCGGAACCAATGAATGTTCTGGGTTATCCTGTGGGGGGCGAGTATCGCGCACACTGTGATAATTGTGCCCCGATCCTTAAAGATGATGAGCTAGTAGGATTTGATCTTAATCATCCGAGGCGCGTACTTTCATCCATTCTATTTTTGACAGATAGCGTCAGTGAGATTACTGGAGAAAATCAGTGTATTGGAGGAAATATTGCGCTTAATATGCTTGTCGATACACAGGGCGATCCCCTCCTTATAGAACCAATGAAAGGCCTGTTCATTGTTTTTCCAAGTAATCCGTATTACCACCACCAGGTTTACCCTGTATACGAAGGGTTTCGGATCAGTCTAGTTGACTGGCACAATGCTCGTTTAGTGTGATCGGCCACGGTCTTACTAAATTTCCTATTGAAGCTATTTTTTCTGATAAGTTTATATGTTCTTCGATACCCGAAGCGATTCTTTTTCCTGATCCTGCTTAGATTCAGGGAAGTCATTAAAAGTGTCTTTTAGCCGTTTAGAGGATAGAAGATAATTAATAATCATGGCACATGCAGCCAATTTTGCCAGATCGGGGAGTGTAACAGGATTGTTGGGGTTCAAGATAAAAGGCAGCAGGGCACCCAATATATTTAATGCGGTTGCTAATAATAAGATAGAACGGCTACGGGACCATATCCAGCGGATGTATTGAGGAGCCTCAGGTTGGCGTTTTACCCAGGCATAAATGACAAGCAAGGCAGGTAGTGCGGCGAAGGCATCAATATACAAGGCAGGTGAGACCGGGTCGCCATACATGGTATTCAACACGCCCATTCTGTCGCGGCGATTTGCTACGGACATTAAAATAATAGCAAAGGGGCGCACTAAAAAGACAATGGTAGCCCAGGCAGGAATACTTAATTTTAAGCATAAGAGTTTGTTGTATGCTGAAAAGGGGTATTGGTTGGGCATAGTCAAATTCCGCCGTTCTGGGTAAATGGCGGATACTCAGAATACTCTGTTTATCTTGCCAAGCGATTTTGTTTCGAAAGAGCATGATATATCATACGTCAGATATAATATAATCTTTGTTATCAGGAGGCAGGTTACATGTCCGCAATTTGTATGATGTTGAGTACGGCTGCAAATCCAGCGCCCAATGATGGTGTGCTGGGTGTTGGGTTTGCAGAAAATGTTTTTACACGCGAAGAATGTCAGCAAATTATTACGCTCTCGCAAAGCACAGAATTTTCGACCGGTACCCTGGGTGGCGGGGAGCAGTTTAATCCTGTGGTTCGAAATTCTCAGACGACAACAATAGATCCACGGCCTGAAGCCAGGTGGGTCTATGAGAAAATGGATGCCGCTGTTGGATCAGCTAATCAGGGCTTCCAGTTTGATTTGAATGGATTTGAGGCCTTTCAGGTCGCTTCATATTCAGGCGGTGGGCATTATGACTGGCACATGGATCTCGGCAAAGGTCCGACATCAACCCGTAAACTGGGTATATCGTTGCAACTCAGTGAGAGCAATGATTATGCGGGAGGTGATATCGAATTTCGTGGTGGAGGGGCGCCGCCTGTTGCGCCACGTGAGATTGGAACGCTTATCGTCTTCCCGGCTTTTATGCACCATAGGGTGACCCCAGTCACCGAGGGGACTAGACACTCCCTGGTGGCCTGGATACACGGGACGCCATTCCGCTAACCCATTTATTGTCTCACTAAGGTACAGGACAGATTCGTGCCTTTTGTGAGAATCAGCCCCTACTTGAATTCAAATGTTGGTGCTTTTGCTGCCAGGGTTTCCTTGTCGCGTTTTTCCTGTAGGGCACCCAAATTCCTTGGTGATGAGTTGCGCTTAGGGTCGCCCTGTTGCTGGGCATGTGGACCGTTAGCATCAACCCAATGCAAAAAAATACCGGTTTGCTGAACTTTCCCAGGTTCTCTCCAGTGGGGTAGCTCCATACCATTATAAATCAGCATATCACCAGGGTTGAGGTCTACCTGAATTGTAACTTCTGCACGGTTGCGTAGAAAAATGGGCCAGATAATATTGGGTTTATTTTGTATTGTTAGCGTAGCCGAAATTTCGCAGGCAGGTCTATCGGTGTGGGGGAGCAGAGGAGTGCCTGCAGGGTAGATTCTAGAGTAATTATATGTGGGTAGAAGCGTGAGATTAGTTGTTTTTTCCAGCGTCTGTTGAACTGATCCCTGAATAACAGTGGCGAGCGCGTCGCAGTAGCGGTCGACTGCGCCACCAGCAACAGATTTCAGGTTTTTTTGCTCGAACTTGTTCTGTAAGTGTAATATATCGAAATAGCCTTGAGCGACACTTAAGATGCTTTTAGGGATAGCCATTCTTATGACTTCGTAGCCTTCATTTTTATAGGTCATCGATTCACTTGTAGGTTGTATGATAGAAAACAAGTATGCCAGCTGATTCTGAAGGCTGCCATAGAAAAACGGTTGAGGTTTTAAACCGTCGAAAAACATTACAAGTTTGACAGTTGAAGATTAATTGATAAATAACAGGTAGTTACTAAATATATGTAGCGCATACGGCAGATTTAATTGTCGGAAAAATTTACATTTTTATTGGTTTGAGGATGGGGTATCAAGCTTTAGCAGAATTAAGTGACTAATGGATATGGTTATTTTGCTTTTGGCATGTGCCTTGCAGTATTTTCTGTGTATCTGAACTGGATGGCTTTTACAGCACTATTTTTGGATCTCATAAAATATATGCAATTGCTTAATTTGGAGGCAAAAAATGAAGAAAACATTAGTAAACTCAGCTGTTTTTGCAGCGCTTGGTCTTACAGCTGGTGTTGTTAACGCCGCTAGTATTACTGGTATCACCGTTATGGACGTTGGTTCGCACACAGCTAACGCTCCTGATTCATTCAGCGCAGTGCTTGATGGTAAATCAGGCGGGTTCCGCTTTAATGCAAACCCACTTAATCCAAAGAGCTATGCAGGCGCCTCTTTATGGACAGGCGATGTAGCTTCCGGCACTATTTTTGCTGGCGGCGCTGCAAATGCAACGGGTAGCTTCACCACAGGGTTCGCGTTTAGTGGTGCACCATTTATCCCTTATACTTTTGGTGGTGGTGTAGTAGGTACAATTGATGCTGCTGATAATTCACTAGCGATTTCAGTTAATGACTTTGGTGGTCACTTTGCATCAGGTACAGGCACAGACTTTAACCTTGATGGCAGTCCTGAAACATTATGGTCAAAAGAGTTAATTAGCGGTGCTAACGGTGCTGACTATGCTGTTTCTTACCGTTGGGGTCATGACATCACAACTGCAGAAGATCCTTCTTTACAGTTCTCAGCGTTCACAGCTCAGTGGATTGTTGAAGGTTGTGCAACGACACATGTTAGTGGTAAGTGTGGCAACATCACAGCGGGTACTACACCAGCTGTTCCAGTTCCAGCAGCAGCATGGTTGTTCGGATCAGGTCTTGTTGGTCTGGCAGGCGTAGCACGTCGTAGAAAAAGCAAGGTCTAAGCTTGTAACTTAATATAAGTTATTTGCTTTATAAAAAACGGGGCGTAGTTGCCTCGTTTTTTTTTGTCTGTCGAAAACTGCCGGGCATTTACAGGAGAGATTGCGTCCAAACTCTACTTGACTGTGCTAATTTTAAAGGGCAGTATGCCTTGATGCTTGTGTGTATTTTTATAATTGAACCAACTTGTTAAATACAAGTTTAGTGTATTAAACTCTCTTGAAAATAGAGGCAATAGATTAAACAATTAACTATAGACAGGCGCTTGAATTTACTTAACAAGCCATTGCTAAATGATTTGTTAGAGGGATGTTGTTGATTAATGGCAGCATCTGGAACACAGGAGGAGGTTGAATTGAAAATCAATATATCAGCGGTTGCTGTTTTTTCTGTTGCATTAGCAACGTTTTCATCAGTAGTCAATGCGACTAATGGCATGTTTTTGATTGGTAACGGGGCAAAATCGCGCGCCATGGGTGGAGTCGGTATCGGCTATACACAAGATACTATCGGTGGCCATCAAAACCCCGCAGGGATCACAAATATTGGCGTTAAGGCCATGCGGGTCGATGCGGATGCGATGTTGTTCAGACCGATTCGTCGTGCTGGAGTTCCAGATCCCCGCACATCTCCTCCGAATGGTGGTAATCTCGTTCGGTATCAAAGTGGCTCTAATCTTTTTGCTATCCCTTCGTTGGCTATGACCTATAAGTTCAACCGCAAAATGTATATTGGTATGAGCTTTGTCGGAGCGGGTGGTGGCAATACGCGCTATGTTGACCGGAGCCCGATAGGCTTCAATTTCCTGAACCCGGCGGGTAGGACAGATGTTTCTAACACCCTGGGCGTCAGTCTAATTCAAGCCCAAATGTCGATGACATTGGCATACAAAGCTAACAAGAGACACAGTATTGCGGCATCACCCGTGGTGGCGATACAGCAATTTCGGGCGTATGGTCTCGGTGTTTTTAAAACACGTTCTGCAGATCCGGATAATTTGACAGACAGAGGCAATGACTACTCAGTAGGTCTGGGTGCAAGATTAGGCTGGCAGGGTAAAATGACTGACTGGCTATCTCTGGGTGCGGTCTACCAATCGCGAATTTTCAATTCGAAGTTTGAAAAATATAGTGGTCTGTTTGGCGCCAAGGGGTCTCTGGATGTGCCAGAGCAATATGGAGTTGGGCTGGCGCTTAAGCCGGTTAAAAAACTAACGATTGCGTTCGATTGGCAGCGCGTTCTTTACAGTAAAGTCAATGCTATAGGTACAGAGATAGAAGTCCTGTCAGACCCTAACCGGTTTTTAGGCTCCAATGGCGGCGCTGGCTTTGGTTGGAACGATCAGGATGTCTACAAGCTCGGGTTAAAGTATCAGATAAGCCCCAAATGGGATGTCATGCTTGGCTATAATTATGGTGAAGCACCAATGCCCAAAGACCAGCTCCTGTTCAGCACGCTAGCACCCGCTGTGACAGAGAAGCACCTAACACTGGGCGCGGCTTACAGGCCCTCGAAGTCTATGGAGTGGACATTCGCGTATGTCCATGCTTTCAGGAACACTGAAAAAGGCCTGGCGAATTCCGGTGGTCAGTTTGATGTCTTCTTTCCAAATGCGACCAATGATGGCCCAGGGCCCGCCGAGCTGGAAATGTATCAGGACTCTCTTGAGCTAACCTTTGCCTTCAAACTATAACTGTTTAAATGCATTCATTGCGCTGCCAGGATAGCCAGTATTGATGCCTGGAAGACTAAATAATTTAGCAGGAAATGATTATGATCAATAGTAAACTTCAAAAAACATCAATTACAAGAGCAGTAGCGCTAGCCATCAGCACGATGGTCAGTTCGGTGGGAGTAGCCGATCCGATTAGTCAACTGGAAATAAAAGACGTTGGCTCCAATACTGATAATGCAGTTAACACCTTTAGTTCAGTGCTGGATGGGCGCTCAGGTGCTTTCAAATTTAATGCGAACCCAATAAACATAAAGAGTTATGCGGGCACTTCGTTGTTTACCGGGGATGTAGCGGCTGGTACATTGCTGGCTGTGGGAGCGGCAAATCCGACAGGCTCGTATAGTACAGGTTTTTTATTTTCTGGTGCACCATTCATTCCCTATACCTTTGGTGCAGGTTTTGTAGGAGATGTTACCGTCGATAACGCGGGGAATCCAAGGCTCGATATTTCAGCGCTAGATTTTGGTGGAGTGTTTAGTGAAATTGATTTCAATTTACCGCCCGATAATATCAGCCCAATAAGGGCGAACTTTGTGGAGCCTGGCCCCAATTCGGGTGAGTTTTTAGTCAATTTTTTATGGGGTCACGATATTACAACCGCAGAAGACCCATCATTGCAATTTAGCGCCTTTACTGCTCAATGGGTACTGGAAGGGGTGCTGTCGGTTACCGATTCCAAGCCAAGGTTATTTATCAGGGACAGTGGCGGAACTCCCAGTGTTGATTCTGTTGCGGTGAATACCGATGTGCTGTCCGGGGTTTATGCTGATTTTGGTGCCGTCTGCCAGGATGTGGTCGACGGTAATATTTCTGCGAGTATTACAACCACACCAGATCCGCTGCCGACCACCACCGGGTCCCCTGGCGCTAGCTTTAGCATCACTTATGGGTGTCAGGACTCACAGGGTAACATCGCTGACTCAGTGACCAGAACGGTGAATGTGTTAACAGGTAGTGATGCTGAGCCGCCTGTGATTGCTTTATCATCTCCTGCTGTCTCAGTTGCTGGTCGAGTAGATCCAGACCCTGCTACGGTTAATATACTGCAAGGAAAACCTTATATTGATGAGGTGCCAGCTTGCAGTGATAACGTTGATGGTAATATAGATGTAAATATCATTTCTTCGGGTAGCGTCAATACGGCTATCCCAGGGGACTATAGTATTACCTATAACTGTTCAGATGCGGCCGGTAATGCTGCGACGCAGCAAACGCGAACAGTCTCCGTTATCGCAGATACTCTAGCGCCGGAAATTACTCTGGCGGGCAATAATCCACTTCGTATTGCAACAGGTTCCCCTTTTAATGATCCAGGTGCGACATGTGCGGATACCAACCCTGTTGATGCTGGTGCGGAGCCAGAAATTATTGATGCTAGTCTAGATGTCAGTCCGACCTCGATTGATACCGGCAGTGCTGGAACTTTTACGATTACCTATGATTGTCTAGATGCCGCTGGAAATGCAGCCACTCAGAAAATCCGTGAAGTCCAGGTGTCGACCGGAGAGAACTTCCGCATTATCAGCATGACCATTGAAGATCTTGATGGTGACGGCCTTGCCGGCTGTTTCAAATTTGTTAACCTTGATCCCGTGACTTGCGATGGTGCAACTTTCTTTTCAAGCGATGGGAGTGGGTTTTTAGGGGCGGAGGGATCAGAAAGGATTCCTGGTATTGGTGCAGATGAGGATGGCAGCGGAAACCCCATTGGGATTAAATTTGGCGAATTCCAACCGGTTGTAGACTTTGTACCCCGGCCGGCTAATTTGCCTAGTTTACATGCTAGCATCACAACTGTCCCCTTAGGCCCAATTTCGCCTGGGTTTCTATATACTAAATTGCCGTTTGTCCCTATTACTTTTGATCCCAGCTCACAGGCAGGAAGTGCCAATCCCACTGTTGCTGAGGTGCCATTTGGCTTTGTTACCCAGACAGACTCTGATTCAGCACTGTTGACAATACCGAGTTTACCTTTCGGAGGCTTGTTTAATTTCGATAATCTGTTTTACCTTCCTCCGGATCCGGGTACATTCAGCGGAACCGCTAGCGTTAATAACGATGATAATGGAACGACCCAAACGTTTAACTATACGATGACCTGGAACCATTTTATTACTGCTATTGAAGATCCGACACAAGAATTTACAGAATTTAATGCATTCTGGCGTCTGGAAGGGGTAATTACGGCCGAGTCGGCATCTTTTGATATTAATGGTACCCCAACGGTAGGCAAGGTCAG
This sequence comes from Gammaproteobacteria bacterium, assembly GCA_036480335.1. Taxonomy (GTDB): domain Bacteria; phylum Pseudomonadota; class Gammaproteobacteria; order DSM-19610; family DSM-19610; genus JAZGER01. Next base: position 5,910 of record JAZGGH010000070.1, on the reverse strand, counting down.
TGCCAGCCAGGTCGGGCGTGATTCAACTGCTATCATTACGGCGGATGGTGGTGCCGTGACAGTGTCGGTAGAGGCGCAGGACCCGGATGGAAATGCCTTGACCTATGATTGGAGCCAGAACGGGGTAACCGCCATCGGACCGGCTGACCAGCCGACCTTTACTTTCGATCCGTCGAATCTATCGCCTGGCGTTCAGGCGATGACAGTGACTGTGTCAGATGTTGTCAGCGAGCCATTGTCTGCAATAGGTGAGATAATTTTACGTGTAGAAACAACGTCACCTGTATTGTCTTCCTCGGCAGATTTCGATAGCGATGGTATTTTAGATGCTGATGAAGGTTTTGCAGACGATGACGGTGATGGTATCGCTAATTATCAGGATGCAACTGATGGCAGTGTTAATCCTGGGCGCAATCGTCTGGATCCTGCAAATCCGGGAGCCGGAGACATTGTATCTGATAGCGGCATTTTGAAATTGGGGCGCATAGCCAGTGCCCTGGGTAGTAGCGCTTTTGCCATAAGCGAAGAGGATATTGCGCAGTACGGTGGTTCAGCGGCTACGCCAGTCAATAATGCGCGTGATCGTTTAAATGATGTTCGGGGTGTTGGGCCGGTCGCTGGCGGCATCCGTGATTTTGTGGTTGCAGGTTTGAGTGCAGGTGACACGATTCAAATCGTCATCCCACAAAATACGCCGTTACCTGTTGAGCCACAATATCGTAAATATTCCCCTGATACGGGATGGACCCTGTTTAGCCGGGTCAGCGGTAATGCCTGGGCATCAGCGCCCAAAGTGGGCGGCGTCTGCCCCGATTCATCAGACCCAGCTTACGATGCACCCACTGATATTTCAGGTACCATGATGGTAGCGGGTGATGACTGTGTGCGGCTCACCATTGTTGATGGCGGAGCGAATGATGCAGACCGAGTTCGGAATGGGGTGATACATGACCCTGGAACCGTGTCGGGTAATGGCAGTGCATCTAGCGCAGAAAATGGCGGCGGCTGTACTTTGAGTGAAGCAGGTAACCGCAATTTGCGCGGTGACTGGGCCTTACTATTCGCCGGCTTACTCGGGCTATTTGGGTTTAATAAAACCCGTAAACGGATAAATAAATAAGCAGATAACGGGACTAAGGCAGCCAGGCAAAGCTGCCTTGGACTCTAAGCTGTAGGGTGGATCAAGCGCAGCGGATCCACGTCCTTTACATTATCAGCAGCAACAGTGATCTAATATGACCGATACAACAGGAACTGATTCACCTAAAAAAGGCCGGCTTATCTGTATAGGGACGGGCATCCGTTATTCTGAGCAAATAACAATCGTTTCAAAAACCTATTTACAAAGAGCGGATATCGTCTTTGGGGTCATGCAAAATTCGCTGATCGATGACTGGATAATGGATAACAACCCTAACTACATAAATATGCAAAAATTTTATGGGCAGGGTAAGTCACGACATCAGACCTATATAGAAATGGTCGATGCTATCCTTGTCGAAGTGCGAGCGGGAAAAGATGTCTGTTGTGCTTTGTATGGACATCCAGGCATGTACGCCTGCATTGCCCATCTTGCGATTGGTCGTGCAAAAGAAGAAGGGTTCGCAGCAAAAATGGAGCCGGGTATTTCTGCAGAAGACTGTCTGTTTGCGGATTTAGGTCTCGATCCTGGCTATTTTGGTTGCCAAAGTTTTGAAGCCACCCACCTTCTGTTTTATAAGCACACGGTTGATCCCGGGACAGTATTGATTTTATGGCAAATTAGCCTGGCAGGTGAGCATACATTAAAGCAATTTGAAACAACTCAAAAAAATCTGCAGTTAACAGTAGAGTTTTTAAGCCAGTGGTATGATCTTGAGTACGAAGTTATTATCTACGAAGCTGCTGTTCTGCCAGAAGACACACCAAGAATTGAAAGGATACCACTGAAAGATCTCCCAAATGCTGAGTTGGAAATGCATTCAACCCTGGTTATCCTGCCAAAAGAGCAGGCCGAATTTAACCAGGAAATGCTAACAAAATTTGGTATAACAGAAGCGGATTTGGGGAATTAAACCTAACCCCTTTAAGAGGTTCTTATTGGAAGCATGACAGAGACAACTTCGGTATTAGAAGAGCAGGCAATGAGTCTGCTGGAGTCTGGTCAGGTGAAGCAGGCCAGGGCGGTTTATACAGAGCTTTGTAGCTTAAATCCGGATGACCCTGATATCTGGTTCATGGCGGCCGCGATTAGCGGCGATTTAGGTTTAACAGATGAGGCTATTGATTTTCTGAATCGCGCCTTGAAGCTAGATGCAGACTTTCCCGAGGCGCACATGGCCATGGCTTTATTGCTAAAAGGCGAGTCTCGATTTCCCGAGGCGCTCGATGAAATTGAGCGTGTACTGGCCATTCAAAAAGATTCAGGTGAAGCCTGGGTAATCAAGAGTGGTATTGAAGGCATAGCAGGGCATTTTTCTGCAGCCATAGGCAGCGCCAGGCAGGCAGTTCGGCTGATACCCGAAAGCCTGGAGGCGCGAGTTAACTTAGGCAATGGTCTTGCTGCGTTGGGCAATGATGCGGACTCCGTTAAAGAGTTTCAGATTGTGGTATCGCAAGACCCACAATACATTCCTGCTTATACTAGTTTGATAGAATCATTGGTTAACCTGGGTCGAATCGATGAGGCGGATGAGTGTTGTACCAGGGCTGAAAGCCAATCCCAGCCCGGGGATGTCACTTTGTTACGTGCGCGTGCTAATATATTGCAGCATCAGGGAGAAAATGATCGCGCATACAAACTACTGCGGCCACTAATCTCAAGCAACAATATTGAAGCTAGAGCTGCAGTGACCTTTGCCAGAGCATGTATGGTTTTAGGGTTACCCGAAGAGGCGATACCCGTCATTGAAAATATTCTGACAGATACTGAATCGCTTGCGCCGAAAATACACTGGAGCTTGCTGATGGCGCTTGGCAGGCTATTAGATAACGTAAAAAAATATGATGAGGCATTTGATTGTTTCGAGCGGGGTCATAGGCTACATCATGTCGAATTTGATCCTGCCGGTCATCGCCAGTATATCGAACAATTCAAGTACTATTTTAGTCAACAGGCCTTGGCAAGATTGCCTCGCTCTTCCAATCAATCAACTAAGCCAATATTTATTGTCGGTATGCCTCGGTCTGGCACGACGCTAGTTGAGCAAATTATATCGAGTCACCCGGATGTATATGGCGCAGGCGAGTTATCGCTGATCGGGGAAATCGCTGAAAAATTACCGCTATCATCTGGGCGCGTTGCAGATTACCCGGCCGATATTATTGGGCTGACACAACAAATAACTGATGATGCGGCTGCCGACTATCTCAGCGCAATTGAAAAGCTTTCTGGCGGTAACAGTTTGCGCGTTATTGATAAGCTGCCAGGCAACTTTATGCACCTTGGATTAATCAGCCTTTTATTCCCAGGCGCTCGAATTATCCACTGTAAGCGTGATCCACTTGATACCTGTTTATCTTGTTACACACAAAATTTTAGTGGGCATGATTATATCCATGACCTAAGCCATTTAGGCGGGTTTTATCGGGAATATCTAAGCCTGATGAGTCATTGGAAAACGGTACTTCCGATGCCTGTGTTAGAGGTTCAGTATGAACATATCATCGCAAATACTGAAGAGGAGAGTGGTAGATTAATCGAGTTTTGTGGGTTGCCATGGAGCGATGCATGCTTGCAATTCTACGAAAACAAACGCTACGCTTTTACCGCAAGTTTTGATCAGGTGCGCAAACCCATTTACAAGACATCCACCGAACGGTGGCGCCATTATGAAAAGCATTTAAGTCCGTTGATTCAGGCGTTGGGCGATGCTTGCTAAGCCCGAGATGGGTATTACTCAATAAAAACATTATAGTTATCTTTAAGTGCAATATACCATTTTAGTTACCCAGGCAGGCCCACGGTAGCTCCTTCTATAGCTAGCGGGGCAAGGTCTCCAGCGTCAATAAATCCTGCACCCCAAACTCTGATGTGTCCCTTCCAATAACCAAATTTGTTAGCACAAAAATTTTGCTGAGTGAAATTTGTAAAGCGGTGTACCCTGTTGATTGATCTTGGCAGATCAACAACCAACAAAGGAGTGCACCACATGACAGAGAGTAATATTGTTCCACTCAAATTGCCAACAGAAGATTCACTGGGTGAGTTACTGAAACAAGGCGCGCAGGACTTGCTGGGTAGAGCCATTGAAGCTGAAGTACAGGAGTTACTAGCGAGTTATTCCCACCGGGTGCATGAAGGCTGAAGGCAAACAGGCCATTGTCCGCAATGGTCATTTACCCGAATGGACGATACAGACAGGGTTAGGCGATATACCGGTTAAAGTCCCGAAAGTGCGAGACAGGACTGGGCGAGGCATTAAATTCAACAGTCAGTTGGTACCGCCGTATTTGAAGCGGACCAAAAATCTGGAAGAATTCATTCCCTGGCTGTATTTAAAAGGGATTCCAACCGGTGATATGTAGCCGGCGGTTTGTCCGCGAACACAGTCAGTCGCCTGAAACAAGGTTGGGAGATGGGCTACGACCAGTGGCGCAAGCGAGATTTAAGCCAACGCCGTTATGTCTATATCTGGGCCGATGGAATTTATTGCAATGTCAGGATGGATGATCGCTTATGTCTGCTGGTTGTCATCGGTTCCGATGACACAGGGCGCAAAGAAGTCCTGGCGGTAGTGGATGGCTATCGGGAGTCTGAAGCTAGCTGGACAGAGGTGATAGAACAACTGGAAAGTCAGGGATTGCAAATAGTACGGCTGGAAATGCATAAAATGCCAACATCGCTTCTTTGTCTTTCGCCAAACATTGCAACGCACCCGGGTATTTGTCCTCAAAACGTTTCTCACAACTTTCATGCGCCTTGTCGACCTGGTCTTTGGTTTTTGGCGGTCTTATGTACCCAGCAACGTTGCTGTTTTGTACTCGGCCAGCGTTTGGCAACCGCCTTCCAAAACCCCAAAGCATCATCACCAATGGCAAGCTCAGGGGAATTGGCAGCACATCAGGACGAGCAACCCGATGGAATCAGTCTTCGCAGCAGTGAGATTGAGAACCACGAGGACGAAGAACTGTGGGAGCCGGAAAACGACACTGGCGATGGCCTGGAAATTGATGGCGGTGGCTCAGAATAAGTGGCGTCGATTAAGAGGTTACAAGTTACTGGCTGATGTTGTTAAAGGCGTGAAGTTCGAAGATGGAGAACGGGTAGAGGATGATCAATTGCAGGATACCGCTGAATCAGCTGTACACCAGATTTGACTATAGCTCGACACAGTATCCTGTGATAGATAGTGCGCTGAGGATGGATTGCTTGCATTTTCAACGAAATTCACCACTTATCGCTACTCCTTCCAATAATAATCCACTATACTCCCGATACTTTTGAATTAGCCGAGTAATAGAATGGATATTCGAAAAATCAAGAAATTAATCGATCTGCTGGGCGAGTCAGGTGTCGCCGAGATTGAGATCCACGAGGGTGAAGAGTCGGTGAGAATCAGTTGTCACTCGTCTGCAGCACCTGCACCGGTTGTCATGCAGGCAGCGGCTACCCCTGCGCCAGTAGCAACCCTCCCTTCTTCTGCCGTTGCTACCCCGCCTGTTAGTGATATTCCCGATGGTCATAGCGTTATTTCCCCGATGGTGGGCACCTTTTATCGCTCGTCAACGCCTGGTGCGAGTCCATTTGTGGAATTAGGTCAGCAGGTAAAAGAGGGTGAAACGCTTTGTATCATAGAGGCGATGAAGATGCTCAACCAGATCGAGACTGACAAGTCGGGCAAAGTGAAGGCAATCCTGGTCGAAAATGCTGAACCTGTCGAATATGGGCAGGCGCTCTTTGTGATCGAGTGATATGAAGCTCGATAAAAT
>JAZGGH010000069.1:0-4186 GCA_036480335.1 Gammaproteobacteria bacterium | reverse complement strand
CAGAATAATTTCGCTGACAAAGATAATCGTAAGGAACGACACATCCATATTATGATCCTGTGAAAGGGCTTCTTTGCAAAGAGAGGAAGAATACTTGAATTCAATAAGTATGACATTAAAAGCATCTGAAATGACAAGGTTTATTACAATACCTGTAAACGACAGCCGCATTTTCAATTGCAATACGCATACTGTTTACAGATTTCTTTATCGGAAAAATCTCATCAGTTTATATTGCCACTTGACTACCTACCTTCTGGTAGGTAGTATCGGCGCCATGGATACCAGAGATCAACTTTTACAAACGGCGCGTGAACAGATTCAACGCAAAGGCTATAACGGTTTTAGCTATGCGGATCTTGCTAATGCTGTGGGTATTCGTAAAGCCTCTATTCATCATCACTTCCCGACGAAAGAAAACCTGGGAACAGCAGTGGCTGTGCAGTATCGGCATGATTTTATGTCTGCGCTGCAATCCATCGAGAGCAGCAAGCAAAACTATGTAAAGAAATTGAAAGCTTACATTCAATTGTTTCGCCAGACACTCGAACAGGATCACAAAGTCTGCCTCTGTATTATGCTGGCAGCGAATCATGATTCATTACCCGATACTGTTCGAGCAGAAGTAAAAGGTTTTTTTCAGGAAAATGAGAAATGGCTAACTCAATTACTTTTACAGGGAAAAAAGGCAGGTGATTTTGAATTCAAAGCAAAGGCTACAGAAATCGCAAAATCCATTCTTTCAGCGTTAGAGGGAGCAATGGTGATTGCAGAATCCATGGATGACCCAGGCAGATTAGCGTCAGTCACGCCGTGGATTTTATCAAGTGTAGAAAAACGCCAGGTTACCTGACTGGCTTTTTTTTATATCGCTCAACTACCTACTAGTAGGTATACTTAATTCATAAAGAGGCAATCATGGATAACAGATTTGAAAATAAAACAATCATCATCACGGGTGGTGGAAGCGGTATCGGTAAAAAAACGGCTCATGCATTCTTGCAGGCAGGTGCACGAGTAATGATCAACGGGCGTCGTGAGCATGTCCTGCAGGAAACAGCCAGTGAACTCGATCCTTCTGGAAAGAAAGTTGCCTATTTTGCAGGGGATATTAGTCAGAAAAATACGGCGGTAAAACTGGTTAAAAAAACAGTAGAACAATTTGATGGTGTGGATATCCTCATCAATAACGCCGGTATTTTTAAGCCTACGCCCTTTTTAGATCATACCGAGGAAGATTTTAATGGCTACGTGGGTATCATTCTGGCGGGAACTTTTTATGCTTCGCAGGCAGCCATTCCAGAAATGAAAAAAAGAGGCGCAGGAGCAATCGTCAATGTAGGTTCTATGTGGGCAACACAAGCCATTGGTGCGACACCCTCCAGTGCATACTCCGCCGCTAAAGCGGGTGTCCATGCACTAACCCGAAACCTGGCAATCGAACATGCGGCAGATAAAATTCGGGTGAATTGTGTTGCACCCGCAGTCGTTGAAACGCCAGTCTACAACAGTTTTATTCCTGAAGATCAGGTTGCAGAAGTTCTTGCCGGATTTAATGGTTTCCATCCGCTTGGAAGAAATGGTCAGCCCAAAGATATCAGTGAAGCTATTATATTTTTAGCCAGTCATCAGGCGAGCTGGATTACCGGTTCGTTGTTACCTGTTGATGGTGGTGTTACTGCAGGTCGCCAATAACACAGTTTTTTGTTCAATAATTAGCGGCATCGTTTGTCAGATGCCGCTAATTATAGGAGGCACGCTATGAAAAGACATGCGCACCCTGATTACCATACAGTCACTTTTAGTTGTCAATGTGGTCAGAGCTATACAACTCGCTCAACCATAAATTCTGCTCCTGTAAAACTGAATACCTGTAGAAACTGTCATCCTTTTATTTCAGATAAGCCACTTATCTTGAGCAAACAGAGCCCGATCAATAAATTCCATCGACGATATAAAAACAAGCAGTGAAATAGAGGTTCCATCATGCAAAAGATAAAATGCTTTCAATACGACACAATACGTAGCATCTTTCTGTCTATAGGCTTAATGCTATTACCTGTTCAGGCAAACGCGGGTATTCACTGGCATAAATGGGAGTTAAAAACATTCAAAAAAGCTGTTAATGAAGACAAATGATTCTGGTAAATATTAGGATTGAAGTGTGTTTTGCCTGCCGCTGGATGGAAGAAGGCACTTATAAAATGCCTGACATAGAAAAACTGATTTCTGATCACTTCATTGCCATTCAGGTTGAATGCCAATGAGCGGCCGTCCTGTTGTTTATTTTGCAGTGCTAATGCCTGCTCAAGACCGCTATCTTCAGCCGTTGATATAGAAAAAGAAGCAGCTAAATTTATCGCAGAGACAAGTCAGTAGAGAAAATAGTATCATGATTCAGAATTAACCAGAGGTCCCATAGGATATAGAAAGGCATGAATCAGGAACTGCAAACCTTTTATTATCTAGGCGTAGCCCTGTCTATCGGATTGCTAATTGGTGTTGAACGTGGCTGGAAAGCACGCAAAGCAGATGTAGGTGAACGTGTCGCAGGTGTACGAACATACGGTCTAATCAGTTTGTTGGGTGGCGGTTTAGCCCTCCTTGCCGATCAGCTAGGCGCTTTCATTCTCGGGCTGGCATTTATCGGGATATCCGGTCTTTTAACAGCTGTATACATTATAACCCTGAAGCAAGGCGGGGCTGATGATATCGGTATCACCAGCCTGATTGCTAGCCTTCTGGCCTTCGTTCTGGGTGCTTTAGCCGCAATGGGTGAAGTAAAAATTGCCGCCGCATCTGCTGTTGTCACAACACTATTGCTTAGCTACAAACCCCTGTTACACCACTGGGTAAGCGCTTTGGAAGAAAATGAGCTGCGTGCTGGCATTAAATTATTGCTTATATCGGTAGTACTGTTACCGATTCTTCCCAATCAGGGCTATGGCCCCTGGCAGGCATTGAATCCCTATGAGATCTGGTGGATGGTGGTGCTGATCGCAGTCATTTCTTTTGTCGGTTATTTTTCCATAAAAATTGGCGGAACAAGCAAAGGGGCTATGTTTACAGGGTTATTTGGTGGGTTAGTCGCCTCAACAGCCGTGACCCTGCACTTCTCAAAATTAGCCCGAAACAATCCCTCAATGACCCCTGCCCTGAGTACTGGCATTCTGCTCGCCTGTGGCACCATGCTACCCCGCACACTATTAGTTGCATGCCTAATCAATCCTGACATATTTCAATTAATGTTAATACCCGCAATTGTAATGGCCCTACTGATCTATATGCCTGGACTATGGTACTGGCGATCCATGTCTTATAAAAAAGAGGTGAGTTCATCTTCACCTGTAAAGAATCCGCTGGAAATCAAAGCTGCGCTGGGATTTGGTGTATTGCTGACAGTGGTCATGCTATTGGGCAAGGCACTGAAAAACTGGTTTGGAGAAGCAGGCGTACTCATGTTAGCCGCTGCCTCGGGAATAGCCGATGTAGATGCCATTAATCTGTCTCTGGCACGAATGAGTCAGAATGATCTAGCATTGAATATAGCCGTAATAGGAATAATCATTGCGGCAGTAGTGAATAATCTGGTTAAAGGGGGTATTGCAACACTGATTGGTGGAAAAGCGATGGGGCTTCGTGTCGGCTTACCGTTACTTGCCAGTGCCATTGGTGGGCTCTTATCGGTCTGGCTGTGGATCAGATGAACAGGTGCTGGTCAATCGTTTCAGATTTCTTCCTGACTTGAAGTTTCTATCGAACAACGACTATGCACTGGCTTCCACTCACCCTGCTCTCGGCTTTCTGTCTGGCAACAGCTGACACCATAACTAAACGTTATCTATCCCCTTACCGTGCTGACGAATTGGTACTGGTACGTTTTGGTGTGGCCGGGATCCTGCTGCTACCTCTGGTTTTCCTGCAACCATGGCCTTCGCCGCCTCTGGCATTCTGGGGATGGATGTCAGCCTTGATTCCTCTGGAAATTATCAGCATGTGGCTATATATGAAAGCCATTCGCGAATCCCCCCTGTCACTCACATTACCCTACAAAGGGTGCCGCTACCTCGTGATTGATTTTGAACATCCCTGTCCAAAATCGACTCGCCTACGCGACAGCTATTGATGCCCCGGCCGCCCTGCGTCCATGCCACTTCGCCAACACTTCGTAAACTCGTGGCAGGCT
>JAZGGH010000068.1:0-3684 GCA_036480335.1 Gammaproteobacteria bacterium | reverse complement strand
GCTAGGACTGATTAACTTCTAGGCGGAAAAGTAACTTAATGAACCTCTGATCAATTCATGAAGCCGCATCTTGTACTCAGAATTATCAGAGGCTCCCTAAGAAGCCTTTGGATTCCTATGCTGCTTTTTCAGCATATCTTTAAGTGTCAACTCATGGTCCTGAGCCTGAGCCTGAGCCTGAGCATGATCGCCCAACCTCAATTGAAACTGCTCCCGTATAGCATTCACGGTCTTTAACCTGACTTCAATATCCTGCTCTACCTTGTGAGCAAACTCTGGGTTATTTCTCAGTGTTTGCCGCACAAAACCCCGGTCAAGTACGGCAAGCTGGCAATCACTATTTGCACGCGCAGTCGACATATTCTTATTCCCTCTAATCACAGAAACGATACCAAGCGTGTCTCCAGGGTTAGCAAAACCAAGTCCCCGTTTCTGACCCTGCGCATCCAATAACGATTTCTTAACCTGGCCTTCAAGAACTACATACAGGCCTTCAGGCACATCTCCATTCTCCAGTATAATTTCACCTTTTCCGTACCGATGGACACGCACCTTTTTCGTAATTAGCTCAAGCTCGTCATCCGTCAGGTTAAATGTTCCGAGTTCCCGCAACCTTCCAATAACATCGTTTTCCCTGATCGGATTTGTATTCCCAAGATCGTATTCATTACCTCTGGAATGGTAAAGACGAAAATCTTCGTATGGAAAAATAACGCCGTGGCGGTTTGCGGCATACCAGGCGCGGCTCAGGTAACCATCAACAATGTCGTCGATGATTTCATAGTCATCATAATAGAGCATCGCTTCATAGTGACCATCCTCTTTCAGGTCGCGCAGGTGAATCATCGGTGGGGGGTCACTCAGCACACCCGGCGTACTCTGCGCCGCCTCTAGCAAAGCTGCTCGAACCATGTTGGGTGGGTGATCATCACTGAAGACAATCGTGACCCGTTCCATGTGTATCTTGTCCGGTCGGCTATAGTTATAAAAGGTATTACTGGCCAGCATAGAGTTCGGAATAACCAGCAAATCTTCTTCAAAAGATTTAAGCGTCACTGAGTGCCAGTTAATCGAGATCACCTGGCCAATGTCATCACCTACTTTTAGCCAGTCACCGATTTGAAACTGGCGCGCCGAGATCAGCGTAATACCTGCAAATAATCCACCCAGCGTATCCTGCAGTGCCAGCCCCAGCACAATGGATCCAACACCAAGTGCAGCAAGCATTTGACCCAGGTCAATACCCCAGATCGCTGAAATAACAAAGGCAATACCCAATAAAATAAAGAATAACCGGGCAATATTCAGGATCAGGTTAGGCACCCGGCTTTGCCAGGCATTCTCGTCACGACTTTTACCCGACCAGAATAAGTTAAATGTCGATATAGAAAGATAGAGGATGCTTATCCAGAAAACTGAAGCAACAAACTTTACGGCCAGATTCTCGTGTGTCAGCTCAAGAACCTGGCTCAGTAACAGGTAGATTGTCAAGCTGGGAAAGACAAAATACTGGGCATTCGTCACAAAAGCATGCCGACTATTCCGCTCGCCTTCCAGGCGATAAAGCATTTCCCCAAACAACACCATCAACAATGGAAAGCCGATCAACAACCCGACGCCCCAGGCTAGCCATGTTTCATTGCCTAACCAGTCAAACATCGCTGCTGTCACCAACAAACTGCCATGTCTGCAGTTTATTTCCCTCACAACAGGTCACTATCTCCTGTTGTTTATATTGCTCCTGCCCGGGCAGGCTTTTATACGTGCTATCACTAATCAGGATTGTGCCAGGCTGTGCAGACCCCCTAAGCGCATTGGCGATATTCACAGTCGCCCCCCAGATATCATAGATAAAATGTTTATTACCAATGACACCTGCTAGCACCGTCCCAGAATGAATCACTACACTGATCTGGATAGGCTTATTGAACTCCTGCCCCAGACGCTGACTAATACGTATCAGTTTTCTCGAAAATTCCACCGCTCTCTTCGTATGATCCAGCCGGGGTGTTAACAAGCCAGAAGCTGCCAGGTAATCGTCGCCCACTGTTTTTATTTTATCGATACCGATAGCTTCTGCAGCTGCATCAAATGCTGCAATCAATTTATTCAACTGCTGTATTGCAATTTCAGGACTGTCATCCACATCATCCAGCCCGGTTAATGTGACAAAAATCACCGAAACGTTGGGAATCTTATCGACGATAGGGTCTTCACCTGCGATCAGACGATCGGCAACCGGTTCGGGCAAAATGTTATGTAACAATAATCTATTTTCAAGTACCTTTTCGTTGATCAGATGTTGTTGCTTCTGAATGCCTTCCATCATGCTATTAAAGGAGCTGCCCAGAATGCCCATTTCATCGTCACGACTGATATCAACGCGGACATCGGTTTCACCTTTGCCAACTCGCCGCAAGGCAGACACAAGCGTATGCAGAGGCTGGGTGAAATAGTTAGCCACTAACAGCGCCAGCAAGGTAATAATGATGCCCAGCACACTGGCGTAGGCCATCACGTTTCGCCTGAACAGATCAACGGGCTGATTGACCTCATCGACATCCATCTCGGCCAGGATGGCCCAGTCCATCCCATGCGTACGCAAGGGGGCATAAGCACTAATAACGGGGATCCCTCTATAGTCAGTCAACTGACTTGTCCCTGTATGACCGCTCAAGGCCTTATCAATCGATTTACCGTAAATGCTTTGAAAAAGAATCGTTGTATTGAGCTTGTCGATGAGATGAATCGTTTTGTCAGGCGTTCCAATAGCGGCCAGGCGTTGCAAATATCGCTTCTTGTGCTGCTTGAGAAAACGTGAATCTGTGCGCATCAGGTGATTGCGGCCGACAACGAACACTTCTCCAGACTCACCCATACCGCTGTTCTCCCAGCTACTATTCCCCGTCATCACATTATTCAATTCGTTGATCGGCATCTGCACTGCCAGAATACCCGCCACTTCAAGACCGTCATAAACGGTAATCGCCGCAAACGCAGCGGGCGACCCATAGGAAGGCATATAGAGGTCAAAGTCCTGAAACCTGACTTCGTTTCGCACCTTATTTTCAGAGACTACACGAATCAGGCTGGAAAAATTACTGGAAGAAAATGGCCCGTCATACAAATTGGTTGCAAAATCTATTTCCTTGAAAACAGAATAGACAATATCGCCAGTTTTGTGATCAATCAGGAAAAGGTCGTAATAGCCAAACTGTTTAATCAGGCCTCGCAAACTCTCATGGTATCTCGCATGAACCTGAGCATAATAACTTCCATCATTTTCCGCCTTTACCAGATTATCCTTTTTACCCACTTTATTCGGATTGCTAGCGAGATAATGGTATTGAAGATAAGCTGGCGCGGTTGTCGAAGGGATAAAATGCTTGCTCTCATGCTCTCCTCCAATACGTTTTTTTAACCGAGGAATAAAAGATTTTCGATAGAAACTCTCAACTGCTTCCTGCTCATCATCAGAAATACTCTCACGCCCCGCAAGATGATAAGCCGTGCGAAACTCATTAAGCGCATCAATGATGACCTGATTGTCAGCAAAACCCAGAACCTGATTATTGATATTGTCGAAATAAGAACCGATTTGCTGGACTTTTGCTGCACGCAAAGTACTGAGCTGATCATAAGTGGCCTCATTCAGTGCTATTTTTGCAGACTGATAGCCTTGCC
>JAZGGH010000067.1:0-4632 GCA_036480335.1 Gammaproteobacteria bacterium | reverse complement strand
TCACGCCGTCATCCTGTTCTACCCGCACCGCCACTTCACCCTCTGACACACTCAGGTCAACACCCGATACATGCCAGGGACTCTTGATACCCAGTATCTGGGCGTATAAGTCTTTGTCTCTCATCCTCTATACAGTAAACTACCCACTCGATCAGGGGAAGAGCCGTTTTTTTAGAGCCTCAGTGGTTAACTTAACTTCTAAATCTATACCGAAGCTCTCTTTTAAGATTTTTCTTTCTCGTTGTGTGAGATTTTCTAGCATATCTTTTGTTATCAACTCAGGTTCTGATTTATCTTTATCTTCCGACATAACATCCTTACATTCACATTTCAAATATAGAAACCTTCTGAAGGTTACTGAATAATCACACCCTGTACAATGTTTTTTACTGGAAATTTTTACAGCATACCCTGTATCATCAAGACTTATGGTTATCCCTGAATCCATTATCGTTCTGTTGATCGCTTTTACCACAGCTGTTGCGGGTTTTTTTGTCGCACATTTTTTACGTCAACAGGATATTAATGCATTGCTTGAGCAACGCGCACGGCTGCAGTCTCAGCTTGACAGTGAGCGCAAATTGCACATGGAACGGATGCGTATCCAGAACCAGACACGTAGTCAGTTACATGACAGTTTCAAAGCACTGGCAAGTGATACCCTGAGAAATAATAGCAGTGAGTTCCTGAAACTGGCTGAGGCAAATTTGCGCCAATATCAGTTACAGGCCAACAGTGAATTTTCGCAACGACAGAAGGCCGTCGAAAATCTGGTTGCGCCGATTCATCAAGCACTGGAAAAAACCGAACGCCAGATAAAAGATATGGAAAAAGAACGCCAGCAGGCATTTGGTGCGCTGCACCAACAGGTGAAAGATATGGCTGAGGCGAATCTGTTATTACAGGGTGAAACGCGTAATCTATCGCAGGCTTTGCGGCGGCCCGAGATTCGTGGGCAATGGGGTGAGCTGACGCTCAAGCGTCTGGCAGAGCTTGCCGGTATGAGTGAGCATTGTGACTTTTATGCACAGGAAAGCATCTCTACGGATACCGGAATGCAGCGCCCTGATATGATTGTGCGACTTTCCGATAAACGCGAAATAATCATTGATGCCAAAACACCCCTGGATGCCTACCTGTCAGCCATCGATGCCAGTGATGATAAACAACGACAGCAACATCTGAAACGTCATGCGCGTTCGGTTCGTGAACGGGTGCGAGAATTATCCAGTAAGCATTACTGGCAACAACTCCCCCGTTCGCCGGAGTTTGTAGTACTGTTTATTCCCGGCGACCAGTTTCTGAGCAGTGCGCTAGAGATTGATACGCAACTCCTTGAAGATGCCCTGATCGCAAAAGTAATTCTGGCAACACCGACCAGCCTGGTTGCCCTGTTACGCACCATTGCCTATGGCTGGCGACAGAAGGTGCTGACTGAAAATGCGGATCTGATCCGCCAGACAGGTGAAGACCTGTATGATCGCTTGCGCTTGTTTTCAGAGCATCTGAGTAAGGTTGGTAAAGGACTGAACAGCAGTGTCGATGCTTATAACCGCGCTGTCAGCTCCTTTGAAGCACGCGTTATTCCGGGTGTGCGACGCTTCAGTGATATGGGCATCAGCAGTAAAAAGGATATCAAGTCGCTGCAACGTGTTGAGACTCAGCCACGGCATGTAGTCTCTGAAACTGACTCGGCTAATTAATACCATGCAACAACATCATCTCTATTGCGAAAACAAAATCGCAACTCCCGGCTCTATTCATTATTACAGCTTGCTGTATACAACAGCCGAACAACGCACTGCTCTGACCGCTATTTATGCCTTCTGCGAAGAAGTCATGCATGCGGTTATTGATTGCTCCGAAACGGAGATAGCGATCAGGAAACTCGACTGGTGGTACGAAGAACTGGGTCGCTGTTTTCGTCAGCAACCACAGCACCCCATTAGCCATGTCCTACAGCAACCCATCGAACAGCATACCCTGCCAAAAGAGTATTTTGACGAAATACTTGACGGTGTGAAAATGTCTCTGGAACAGACTGTTTACGAACAGTTTGATGACCTTCGCCTGCCCTGTTACCGTCTGGGCAGCGTGCCCTGTTTACTGGCAACCGAAGTGCTTGGTTATCAAGATCGCACGGCGACGAATTATGCCACCGATCTGGGCATCGCTCTGCAACTGACACGCACTATTCATCAATTGAGGGTGGCGATCATGCGTGGTCAATTAATGATACCCCTGACTGATCTGGAGCAGCATTCATTGCAACCCGAATCGCTTATCAATAATGATAATCCAGCCCATCTGCAGGCATTAATTGCAGATCAGGCGAAGCGTGCGCGCGACTATTTTCAGCGAGCAGAACAACACTTAAGTAAAACTGACAGAAAAACCCTGCTACCCTTGCGGATACTGGCAAATATTCATCTGGCCCTGCTTACCGCGATAGAAAACGATGGTTACCGGGTTCTGGATGTTAAAACCGACCTGACACCGTTACGCATGTTCTGGATTACCTGGCGAACAAAAACAGGTGGATTGGGTTACTAGAAAACAGTATGGTAAAGTCTTTCTTATGGAAAAGACCTCAAGCCCAATAAAAGAACCGATAAAAAAACGCACTGTATCTCTGGTACTTGGCGGCGGCGGTGCGAGAGGATATGTCCATATCGGCATTATTCAGTACCTGTTGCAGGCTGGCTATGACATACGCTCGATTTCGGGCGCATCAATGGGTGCAGTTGTTGGTGGTATTTTTGCCGCCGGGAAACTGGATGTTTACACTCGCTGGGCCTGCGCACTGGAAAAAACTGACGTCATCCGTTTACTGGATTTTTCATTTGGCAGTAAAGGATTGTTCAAGGGTGAACGCGTCATGAACACCTTGAAAGAACTGGTCGGTGACCAGAATATTGAAGACCTGCCTATTTCCTTCACAGCTGTTGCTACAGACATCTATCGAGAAAAAGAAGTCTGGCTAAACAGTGGCTCGTTATTCGATGCCATCCGCGCATCTATCGCTATCCCGACAATTTTTACGCCAGTCGAATACAAAGGCATGCATCTACTTGATGGCAGTCTGATTAATCCGGTACCTGTTGCGCCGACACTGAATGACAAAACCGATATGACGATCGTTGTTAACCTTGGCGCCGCCACTGAAACTGAATTCCCTCAAACGCCACCGGTAATTGATCACAAACCCGGAAAAATCAATTTGGCGCCCGAAAGTCATGACAGAATTGCTTCATTCATCGACAGTCTGCAACAACGCTTTGCTAACAAAGAAATCGAAACAAAAGATACAGATATGGGGATGTTCGAAGTCGTTGGCCGTTCTATTGATACCCTGCAAAATGCCATTGCACGTTTCCGCCTGGCGGCCTATTCACCGGAAGTCATTATCAATATCCCTCGGGATATCTGTAGCTTTTATGAATTCCACCGCGCTCGTGAAATGATAGACATTGGCTGGACACAGGCAGACAATCACCTCAATAATCATTAAACAAGCCCCAGTTAATTCTTGATCAAAAATCACTTCCTCCGCAATTCTTGACGGAAATCAAATTTATTACAAGGGCAAATGCTAGCATTGATTGCGTGAGTACATACGTAAATAATGAGAGCGATATGCCTAACCTGCCAGAATCACAGCCCTTTAACCTGATAAAGTCATTGCTGTCACATAAACAGCACATTAAGAATCAGCTGACTTCCACTACAATTGAAGCCAATATAACACCCACTGCAGATAATCTTATTGCCAATATCGAACAGGGTCTTGCCGTCATTTGTCAGCAGGAAATAAAACAGACCGATTTTGTTATAAGCAGTATTTATCATGGTTCTTATGGGTTCTGCTCAGGGTGCGGGAAACGCCTTGCAAACAATAACAGTCCTCTGATTACAACGTGTGCACCATGCTCTCATAACGATAACCTGAGCGGAATGCAAACCGGGTATGCTTCGGTGTAGAATCAGTATCCATGAACTCTGAAAAATTCAGAAATATCCTGATTCCCGGTTATGGTGAAATGGGACATGCCATGCAACATTTATTCTCGCCCAGACATCAGGTCAGTATCTATGATCCTTATATTGGAGATTTGCCCGCCATTGATCTGAATGAACAGGCTGCGGCGGCAGACTTCGTTATTTTCAGCACACCCACAGCCGCCATTTACCCACTCGCCTCAACCCTTGCTCCTCTTCTGAAACCCGACTGCATCTGCCTGAGTTTTTCCAAGGCACTTGATAGTGAAGGGCGCACCGCTGCTGAAGCAATGCGTGACGGCCTTCAAAGTAATGCACATATTGGCGTTTTATATGGCCCGATGATTTCAGAAGAAATCAGGCTGGATAAACCGGCATATGCCAACCTGGCAAGCAGTGATCCTTATAGCCAGGCGCAGGTACTGAAACTGACTGCAGAAACCCGACTTAAACTGGTTGCACACGACGACCTTTCTGGAATGAGTTGGTGCGCTGTATTAAAAAATGGGCTCTTCCCCTGATCGAGTGGGTAGTTTACTGTATAGAGGATGAGAGACAAAGACTTATACGCCCAGATACTGGGTATCAAGAGTCCCTGGCATGTATCGGGTGTTGACCTGAGTGTGTCAGAGG
>JAZGGH010000066.1:0-52477 GCA_036480335.1 Gammaproteobacteria bacterium | reverse complement strand
TGTGACCTTGCTTTGCGGTACATCACTTGTTAATGGTTTTGGCATTTTCTGTTATCCTGCTTTATACCCTAAATCTATGTTATCCCAGATCGGTAGTGTCTGGTAGCAGGTTGACACATAGGGGTATCGATATTGATGCTTCCCCCAACTGGCTTTTAAAAATTAGAGATGCTTTGTATTTTGAGGCTGATAGGCAACTCTGGGTTTCACAAGGTGCGCTAGCTGATGCACATACATTCAAAAACTATGGTCGTGCCGGGTTTTCCGTAATGGGGTATGCGGATGACAAGCTATTTTTTGAAGCCTCCGATGGTACTAATGGTACACAGCTCTGGTTCCAGGACAATAATGGTGTAATGCCGGTTACCAGTCTGGAGGGAACAAATACGATAAATTCTGGATTTGAGGATGCGATTGAAGTTGGCGGGCGTTTCTATATTTCGGATTTTGATCAAGTGTGGGCAGTGACGGAAGGGCGCGCCAGTCCTTTATTCCGGTTTTCGGAAGATTTTTCTACAACCGGCTCCGATTTGGCTATTCCTGGGTTTTTGCCTGCAGAAGATGGTAGCTTGCTCGCTTTGGAAGTCTCTATTACGCATGAAAGGTATGGCGGTACCAATAGCTTTACGTTATGGAAAACAGATGGAACATCATCAGGCTCCCAGATAATAGGGGGATTTAGTTCTAATAATGATGATTTTAGTCTTGTTGGTAATCATTTAATCTATGCTGAAGGGCGTAGAGAAGACTATTCTTTTACCGCTAGTTCATTATGGGGCTTTGATATAACGACTGGAGTTAAAACCTTACTGAAACAAAGTGAGGCCATAAACGATAGCTCAATTTATGGAACGACAGTGTTCAATGGTGAGATGTATTTTTCAAGTAATAACTCGGGTACCGGGCGTGAGTTATGGAAAACGGATGGTACTGTGAGTGGTACCGTATTGGTAGCGGATATTCATGTTGGTAACAAGGGGAGTTACCCACTTATTGGCAAAATCTACAATAATGAACTCTATTTTATTGCCGGTGATGGCAGGCATGGCCGTGAAATCTGGAAAACAGATGGCACTGCTTCGGGTACTGCGCGGGTTTCGAATACTAAAGGTGGTTATAGGCCGTTTAATATGACAGTAGGTGATAGTGGCTTTTATTTTCAGGCGCACGATTCCAATAGCCCTAAGAGCGGTCAACTGTGGAAATCTGATGGCACACTTGCAGGTACCAAACAAGTTTACCAATTTGAAAATGCTACCTTAGGTCAATTATTGGCTGTAGGTGATACGCTTTATTTTGTGCTGGATGATGGGGCGCATGGTAATGAATTATGGATCAGTGATGGTTCGGCGAATGGAACCCATTTGTTAAAAGATATTAATCAGGGTAGTACTAGCTCGAAGCCGAGTAGATTTGCGGTATATGAAAACAATCTGTTTTTCATTGCTGATGATGGCGTACATGGTCGAGAGCTCTGGGAAACAGACGGTACAACCGCCGGAACACAGTTAGTGAGTGATCTCAATCTGGGCCCAGCGGATGTAGGCATTGATAAAATCACTGTGGCTGGAAATGCTATATATTTTAATGCCGAAGATGATATTTATCATAAGGTGCTCTGGAAATACACCCCGGAAACCACACCGCCTCCACCGACCACCGGCACCGGCATCATGGGTGACTACGTCTGGCGTGATGACAATGGCGATGGTATTCAAAGTCCCGGTGAATCCGGTCTGGCGAATGTCACGGTTGAGCTGCAAAGCTGTACGGGTGATTTGGTAACCAGCACGACCACGGACGGCAATGGTGCTTTTCGCTTCAGCAATGTTGCTCCGGCCTTCTTCCAGATGCAATTCAAACTGCCTGCGGGGCATAGCTTCAGCCCGGAGAAATCGACTGATCTGTTCAAGCTGGATAGCAACGCCAATGTGAATACTGGTGTTACCCCTTGTTTCGATATGACCCAGGGCTGGAAACGTCTGGCGATTGATGCGGGTATGGTGCCGGATGCACCAACCGGCGGTACGCCTTCCATGACCCTGGCGATCAGTGCCAACGGCGAGTCGACTTTGAAACCGGGCCCCGTTCTGGTTGAAGAAAGTGCCGTGAACTGGACTTACACGGTCGCTAACACCGGCGGTACAGTGCTGAGCAATATCGCTGTTCGCGGCCGTCAGAAAGTACCGGTTTTCGGAAGTTGGACCACGCTGTGCAGTATCGGCACCATCCAGCCAGGCACCACAGGCAATTGCAGCACCACAGATGCGGCAGCCGTCTCGGGTAGCTACCTGTCACTGATTGTTGCCAGAGCGGATTCCAGTGATGGCACCAATCTGGAGAGCATCGTCAAGGCCTTCTATAAAGGTGAGGCGGGTACACCGCCACCGGTAGAGAATGATGTTGTCACACTGAAGAATGCGATTTACTTCACCGGCTCAAAGAAGCTGTGGATACGTGCCACGTCTGATGCCAGCCCGGCAGGATCGGCTAATATCACAGCAAAGATCGATGGAGTAGAACAGGATCTGGGCAAGATCGGCTGGAAGGCGAGTAAGAATTTTTATCAGCAGGTGTTCTTCGACATTGAAACTGCACCGAGTTTAATTACCCTGAGCAGTGATCAGGGTGGAGTAGTTAGCGGGAATGTTCAGATAAAGAACTAATATGCTTGTATTTTGATTCGTCCTGTTTGGAGCAGGGCGAATTCTATCAATGAGGTGTGAGCCTACCAATTAGCGCTTTGTATATTTTGTTCGAGACTCTTTTACGGATAACACTTCTTCGTTATCTTTTCTGGAGGCATTAAAAAGCCAGTCGCTAGTCTTTGCTAATGTTTCGAGTGCGTTGAATCGTTCTTCTGGACTAAGCTTGAGAGATCGCTGTAATTGCATTTTGCGACTACCTTCCCAGGTTGCATTATCCCAGTTTTGTTGTTTATCAGTCGTCATTTTGTTGGGTTTCTTTCAGTATCCAGATCAGATGCTGTATGTCATCTTTATCACGATCCCGGCCAGCAATCTTTTTCATTTCGATCAGCGTACTAATGCTAACAATTTTTACCGCAAGGTTCCGGCTGAGTTCGACATCGGTGTTCCCGGTATGTCATCCTGATTGCGGGCAAGGACGTTAAAGACCTTCGTGGATCCGCTTGGGGCTTGATCTACCCTATAGGCAATTTAGCAAATATAGGTTCTGCATATTCGAGCGGTCATCTTATTTAAACCTATTGTTTTTTACTGTCGTTAAAAGGGCTTTTATTTAGGATATGGAAACAATTAATATTGTGCTACCATAATGGGGATCATTAGATTTAGGAGTCACAAGTAATGCAAACATTCTCTATACGAGATTTGCGTGAGCGTAGTGGTGAATTGAGCCGTGAAGCAGAAGCCGGGCATTTGGCGCTCATCACCAAAAGGGGAAACCCGCTGATGCTGGCATTGCCGTTTTCAGACGTACTGTTTGATCACGGCGCAAAAACCGCCCTGGCAGAGCATTTGTATAAGGAAGGTGTGCTGTCACTGGGTAAGGCAGCCAAAATTGCCGGAATGCCTTATGTGTTATTCACTGAACATCTGAGCCGCATCGGTATCCCTGTGGTCGATTATCCAGCCGATGAGCTGGAAGACGAATTGAAAGTAGTGGATTGATGAGGCGACTGATTGTGGCGGATACCGGACCGCTGGTGGTATTGGCAAAATTGAATCATCTCCCCTTATTAGCGCAGTGCTACCAGTCGATACAGATTCCCCAGGCCGTCTACACAGAAGCAACGGTTCTCGCGCACCGACAAGATACCGGTCGGATTACTGCGTTTGTTTCCGGGCATGTGGAAGTTATTGCAAATATTCCCCAGAGCGATGATGAATATCTGGATTTTGGGCTGGATGTAGGTGAAACACAGGCAATATTACTGGCAAGACGTTCTCAGTGTCCGGTGCTAATGGATGAAAAGCGCGGACGAGCCGTTGCCAAACGGGAAAATGTAGCCGTATTGGGAACACTGGGTTTGTTGTTAGTGGCAAAACAGCAAGGCCTGATCAAGGCAATAACACCATTGCTGGGCCAGATGCAGGAGCACCAGTATCGCTTATCGTCCAACCTGATTGAGCGGGTTAAATTACTGGCGGGAGAGGAGTGAGCGTTGATTATTGCCAGAGCGGATGCATACCAATGGAGTTGCTGCTTCTTCGAATCTCATCTGTTTTAATTTCTCGTGAAAGGCTGTCCGGCTCATTAATTATCCCCAAATAGGGATAGAATAAATCCGGACAGATTACGTGTTAATTAGTAGGACAGATAATTTACTCGTAACAAACGGAAACAGATAACTTGACGTGTCAGATTATCGTTGTTAAAGTATTTATAATAATAATAATAATAATACTTATAAAGTAAGCAAATATTTTTCAGGAACCAGCTTTTTGAATGAGAAAATCTTAAGCGATCATTCGCCTTGTGTTTGATGAAAGAACAAAACAATATCCATTTGAAATAA
The DNA here is from genome assembly GCA_036480335.1 of Gammaproteobacteria bacterium. Classification (GTDB taxonomy): domain Bacteria; phylum Pseudomonadota; class Gammaproteobacteria; order DSM-19610; family DSM-19610; genus JAZGER01. The sequence continues at coordinate 47,976 of JAZGGH010000066.1, read as the reverse complement.
GAAATAACTAAGGAAAAAATCATGCTAATCAGTCAAGCGTTCAAAGGTTTGCTCACGCTATTCATCTCGGTAGTCATTGGTACCTTATCTATTCAAGGTAGTGCAAATGCAAATCCGGAAATTGTGAGTGTGATAGCCGATGCTTCACTCCGAGAACTACCTGTAGATCCACAAGAAATTACAGAGTTTAATGGGCAGGCATATTTTTCTGCTGGTGATACGCTCTGGACAAGCGATGCTTCCGATGTCTGGAAAATCAAAACTTTTTCCTCTTCCGGAGCACCTGCTGCCTTGACAGTTTTTGATAATCATCTGTTCTTTTTTGTAGACGATGGTATTCATGGTACAGGGCTGCGGAAACTCTGGAAAAGTGATGGGACAGAAGCAGGTACGGTTTTGGTGAGAGATGTTGTTCCTGATAATAGTAAAATTATTTCAGATCTAACGATTGTTGGTAATCAGTTGCATTTCTTTATCTCCAATGATGCGGAGGGTTATCAACTCTGGAAAAGTGATGGTTCTGAAGCAGGGACCGCATTAGTTAAAAATATGATGTTTAATCCCTTTGTTAGGGAGCCCGAAGTATTAGCAGCTTTAGGCGATTTATTATTATTTTTTGCCGATGACGGTGTGCATGGGAGAGAACTTTGGGTGAGCGATGGTACCGAGTCTGGTACCTTGATGCTGAAAGATGTAACGCGTGGGGCTGACCCCAGCAATCTTCGTGATTTTGCTCGCGTTGGGGATGTGGTTTATTTTTTAATAGATCTCGATTTATGGGTCAGTGACGGGACAGAAGCTGGTACTGTATTTGTAGAAAAACTGTCGAATATCTATTCGAGTCTATTTGCCTGGGGCGGTCGACTCTATTACGCTTTTGATGATGAGATAAGGATGATTGATGGGGCGTCATCAACGATCTTCATGTCTGGTTTTTGTAACAGCAACTATACCCATCCCATTTACGGCGACATCGTAATACAAGATCCAATCGTTTCTGCTAACAAATTGTATTTCACTTGTGGAGATAATTATCGGAACGACCCCTCTCCCATGTATGAAATCAATCAGGCGGGGCAAGTAATCGGGAGTATCGATATTGATTTTGCAACCCCCGAGACTATTATAAAGATTGGAGATACGATGTATTTTGGGGTATTTGGCGGTTTTAGGGGTAATGGCTATCTCTGGGTTTCGCAAGGTGCACTAGCAGATGCACAGGAATTCAGAAATTCAGGCTACGCCGGTTTGTCTGTTATGGGGAACGCGGATGGTAAGCTGTATTTTTCTGCCTCCGATGGCATGAATGGCACACAGCTCTGGTTACAGGGCAATAATGGTGTTATGCCGATTACGGGTCTGGATGGAAGAAATACGATAAACAGTTTTGAGCATGCAGTTAACGTAGGCGGGCATGTATATATTTCGGATGATGATCAAGTGTGGGAAGTATCGCAAGGGATTGCCAGTTCTTTATTCCGGTTTTCGGAAGATTTTGCTGATACTACATTCGATTTGGCTTATGCCGATCACCCCGATGGATGGCCCGGGTTTATGCCTGCAGAAGATGGTAGCTTGCTTGTACTGGAAGCCAGAACCGATTATTACGGTAGGTATGGCGATTTTTACAATGGCTTTACGTTATGGAAAACAGATGGGACATCATCTGGTTCCCGGATAATAGGGAAATTTTTTGGTGATCATGCAGCTTTTACTCTTCTTGGTAATCATTTAATCTATTTTGGTGGGCAAAGAGAGTATTCTTTTACTGCTGATAAATTATGGGGATTCGATGTAGCAACAGGGGTCAAAACCTTGCTAAAAGGAAGCGAGCAAATACATGATAACTCAATCAGTAATAGAACCACCGTGTTCAATGGTGAGTTGTATTTTTCATATAATAGCTCGGATACAGGGCGTGAGTTATGGAAAACAGATGGTACTGTGAATAGTACCGTCCTGGTAGCGGATATTCATGTTGGTAACAAGGGGAGTTACCCATCGTCTTTTGGAGTCTTCAACAATGAACTCTATTTTTTTGCAGGTGATGGAAGACATGGTCGTGAACTGTGGAAAACGGATGGCACTGCATCGGGTACTGTACGGGTTTCGAATATTAGCGGTGGTTATAAACCGTTTGAGCTGACAGTAGCTGATAGCGGCCTGTATTTTAAGATGTACAGTTCCAATACTGTTACTTCCGATAGCCCTGTACAACTCTGGAAATCTGATGGTACGGCAGCTGGTACTGAACGAGTCTATGAGGTTGAAAATAATGCGACTGATTTATTTGTGTTCGGTGATAAAGTTTACTTTGCAGTGGATGATGGGGTGCATGGGTTAGAACTGTGGGTAAGTGATGGTTCAGCGAATGGAACCCGATTATTAAAAGATATTAATCCTGGCAGTAGTGATTCTCTTCGGCGTTATTCTTTTCAATTAACGGCTTACAAAAACAGTCTGTTTTTTATTGCGGATGATGGTGTGCATGGTCATGAGCTTTGGGAAACCGATGGTACACCTGCCGGGACACATTTAGTGGATGATTTCAATGCAGGTGCAGCCGATTCGGGCATTAAGAAAATTACAGTGGCTGGCGATTCCATTTACTTTAGTGCTGATGATGATGTTTATCAAAAGGTGCTCTGGAAATACACCCCGGAAACCACCACACCGCCCCCAGCCACCGGCACCGGCATCATGGGTGACTACGTCTGGCGTGATGACAATGGTGATGGCATTCAAAGCCCTGGCGAAGCCGGTCTGGCGAATGTCGCCGTGGAACTACAAACCTGTACGGGTGATTTCGTCGCCACGACAAATACGGATAGCACTGGCTACTTCAGCTTCACCAAAGTCGCACCTGCATTTTTCCAGATGCAGTTCAAGTTGCCTACGGGTCATAGCTTCAGTCCGGAGAAATCCACTGACCTGTTCAAGCTGGACAGCAATGCCAATGTGAACACGGGGATTACACCTTGCTTCGATATGACCCAGGGCTGGAAACGCCTCGCGATTGATGCCGGCATGGTGCCAGATGCGCCAACCGGCGGTACGCCTTCGATGACACTGGCGATCAGTGCCAATGGAGATTCGACCGTCAAACCCGGGCCTGTGCTGGCTGAAGGCAGTGCGGTTAACTGGGAATATTCGGTATCCAACACAGGTGGTACAGTGTTGAGCAATGTAACGATTCGCGGCCGCGAGAAAGTACCGGTTTTTGGCAGCTGGACGGCCCTGTGCAGCATCGGCACCATTCAACCGGGCGCTACAGGCAGTTGCAGTACTTCAGATGCCGCAGCCGTATCGGGTAACTACCTGTCACTGATTATCGCCAGCGCAGATGCCAGTGATGGCACCAGACTGGAAAGCATCGTTAAGGCCTTCTATAAAGGCGAGGCAGGTACACCACCGCCAGTAGGCAATGATGTTGTCACCCTGAAGAATGCGATTTACTTCACAGGAACAAAGAAACTGTGGATACGGGCCACCTCAGATGCCAGCCCGGCAGGGGCGGCGACCATCACAGCAAGAATCACTGTTGATGGTGTTGAACGAGCAGGAGCATTAGGGAAGATTGGCTGGAAGGCGGGTAAGGGTTTTTATCAGCAAGTGTTCTTTGATATTGTCAGCGCCCCGAGTTCCATCACGCTGAGCAGTGATCAGGGTGGGACAGTGAGCGGCAGTATTCAGGTAAGAAACTGACGGAATTACGAATCAGGTTTCAACACCCATAAAGCCCTGCATTTTTGCGGGGCTTTTTTATTGAATATCTGATTGCATTGTCGAAATGTTACGGTGACTCAGATTTAAACATATCAACAAAGACAGAGACTGGCATAACTGTCACTGCTTCTGCTACCGGGTAATCACTCTCCACAGGGGCAATAATATAGGTTGCATCAAGGTTGAATGGTTTCTTTTGCCGACCAGAAACCTCTTGATAACACCGGACTGGTGGAGGATTTGATTTCAACCGCGATGCGCCGTGTCCCTTTTTCCAGCATCAGATCCATCTCGGCACCGTTGGATGTTCTGAAAAAAGAGGCTTTCCAGCGCGGCATTTGAGCCAGTATATTTTCAATGGCATAACCTTCCCAGGAAGCACCATAAACCGGGTGACCAAAGAGTTCCTGTTCGTTTTCAATGCCCAGCAATGCATGCAGGATACCCGTGTCGCGCAGGTAAACTTTAGGTGATTTACCAGGCGCTTTTTTGTATTGCTGGTATAGGGTAACAACACACGTAACATGAAAGTTTGTTCTAGCAGGTCGATGTATTTTCTAATGGTGTGGGGGCTAACACCCATCGATGCTGCCAGTTTTGAAGAATTCAGTAGTTGGCTGTGGGAATGAGCCAGCATTTGCCAGAGTCAGGCCATCGTGTTGGCCGGGATTTGAAAACCCAGTTGTGGAATATCCCGTTCAAGAAATGTACGGATATAGTCTTCCCGCCATTGAAAACTTGCTTCGTCATCTGCCGCCAGTGCGCTACGAGGAAATCCGCCCCTGAGCCAGTACAGTGCCGGGTCTATGTCAGAGACTTCGTTTTGCAGAAATGGCGTGATCTCCAGATAAGACAGTCGGCCTGCCAGAGATTCGGAACTTTGCCTGATCAGATCTCTCGATGCCGATCCCAGCAACAAGAACTGAGCATTACGCTTATGGCGATCAATCAAGCCCCGTAAAACGGGGAAAATATCCGGTAACCGCTGTATTTCGTCCAGACAGATGAGTGATTGACCTAAGCGGGTAAAAAAAGCTTCAGGGTCAGTCAGTTTATTGATGTCTGCTGGCCGTTCCAGATCCAGATAAATCGCATCTGGGTACGCCGTTAGCAGTACTTCAGCGATGGTTGACTTACCGGCCTGTCTCGGGCCGAGTAGAGCTACGGCGGGGTTATTGGCAAGTCTCTGTTTAATGGAGGCCAATAAGCGATTACGGTTTATATATCATGCATATTTGTATTATGAATACAAATATGCATGATATCAACAGGTATGGTTGCAATCAGGAGGTTAATCCCAGATAGGTTTTTTTATTCGTAGGGATTTTTATGTCATGACAGCGGCGAGGCGTCTAATACGTCTTTTTTTCTGGTCGTCGGCGCAAAGTGTGTTCATTCACCTTCATCAGTCCGTGCAGATATTTCGGACAGGCTGCAGTCATTTCCGGTTTTGTTTGCCTGAATCCGCTCTATAGCGGTAAAATAGCGGATTGTTTTTTCAGGCGTCCATTTACACAAGTGGGCTCTGTTGTTTGGTTTCTCGGGAGTATTTTTAAAATGGCTATAGAACGTACCTTTTCCATCATTAAACCCGATGCCGTTGCGAAAAATGTGATTGGAGATATCGTCAGTCGTTTTGAGAAGAATGGGCTAAGGATTGTTGCTTCGAAGATGCTGCAGATGTCACGTGAGCAGGCAGAGGGGTTCTATGCAGTACATAAGGATCGGCCATTTTTCAGGGATCTGGTTACGTTTATGGTGTCTGGGCCGGTGGTGGTGCAGGTGCTCGAAGGTGAGAATGCTATTGTGAAGAATCGTGAGCTGATGGGGGCGACGAACCCGGCTGATGCTGATCCGGGTACGATTCGTGCCGATCATGCCACAATTGTAGAGGAAAATGCGGTGCATGGATCAGATGCTCCAGAAACGGCAAAAATTGAGATTGCTTATTTCTTCCCGGAAGGTGTTTGTGAGCGCACCCGTTAATCTTGTCTTGCCAGCAACTGGCAAAGACAATCTGCTGAATTATGACCGTGCCGGTCTGGCAGGCTGGTTTGAGGCGCAGGGTGAAAAACCTTTTCGTGCTACTCAGTTAATGAAGTGGGTCTACCAGCAGGGTATGGATGACTTTGCGCAAATGTTGAATTTGAGTAAGTCATTGCGAGAAAAACTGCAAGGTATTGCCGAGATTCGTGGGCCGGTGGTACGTGAAGACCAGTTATCGTCTGATGGTTCGCGCAAATGGCTGTTTGAATTTGCGGATGGTAATTGCGTTGAAACGGTGTATATCCCGGAAGCGGGCAGGGCAACCTTATGCGTATCATCGCAGGTCGGTTGTGCACTGAATTGCAGTTTCTGTTCGACGGCGCAGCAGGGCTTTAACCGCAATCTGACGACGGCAGAAATTATTGGTCAGGTCTGGCAGGCGAGCCGTTTGCTGGCTGCCGATCCGGCCGGGCCTGCTGCCGTTTCCAATGTGGTTTTGATGGGCATGGGCGAGCCTTTGCTGAATCTGAAAAATGTGGTGCCTGCGATGAATTTGATGCAGGATGATTTTAGTTTTTCACTCTCGAAACGGCGTGTGACTCTGAGTACCGCGGGTGTGGTGCCTGGTTTGTATGAACTGGCGGAGTTGTCGGATGTGAGTCTGGCATTGTCACTGCATGCCCCGGATGATGCATTGCGTACTGAGCTGGTGCCGTTGAATAAAAAATATCCGATTGCGGACGTGCTGCAAGCCTGTCGTCAGTATATTGGTGAAGGCAGACGCAGGGTGACGGTGGAGTACGTTATGCTGGATGGCGTGAATGATTCCGATGTTCAGGCTCGGGCGTTGGCAAAATGTCTGCGTGATTTACCATCGAAAATTAATCTGATCCCGTTTAATCCTTTCCCGGCAACACAGTACCGGCGTAGCCCTCAGGAGCGCATTGATCGTTTTCGGGATATATTGCATCGACAGGGTATTGTAACGATAACCCGGAAAACACGTGGCGATGATATTGATGCTGCCTGTGGGCAACTGGCGGGTGACTTTGTTGATAGAACTCAGCGCAGGCAACGTTTGTCAGTACAAATTACCAGAGGGCAGCCCCTATGATGATGACACGATTTTATCGTTTATCGTTGATTGTTGCATTGCTGGTGTTGTTAACGTCCTGTGCAGTCGCTCCAAAGGTCGATCCTGCAAAAATCAATAAGGCAGCAAGAATTAATACCGAACTGGGTGTCATGTATCTGCGTAAGGGGCAGCATGAATTGTCGATGCAAAAACTGAGTAAGGCGATTGAACAGGATGTTGATTATGCGCCTGCCCATGAAAGTATTGCGATTCTGTATGAGGAGCTGGGAGAAATTGGCAAGGCGGACAAGCATTATCGTCGGGCGCTGGCCATTGAAGACGACAGTTCGTCCACTTTGAATAATTATGGCCAGTTTTTGTGTCGCCAGAATAAGCTGGAAAGAGCGGATAAATATTTTCAACGAGCATTTAAAGATCCCCTGTTTGCTCACCCGGAGCTGATTTATACCAATGCCGGTATCTGTGCCAGCCAGCAACCGGATGTGCAGAAGGCTGAAACCTATTTCCGTCAGGCGTTGCAGGTGATGCCTGAGTATCTACCCGCATTGAAACAAATGGCTTTGTTGACTTTTTCACAGGATAATTATCTGGGTTCGCGCGCCTATCTTCAGCGTTATGGAAGTCGGGCGCCGCTGACGGCGGATTTGTTGTGGATTGCTTTGCGTGTGGAGCATCGTTTGAATGATACGATCGCAGAAAAAAAATACGCGACAGATCTGAAAAGACGTTACCCACAGTCAAAAGAAGCAGGTTTTTTAAAAAAATGGAAAAATGAATAAGGTCTCTGATATTGATACGATATCTCCGGCACCCGAGGCTGATAATGGCCTGAAGGATGTTGGAGCGACGCTTAGAACTGTGCGCGAAGAGCAGGGTTTGCGCGTTGAAGAAGTGTCTGAAAGATTGCGTTTATCTCCAGATGTGTTGCTGGCGATTGAAGCCGGTGACAGCGAACATTTGCCGGCAACAACTTTTCTTCGCGGCTATATTCGTTCCTATGCGAAATTACTCAGGCTGGATGAAAATGAGATTCTGAGTCATGTGGCAGATACACTTGAAAAGCCACGTATTCATCTGACCAGAAACACACCCTTTAAACCGCAACGCCGACTTCCCGGTAAACGCTGGTTGCTCTGGGGTGGTATAGGTCTTGGGGTTGCAGCTTTGTTGCTGGTTGCTGTTCCGCTCATCGAGCGGTTATTATCGAAACAGACTGCAACAGAAGAGGCTGTACCGACGCTGATTCTTCCCAAACGTGAAAGCAGGCCTGCACCCATAACGCCGGCAACACCGGTGTTGCCAACCCCTGCCAGTCCTGCGGCCAATGCAGCTTCTGCGGCAGCGAAGCTGCCCGAAAAAACGGCTTCTGTCGTTTCCAGAGAATTAAGCCTGAGCTTTGCTCAGGATACCTGGCTGGAAGTGACTTACGCACAGAAAAAACAGGTGGCTGGCATTATGAAGGCAGGTACCCGGAAAACTTTCAATGCAGCGCCCCCCATAGAAATTCTGCTGGGTAATGCGCCTGCGGTGACGATTGAATATGATGGTAAGCCATTTAATCATCAACGATACATCAAGGGTAAGGTTGCCCGCTTTACTCTGAAATAAGTGAGTTACCATGTCTAAAACTTTACAGGCCATCCGTGGGATGAACGACACTCTGCCTGATCAGACTGGCTTCTGGCAGCACGTCGAAGCAACCATCAGAACGCTGCTGACATCTTATGGTTATGCAGAGATTCGTATGCCGGTTCTCGAGTCGACGACACTGTTCAAGCGTTCTATCGGTGAAGTTACCGATATTGTTGAAAAGGAAATGTATACTTTCGAGGATCGCAATGGCGATAGCCTGAGCTTGCGTCCGGAAGGGACAGCAAGTTGTGTGCGTGCCTGTCTGCAACATGGTTTGTTGCATGGACAAATGCCTCGTCTGTGGTATATGGGGCCGATGTTCCGCCATGAACGTCCGCAGAAGGGGCGTTATCGGCAGTTTCACCAGGTTGGAGTGGAAGTGTTTGGCATGTCGGGGCCAGATATTGATGCTGAACTGTTATTCATGACGGCACGTTTATGGAAGCTGCTTGGCATCCGTGATCTGCGTCTTGAACTGAATTCGCTGGGAACATTGCAGTCCCGTGAAAGGTATCGTGCGGTGCTGGTATCTTATTACGAGGATCATCGCAGTCAGCTTGATGAAGACAGTTTGCGCCGTCTCGGCAGTAATCCGTTGCGTATTCTGGATAGCAAGAATCCTGAGATACAGGTGTTGAATCAGTTGGCACCAAAATTATCGGATTATCTGGATGATGAATCACGGCTGCATTTTGTTACGCTATGCGATTTGCTTGATCAGGCGGGGATTGAGTATCAGATCAATCCTGCACTGGTGCGTGGCCTCGATTATTATGGCCGAACTGTGTTTGAATGGGTGACCGATGAACTCGGTGCGCAGGGGACGGTCTGTGCAGGTGGACGCTATGATGCGCTGGTTGAGTGGCTGGGCGGGAAACCCGTTGCTGCTGTTGGTTTTGCCCTGGGGCTTGAGCGTTTATTGTTATTGATAGAAGCGCAGGGAGCACGACCTGAAGAGGCGCATCCGCATTGTTATCTGGTTATGATGGGTGAGCGGGCGATGCGTAGCGGCTTGCTTCTCGCCGAACAAATGCGTGATCAGTTGCCTGGCTTGAGATTGCAGTCACATTGTGGCGGCGGTAGCTTTAAAAGCCAGTTTAAAAAGGCAGATAAAAGCAGTGCTGATTATGCATTAATACTGGGTGATGATGAAATTGAGAATGGCAGGATTGGCCTGAAGCCATTACGCGGGCAGGGTGAGCAGGAAATGCTGCAACAGCAGGATCTGGCAGCTCGGCTGAAAGAATTGATGAAATGATGATTAACGGGAGTTAACGTGGATATAGATGCATCGGAAAAAGAACAGATTGACTCTTTGAAAAAATGGTGGAAGGAAAACGGTACCTCCGTTGTTTCCGGCCTGCTGATTGGTTTATCTGTCCTGTTTGGTAGCCGCGCCTGGTTCAGTTTTCAGGACCGGCAAATGGAAAGTGCTTCTGATGCTTATGCACAGATGATGGATGCGCTGGGCAAGGAAAATCTTGAGCAGGCGAGGAGTTTTGCCAATATCGTCATTACGCAACATTCCGGTACCTCTTATGCACCTTTGACAGCATTGGCATTAGCCAAGATAGCCGTTGATGAAGGCACGCCTGAAGTAGCCAGAAACCAGCTGGAATGGGCGTTGGAACATGCCGATACGGATGAACTGCAGCATACGGCCAGGATACGTCTGATTCGTATATTGCTGGATCAGGAAAATTATCCGGAGGCAGGCACTTTGCTGACTGCACAGACAGCAGAGACAGACTATCAGTATCAATATCTGGCGTTGAAAGGTGATCTGGCAATAGCACAGGAAGATACCGATGCTGCCCGTGCTTTTTATCAGGAGGCACTGGATGCAATGCCGGCACAGGCCTCTGATCGGGGGTTGATTCAAACAAAATATGACCAGATCGCGTTGCCTGACAGCGGAGAATAGAGTGCTCAGGTACGTTGTCACAGGTTTTCTACTGGTTATTGTGTCAGGTTGTGCGTTCCTGGGTGATAAAGACAATACCGCCAAACCGGTTCCGCTCGAATCGATAAAAACCAGGCTTTCTTCGCATAAGCTCTGGAGCCACGATACGGGCAAAGGGACAGATCAACAATTATTGAAGCTGGTGCCTGCTGTGTCTGCCGGGCAGGTCACTGTGGCTGACCGTGGCGGTCGTGTGATGGCGTTTGATCTGGATAGTGGCAGTCAGCTTTGGAAAACGGATACAGGGGCAGCACTTTCTGCCGGGCCTGGTGTTGGCGAAGGACTGGCGCTGGTTGGAACCAGTGATGGCGAATTGATTGCCATAAATACGACAGATGGCAGCATTGCCTGGCGTGTACCTGTATCGAGTGAAATTCTTGCCTTGCCAGCGATCTATGCCGGTATCGTGGTGATGCAGACAGTCGATGGCAATGTATCAGGATATGACAGTACCACGGGTGAACGGCTCTGGGTGTTTGATCGGACGGTTCCGGTGCTGACATTACGCGGTACCAGTAGCCCAATTATTGTTGACGGAATTGCTTTGATCGGTTTTGCTGCCGGTAAACTGGCTGCGCTGAATGTTGAAACGGGCACGCCTTTATGGGAGGCGAGTATTTCGGTGCCATCCGGGCGATCTGAAATTGACAGGATGGTGGATATTGATGCCGATCCGGTGCTGCGTGATGGTGTGTTATATGTTGGTAGTTTCCAGGGAGAACTGGCGGCGATAGATCTGCGCAGTCGCGGTTCCGTGTTGTGGAAGCGTAAAATTTCTACTTATTCAGGTCTCACCGTTGATGCGTCACAACTGTATGTGACAGATGATGTGGGTAATATTTGGGCGCTGGAAAGTGCATCAGGCCGTTCTATGTGGAAACAGGACAAGCTGCAGCACCGCAAAGTAACCGGGCCGGTGGTGCTGGAGAATGCGATTGCTGTGGGTGATTATGAAGGCTATGTCCACCTGTTGTCGAAACAGGATGGCAGTCTGATCGGGCGTTTTAAGATTGACAGTAAGGGTATTCAGTCTGTACCGGTTGTTGTTGAAGACAAACTGGTGGTGCTGGGTGCTGGTGGCAAGATTGCTGTCTATACCCATACGCAGCCAGATCAGAAATAGCGAGTTTCCATGCTACCAGTTATTGCGCTCATTGGGCGCCCCAATGTAGGTAAGTCCACTTTGTTTAATCGGCTAACGAAAAGCCGCGATGCTTTAGTGGCAGATTTTCCCGGTTTAACGCGTGATCGCCAATATGGTCAGGGCCAGGTGGGCGACAGCCCGTATGTGGTGGTGGATACCGGAGGTCTGGCCGGTGGCAAGCAGGGGCTGGACGAAATTATGGCAGCGCAGGTCTGGATTGCTGTTGAAGAAGCAGACATTGTACTGTTTATGCTCGATGCCCGTGATGGCCTTAATCTCAGTGATGAACAGATCAGTGAGCGTTTGCGACGTACCGGTAAGCCGGTTTTTCTGATCATGAATAAGATTGATGGTCAGGATGCTGAACCTGTGATACTAGATAGCTATGCGCTGGGTTTTGGCGAACCTGCTGCAATTTCTGCGAGTCAGGGCCGTGGTGTGACTGCATTAATGAACACAGTGCTGGAAGTTATTGCGGCTGATGAAGAGCAGCAACACGCAGCGCCTGTTTTAACCGGTGTGCGGGTTGCTGTTGTGGGGCGCCCGAACGTGGGTAAATCAACGCTCATTAATCGTATTCTTGGTGAGGAACGGGTGCTGGCATTTGATCAGCCGGGTACCACTCGCGACAGTATTTATATTCCCTTTGAGCGCGATGGCCAGCAATATACGCTGATTGATACGGCAGGCGTGCGCCGTCGCAGCAAAGTGAATGACATGATCGAAAAATTCAGCGTGATAAAAACCCTGCAGGCAATCAACGATGCTCAGGTTGTCGTGCTGGTCCTGGATGCACACAGTAAAACCGTGACAGAGCAGGATGCAACGCTCGCAGGCCACGTGATTGAACAGGGTCGTGCTCTGGTGATTGCTATCAATAAATGGGATGGTATGGATGATGATGAGCGCGACTGGTACCGGCGCGAACTTGATCGTCGTCTGCCGTTCCTTGATTTTGCCGAAAAACATTTTATCTCCGCATTGCACGGTACCGGTGTCGGACATTTGTATGATGCTATTCTGTCTGCCTATAAGGCGGCGATGGTTGATGTTCCTACTCCACAATTGACGCGTATTCTGGAGCAGGCAGTACATTCTCATCAGCCACCGCTGGTGGGTGGGCATCGCATTAAATTACGCTATGCTCATCAAGGTGGGCACAATCCGCCGATTATTGTGATTCACGGAAACCAGACAGAGCGCTTACCCCATACCTACAAACGCTATTTGATCAATTTTTATCGATCTGCTCTAGATCTTGCCGGTACCCCCTTGAGACTTCAGTTCAAAACGGGGGATAATCCCTATGCAGGTCGCCGCAACAAGCTGACACCTCGGCAGGAGCGTAAACGTAAGCGAATGCTGAAACATCTAAAGCACTAGGATTCCATAGCTTGTGCTATAAACGTGCAAAATGAATAATACGAAAACGGATGGTTGTATGAAGAGAAAAATTTGCTGTTTTGCTTTTCTGTGTATGGCACTGATCCTGGGCGGTTGTGCACAGATCCCCGCGTATGATGATGCGTATGATCCACTGGAAAAAGTGAATCGCTACAGCTATAAATTCAATGACACTATTGATCGAGCTGTTCTCAAACCGGTGGCGAAGGGGTATAAAAAGACGATACCGTCTGTTGTCCGTACGAGTGTGCGTAATTTTTTCTCAAATCTTGGTGAGCCACTGACCATCGTCAATCAGCTGTTGCAATGGAAGCCAGCTGATGCCATGTCTGATTTGATGCGTTTTACCTTTAACAGTACCTTCGGACTGGCCGGGCTATTTGATATAGCTACTGGCTGGGATTTACCAAAACATCAGGAAGATTTTGGGCAGACAATGGGTGTCTGGGGGGTTGGTCAAGGCGCCTATCTGATGTTACCACTGCTGGGACCCAGCAATGTGCGTGATTTTGCAGGGCTTCCTTTTGACTGGCTACTGAATCCAACATTGTATCGATCAACACCCGTCAGGTATTCTGCTAATGCTATGAAAACTGTGAGCGTACGTGCTGACTTACTGGAAACGACCAGGGTGCTTGACGAAACCTCCATTGATAGATATATCTCGATCAGAGAGGCCTACCGGCAGCTAAGATGGAACCGTTTACATGATGGAAATCCACCAGAACCCGACTTTTTTGATGAATTATTTGACGAGCCATAGTGATAAAAAGGGGTATCAATTGATACCCTTTTTTGTTTTTAATTATGGGCTATCCTGATTCCGGTTTGACGGATGATTCGTATACAAGGCTTGATCAGGGTGAGAATGATCAGTTAGCCAGACTGCGCTTTACTGGCCATTTTGAAGGCAGGGATGTTATCTGGTGTTGTCGATTTTGTACACTGAGGCAGATGTTGAGTGAAGTTGCATCCAATGTGAATCGAATGCAGAATTTTATTGAAATTGCCGAAGTGGAGGGAGATGAAATTCCTATACTGATTGGTTTAGGTGTGCCAACGATTAATCACCAGACAATTAAAAAAATGATACTGATGGTCAGGCAATACAAACGACTGAGAAAAGGCCGGCATGAATTCGGCAGTTTTCTGTATCGCAACGCAATAGAAAAGTAGTTGGAGGAAAAATAATGACCCAATATCTGACTCTCTCCAGGGCTGCAAGGCTGGTGGGTACCAAAAGGGGCTCTCTGCAAAAGAAAATACGTAACGGTGAATTGATTGCATTTGAAGGTATGCTGGATATCAAGGAACTACAACGTGTATACCCTAATGTTGAGCTTGAAGACAGTACCATGCTCGAAAAAGTTGATCGTTATATCGAAAATGCTTTAGCGAAACGCTTGCGCAAGGATGCTGTCCTGCCCGATGCGGAAACTTTGATGGAACGTATCGGTATAATGAGTCAGGAACTGGCTGCAGCGCAAGCCGAAGTCAGTCGTTATGCCGGGTTGATGAATGAGTTAAAACCGAGGGTAGCATCGCTTTCTGGTGATTATAAGGAAGATACATTTGAGGCTATTAATCATTTCAAGGCCTGGTTTCTGCATGCGCTGGAAGGAGAGGAGCTAGAGCCTCTGCCGGATAGTTTACTCGCCAGAGAGGCTTTCCTTCGGGTAATGGCGGCGCATGTCAGGGTAATGCCCAGTGGCCAGGAATTTTTCTCGGAAGGATCAACAGATGTACTCGATGCGGGTTTGCGTGGCGGCGTTAGTTTGCCCTATGGGTGTACTGATGGTAGTTGCGGCAGGTGTCGGGTTAAACTGGTTTCTGGTGGCATCAATCGTATAAAGGATGATGCTCAGCCCCTGTCTGATTCAGATATCTCCAACGGCTATTTCCTAGCCTGCAATCATACCGCAGTGACTGATATTGTTATTGATGTTGATGTCGCAGGCTCAAGTAATGATGTAGAGGTTCAGCAACTATCTTTACAGGTACAGCAGGTTGAGCGTATCGACAATACGATTGTCGTACAATGTCGTTATCAGGACCAACAGCGATTACAGTTTTTGTCCGGCCAGTTTGCACGATTACAGTTTGCCGATGGCTCCAGTTCCGAGGCAGCCATTGCGAGTTGCCCCTGTGATGATTCGGCATTGCAATTTCATCTGTCAGATCAGTCTAATGCGGGTTTTTGGCAATTTGCTGCCAATGAACTGCAGGCTGGACAATCCGTTATGGTAAAGGCTCCCTACGGGGATTTTATGCTGGATGCCGAGTCCTCCAGGCCACTGATTTTTATCGCTGTTGAAAATGGTTTTGCAGCAATAAAAAGTCTCATTGAGCATGCTATGGCAATTAACTCCGCTGATGAAATTCGATTGTACTGGCTGTTTTCGGCAGATAAACCCTATCTGAATAATTTGTGTAGATCCTGGGCAGATGCCCTTGATGAATTTCATTATATGCCGTTGAAAGTGGCCACAGATATTGAGCTAGAACAGTCTCTGGAAAACAGACTGATACCGGACTGTCAGGATATAGGTAGCCATGATATTTATATCTGCGCCCCTGATGACAGTTGTCTGAGTATCAGTAGCTTGCTTGAAAGGAAGGCTGCTGTTCTCGATAAGCGGATTAGGCTGGAACCGATCAGGGCAAATTAAAAGAGGTATCAGTTATGAATAACAACACCATTGTGTTCCAGGTAGAGCAGGGCTAGTTCGAAATCACTGTCCTCGCTCTGTTTCAAAAGCTCAATTAGAATACGTTTATGGATGGTGTGTGTTGTTTGTGACATCTCTGCATCTGTTTTTTTTATCGCGGGATGCTCAGTAAAAGGCTGGCCACCAATCAATTCCAGTACATGAATGCCAAATGTATTTGCAAGGCGTTCTATGTTGTCGAGTCCAATATTATGTTCGCCACGCTCAATGGCGCCGATATAACTTCTGTGGAGTCCACTGAGTTCGGCAAGCGTTTCCTGCGACCAGCCAATCCGTGTCCGGTTCAGTTTAATATTGCGTGCGAGTAGCTTCCTTGCCGATATGCTCATACATAGGCATTACAGGGTAGTTATGCCTTTGTGTCGACGGACTATAACCAGCAATCTGCCGTATATATATGGCATTTTGTTTTGTTCTACTGTTTTTATGCGGTGTTATGCAGTAAATAACAGATGAAATAGAGGATGTATAAGCAAATTGATTTTCTCTGATCTGTTTGTCAGGTTTGTCTTTATCCTGATTGTTTATTAATAATACAGTGACTTGAGCATCCAGGGCAGTTGCGATCATGGTCAGTGTTTTCAGGGTTATATTGACTTCACAGCGTTCGATAGCACCAATATGAGTGCGATGTAACGATGCTTTTTCAGCGAGCTTTTCCTGTGACCAGCCTCGCATTTGCCGCATTGATCTGATTTTTCTCGATAGGGTGATGTGGGTTGGGTTTTTCATTTATCATAACTGTTAATAATAGCAGTGCTGTATTAAAATACAGGTAGTAAATTTTGTCAATACTGAATTTACTGAGAAGCGTATAACCTGTATACACCTGCTTTAGAATATTTTTCCCAATTTTACTTTGGGTATTTATTGCAATCTTTATGTATATTCAAATTAATACGAGTTGTTTTGTGTGTAGAGCAGTCGCCGCGAAAAAGATGTTATGCAGTATTTAAGAATAAGATATCTGCGCTGCTGCTCAGGTCTTCCGGGTCAGGCAGCACAGATTTTAATCCTCGTTATTTCACCTGAACACCACCACTTACACTGCCTCCCTGGTCACTGCTCAGGGTAATAGAGCTCGGTACAGTGGCAATATCAAAGAATACCTGCTGATAAAAACCCTTATCCGCTTTCCAGCCGATAGTTCCCAGGTCTTGCTCAACACCATTAACAATTACACTGGCCTTTATAATAGCAGAGCCTGCCGGGCTGGCATCTGACTGCGCACGTATCCACAGTTTCTTTGAGCCGGTAAAGTAGATTGCATTCTTCAGGGTAACCACATCATTGCCAGCAGGTGGTGGGGTGCCTGCCTCGCCTTTATAAAAGGCCGGAACAATACTCTCCAGATTTACACCATCA
Source organism: Gammaproteobacteria bacterium (assembly GCA_036480335.1). Classification (GTDB taxonomy): domain Bacteria; phylum Pseudomonadota; class Gammaproteobacteria; order DSM-19610; family DSM-19610; genus JAZGER01. The sequence continues at coordinate 30,931 of JAZGGH010000066.1, read as the reverse complement.
CTGGAAGAGGCTCTGGCAACAATCAGTGACTTGTAGTTTCCGGATACAGCAGCATCTGACGTGCTGCAACTTCCCGTTGTACCCGGCTGGATGGTGCCGATGCTGCACAGTGTAGTCCAGCTACCGAAGACAGGTACTTTCTGACGCCCTCGAATATAGATGTTATTGAGCACAGTGCCTCCGGTATTGGCGACCGTGTAGGTCCAGTTCACGGTACTACCTGTACTCAAAACCGGCCCAGGTTTCCGGGTCGATGCACCGTTGGCACTGACTGCTAGCGTCATTGACGGATTACCGCCTACAGGGGGCTCTGGCATCATACCAACATCCACTGACAGTCTTTCCTGAGCCATCGCCATGCTGTAGCACTGGGTAATACCCGTGTTCACATTGACATTGCTATCCAGTCGGTAGTTACCCGCTGCCTTTTCCGGGCTGAAGAGGTGACCGGCTGGCAGGCTGAACTGCATTCGGTAACTGCCCGGTGCCAGATTGGCAAAACTATAGCTGCCATTGTTTGCCGTGGTGGTGGTATTAATGGCTTGCCCACTGCAGCTTTGCAGCTCTATTGAAATCCCCGGTATACCGGTTTCACTGGCATCCTGAATACCATCTCCATTCAGGTCATTCCAGACGAAGTCACCGAAAGCGGCTGTTCCAGGTGTCGTCGCTACGGAATAACGCCAAAGTTCATTGCCGGTGATTCCATTATCTGCTGATAAATAGATGGAGTTGCCGACGACGTCCAGAATGGACTGTACACCACTAAGAGAACCACTTCTGAGATCAGCAACAAGCACTGCAGTACTATCAGCTCCATTGATCTTCCATAGCTCATGTCCGGTACCTGATGAATATTCTTCGGCTGTAAAATAGATATCGCCATTGACTACAACAGCATCAGTAATGTATCTCCAGCTTGAGTTGTTAGTAGGGTGCGCTGGTTCAACATCCTGAATTGTTCTGGTACCAGCTGCAGTACCATCAGTTTGCCATATTGAAGCTCCGCTTGCTGCAAATGGCGAATAAAAATAGAGAGTATTGCCTGTTGTAGCCAGGGTTTTTATATCGGTATAAAACAGAATATTCTTTTTTATAACGACAGTACCCATTTCGGTTCCATTGGTTTTCCAGATGGCACCCCCATTGGCATTATCTGTAGCATAGAACAGTAACTCACCATTGAGCTCACCAATTATTTTTGGATTACTCAATCCCGAACCAGGATTAATATCTTTGACCAGAGCCGTTACGTTTGTAACAGAATCATAGGACCAAAGTTCAGTACCAGCCGTATCGGTTGCCTGAGTAAAGTAGTAACGATCACCGACGAAACGACGATCACCAATGACATTCGGAAGAACTTTTACGGTACCCGCAGCGCTACCATCTGTTTTATACAGATTGTATTGATAGGAAGGTTTTTCTGCGGTGAAAAACAGATTGCTTCCCACTACCTGAAATTGATTCGGAACACTGCTGCGAGGGTTGCCATTACCATCCTGTCCTTGACGGATATCTTTTACCAGAACAGTTGTTGCAGTGGTGCCGTTCGTTTTCCAGAGTTCCATTCCACTTATCCCATCATTTGCAGTGAAAAATAATGTGTTTCCATTGACGATGGAGGTTCTAGAGGTTGCCACAAAGCCGTCTTTCACTTTCATAGTTCCTGAACGAGTTCCATTAGATTTCCACAGGGCGCGGGAATTTGAGGAGGTATCTTTGGTGAAGAAATAAAATGCTCCATTCATATCAGCAAGTCTACTCACAACACTAATGCCGCCAGGGGTTAGTTGAACAGTACCGGCAGCAGTGCCATCTGTTTTCCAGTAATGGGATTCATCATTTTCAAGCGTGCTGGCATCGAAGTACAGACTGCCGTTCCATTCCATTAAGTCACCAACACTCCTAAACCCCTGATCAGTGATCGGTACAGAAGAGGAGCCATCTGTTGACCGCAGTTGCCACTTGCTACCGTCATTAGCAAAAAACAGCGTCTTCCCGTTGTGTTCAATCAAGTCTTGAGGATTGCTCGATCCTGTCGGTATTAATCGGGTATCTACGACCAGTTCGGTATTATTGGCTGCATTAGTTTTCCAGAAACCCTCGCGAGTATCACCATTTGCATCAATTCGGCTGGCAACAAAATGCAATTCATTGTTGATTATTGTGAAATCAGCCGGATCGGTTTCGGCCTCTGTTGTATAATGACCTGCTGTCACATCCTTGACAAAAACTGTACCTTGTTGGGTGCCATCACTTTTCCAGATACCATAATCATTCCATGCTGTCCTGGCTAGAAAATACAGCTCATGATTAAAAGCGGTTATTGCCAGATTGTCCCAATCGTCGTATCGTTGCCTGTATTTTGGAAAACTGTCTTTATTGCCTGGGCGAATATCCTTGACCAGTATCGTTCCAGTACTTGTGCCGTCTGTTTTCCAAAGCTCACTGCCATGAGTGCCATCATCAGCAATAAAAAACAGGGTTTGATCAACAATGGTGAAATGACTGGGAGTACTGCTGCCTGTTCCAGGGTTGATGTCCTTGACCAGCATTGTTCCAGATTCTGTGCCATCCGTTTTCCAGAGCTCGTCGCCAATCGTCTGGTTATATCCGGTATAATACAGTTCATTATTATATTCAAAAAAAGGCGGCCTGCCTTCACCCAGAGAGTCGACTGTTTTCACTGTACCCGATGCGCTTCCATCCGTCTTCCAGAGAGAATAGTCACCCCGTGCTGTATTAAAAACCGTAAAATACAGAGCATTGTTGAACTCGATAAAATACGCAGGATCACTACTGTTACCGCCCGGTTTTATATCAAGAAATACCTGTGTACCTGCAGTTGTTCCATCAGAAGTCCAGAGTTCTCGACCTATATCCTGACCTGCATGTGCACCAAACAGCAACTGGTTATTGTACACAGTAAGCCCCCTCGGACGTGAACCGCTTCCCTGACCCAGATCAGGGCGAATATCTTTAACCAGAACAGTACCCGCCGTGGTTCCGTCCGTTTTCCAGAATTCACTGCCAGTGGTTCCATCGTCGGCAGCGAAAAAAAGCTCGCCATGATACAAAACCAGACCGGTATGGATGTAATCAAATGTTTTGAGTAGTTCGGTACCCGCTGGAGTGCCATCTGTTTTCCAGAGCTTTTGTTTTTTTCCGTACGGACTGGTAACGATGATTGCTTCAGATCCAAGCTGGATCGTTTCTCTTACATATCCCAGATAATCTGAGGTAAATAATGGTACTGTACCCGCAGGTGTTCCATCTGTTTTAAAGAGGGTTTTATAATCAACAAAGTACCCTGTATTACCTATGATTTTTATATCTGTAATAGATGTATCATAGATTTTTTCGGTGCTGGTTCCATTATATGTGAATAATCCAGGTTGGTTGGTTGTAAAAATCGTTTTTCCGTTTATCAGATCGTCAGTTCTGAAGATGGTTGTAAGATGAGAGTGTGTTTGGGTTGATTTGTTAATATCATCAACCAGCAGCGGATTTGCCAGTGATGGCGGCGAAATCATAGTTGCTATTAACAGGCAGATGCCTGCCAATAATGAATAAAACTGACCAGTTTTAAGACGGTATAACATAGGAGATTCCCCTGAATATGTTGTTAAATTGTTGATTGTAGTAAACTTACCCAACAGCCTGGCTGTTATTGTTGGCTGTTATTGTTGGCTGTTATTGTTGGCTGTTATTGTAATAATACTACGCTGAGGTTTTGTTGTAGTCAATATACCATTTGCCTTATATTCGTCTAGAATAACACTTACTTAAGCGCAACAGGCCATGAATTATCTTAAAGCTGGATCAACAATGTAGGATGTGATGAGGAACAAAGCGCATCAATTGCGACAGATGCGGTTCGCAAGACTCACTAGCATTCAGCATTTTCTAAATTCAGGAATGAGTATTTTAGTGCTCAGGACGGAAAATGAGCAGTTCGGGATCGACCCGCGTATTATTCAGGCTGACACTCCAGTGCAAATGGGCACCGGTTACGCGCCCTGTTTTGCCAACTGCACCAATCGTGTCACCCGTTTTGACGCTTTGTCCAGGTTTTACATCGATCTCTGACAGGTGACAATACATGGTTACCAGCCCCTGACCGTGATCAATGAAGACAGTTTTGCCGTTAAAATAATAGTCTCCAGTGGTGGAAACAATGCCCGCAGCAGGTGCATGTATGTCGGTACCTGCCGGGGCTGCCAGGTCGAGGCCACTGTGGGGGTTTCTGGGCTGTTCATTGAAAAAGCGGCGTAGGCCGAATCGACTGCTCATCGGTGCGCTAACAGGTAGTTCAAAATGCATGGTATTCGGTGTTCTGTCATCCCAGTTTGCCAGGGCGCTACGAATTTCTTTTTGTTCACGCAAGATGCGTTTCATGTCACGTTTTTCAGGATTAACCATGCGTTTATTTTTCAGTGTGATGTGTTGGCTTTCGTAGGTTTTATCGTTGATATAAAAGCCCAGCTTGCGTTTGATGTTATCTTCACCCTGAACAGTCAGGTGATGATTGCCCGGCTTGGCGGCCAGCGGAATGCCGAATATTGCCCACCATTGATCATCGTCCTTTACCACCATGACACGTTTATTCCCATAATGAACCACGGGCCTTGTTTTACTGGCAGGCAGTGGAGCGATGAAAATACCGCCAGGCACGGCATTTGTTTTTGGATTTTCAAAGCTAAATGCACTGGTTGAGCAGAATGTGGTGAAGAGAAAAATAAATATTCCGAGATATCTAATCATTTTTAGTCCCTGTTACCTGACTTTGCACGCGGCCACTGGCTAGACGAATCTCCAGTTGATCGCCTTTGCTGAGTTGTGAACTGCTGGTGACAACCTGTTGTTCAGGTAATCGTAGGGTAATAGAGTAGCCCCGTTGTAGTGTTGCCAGTGGGCTGACCATATCCAGTGTGCGTACGAGCGTACCGAGCTGTTGTTGTAGCTGAGTCAACTGGTGTTGCATGGCCTGTTGCAGTCGGTGTTTGAGTTCCTGATGCCATTGTTGCATCTGACAGATATTGTGCCAAGGTGTGTGCTGCCGTAGCATGGCAATATTTTCCCGTAATCTGGCCTGATTTTTCTGCAGGTTGTGCTGCATATTGATGACCAGTCGTTGCTCGAGTTCATCCAGTCGTTGCGCTTGCTGCAGGAGAGTTTTTCCTGGATGCTGCTGTTGCAGGCGATGACGTAACTGCTTGAGTTGTTGCTGATGCGATTGCAGTGTATTTGTGATCAGTGACTGCAGGCGTTTGTTCTTTTCAGCAAGCGTATAGAGCCAGTCCTGCTGGTCCTGTGTCAGTAATTCGGCCGCAGCAGATGGCGTCGGGCAGCGTTGATCAGCGACAAAGTCGCTGATAACAAAATCTATTTCATGGCCAACTGCACTCACGATGGGTGTTTGGCAGGAGAAGACAGCGCGAGCGACGATTTCTTCGTTGAATGGCCAAAGGTCTTCCAGTGAACCACCGCCACGACTGAGCAACAGGACATCGCATTCCGCGCGCTGGTCCGCCGTTTGTATCATGCTGGAAATTTGTTCGGCTGCCTGTTTACCCTGAACCAGGGTTGGATAGACAATAACCCGAGTCGCTGGAAAACGGCGCTGCAGGACGGTCAAAATATCGCGGATGGCAGCACCTGTGGGGGAGGTAATAACACCGATACAGGCTGGAAATGCAGGGATAGCCAGTTTGTGTTCGGTTGCAAACAGGCCTTCCTGTTTGAGGCGTTGTTTTAGTGCCTCAAAGGCGCGTTGCAGGGCGCCGTCACCCATTTCTTCCATGCTGTCGACGATGAGCTGAAAGTTGCCGCGCGGTTCATACAGGCTGACGCGAGCGCTGACGATAACCTGCATACCTTCGCTGGGTTTGAATTTCAGGCGTTGTCCACGGCTTTTGAACATGGCCGAGCTAACCTGGCTGCGGTCATCTTTGAGTGTGAAATAGATGTGTCCTGATGCCGGGCAGACCAGGTTGGATATTTCGCCTTCGACACGAATATTGGGAAAAGTGGTTTCCATCAACATTTTTGCCTCCCGGTTGAGGCGAGAAACGCTGTAGGTATCGGTTGTTGACGATCTGGAAGCAGAAACAGGCATTTTGCCATGATAACAAAGCTGCCGCTGTTAAGCGGTATTTTCTGGAAATGCCAGGGATTCAACGGATTATGCGAAAAGCACTAATATCAGTTTACCCGTGACCGTCAGGCATTCTATAATAGGTCGCCATTCATTTTCACATAATGGTGCCCCATCATGCTGCGCATTTCTGAACAAGCCCTGACTTTCGATGATGTTTTATTGTTACCCGCTCATTCTGCGGTGTTGCCCAGGGATGTCACACTGACGACTCAGTTAACTCGCGAAATTTCATTAAATATACCGATTTTGTCTGCAGCAATGGATACGGTGACTGAGTCACGGCTGGCAATTGCTCTCGCTCAGGAAGGTGGGTTGGGGATTGTGCATAAGAATATGACAGCCAGCCAGCAGGCCCAGGAAGTCAGGCGGGTGAAGAAATTTGAAAGCGGGGTGATCAAGGATCCGATTACGGTCTCTCCGGATACCAGTATTCAGGACGTACTTGATCTAACTCGCATGAGCAATATTTCCGGAGTCCCCGTCGTTGATAATGGCAAACTGGTCGGCATCGTGACCAATCGGGATACGCGTTTTGAAACCCGTTTTGATGCGCCCGTGTCTTCTATTATGACGGGTAAAGATAAGCTGGTCACCGTGCGTGAGGGTGCGACCAGAGAAGAAATTCAGAAGTTACTGCATGAGTATCGCATTGAAAAACTGTTAGTGGTGAATGATGCTTTTGAGTTGCGTGGTCTGGTGACAGTGAAAGATATTCAAAAAGCCAGCGATTTTCCAAATGCCTGTAAGGATAGCCAGGGGCGCTTGCGGGTAGGTGCTGCAGTGGGTGTTGGTGAGGGTACTGATGAACGTATTGCTGAACTGGCTGCAGCCGAGGTTGATGTCATTATTATCGATACTGCGCATGGGCATTCGCAGGGCGTGCTTGATCGGGTGCGCTGGGCCAAACAGCAGTACCCAGACCTGCAGGTGATCGGCGGTAATATTGCCACGGCTGCGGCGGCAGAGGCGCTGGTTGATGCGGGTGCGGATGCAGTGAAAGTCGGTATTGGGCCAGGTTCGATCTGTACAACCCGTATTGTTGCCGGTGTCGGTGTGCCGCAGATTACGGCCGTTTCAAATGTTGCCAAAGCACTGGCTGGTAAGGGTGTTCCTTTGATTGCTGATGGTGGGATTCGTTATTCTGGCGATATTTCAAAAGCGGTTGTGGCTGGCGCACACTGCATCATGGTTGGCAGCATGTTTGCCGGCACCGAAGAAGCGCCGGGTGAGATTGAACTATTCCAGGGGCGTTCATACAAGTCCTATCGGGGTATGGGGTCGTTGGGAGCAATGGCTTCGCAAACCGGCTCAAGCGATCGGTATTTTCAGGAAAATAGTGAAGCTGACAAACTGGTACCCGAAGGTATAGAAGGGCGAGTGCCTTTTAAAGGGCCGTTATCACCCGTGGTCCATCAGTTGCTTGGTGGGCTGCGTTCCAGTATGGGCTATACCGGTTGTGCCACGATGCAAGATATGCGCACCAAACCGGAGTTTGTGCAGGTTACTCATGCAGGGATGGCAGAAAGTCATGTGCATGATGTGCAGATCACCAAGGAAGCGCCTAATTACCGTTCCTGATTACCGGCTTCTGGAAGAAGAGAATTATTATGACCGATAAATTGCATGCAGATCGTATCCTGATCCTTGATTTTGGCTCCCAGTACACGCAGCTGATTGCGCGCAGGGTGCGTGAGGCGGGTGTTTATTGTGAAATTCATCCCTGGGATATGGATGATGAGGCAGTGGCGGCTTTTGCTCCCCGAGGTATCATTCTGTCGGGTGGGCCTGAGACAGTCACCGCAGGTAACTCACCGCAGGCATCCGCCGCGCTGTTTACTCTGGGTTTACCGATACTCGGTATCTGTTATGGCATGCAAACAATGGCAGAGCAACTGGGTGGCAAGGTTGAAAATGCGGATCGTCATGAATATGGCTATGCGCAGATCCGTGCGCGTGGCCATACTGCATTATTGAAGGATATTGAAGACCATACCAGCGCCGAAGGTTATGGCTTGCTGGATGTCTGGATGAGTCATGGTGATCATGTCGATATTTTGCCGCCAGGGTTTAAATTGATGGCGAGTACCGAGTCCGCTCCAATCGCTGGTATGGCCGATGAAGACAGGCATTTTTACGGCGTGCAGTTTCATCCCGAGGTGACACACACGCGCCAGGGAGAGCGTATCCTGCAGCGCTTCGTGCACGCTATCTGTGGCTGTGGTGCTTTATGGACAGCAGATAATATTGTTGAATCGAGCATTGAAACCATTCGTCAGCAAGTCGGGGATGAGGATGTGTTGCTGGGGTTGTCCGGTGGTGTTGATTCTTCAGTGGTTGCCGCTTTATTGCATCGCGCCATTGGTTCACGCTTAACTTGTGTGTTTGTGGATAATGGCCTGTTACGTTTTCAGGAAGGCGACCATGTGATGGCAACTTTCGCCGAGCATATGGGTGTGAAAGTGATTCGGGTGGATGCTGAAAAACGTTTCCTGGATGCGTTGGGCGATGAGGCTGATCCGGAGAAAAAACGCAAAATCATAGGTAACCTGTTTGTTGATATTTTCGAAGAAGAGTCGGCTAAGCTGTCCAATGTAGAATGGCTGGCGCAAGGTACGATTTATCCGGATGTGATTGAGTCAGCAGGTGCCAAAACGGGTAAGGCACATTTGATCAAGTCACATCACAATGTCGGTGGTCTGCCGGATTATATGAAATTGAAGTTGCTCGAACCCCTACGTGAACTGTTCAAGGACGAGGTGCGTAAAATGGGTGTCGAGCTGGGCTTGCCCAGTGAAATGGTTTATCGACACCCATTTCCTGGGCCGGGTCTCGGTGTGCGAATTCTTGGCGCGGTTAAAAAAGAGTATGCAGATATATTGCGGCTGGCAGATCATATCTTTATTGAAGAGCTGGAAAAAAATGATTTATATGATAAAACCAGCCAGGCATTCGTGGTGTTTTTACCGGTTAAATCCGTGGGTGTGACGGGTGATGGGCGACGTTACGATTATGTTGTGGCATTGCGTGCGGTAGAAACCATTGATTTCATGACCGCCCGCTGGGCGCATTTACCCTATGATTTCCTCGATCATGTCTCACGCCGTATCATCAATGAAATACCGGGTATTTCCCGTGTCACCTATGATATTTCCGGCAAGCCGCCGGCTACGATCGAATGGGAGTGACCTGGAAACGGCTGGCAACATCAAGCGACAGGGGTTGGAATCACGCCGACTCACCACAACACATCGTGATATTGATCAAGCCGCGCAACTAACCACATATGCGGTAATAATAGAGGTACCCTTAAGTCTTTTATCTTATAATTACTCGTGACGTGACAGACACGCCCTGATCGTTGCTCAGTGTGATGGATGTTGGTCGGGTTTTAATGTTCAGGAATACCTGCTGGTAGAAACCCTTTCCAGCTTTCCATCTGATGGCACCCAGATCGTGTTTCACACCCTGAATTTGCACGGTTGCGGTGAGTGTGTCAGAGCCCCGTGGTCGTGCACTGGATTGCGCCCTGATCCAGAGTTTTTCCGTTGCCCGGAAATAAATGGCATTTTTCAGAGTGATACGGGTGGCAGCGGCTGGTGGGTTACTCTCTCCTCGATAAAATACCTTGAGACTTTGCTGCAGTTGTTTCCCATTCGCAGTCTGGCTACTGGCTTTGACCAGTGCAATATATTTTTTAGTCACATTGTTGTCAGCTATTTCACAACGGCCTGTCGTGCCAGGCTGTATGCTGCCGATGCTGCACAGGGTTCCCCATTGTCCAAAGATCGGGTATTTCTGGCGGCCAGTGATAATCACATTATTGAGCGTTACATCGCCAGTGTTGCGTACCTGGTATGCCCAGTTCAGAGGCGTTTGCCGATCAACAAGTGGCCCTGGTTTTGCTACGGGTTTGCCATTGAGACTGACCGTGAATACCATGCTGGCGGTATTGCCCCCTGGGGGTGGTGTGGAGACGGGTAGCAGGATCAGGCCATCTAATGGCGCAAGTGTTACCTGGCTAACGATTCGACCATTATTTACGGCAGTTTGCGAGCCATTGATTTTTTGCATGGGTCTGCCCAGATTAATGGTTCTGGCTGTTTTTGTGGCATTCACCAGTACGCTACCGCCACTGAAATCACGACGCCAGATTTCACGGCTACCTTTTTTCAGGCCTTGAGTGGTGCAACAAATGACGACTGATAATTGAACAGAGTGATAAAATCGTAGCGGGAAATGTCGTTGAGCGATTGTGTTTCCGGATCAGGCCACCACATGCCCAGGCGGGGGAAACCTTGTTCGGTTTGAGCTGCTGCAAATGATGTAAGGGGTGTGCAGCTAAGGGTGGCAAAAAGTATTGAACAGAAAATGGATGCCAGGTTTTTCATTGTTTGTGCCTCGGCAGGAAGGTGCGTTGAATAAGTCTGTACTTTGACGTTTTTCCAGTCAAGTTTTTTGCGGTGATTATGGATACCCGTTCACGTTATTTGTTCTCGACAAGCAGATCTCCGTTCCTCCATTGATCCAGGCAGGCGGTTTACCAGCAGGTGTTCCATCATTTGATGGAACAACCAGAGTCAGGATATTAACCAGTTGATCAAGGCAGTGTTGTCATGAAGATCTTGCAGCTGAGGTAATACTGGCGTGTTTCCATTTGTACTTTGGTGACTTTTTTCCTGAAACTACGTATCCTCGGTCAGTATGAATCTGGAACAGACGGGTTACGAATCATTCAATCAGGCTGAGCTATTTACAATCGAATGAAAATAGAGCAGGACGATCAATACTGGATGCAAATCGCTCTGGATTTAGCCAGACAGGCTGAAGCAGAGGGTGAAGTTCCTGTTGGTGCCATCGTCGTGCGTGATGGAGAGGTGCTGGGAGAAGGCTGGAATCGACCTATTCTGACGCATGACCCGACAGCACATGCTGAAATTATTGCCCTGCGTCGTGCAGCAGCCTGTGTGAATAATTACCGTCTCACCGGCTCAACTCTGTATGTCACTTTAGAACCCTGCATGATGTGTACGGGTGCCATGATTCATGCTCGTATTGAGCGCCTGGTATTTGCAGCAGATGATCCCAAACGTGGTGTCAGTAATTTGTTTGAGCTCACGGGTCTGAATCACCGGTTTCAGGTGACAGGCGGTGTTTGTGCGGATGAATGTGGTCGGTATCTTCAGCAGTTTTTTCGTAATAAGCGTGATGCTTTGCGAGACAAAAAAAAGCCCCGTAATGAGCGGGGCTGAGTGTTTGGAGTTGTAACGGTTTGGAACGTTACGTTTTGTTTTAGAGTGTTACGTTTTTTCGTTTGGAGTATTCATTTTTCAAGTGTTAGGTGTATATCGCTTGTATCCCACGAAACCAAGTATGCCGGATCCTAATAACCATAAGGCTCCAGGTAATGGTATCGGATTGGTTTCTGCAGCAGTCGCTGTTCCTTCAATAGTCCAGGTAACATAAAAAGAGGTTTCAGGTGCGCTGATCAGGGTTTTTGTTAACAGGCTTTCCCAGGTTATTTCATAGTGACTTCCATCCCATGAACCAGTCACTGCGCCATCGTAGCCGAGGTCCTGCGAAATGCCACCTGAACGCAGATCATTGAGTATCCATGAAGATAGATCCAGTGAAATACTTTGAGAGGCTGAGTCCACATCACCGGAAATACTGGAAGGTCTTGAGACAGTAAAATCGTCAGCGACAAGGATTGGATCACCTGGCGGGCTGATCAGATAGGTAACAGGATCAAAACTTATTGACCCACCAGGGACACGATCACCCGTTAACGTTGCGTTTGTAATAGTCATCGTATCAATGGTTGCCGCATTGACCGAGAAAGAAGCGCAAATGGCTACTGTGAGTAGTAAATTTACAGGTTTCATGTGATTTCCTTATTCATATCTATAATGAATCAGTTTTTCTGCCGTCTAAAAAATCCGGCAAATCCCAGTACTGCTGATCCTAGTAACCATGCAGCGGCAGGAACAGGCACAGGTGAAGCGGCAGCATTTTCCAGAGGAGGTGTTGGTGTTACCAGTGGATCGGAAACTGGTGGAATTACTGGCGTTGTGCTCGGTGGCGCAACCTCAATAGTTGCTTCTACGGCTACTGGCGTTGCGGGCGCAACAGATGAAACCTTGATACGAAAAGCGAAAGCAGATTGACTGGTAACAAGCAGAACTGCAGCGCTAATTCCTGTCAGTGTAAATTTATTCATTATTTGTTCTCCTCCTAAATAACAGCTATTTTATTTTTCCGGTTTGCCATGATTGGCTACCAGTGACTCATTAAAAGTTTGGCTTAATAATCTTTGCAGGCCATTCATGCTGTGAAAGACGGCCTGTTCCTGAGTGCCAACATCTTCAACGGTACCAACCATGTTTTCCGGATCGTTTTTATCGCGCCTGTAAACACGCAGAATAAAACTCTCCATCTTCTCCTCCTGTTCGCTTATTGAGTGTTTGAAACAGAATGCCATAGAAGGACTTACAGATAACTTACAAAATAGTCTTTTGTTCAGGGTTTTGATTTTAGGCGTTATATTTCCAGTTACATAGACCGGAATTTTTTTCAGGGTAGAAGAATTATATTATATTAAATATAGGGTCGATAGCTAAGCTATTGTTATTAAGTGCAAAAGGAATATTGTTATTTGTACAGTGTTTTTCTAATGCCTTCAGTTTTGCTGGACGGTGTGATGTTCAGCCCGGTGGACAAATTGGTTCGGCAGCGCTGATACATGGCTATCCCTTCGGCAAACCTGTCTGTTTCTTTTAAGCAAGTCATAATGCGTTGATATAATTCTTCCGCAAAAGGGTCGATCTCCAGTCCGCGTTGATAAAAACGTATAGCATCATTCCAGTCCTGGTTGTTTTCCAGAAGCAGGCCGATATCTGAAATATGACGCAGTGTTTTACTTCTGAGTCGTTCGCGCAAAGACAGGCTCCAGGATTTTGGCGGTTCATAAGAAAGGTAGCTGCCCTGATACATTTCGAGTGTTTTATTAAACAGTGCGGTAATCAGCGCTATATCACGCATTGAATCGGGTTGTGTGAGTAATTTATCAATTCGATTGAGCGATTTTTCATAAGCCCATACATCAACCCATACAATTTTGTTGTTGATGGTTAGCCGGCCGCCAGAAGCTAGAATGGTTTTGGAGCTACCAAGCTTCCTGCGTAATCGATGCAAGTTAACATCCAGTGAATTCGAGGCGCTATCGCCCTCGGCATCAGGCCAGAGCGTGTAGCAGATAGAATCAGTGCTGATGTTGCGGCCACCCATTGATACCAGAGCCTGTAGCAGTTCCTGTGGTTTCTGCTGGCGGCCTGATGCGGCATTTTTTTCGGGATCAGTTAAGAGCTGAATTGAAAAACGCCCGAGAGTAAAAACCCGGATAGTTTGCAGCTCTGTGGCATCAGCGGCATCAAATTTGATAGACAGAGTCTGGTTATTTGATGCGGCAACGACACCAGTTTCGTGTTCGTACATTGTGCTACTAGAGCCCCTTTCAGCATTTCTAATTATTGTGTAGACACAGAAAATTTGCATCTATTTATTGTATGTATGCCTATAGTATCTATATACACTGATACAACTTCAAGTCACAGAAATGCGAAAGAGCGGGAAAATAGGATTGATATTTTCAAAAGTTAATATAAAACATCCAATTAGACGAGGATAAAAAAATTCAGATTTATCACCCTTTAATTTGTATGTTATTTATTTAAATAATTTATCCTGATTATTATAAATATATGCTAATTTGCTGAAACATATATATTTTACCTGGATTTACGTGCAGTTGCGCTTGTCTGTACGGGAATCCAGGGTTTTTAACCTGTATTTCTCATACCGCCTGCTATGGCATTAATCGAACGTAGCAGGGGTTCCATCCATTGGTCATGCTCCGGTGTCCCGTCTTCTGAATCCCTGACGCGCTGCAGTAGCTTTACCTGGATATGATTCAATGGATCAAGATAAGGGTTTCTACGTTGCAGAGACAGTGCTAGAGCAGGTGTCTCTGCCATGAGCTCATCTATCTTTGCAACTTTCTTGACTATGTCTACTGTGCAATCAAATTCATCACGAATCTGGCTAAAGATAGCATCGGCTGCTGTTTTGTTTTCAGACAGTTGGTGGTATTCATCCGCTATATCCATCTCAGCCTTGCATAATGACATCTGAGTATTACTTAACAACGCTCTGAAGAATGGCCATTTCTGATACATTTCCTGCAGTTGGGCAAGGTTTTTGTCATCTTTGGCGCACCAGTCCGACAGGGCAGAGCCAATGCCATACCAGGCAGGCAGGGTATGGCGTGACTGAGCCCAGCCAAATACCCAGGGAATGGCACGGATAGAACTTTTTGAGCGATTCCCGGTTTTTCTGTGGCTGGGGCGTGAGCCGATATTGAGCATACCAATTTCTGTGACAGGGGTTGCTTCATAGAAATAATCCAGCAAACCTTCGGTTTCATCAATCAACTGATGGTAAGTTCTTTCGCCAGTAACCGTTAATTCAGCCATGATAGCGGCATACTGATCGCAGGCGTTATTTTCAGCCTGAACGATGTTCCTGCTGGCTTTTAATAGTCCGGTAATGCCGACAGACAGTTCATAGACGGCGGTTTCAGCATTGCTGTATTTATAAGATAATACTTCACCCTGTTCAGTAAATTTGATTTGGCCATGAACAGTACCTGCAGGTTGTGACAGGATCGCTTCATGGGTAGGACCACCGCCGCGTCCGAGTGTGCCGCCACGGCCATGGAACATGCGGCAGTCGATGTTGTGTGGTTTGGTGATAGAAATAACCCGTTGCTGCGCCAGGTAGAGATTCCAGGCCGAAGCCAGGATACCGCCATCCTTGCAGGAATCTGAGTAGCCGAGCATGATTTCCTGCAGATTGCCCGAGGCTTTGAGCAGGGTTTTGTAAATATCGACATTGAGCAGGTCGCCCAGAACAGTTTCTATCTGCTCCAGGTCTTCAATGGTTTCAAACAGCGGGCTGACAGATAGATGGCAAAACCATTCGTTGTTGCGTTTCCCAACGAGTTTGCATTGACTGCCCAGCCACATAAGCTCAAGGATATGGCTGGCGGTGTGGGTCATTGAAATAACGTAGGTACCGAATGCCTTGCTGCTGACCTCTTCGCGCATGTCAGCAATCACATCCAGTACTTCCAGAGTTTCTTCGGTATCTTCAGTGAGTGAGCTGCGATCTGCGGTGAAGCCGCTATTGTTTTCCAGCAGGTTTGAGAGAAAGGTTATTCTGCCTGCCTCATCCAGTTGGTTGTAATCCGGTGTATCGGGTAATTGCTGGCACAATTCCGCGACAGCGGAAGTGTGTCGATTGGATTCCTGACGAATATCAAGTACTTGCAGGAAAAACCCAAAAGTTTTTACAAGTCTGATGAAGTCGGTAAGATCACGTTTTGCAACCGCTTTGTCGCCGTGCGAAATCAACGAGTCGCGCATCAGTTCGAGGTCATGCAGAAAATCTTTCTCATCGGTGTACAGGTAGGGGTAATCATCACTGCTGACGCTTTGTGGGTCTTCCAGAAGGCACCTGACCTGATCGATATTTTGTGTCAGGCGGCTTTGCATGATAAAAATCTTATGGCGGTAGGGTTCATGCAGATAGCGTTCGGGGTTACCCAGAATGGCAGCAAAATATTGCATGTCGTGATCCAGACTATCCAGCAGTGCCTGGCCTGGTTTGCAAAGACTGGAGGTGAAAGTAAGCAGACTGCTGAGCTCTTCCAGTCTTGAGCGGTATTCCTCAAGAATAGTGGCTTTGTGCATGCGTAAGGCGTGGCGTGTTGTCGCGGGTTTTACAAATGGGTTGCCATCTCGATCACCGCCGATCCAGGAGCCAAAATGCAGAATGTCTGGTATTTCAATGCCTACATCGCCGTAGGTTCTGGCTACGGATTTTTCCAGATACTGAAAGACGGTGGGAACGGTTTGGAACAGGCTTTCGCGGAAATAATAAAGCGCGTTGGTGATTTCATCTTCCACCTGGGGTTTGTGGGTGCGGACTTCGTCGGTTTTCCATAGAACCTGAATCTGGCTTTTCAGTTTGCGGGTGATCTGGGAGCGTGCCTGGCTGCCCAGAGAAGGGGTGTCCAGTTCTTCTGCAGTAGTGAAAATGCTGCGCAGGGTATGGAGAATGGCGCGCCGTTTTGATTCTGTAGGATGTGCTGTAAAAACAGGCAGATAGAGTGTTTTGTTAAGTAGCGTCTGAAGTTGCTCCGGGGTGATTCCATCGGCGTGAAAATCACGCAGGGTCTGATCAAAAGAGCCGAGCCACAGGCGCACACCCTGGCCTGCCTGACGCCGCCTTTCTTTGTGCTGAAAGGCTTCTTCAGCAATGTTTGTCAGGCTGAAATAAACACTGAAAGCACGTACTACGTGGTTCAGGGTTGCCGGATCCAGATCATTGATCTGCTTTGCCAGCCGTTTGCCTAATGCAGGATCATCAGCTTTACGCAAACGAATGTAGCCTTTTCTGAGTTTTTCAACGGCTTTGAGAACTTTTTCTCCGGCCTGTTCGGCCAGGATTTCACCTAACAGGTTGCCAAACAGGCGAACACGGGAGCGCAGTGCTTTGTCATGAGGAGGGTATGCAATGGTCATGGCAACTCTTTGATGGATTGTCTTAATAAGAAGTGGGATTATAACGGTATTCAGATGCTTCCGGATAATTTTTTTGGATATTAAAAATAATATTAAATACAGTATCTTATATAAGATATTACATATTATAAATTAAGTTTATTGTCGTTTCTATCAATGGCTTTTTCATAGACAGAAATATAATGTGTTGCACTTTTATTCCAGGAGTGATCAGTTGTCATTCCAGTCTGGATAATTTGTCGCCAGTTGTCTGGATCATGATATACAGTCAGCGCATCATCAATGGCATCAAGCAGGCTGGATGATGTGGTGTCATTGAAGACAAAACCATTGGCTGTTTTACGCGCCATGGTTGCCGGTGTTGCCGCAATGATTGAATCAGCCAGGCCACCGGTATGCCTTACAACAGGGGGGGTTCCATACCGCAGACTATAGAGTTGATTGAGCCCACAGGGTTCGAAGCGCGAGGGCATAAGAAAAATATCTGAGCCTGCTTCCAGCAGATGTGACAAACTTTCGTCGTAGCGAAGCGCCACGCCGATCTGTTCTGGTAAATGACGGCTGGCTTTACGTAGAGCGGACTCAAGATGACGGTCTCCCGTGCCAATGATAGCAAGTTGCGCGCCGCGCCGCGCCAGGGCCGGTAGTAAGTCGAGAATCAAATCGACACCTTTTTGTTCTACCAGGCGACCCACATGTCCAAGTAGTGGGGTATTTGCTTCGACGGCAAGACCCATTGTTCGTTGCAGGGCCGCCTTATTCTGCCGTTTCCTTTCGAGTGTTTTAGCAGAATAGTTTTTGGCGATCAGCGGGTCTTTTTCCGGGTTCCAGATATCCGTATCAATCCCGTTGAGTATGCCCGTTAGTTCGCCGCTTCTGTGAGAAAGTAATCCCTCCAGCCCATAGCCATACTGCGGTGTACAGATTTCCCGGGCATAGGTTGGACTGACAGTGGTGAGCCAGTCTGCATTGACCAGGCCGCCCTTGACGAAGGAAAACTGTCCATGAAACTCCATTTGATGCATGGACCACCAGCTGGCAGGTAGATCAAGGTTGTGAAACTGGGATTGGTCAAATAAACCCTGATAGGCGAGATTGTGAATGGTAAATACGCTAGCCGGACGTTGTCGGCTATCTACCAGCATGGCCGGGATCAATCCTGTCTGCCAGTCGTTGCAATGCACAATATCCACTGCCCAGTCCAGACCTGCCTGATTCAGGGCAATGCTCGTCACTGCTCGGCAGAAACAGGCGAAACGATCCGCATTATCTGGCCAGTCATTGCCATCTGGCTGGCTGTAGGGGCCGCCTTCACGCCGGAAATAATCCGGCGCATCAATTAAATATACAGTGACATTGCTACCAGGCAGATGGCCTTCCAGAATGGTCACGGGATCGTTACAGCCAGTCAGTGTCAGGGTAGCCAGTTGGGTGAGTGGAGATGCCCCAGTGATAGCCTGAGGGTAAGCCGGCAATACCAGCCGTACATCATGACCTGCCGCCAGCAGTGCTGCAGGCAGACTGCCTGAGACATCGGCTAGCCCACCCGTTTTGATGAGTGGATGGGCTTCACTGGTGGCAAATAAAACATTAATCATTGTTAATTTTAGTTGTCAGGGGAAACGAGTAGCGTGATTGATGCGGCTCTGATCGTCAAGTTCGATGCTCAGAAACTCTCAGGATTCAGTATTTTGGTCAGTCAGGCGATAAGGAGAGTGATACTTGAAAACAAGTGTATAGAGTTGCAATGATTTGCAGAAAAAAATCAGGGATTCGGTATAGTTAGCCGGGTTTACCGCTATATCCAGAAGAGATGATTTTAGAGTGAAAAGCTTGACGAAAAAAAGTACATGGAAAGTGCTGGAGAAGCATTTTGAACAGGTTCAGCATCTGCATATGCGAGATCTGTTTGACCAGGACAAGCAGCGTTTCGACAAACTGTCGATTACCTGTGGTGAATTGTTGCTGGATTATTCTAAAAACCGGATGACCGACGAAACTCTGCCACTGCTAATTGATCTGGCGAACAGTTGTGATTTGTCAGTCTGGATAGAGCAGATGTTTGCCGGCGAAAAAATCAATTTTACTGAGCAGCGAGCTGTTTTACATACGGCTTTGCGGAATCGTTCGCAGGAACCTGTGCTGGAGGATGGCGAGGATGTCATGCCGAAAATTCATAAGGTTCTTGGAAAAATGCGCAAATTTTGTGACAGTGTCAGGAATGGCGACTGGAAAGGATTTTCTGATGAAACCATTACGGATATAGTGAATATCGGTATTGGTGGTTCTGACCTGGGCCCGGTCATGGCGACAGAAGCATTGAAACCTTATGCGGGTGATTTGCGGGTACATTTTGTGTCGAATGTCGATGCCAGCCAGATTGTCGAAACGCTGGCCGAGTTGAATCCGGCAAGAACCTTGTTTTTGATCGCTTCGAAAACGTTCACCACCACAGAAACCATGGCCAACGCACACTATGCTCGTAACTGGGTGATGGCATCAGCCAATGATCCTGCTGCGATCGCAAAACATTTTGTTGCCCTGTCAACCAATGAATGGAAGGTAACCCAGTTTGGAATAGATACCCAGAATATGTTTGTTTTCTGGGACTGGGTAGGGGGTCGTTATTCATTATGGTCGGCAATTGGTCTGTCTATTGCGCTGTATATTGGCATGGATCATTTTGAGGAAATGCTGACCGGTGCATACGAAATGGATTGCCATTTCCGCGAAACGCCTTTTGAAAAAAATCTGCCGGTTGTGATGGCGTTACTGGGTATCTGGTACCACAATTTTTTTGCTGCCGATACGCATGCCATTTTGCCATATGACCAGCACCTGCACCGTTTTTCAGCCTATTTTCAGCAGGGTGATATGGAGAGTAATGGCAAGCGGGTCGATCGCCAGGGAAATGTGGTTGATTACACCACCGGCCCGGTTATCTGGGGAGAGCCAGGCACCAATGGCCAGCACGCATTTTACCAGTTGATTCACCAGGGAACGCACCTGATTCCGGCCGACTTTATGGCTGCCGTGCATGCCAGCCATGATCAGGATGAACAGCAGCAAATTCTGTTCGCTAATTATCTGGCTCAGACTGAAGCATTGATGCGGGGAAAAAACGCAGAAGAAGTGCAAGTAGAGCTGGAAGCTACCGGTAAATCACCTGAAGAAATCGCAGCCCTGTTACCCCACAAGGTTTTTCCCGGTAACAAACCGACCAACTCATTGTTGTATCCGTCACTGACACCGAAAATGTTGGGGATGTTAATTGCGCTTTATGAGCATAAAATTTTTGTGCAGGGTGTGATATGGAATATTAATTCATACGATCAGTGGGGTGTCGAGCTGGGTAAACAACTGGCTAAAACCATTGCCAAAGAGTTGCAGGCAAAAGAAGCGGGGAAACATGATAGTTCGACTGCCGGGTTAATGCGTTATTATTACTATCAGGTGAAACAGAAGGTTTAAGCTTGTCTGCAGTGTTCTGCTCGGGTTAGTGAAAATTGAACTTGCTGCGCTGAACCCATTTATCATGTTAAAAACAACAGCTTACATTTATACCGCAACATGACTATACTTGCGGTATAAGAAAAGGTGTTTGTATGGTAGAAATTCAAAGATTGCCCGATTCAGTCGCGTTACAGTACAGCGAGCTTATGCAGCAGTGTGTCATGCCTGCTCCGGATGGCGCTAACATATCCTTTAAGTCTAAAAAGGTAGCCGAAAAGCGTTACTGGTATTTGTACATTAGTCTTGGCTCACGTCGTAGCGAGCATTATCTTGGTGAAGAAACGGCTGAGTTGCTGGATAAGATTGAAGAAGAACGAGGCTTGTGGGAGTCTACTGAAGACGACAGGATGATGCGTGCGCGGCTGGTTGCCATGCTGCTTGCAGGTGGCGCGACAGCAACCCCCAATCATGAAGGCAAGGTTCTTGCCTTGCTGGAACGCTCTGGCATGTTTCTCGCGGGGGGTGTCGTGATCGGTACGCTTGCCTTTAGAGCTTACGCCAATATGCTGGGTGTTATCTGGCACAGTGAATTACAGACACGAGACATTGATCTCGCTAGTGATAACAAATATCCCATTGTCATTCCTCGCAGTCAAAAACCGATTAATCTGTCGAAGCTGTTATTAGAAAGTGGTATGGGTTTTATAGAAGTGCCGACACTCAACCATAAGTTTCCATCAACTAAATTCAAGATTCGCGGGCAGGAGCTTTCAATTGAATTACTCACACCGATGCGTGGCAAGGATTCAACTAAACCGATTGAAATCGCAGGGCTGTCAGCATATGCAGAGCCTGTTCGGTTTCTTGATTACGTATTAGAGAATATTCAGCCGGCAACATTATTATATAAGCACGGTATTTTTATTAACGTGCCTGCACCCGCACGCTTTGCTTTTCATAAGTTGGTTGTGAGCCAAAGAAGAAGAGCAGGTGATGTAGAAAAAATAAGGCGAGATTTGTTGCAGGCAGAACAGTTATTGAAAGTGCTGGTTGAAGAGCGGCCAGGAGACCTTATATTGGCGTACGAAGCAGCTGAAAAAATGGCCGGGAAATTTAATCAACAACTGGCATTGGGGTTGAAACAAATAGACTCAAAAGTAACAAAGGCTCTAAGCGAGATTTTAACAGGTACCGGAAGAAATAAATAAGACGATTGCTTTAATAGCTGTCAAGATAACCGACACTCAACCCTTCGCTGTTAAATGAAAGAATCATCATAATAATCAATAATCTACTGATTATCAATGAACGCCTGCCTGTCGGTGTAGTTTACACATGAGGCTCTGAGCAGTACGCAGCCAATAAATCCAAAATCAATAAACACATATAAAAACAATAAGATACAGAAAATCGGGGGGGGTAAGGCGTATTATTTGCATGATTTTACACAAGAATTAACAAATAGACTCATCATCAGAAATAAAGTGGGGTTTATCACCCATATGGGTGATGCGACATCCACAGAAAGCGGTATAGAATCGAAGGTAGGGTGGATTCAACTTGCGGATCGTTACGAACATTTACCGATCTATAAACAGGCGATGGATGTGGCGGTTCACTTTGAGAAAGTGGTGGCCGGTTTTTCGCGTTATCATAAATACACACTGGGAACGGAGCTGCGCAATAAGAGCCACGAGGTCGTCGCGTTGATTATTATATCTGACAGTATCAATCTAGCCCGGAAACGGCTTACGATATAGATTTAGGTATGCAGCGTCGGCCGGCACCTGCTCTTAATGAAATATCCGAATTTACTCAAACAGATTATCTATAGATTTCAGGCCGTCGTTGACTGTTTCTTCCAGCCCTTCCGGACAATCTTCTTCCTCACAAATCATGGCTGTGTAGGCAGAAAGTGATTTTAATGCACAGGCGATTCTGGCGACATCGTCAATATTTAGCTCAGCGCCAGCCTTGAGTTTAATTTCTGGTGTATCCATCAGTATTTCTCCATAAAGTCGATCAATATACACTAGTGAGTTACATGACAATAGATATTGATCTGTATCAGCAATTCAGGTTTGCATGACTACTTGTTTATCTTGAATTATCGGTCATACTTTACACTGAAGCTGGCCAGGCAATCGCGGTGGTTGTGAGACCACGGAGGAAAGTCCGGGCTCCACAGGGCAGGGTGCCAGGTAACGCCTGGGAGGCGTGAGCCTACGGAAAGTGCCGCAGAAAATATACCGCCTGTTGTTCTTCGGAATGATCGGTAAGGGTGAAATGGTGCGGTAAGAGCGCACCGCGCTGCTGGTAACAGCAGTGGCAGGGTAAACCCCACTCGGAGCAAGACCAAATAGGGGAGCATTGGCGTGGCCCGCGCTGTTCCCGGGTAGGTCGCTTGAGGCATACGGTGACGTGTGTCCAGATGAATGATTGTCCACGACAGAACCCGGCTTATCGGTCAGCTTCAATTTATTTTTTATCAGGCGGCGGGACTGGATTTTCAGCCGTTTTTCGAGTACCTTGGATAATTTACAAAATCATTAAAACTATGGCTGGTAAGCTTTTTATCAAAACCCACGGCTGTCAGATGAACGAGTACGATTCTTCTCGTATGGGAGATGTGCTGATTGAATCGCATGGCCTGAGCCTGACAGATAATCCTGAGGAAGCGGATATTCTGCTATTGAATACCTGTTCAATACGCGAAAAAGCGCAGGAAAAGGTTTTTTCCCAGCTGGGTCAGTGGCGAGAGCTGAAACTGAAACGCCCCGAGGTTGTTATTGGGGTTGGCGGCTGTGTCGCCAGTCAGGAAGGCGATGCCTTACGTGTTCGCGCTCCGTTTGTGGATATGGTTTTTGGCCCCCAGACCTTGCACCGATTACCCGCCATGCTGAATGAAGTGCGCAGTAAGCGTGGTACGGTTGTTGATGTTTCCTTTCCCGAAATTGAAAAATTTGATCACCTGCCGGAACCGCGTGTGGAGGGTCCGACTGCATTTGTTTCCATCATGGAAGGCTGCAGTAAATATTGCAGTTTTTGTGTCGTGCCTTATACGCGTGGAGAAGAAGTTAGCCGACCTTTTGATGACATTATTGCGGAATGTGTTGGGCTTGCCGCTAAGGGCGTCCGCGAAATTAACTTGCTTGGCCAAAATGTGAATGCCTATCGTGGCGTTATGGATGATGGCTCGATTGCAGATCTGGCACAGTTGATAACCTATGTGGCTGCTGTCGATGGTATCGGCCGACTCCGTTATACCACCTCACACCCGGTGGAAATGAGCGATAGCCTGATTCAGGTATATGCGGAAGTGCCGGAGCTGGTCAGTCATCTGCATTTACCGGTGCAAAGTGGTTCAGACAGAGTGCTGGCTGTGATGAAACGCAATCACACCGCACTGGAATACAAATCAATTATCCGCCGTCTACGCAAGGCAAGATCAGATATCAGTATGTCTTCAGATTTTATTATCGGCTTCCCTGGCGAAAGCGAGCAGGACTTTGAGCAAACTATGAAATTGATCGAAGATATCGGTTTTGATCAGTCATACAGTTTTATTTACAGTCGTCGCCCCGGCACTCCTGCCTCTGATCTGCCTGATGATGTATCGTTGCAAACCAAAAAACAGCGACTAGCCAGATTGCAGCAGCGCATTAACAAAATGGCTGCCGATATCAGTGCTTCCTTGGTGGGGACGGAACAACGGATATTGGTGGAAGGACCATCCCGTAAAGACCCGAAGGAAATGGCGGGTCGAACTGAAAATAACCGGGTTGTTAATTTTAGTGCGGATTCTGCCCTGATCGGACATTTTGTCCGGGTAAGCATTACGGCAGCCCTGCCTAACTCACTTCGTGGCGAGTTCATTGCTCCAGATGACAGTGAAATCGCCGATAAACTGGCTAACTGGGGCTGAAGGCCTCGCCATTATAATACTGACTTGGACCCGGAACCCAAACCTTATTCCCTGACGCTCGAACCGGCTGATAATAAGCGGCTGGCGAGCTTGTGCGGCCAGCTTGACGAACACCTGCGTCAGCTTGAACAGCGTTTGCACGTAGAAATTCATCAGCGTGGCAATCTGTTTCAGATTGTGGGTAAAGACGATATACCTCAACTCGCAGCTGCTGTATTGAAGGAGTTGTACGAAGCGACTGCGCATCAGGGACTCACCCCTCATCAAGTGCATATGCATCTACAACAGGCTGATCTGGAATCTCAGCAGACTGGCAAGCATGACCTGGAACAAGCACCTGTTATCCACGCACACCGCTGTACCATTAAAGGCCGTGGCCCCCATCAAAATGAATACCTGCGCAATATTCTCGAACACGATATCAATTTTGGCATTGGCCCAGCGGGCACAGGAAAAACCTATCTCGCGGTTGCCTGTGCGGTGCAGTCATTACATCGTGAACAGGTGCGTCGTCTGGTGCTGGTCAGACCCGCTGTTGAGGCGGGTGAAAAATTGGGTTTTCTACCCGGCGATTTGAGCCAGAAAGTCGATCCTTATCTACGCCCACTTTATGATGCACTCTATGAAATGTTTGGTTTTGAACGAGTCGCTAAGTACATTGAGCGTGGTGTCATCGAAGTCGCGCCATTGGCATTTATGCGTGGCCGGACACTCAATGATTCATTTGTGATTCTTGATGAAGCACAGAATACGACTGTCGAACAGATGAAAATGTTTCTCACCCGTATCGGCTTCGGATCGACTGCGGTGATCACCGGTGATGTAACCCAGATTGATTTGCCAAAAGGTGTTTATTCCGGACTAAAGCAGGCGAGCAGTGTGTTGTCTGAAGTGTCTGGAATCGGCTTTACCCATTTTGATTCAAGAGATGTTGTACGGCATCCGATGGTGCAAAAAATTCTTAAAGCCTATGAGCGCTTTGAAGATCAAGGTTGATGTGCAGATAGCCTGTGCAACGGAAAATCTACCGACAGGTGGGCGTATTCAGCAGTGGGTGGAAGCTGCGCTTGTCGGAAATGAGCGCTATGATGAAATGGTGGTAAGAATTGTCGAGACAGAAGAAAGTCAGTCATTGAACAGGGAATACCGGCACAGGGATCGGCCTACCAATGTGTTGTCTTTTCCGTTTGAAGCACCACCTGAAGTGGGTTTGCATTACCTGGGTGATCTGGTTATTTGCGCGCCTGTGGTTGATCAGGAAGCTGTTGAGCAGGGCAAGCCACTACTGGATCATTGGTCGCACATGGTTGTTCACGGTGTATTGCATTTACTGGGTTATGATCATATTGATACTGCAGATGCAGACAAAATGGAAAGCAGGGAGGTAGATATATTGGCAACACTGAATGTTGGCAATCCTTATCTGCAGCGCTGATGGATGCAATAAAGAGAATGTTATCTGATGGGTTGCATTCTCTTTATTGGCAACCCGAAGAGTGAGATGAAAGAGGAACAATCTGAAAAGAGTAATGGGCATATTTCCTGGCTGGAACGCATTAGCCGGAAACTGTCCGGTGAACCTAAAGACAGGGAAGAATTAGTATTATGGTTGCGCAGCGTGCAGGAACGTGGCCTGTTTGATATTGAAGCCCAGGGGATGCTGGAAGGCGTATTGCAGGTCGGTGATCTGCAAGTAAGAGACATTATGATCCCGCGATCCCAGATGGCAATTCTGCATCGAGATGATGCACCTGAAAGTCTGCTGTCGATGATCATTGAATCCGGTCACTCACGTTTTCCAGTGGTGGGTGATAATCGGGATGAGATCATTGGTGTTTTGCTGGCCAAAGATATGTTGCGTTTCTGTTCTGAAAAAAGCCGTGAGCAATTTGAGTTGAGAGATATACTCAGGCCGGCTGTTTTTATTCCCGAGAGTAAACGTCTGAATGTTCTGCTTAAGGATTTTCGCTCCCGACGCAATCATCTAGCTATCGTTGTTGATGAATACGGCGGTGTTGCGGGCATGGTAACGATTGAAGATGTGCTCGAACAGATTGTCGGTGATATAGAAGATGAACACGATATTGATGATGATAGCCTGATCCGGAAATTCAGTGATTCGAATTACACCGTGAAAGCATTAACACCGATTGAAGATTTTAACGAGTATTTTAATACCCTTTTCAGCGATACCGAATTCGACACGCTGGGTGGATTGATTGTGCACAGGTTTGGACATTTACCACAGCGTGGTGAAAGCCTGACTGTTGATGATATGACATTCACCATTCTCAGTGCCGGTAATCGGCGAGTGCATTTGATTCGGGTGACAACCACGGTAAAATCGGATGCCGAGCAATCTACCCAGTAAGCCATAAAGAAGTATTACAATAACATTTATGAAACGTTTTTCCGGTAATAAACTGCTGAGTGCAGTCATGTCCCTTTTTCTGGGTGCATTGGTGCCCTTGGGCTTTGCACCCTTTGGCCTGTTCGTCGTTCCCATTGTCGTCATGGCGTTGTGGTTACTGCTACTTCGTGATGTGCAGCCAGGGCGTGCTGCCTGGTATGGCTGGTTTTTTGGTTTAGGGATGTTTGGCGTTGGTGTTAACTGGATTCATATCAGTATCCATGAATATGGCAATGCCAGTTTTCCCCTGGCGATACTTGTTACCTTTGTGTTCGTGGCTTTTATCTCCCTGTTTACGGCACTGGTTGCCTGGGTCTGTGCCAGATTTCGTACCCGCTCTCGTGGGCTGGATATGCTATTACTGTATCCATCAATCTGGGTAATGACAGAATGGGTACGTAGCTGGTTGTTTACCGGTTTTCCCTGGTTGAATCTTGGCTATAGCCAGATTGATAGCTGGTTGTCTGCCAGTGCGCCGATAGGCGGAGTTTACGCAACCAGTTGGTTGATGCTATTTGTTTCCGGGCTAGTGGCACTATTCCTTGTTTCACGTAACAAGGTGAAATTATTTTCTGTGTTTATGCTGGGAGTTGTCTGGGCATCTTGCTGGCAGTTACAGAAAATTGAATGGAGTACACCCATTGGCGAACCATTCCAGGCAAGCCTCATCCAGGGCAATATTCCACAAGATATGAAATGGCGTATAGAAGAACAACAAGCAACATTGCAGCATTATCTGGAGTTAACGGCAACACAAAAAAATAGCCGCCTGATCGTTTGGCCGGAAACAGCTATACCTGCTTACTATGATCAGGTGGAAGAAAGTTTTATTGAACCGTTGCGTCAGGAATTGATGCAGAAAAATGTTTCCCTGGTAACAGGTATTCCGGTGCTTGATCGTAATGACTGGAAATACTACAACGCCGTTATCAGCTTGTCTGATCCTCAACATCGATACTTCAAACAACATCTGGTACCGTTTGGCGAATACTTGCCATTGCGAAACTGGCTGGTGACTATTCTGAACTTCTTACCCATACCCGAGGCAGATTTTTCTGCAGGCAGACACTATCAGCCATTATTGACGGCTGCGGGTTATCCATTTTCTTCATCCATCTGTTACGAAATTGCGTTTGGCGAACAATTGCTGCGTGACCTTCCCGAAGCTGCATGGCTGATCAATGTCAGCAATGATGCCTGGTTTGGAGATTCATTAGCCCCACACCAGCATCTTGAAATGGCGCGCATGCGTGCACTGGAAACAGGCCGATATCTATTGCGATCAACCAATACAGGCATATCGGCAGGCATAGACCAGAAGGGTAGAGTCATTGCCAGAACTCAACAGTTCAAGGCAGAAGCACTGCCGGTAACCATTACACCTATGGGTGGGATAACCCCTTATGTTCACTTTGGGAACTGGCCAGTAGTGATATTATGCCTGATCGTTATTTTTGGAATTGGTGGTTATGTGAAAAAGCACAGTCAGTTCTGATTGCTGCAAGCATTCCGGGATGGCTTGATGACACAAACGGTGGATGAAAATCATTACTGCTGCAAACCTTTCCGCGCTTTCAGTTCTTCTACCATCTCTACCGTCAGTGACTTTATTTCGGGCATTATAGCCTGTATTTCCTGCCGCGAGAGAAGCATGGATTCCTGCATCAGCAATGGCATTTTAGAGAGCATTAGCTGGCCGAGATCAGTTCGATAGAAAATCAATAAGCTGTAAGATTTCGTTATCTGTGAGTACTGATTCATAAATGGCGGCATATTTCTCTTTCATTCTTTCCCAGGACATAGTCTGTACAATTACATCTGCCATTTTTGCCACATATTTGTTAGTGATTTTCTTTACGTCTTCCTTTGTATCCATGACTGAAAGCTGTTGCTGTACCATGGTTTTCATCTGCTGTTCCACCTGATCCGTCATTTGTTTGGTTAATTGTGAAAGATTAGTGATTTCAAATAATTCATAGACGGGTTTTTGTTGCAGGTTATCGGCGAACACTCCGCTTGTGGTTAGTGATAGTACTAACAAAGTTAGTGAGATAAAGAATTTCATGATATTTCCTTAAGCAGTGCTTGTGATTAATCTGTGTTGACCGAAAGTTTTTTATTCTGATAATGTTGATATGTTTCTTCCAGTGTATGCATATCGGGTCGTTTTTTAAGCCCCTGATAATTCACATAGGCATAACCGGCAGCAGCTCCAAGCATAAAACTGGCCGGGTTTTTTGCGCGTGACAGGGTGCGTATGCCGATACTGGCTGAATAGAGCAGTGCGGCATTTCTTGCCTGTTTACTTTTATGGTGGCCAGTTAGACACCAGTTAACAAAATGCTCGCAGTTATTGTGTAATACATGATAGTGTTTTTCACCGAGGCGCGATAATGCTCGTTGTACGGCTTCATCAATGCTATATAAAGACTTTTTGTGATTGCGTTTCTGTAGTGGCTGACCCTGCAGGAAATCTTCAAGGCTGACAATTTCAACAATGCCTTCATCGGTCAGATTATTTGCCAGACCCGAGTAATGGATAACCTGCTCGCCATCAATACCCAGGCCGTGATGAGTATAGGTTCCCCCAGCCTTGTGGATATAGAGATGTTGTCCGGCGTAATTTATCATGGTTTTTAGTAAAACGATTTATGTAGAGTGTGTCAAGTCTGACTAAAAAAATGATCGTTTGTCGCCATTGAGCGACAGATTTTTCTATGCTAGTATCTCTTTAAAATAAGAATAAAAAATATGAAAGAGAAAAAATAAGCGAATATAAATAATCTAATAAGTCGGAGAAACTCTATGTCGAAATACACATCAATTCGCCTTTTCCAGTTAATTCTGGCAGTGCTGCTGGTTTTCCAGTGGCCTGTCAACGTCACCGCGAATCCATCGTTACTGGGGGATATTGGAACCCGATTTGAACGTAATGGTTCTCATCCAAGCGACATATTTGAATTTAACGGTGTAGTGTTTTTCGAAGCTGAAAATCAGCAGGCAAAAAGAGTGATGTGGGCCAGTGATGGATCGCCATCATGGCAAGTTGAAAAAGTATGGCAAATAAATATCACTGTTCATAATGCCCCTATTTTTATCACACTGGGCAATGCTATGTATTTCAGGGCGGATGATGGCGTTTCCGGTATAGAGTTATGGAAATACGATGGTACTAGCGTTAGCCTGGTAGCCGATATTAATCCTGGCAGCGGAAGTAGTAGCCCAGCTAATTTAACGGCTGTGAACGGCATGCTCTACTTCAGCGCTGATGATGGCAATACAGGTGAAGAACTATGGAAATATGATGGAATTCACGCCAGCCTTGTTGCAGATATTAATCCAGGCAGTGGAGGCAGTGGCCCTTCGAACATCACTGCGTTGGGTAGCACCTTATATTTCGCTGCTAGCGATGACAATTTTGGTAGAGAGTTATGGAAATACGATAGTACTAATGCCAGTCTGGTAGCTGATATCAATCCAGGTAACAGCAGCAGTTTTCCAAGGAGGTTAATACCCCTTGGAAACACATTGTTTTTCAGTGCTAATGATGGCAGTACAGGTGAAGAGCTCTGGAAATACGATGGCAACAGTACCAGTCTGGTTACCGATATCTACCCAGGCAATATTTCCAGTTCCCTGGGAGAATTCACAGCAATGGAGAACGCCTTGTACTTCAGGGCGGATGATGGTACTTCCGGTGATGAGCTTTGGAAATACGATGGTACTAGTACCAGCCAGGTAGCCGATATTAATTCAGGCCCTGGCGACAGTTACCCGAATAATTTAATAACTGTAGGTAATACCTTGTACTTCAGAGCCTGGAATGGTGGCAAGTCTCGGCTATGGAAATACAATGGCACTAACCTCAGTTCGGTCACCAATTTACCCGCTGCCACTGCAGAACATAATATCGTCGCGATTGGGAATACCCTCTATTTCAGTGCTGGTAATGGTATTTCCGGTGAGGAGCTCTGGAAATATGATGGCAACAGTGTGAGTCTGGCTGCTGATATTAATCAGGGCAGAGGTGGCAGTATCCCACGTAATTTTATTGTTGCAGATGATGATTTGTATTTTTCAGCATTCGATGATGAGACCGGAGAGGAATTGTGGAAATATGACGGGACGCACGCAATGCAATTTGCCAATGTTCGTAAAGACCATACTCACAGCTTTCCTTCTGACTTTGCCAGATTAAACGGTATTACCTATTTGGCTCTTCCCCAAATCGAGTGGGTAGATTTCATCTTATACCCTCAGGATAGAGTTTAAGTCCTCCAAGGTGGAAGTAGATAGCATTGGCAAATCGTTTCTTGTTACGGAAACCTCTACTACGCACC
>JAZGGH010000065.1:0-4186 GCA_036480335.1 Gammaproteobacteria bacterium | reverse complement strand
AAATCAAATCATCGCCATCGGCATTACGCACTAGATGTTGCATGGTGTTGTCCAGCTTCATAAAGCGTATTTGTATATTTGCGTTGCTGAACAGCTGCCAAGCATCCCAAGGGCAATTTGAAGTCATCTCCACTTTTAGCGCATCAAAGGCATGTGGTCGCAATGGCCCTTCTACGGTTGTCCAGCCGGTGGGTGGATGACGATGATGCATTTGTGTGGCCGGGCCGTAAAAACCTTCTTTACCCAATTCCCGCTCAAAGGTTTCAGCTGGCAAATCAGCATGCGCCTGACGTGAAGCCACGCCTTCCACTTTCGGTATGTTGATCCACGGCATTAAATCACTCCTCGTTTGATCTGGTCGCTTTCAATGGCTTCAAACAATGCCTGAAAATTTCCTTCGCCAAAACCTTCATTACCTTTTCGCTGAATAATCTCAAAGAAGATAGGCCCAATGACGGTATTGGTAAATATCTGCAATAACAGACCAGCTCCGCGCGCTGGTGCTCCATCAATCAGTATTCTGTCATCGCGTAAACGTTGTAACGCCTCGTTATGGCCGGGAACACGATGATCGACCGCGTCGTAATAGCTATCCGGTACATCCATAAACTCAATACCCTGGTTGCGTAGTTGTTCAATTGTAGTGAAAATATCATTCGTTGATAGAGCGATATGCTGGATGCCTTCACCGTGATAGGCATCGAGATATTCCTGAATCTGCGATTTGGGATCTGTCGGTTCATTGATCGGAATACGGATTTTTCCGCAGGGACTGCTCATCGCTCGCGATTTCAAGCCGGTAACCTTACCGTGAATATCGAAATAACGAATTTCGCGAAAATTAAATAAACGTTGGTAAAAATCAGCCCACTTGTCCATGCCACCGTGGTACACATTATGGGTCAAATGATCGATTTCGGTTAACCCCATGCCTTTGGGTTTTAAATCGATGCCTTCTAGTGGAATAAAATCGACATCGTAAATGGAATGTTCACCATAACGGTCGACCAAATAAATCAGACTGCGACCAATGCCTCGAATCGCAGGTATATTGAGTTCCATGGAACCGACATCGCCGTTATACGCTTGCGCGCCCTGCTGCACCACGTGCTTGAGGCAGTCTGCGGAGTTTTTTACCCGAATCGCAAACGCACAAATCGAAGGCCCATGCACTTTTGCAAATGCCTGGGCAAAGCTGGAAGGTTCGTGATTGATGATGAAATTGATATGACCTTGCCGATACAGCACGACATCTTTGGATCGGTGCTTTGCAATCGCTGCAAAGCCCAGGCTGGTAAATAGTCTTTCCAGCTCACGAGTATCTGAAGCGGTATATTCGACGAATTCGAATCCATCGGTGCCTACCGGATTTAATGCACTGTTCATTGCACTCCCTCCCTAGTAGTCTATATAGAGTGAGACCTCGATATAACGTATAAGTTTCCGCAACGAATGAAGCTTCACATTGGGTTTTCATTTGGTAATTGAAGTCTCAAGTTTGACACAGAGAGGATCATCCAATGAGCAAAAAACCAACAGCGCTTTATTACGGTGAGTATCTGCAATTATCCACATTGCTGGAGTTGCAAATTGCGGAAAGCAGTAAACACGGTGAAGAAGCGCACGATGAAATGCTTTTCATTATCACCCATCAAACTTACGAGCTGTGGTTTAAACAAATTCTGTACGAATTGCATTCGGTACTGGATCTGTTTTCGACTAATCCTCTTGACGAAAAGTCTCTGCACAGCATTTCGGCACGTCTGCAGCGAATTATTCGGATCCAACAAGTCATTAATCAACAAATAGGCATACTGGAAACAATGACACCACTGGACTTTTTGGACTTTCGTAATCATTTGATTCCAGCATCGGGTTTTCAAAGCGTCCAGTTTCGGGAGATTGAAGCCAGATTGGGTCTTGCCCACCACCAGGGCAATTGCAGTTACGGGCGCTTTGACAGTGAAGATCGTGAGTACCTTGAGCAGGTTGTGCAGCAACCGTCGTTATTTGAACTGCTGGATGCCTGGCTGGCGCGCACCCCATTTCTGGAATTCAAGGATTTCAGTTTTTGGAACAGTTATCGCAAGGCGGTTGATAATATGCTCAACACCGATAGCAGTATTATTGAAAACAATCCGCTATTCAGCACAGACGAGAAATCCCAACAGCTTGAGGAACTCAAAACCACGCGGCAGAGCTTTGCCTGCTTATTCGATAGCGAACGCTACCAACAGCAAAAGCAGCAAGGACAATTTAAACTCAGCCATGATGCGACCTTAGCAGCGCTATTTATTCAACTCTACCGAGACGAACCACTGCTACAACTACCTTTCAAGGTGTTGACCAGACTAATGGATATTGATGCACAATTGACTAACTGGCGAGGTGCTCATGCTTTGATGGTGCAGCGCATGCTGGGTAGTAAAATAGGCACAGGCGGCTCCAGTGGGCACGAGTACCTGAAATCGACCATTAGTGGCAAACGTATTTTTGCCGACCTGTTTAACATGTCGACATTTCTGATCCCACGTTCACAATTGCCAATTCTGCCTGAATCGCTGGTGCGCAATCTGGGTTTTTATAAAGAGCGCCATTGATTCTGGAACCTATTATTTTACTGGCTCGCAGTGACCAACCATGTGTATTTACCCAAGAATACGTGTTTTGCGATTATGTCAGAGAAGACCGCTAAAGCCCCGTCGAAACTAATAAAACCTTGAAACTAAACTAAACTTAATCATGTCAAATGATTAATATAGAAATTTTTCGGAGGTGCGTCATGCAAGATAAATTGTTAACCGCCACTGCACAGCAGCATTATATAGAAGGGCTGAGCAATCCCTCACTGATCGCCTTAAGCGAAGGTCAGACCGGCTATTCGGTAGACAAGGCCCAGCGTTTTCTTAAATTCAAGCAGCGTATTGAGCGGGAGTTATTGCAACACCGTATCATCACCAGTAATGCCTATACCGCGTGGTTTGAGCAGGGCAATCAGAACCTGGCTCAGATCAAGGCGTTTATTATTCAGTTTTCGGTATTTTCCAATCAGTTCCTAATCGCCCAATTGAATAAAATGATCCATGCTGATACCTTGGAAGGCATGCGCGCCTCTAAAGAAATTCTGGCCAATGAGATCGGAGTCATGTTCAAGTCTGGGAGGGATATATCCCAGAACAATCTTGGATCGACCGAAGGCAGTATTGAGGGTAGTACGTTTCATTTCGATGCTGGTCATTTTGAATGGCTGTATAGCATTGCCAAAAAGCTCGAGTTGTCTTTTGCTGAAATAGGCCAACCCAAACATGGTACCGCATCGACCTTGTTTTTCTGTGACGAATTGATCCGCCTGTATGGAGGTGATAATTATCAGATCTCACAGTCCGCCAGTTATGCAGTGGAAAACTGGGCAGCAGCTGGGTTCTGGAAACAATTGATCAGCGGCTTCACGCGCTTTAACGAGCATAACGGTTTCGACCTGCCGTTGAGTTTTTTTATCTGGCATGATCGGATAGAATCGCAACACGCCGCGCATACCCAGGAAGAACTCGAAGAACTGTATTTTACCAGCGAACTGGATGAAGACGCATTTATCCGTTACGGTAATGAAATGCTCGACGGTGTTGCCACTTTTTGGGATGGACTTGATGAACAACGACACAAACTGGCGCCAAACCACTGAAACGACTAATAAGATCAGTCGGGATGCCGAAATATTGGCTCCCGGCTACAGTTTGCACGGGTTTCTAACCGAGCAGGATCCATTGACCGAATTTCCCGTCGACTCCCCATATCGGATACTCGATCAAATCGGCAAAGATCTACCCAGCTTGTTGCACGACAGTAGTTTTCGTAGCTACGTCAGAACCTTAGATATCCCTGGCTGGCAAGGTGTCGTCAACGATGCAAGCCTTCCAGCTCTGCGCCTGTATTACCTGCGTCTGGGTTTTTTGGCATCTGCCTATATCAGCCAAGTCGGCCAGCAACCCTGTAATGAATTACCAGCTAATATCAGCATACCGCTGGTACACGTTTGCGAACTATTGCAGCGCCCACCGATTTTGAGCTACGACGGTTACGCGCTGTACAACTGGCGCCGCTTTCAGGCCGACCGTCCGATTCAGCTAGGCAACATTGATACCATACAAAACTTTGTCCATCTCTATGACGAACACTGGTTTATTCT
>JAZGGH010000064.1:0-51577 GCA_036480335.1 Gammaproteobacteria bacterium | reverse complement strand
GAACCGTTGAAAAAAGATGTTCCTGGAAAACGTCTGCACCGCGCATAGGAGGATTAACCTGATTCATGTATCGAAAAATGTATTCTACTAAACCCAGTGAGCTTGCGGGACTTTTTCAACAGCCTGCTAATGCACGGGATTGTCCAATGATCTCGTATTCAGCAGTATCAATATCAGCCGTTGAGTTATAACCAATCTCTTTTGGGTTAGTTCGGGTATAGAGTTCTGCAGGTTTAAGTGTACGAAAGCTCATGGTTTACTCTTCTATCAGGAGAAACTTTTGGAAGAAAATCATTCAGCAGCTGAGTTATAGCCAATATTCATGCTCGTTTTCCAGTATATGTTGCTTTGAATCGTCAATTGCTGGACTCCATAACTGAGAGTAATGATCGGCTAATGCTTTTGCAGCCATTAATAACATAGACCTTTTAGTCATTACTGTCTGCTAAATGACAGTATTTTTCAAAATTGTGAAATATGCTATGGAATTATAGATAGAGGTGCCCATAACTGAAAGAGAGAAATCATGGGTAGGTTTGTAAATTAATTTAAGGAGAGCATCATGGAAAAAGAGTTTCAAGAAATGTTGGATAAAACCAGTGAAGAAATTGAAAATCTGGAAGATAAAATTGAAGGTTTAACGGTGGACTTTACAGATGATGTGGTTGAGCTTTGGGGGG
The DNA here is from genome assembly GCA_036480335.1 of Gammaproteobacteria bacterium. Classification (GTDB taxonomy): domain Bacteria; phylum Pseudomonadota; class Gammaproteobacteria; order DSM-19610; family DSM-19610; genus JAZGER01. The sequence goes on along the minus strand of JAZGGH010000064.1, from coordinate 50,897 downwards.
ATGTTAAAAAGAATCTCACCGGGGTAAATGAGAAGCTAAAAGAAGCTTCAAAAGATCTGGAACATCGAAGTGATGAAGCTCAGCTCAAAGCGCACCTTGGTACCATGGAGGCACAAGACAAGATTAATGGAATCAAAGATACCGTTGAAGAATTTACGCGCAAAGTCTCTGCACAAGCTCAAACTGAACTGGATACAGCAGCGCTTCGTACTCATCTGGTAAAAATGGAAGCAGAAGATTTCTGGGAGAAAAAAGGTGAAAAAATCACCCGGGATTTCAGTAACTCCAGCGATAAAGTAAAGAATCTGACGCTTGAAGCAGCTACAGAGATTAGAGACTATTTTATAAAACTAAGCGATATGTTCTCTAAAAAAAGCTAGGGTAGTAACTACCTGGATAATTCTCAGTCTAAGCCTCTGGATTCTGTTCCAGTTGTACGATCCGTGTTTCAGAAAACAAGTCATGCCAGGTCAGTCTTCGCTTATTGAATAACATCCACCAGAATCCCATTCCGAAAAATGCCCAGGAGGGGATGGCGCAGAAAAAACGCAACACAATATGCCAGAGGGTTAAGGGTTTGCCATCAGTGCGTTGCAGCCGTAACTGCCAGGTGCGCATTCCCAGCGTCTGGCCACCATGCATCCAGAACCATGCAAAGAACAGAAAGCAGACAATCAATAAATAGGTGGAATAAAAGGGGTTATGAGGTCGCAGGGCAGCGCCGCCGCTAAAAGGTAAAGCCAGGGCGGTGGCCGCAAACAGTACCGCAAGCAGCAGCAGGCTGTCATAAAAGAGCGCGGCCAGTCGGCGAAAAAGGCTGGCGGGAGGTAAGGCTGCAGAATTGCTCATGCTTTTAAAGGCCTCTATTATGATGGATTCAGCTTGGTATTAAATCTAGGGTGATTTTAGCAGAGATAAAAGCGCTAAGCTGCATTCTCCCTGGTTCGTGGGTGGATGAATGCCGCACAAATATGGGTCCCGCTAGTTAGTGACAATGGCCACTCCCTGTGGTTATATGTTGTTTTAGGATTAACCATCGCAGGATGGGCTGGAAGAGGAGGTCTGGAGGGGGCTTTCTTCCTGATTTAATCGCATTTTTAAGACAGCAGGATTAGGAGAGAATAATTAACAATGTCAATCTATGCAGAACTTTCAGGTATGGAAGGCGTGATCGCGGCGGGCGAATACGCATTCCGGGGTGACCGGTTTAATTACATCGGAAATCTGGATGACGAGCAGGCGCGTATGGCCTCTATTATGTGCCGGGCAACGACACTGAGTACAAATATGCAGACGGAAATTGTCTGTTCACATACTGAAGGCTGTCCCTTTGAGAGCGCTTTTGGCTGGGTGGTGCGCGGACCGCAATTTACCGTGTGTGTGGTTGCCGATACGTTCTGTTTTGTTCAGAACGGCGAGGGTACGCTTAATCGGGTGCTTAAATATATGCGTGAGCACCTGTCTGAACATCGTGACATGATCTAAAAAGTTTAAGGAAAATTATAAAATGGCTGATTTATCAAATCTAATGGAGCTGGAAGGCGTGGTTGCCGCGTTCCAGTTTTCCGACCGCGGTGAGCTGGGTGAATATAAAATTATTGATGGTTTTAATATGTCTGAAACCACGCTTGATCTGTTAGCGCATGTGTTTGTGGCGAATATGGCTATTGCTACCATGCAGGCCCGTGGCTGGGAAAAGATGACCGGGCAGGGTGGCTTTTATCCGGTGGAAGGTTTTACGCTGGTCGGGTTGGAATGGTCTGCGGTCGCGAATGGCAATTTTGGTGTGATTCTGGCGAATGACAAGGCTGATTATGAACGTGCCTACGCTATCTTGAGCGCATGAGGTGTTGCTATGATTAAACGCTTGCTGATACTGGACGGTGTGTTAGCAGTCTGCCGTTTTCGTGATGATGGGGCTTATGTCGAAGGCTATGGTGTGATTCCGGAAGAAATAATGCAGGGTCTGGCCAAATTTGCCCATGATTATAAACGTATGGTTCAGGGAAATGCGGATCAGTTATCCATGTTTACCCAGGTGTCTGGCTGGACGCCACCGGGTGGATGGATTGTGCGAAGCCAGGATAGAACGGTCTGCAGTGTTGCGAATCTGGTTTGCCTGGTTGACCACAGTCAGGGTTCTATTAATGAGGTCATGAAAGAGCTTGCCGACGTGTCGAGCTACTGAAAATGTATAAATGGTGCTCCCTAGGGGAATCGAACCCCTGTTACCGGCGTGAGAGGCCAGTGTCCTGACCGCTAGACGAAGAGAGCTGTAGAAACCTGTATATTACACGCACAGGTATTCAAGGAACAAATCAATTGTGAAACAATCCATTATTGCGCGCGCGGATCATGCCATCTCCAGGGCAAATATCAGTGAAGCTGCATTGAAAGTGCTGTATCGATTACACGAGGCAGGTTACCAGAGCTTTCTGGTTGGCGGCGCGGTACGCGATTTATTGCTTGGCAGAGAACCGAAGGATTTTGATGTCGGTACCAATGCTCATCCGGAAGAGGTCCGCAAGCTGTTTAGAAATTCACGCCTGATTGGTCGGCGTTTTCGCCTGGCGCATGTGCGTTACCGAGGTGAAATTATCGAAGTGGCTACGTTTCGGGCGCGGCATGAGCCGGATAGTGCAAAGGAACCGGCTGGCCTGCTCAATGATGAAGGCCGTATTTTGCGTGACAATGTATATGGCAGTATAGAAGAAGATGTGATGCGTCGGGATTTTACCGTGAATGCCCTGTATTACGATATCAAGGATTATTCGGTCAGGGATTTTGTTGGCGGTCTGCAGGATCTTGAGGCTGGAGTACTGCGTTTGATCGGTGATCCGGAGCAGCGTTTTCGTGAAGATCCGGTGAGGATGATTCGCGCGGTGCGGTTTGCGGCCAAGTTGGGTTTTATCATTGAGCCTGCCGTGGAAGAGGCGATTTTTGCGCATAATCATCTGATGGAAGATGTGCCTGCAGCTCGCCTGTTTGATGAAGTGTTAAAACTGTTTCTCGGCCGCTGTGCACTGACAACATTTGAAAAGCTACGCCATTACGGATTATTTGCACCGCTGTTTCCGCAAACCGAGCAGGCACTGGCTACCCAGGAAAATGAGTTTCCTCTGATGCTGGTCAGCCGTGCTCTGGAGAATACAGATATTCGTCTCAATGCTGGCAAACATGTTACTCCTGCTTTTCTTTTTGCCGCGCTATTATGGGAGCCGGTACGGTTAAGCTCACAGGCGCTTCAGGAAAAAGGTGCCAGTCCGATCGAAGCATTGCAAATTGCGGGTAATCAGGTAACAGGAAAGCAGGTTAAAAGTATTTCAATTCCCAAGCGTTTCAGTTTCCCGATGAGAGAAATCTGGACTTTGCAGGCAAAACTTGAGCGTCAGTATGGACGAGTACCCTATAAAACACTGACGCACCCACGCTTTCGCGCAGCCTATGATTTTCTACTGTTACGCAGTGAATGCGGCGAAGCATCGCAGGAATTAGCAGACTGGTGGACGACGTTTCAGGAAGCTTCTGCCGAGGAGCAGGAGCAGATGACCAAACCGCCACAGTCTGACAAGAAACGTTCAAAACGCCGTCGGCGGAAAAAGAAGCCCGCCAGTTCTGCGGATGACTGAACAGCTTGTTGCCTATATCGGGTTAGGCAGTAATCTGAATAATCCTGTACAGCAGGTTCGTGCTGCGCTTTTAGAACTGCATCAACCCGAAAAAATCATCTTGAGTGATTATTCGTCATTGTATCAAAGTGACCCGATGGGACCGCAGGATCAACCTGATTATATCAATGCCGTTGCGCGCATCAATACCACGCTTTCTCCCGAGCAGTTACTGGATGCACTGCAACATCTGGAGGCTGAGCATGGCCGCGTGCGCGGCCGTCACTGGGGTGAACGAAGCCTGGATCTTGATCTGTTACTATATGCTGATTTGCAGATGCAGACACAAAGACTGACATTGCCGCATCCAGGTATAGGCGACCGTCCATTTGTGTTGTATCCGTTGCAGGAAATGAATCCATTGCTGCTGATACCCGGCAGGGGTGATCTGGCTACATTGATAAAACAATGCCCTCCGGGGCGCTTGCTGCGATTACAGGATAATGACTAAGAACCCCGGATTTATCGTTGTTGAAGGCCCTATCGGGGTTGGTAAAACATCGCTTGCAAAACGCCTTGCGGATACCTTTAACAGTGATTTGTTGCTGGAAGGTGCGGCCGAAAACCCATTTTTGCAGCGCTATTACACACACCCGCGTCAGGCGGCTTTTCAGACACAATTATTTTTCCTGATGCAGCGTGCGCAACAGATGCAGGAACTTCGCCAGGCAGATATGTTCCAACCGGTGCGTGTGTCTGACTTTCTGATGGAAAAAGACCGTTTATTTGCAGAGCTGACGCTGGATACGGAAGAGTTCAAATTGTATGAGCAGGTCTATGCGCACCTGGCGGTTGATGCACCGGTTCCCGATAAGGTGATTTATCTACAGGCCTCTGTAGATACCCTGATGAAACGCATTGCGCATCGCGGTATTGGCTATGAAAAACGCATTAATAGCGCATATTTACAACGCTTGTGTGACGCCTATGCACGTTTTTTCCATTACTATGATGATGCGGCTCTGCTGATTGTCAATGCCGATGAAATCAATCTGATTGAGTCAGATGCAGATTATCAGGCTTTGCTAGAGCGGCTGGCAGATACTGAACGGGGCAGGCATTTCTTTAACCCGATACCGGTTGATTTATGAACACAAAAACACGTAAACAGATCACAGTAACCCGCCTGCTGGAGATGAAGCAGCGCGGTGAAAAAATTGCGGTGGTGACCAGTTATGATGCCAGTTTCACCCATTTGCTGGAACGCGCTGCCGTCGATGTAGTGCTGGTGGGTGATTCTCTGGGCATGGTGGTGCAGGGGCGGCAGTCGACACTCGGTGTCAGTCTGGATGATATGATCTATCACAGTGCCTGTGTTGCCAGGGCTGGCGGTGCGGCTCTGCGTATCGCCGACTTTCCTTTCATGAGTTACCGTTCTGTTGATCAGGCGCTGGAAAACGGTGCCCGTTTGATGGGTCAAGGCGATGCCCATATGGTCAAGCTGGAAGGCGGTGAAATCAATCATCGCAGTATTGAGGCATTGACCGGTTATGGTATTCCAGTGTGTGGTCATCTTGGGCTGTTGCCACAATCAGTGCATAAGCTGGGAGGCTATCGTGTCCAGGGCCGCGATGAAGCAGCAGCAAAGCACCTGCTTGCTGAGGCCAGGGATCTGCAGCAGGCTGGCGCTTCCATGCTGGTGCTGGAATGTATTCCATCGGAGCTTGCGCAGCAGGTCACCGAAGCATTAACAATCCCAACGATTGGTATCGGTGCTGGCGTGGACTGTGATGGTCAGGTGCTGGTGTTGTATGACATGCTGGGTATTACACCAGGTAAGCGCCCTTCATTTTCGAAAGACTTTCTCGCCGCTCAGCCGGATATTCAGTCGGCGCTTACGGCCTATGTTAAAGATGTGAAATCAGGTGAGTTTCCATCCACAAGCCACTGTTTTTCATAATTATATTATGAAAAGTATGGTCACGATAACGGCACTTGAGCCGCTGCGCCAACAGCTTCATGAATGGCGCATGGCCGGTGAACGTATTGCCTTTGTGGCAACGATGGGTAATCTGCATCAGGGGCATTTACAACTGGTACGAGAAGCGAGGCAGGTGGCCGACAGGGTGGTGTGCAGTATCTTTGTGAATCCAATGCAGTTTGGCCCCGATGAAGATTTTGCCCACTATCCACGAACTCTGGAAGTCGATCAGCAGTTACTGCAAAGCGAGGCTACTGACCTCCTGTTTCATCCGCCGATTGATGTTATTTATCCCGCAGGCACGGCCGAGACCACCTCTGTTCAGGTGCCGGTAGTCAGTGAGGGATTGTGTGATGATTTTCGCCCTGGACATTTTACCGGTGTGGCGACGGTGGTAGCGCGGTTGTTTCTGATGGTACAACCGGATATTGCCCTGTTTGGCCGCAAGGACTATCAGCAACTGGCGGTGCTGAAAAAAATGGTCAGCGATTTGTGTTTTCCGATTCAGATCATCGCAGTGGAGACGGTACGCGAAGCGGATGGTCTGGCGCTGAGTTCGCGTAACCAGTATTTGGCTGAAGCAGAACGACACAGTGCGCCCTTGCTCTATCAAACGTTGAATCAGTTAGCGGAAGCTGTGCGTGATGGGAATATTGACTTTTCTGAGCTGGAACAAAGGGCAATAGAGACTTTGCAGCAGGCAGGGTTCCGGCCGGATTATGTGCAGGTGAGGCAGGTGGATGACCTGTCGCCAGCGCACCCGGATTTACCTCGCTGGGTTGTTCTGGCGGCAGCTTATCTTGGTAAAGCACGTTTAATAGATAACGTAACTATTTGAATTATATAGCTTTGCAGTTGTCTCATTAAGTTGAGATAATAGTGATTGTACTAGTTAGAGGATTTCATATGCAGATTGAAATGTTAAAGTCTAAATTGCATCAGGCACGCGTTACCCGGGTTGAGCTCGAGTATGAGGGTTCCTGCGCAATCGACAGCGCATTACTGGATGCAGCGGGAATTCATGAGTACGAGCAGATTCATATTTATAATATGAATAACGGCGAACGTTTCATCACCTATGCGATTCGGGCTGAAGCTGGATCAGGTGTGATTTCTGTCAATGGCGCTGCTGCGCACAAGGCAAATCCGGGTGACAGGGTGATTATCTGTACTTATGCGTCGCTGGATGCCAAACAAGTCAAACAGCATAAACCCACGCTGGTTTACATGGATGAAATCAACCAGATCGTTCGCACCCGCAATTCCATTCCGATTCAGGCAGCCTGATAATCAGTCAACTTTGAGCAGCGTATCTTTGCTGGCAACAATTGGCTGCTGGACCGATACCCAGCGCATAATGTCGTAATAATTCCGAATATGCTCAACAAACTGGATGGCTTCGTGCCCACGTGCGCGGCCATACCGGGTTTGCTGATACCATTTTTTCTGTTCAAGCAACGGCAGGTAGTTTTTAACCTGCACCCACTTGTCCGGGTTGGCGTTATCTTTTTCTGCCAGCACTCTGGCATCGTTAAGATGGCCAAAACCTATATTGTAGGCAGCCAGTGCAAACCAGCTGCGGTCGGGTTCCGTAATGCGTTCCGGTATCCGCTTGAGCATTTGTTTGAAATATAGGGCGCCGCCCTTGATACTGGCCTGTGGATTCAGGCGGCTTTCTTTAATTCCCAGATGCTTCATGGTTGTCTGCGTCAGCATCATAATGCCACGCACACCTGTCGGCGATTTTGCTTTAGGGTTCCAGTGGGATTCCTGATAACCAATTGCTGCAAGCAGTTGCCAGTCAATCTCGGTCTGCTGCCCAGCTTCGACAAAATAGTCATAATATTTTACTAGCCGCTGATTGATGTGGCGTCGGAAGCGTTTATTGTCAACATAGTCGAACTCAGCGGCATGACCATAGTAGCGATGTGTTATCTCGTCCAGAAACCCATTGTTGCGAATCTGGTTAAAGAAGTTTTCTGCTTTGTGAACCAGGCTCAAATCTTTGCCCGCAGGAAATAGCCAGGCCAGTGGTTGATTGACAATAAGGCTTTTTGCCACCCGCAGGTCAGGATAATAGCGTTGCATCATTGCCAGGGTGTTTGAATCGGTCACAGTGTAGGTAATGACATCATCCCAGAGCATTTCGATTAATTGAGAGGGAGTCAGTCCTTCATGCACTACCAGCGTTAGTTCAGGGTAGTCCTGTTGTACGTTATTGAAATAATCGATAATCGCTGTATCAGGAATAATATCGATTGGGTGTTCGAGTTGCGCGTAATCCAGCGGCGATGGCTGATGTTTTCGATAGATCAGTTGCAGGGAAGTCGAATGATATTCCGGACCAAAATTAAAAAGTTGATCGCTGCTTTGTGTTTTTATCAGGCCGAGTGCAATATCTGATTTTCCATCAATGACATATTGTGTAATTTCTGAATATTTATCCGGTAAGGTTAGATCGAGTTTGACCCCGAGGTAAACTGCAAACGCTTTTGCAAGCTCGTATTCAAAACCTGTAAGGGCATTATTTTCCCAGACACTGGTCGTCGCTCCCGCAAACGTTGTGACCTGCAACACACCACGTTTCTGTACCTTTTCGAGCTGGGATTTTGGTTGCAGAATTTGGGTATCGCAACCTGCCAGCAGAAGCAGGGCGCAGCAAGCCAGTCTTAACAGCATGGTTCAGAGTCGTCCTTTCTGGCCACAGTAGTCATAAAGATAATCGCTTTCAAGTCGTGGCTTGAGTACAATGCGTAATTTACGCTGTCAGTAACAGAGAATCCACTGTTATTCTTTGATTTTTCAGCTAAAAGTGTTTACGGAGAGGTACCGAAGCGGTCATACCGGCACCGACTCGAAATCGGTTGGGGGCTTTAACGCCCCACAAGGGTTCGAATCCCTTCCTCTCCACCATAAAAATAGATCAGCTTGTTAACGTAGCATCATCATCCCAATAATGCCTGTCTCCCAGGCGCCCGGCAAGAAATTCAGTGAATGCCTGAATGCGCCCTGGTATCAGGCGTCCCGGCGGGTATACCGCGTAGATGCCGGTTGCTGGGCGTTGCCAGTCGGTGAGGATAAGTTTGAGTCTACCATCGCGGATATATTTACCCAGAATAAACGTTGGCCCGGTAATAATGCCGAGGCTGGCAGCGGCGGCTGCGGCCAGAGCTTCGCCGTTGTTGGTGCGGATACGCAGTTGTGGTTGTGCATACACGGTTTTGCCTTCCGGGCTGATGTAGAGCCATTGTTGTTTGTAACTGATGTTGCTGTATTGCAGGCCAATGTGTTGCGGCATCTCATCCAGATGTCTGGGTTCGCCATATTGTTTTATGTAGTCTTCACTGGCACAGGTGACGAAATGAATGGTGCCGATACGCCGCGCTATCAGAGTTGAGTCCTGCAGTTTGCCAATTCTCACGGCCATGTCGATGCCTTCTTCAATCAGATTGATATTGCGGTCATTCAGATCCAGATTTAATTCGATGGCAGGGTTTTGTTTAAGGAAGTCAGCGATCACATCGGATAGCTGGTTTAGCCCAAAGGAAAGCGGTGCAGCCAGTTTGATCGCGCCACGCAATTCGGTTGTTTCCCTTGCAACATGTTGTTCCGCATCATCGAGATCATGCAGAATCTGTGTGGTACGTTGATAGAAGTTCTTACCGCTATCTGTGAGGGCGATGGTGCGGGTGGTGCGGTTGAGAAGGCGACTGTTGAGGCGTTGTTCCAGTTGCTGAATGCGTCGGCTGACAACGGATTTGGCAATCCCAAGTCGTTCACCAGCAGCGCTGAAGGTACCGGTTTCTACGACGGCTGCGAAGGTTTCTATTTCGGCAAATTTGTCCATATTGTTGCTAATTATAGAACAGACAGTTGCATTATCCTGTATTTATTAATGATTGAGCAACAATTATGCTGTTTATCCTGATGCTGTTTCAGGTTTGGCTGTCAGAACAGGCACCTTGGGTGTGTTGTGAAGTCTAACGGAGTGGTTGGAAATCGTTATACGCCAGATTCTGAACAAAACAGCTTAATGAATACGAAGGTAAAGAGTATGAATACACGCTGTTCAGGTAGAGTTTCTCATCGAGTTTTATCCAGAATAATGAGAGCTGGTTTTCTGATGATGGGGTTTTTGTTGCCGGTTTCAGGCATGGCAATGAATGAAGAGCCTGTTGAATTTATTCGTTTGATAACTGAACAGGTATTGTCCGAGTTTGGCAGCACTCCAGAGATGAAATCAGATACAAACAGATTGCACGCCATGATCGAAGACAGGGTATCGCCCAATATCGATTACCGGCGATTGTCCATGTTAACGTTGGGTAAATACTGGAAAACCGCCAGTCAGGCACAGCGCGAACAGTTCACCAGAAATTTCAGGCGCCTACTGGTCAAGACCTATGCGACTTCACTGTCACAATATACGGATCATAGCATTGACTATCAGTTGTTGAAAAAGGCTGCAAAAGGCGGGCGGGCGACCGTCAGGGCAAAACTCAATTCGTCTTCCGGTGTGCCGATTGTTGTCGATTACCGCTTGCATCATGCAGGCGCACAATGGAAGATTTATGATCTGACTATCGAAGGAGTCAGCCTGGCGGTAAATTATCGCTCAAGTTTTAAAGAGGAAATTAGCCGGTATGGACTGGATGGTCTGATTCAGCATCTGGACGACCGCGTTAGCCAGTGAATATGATTAGCGTACCAGTGCTCCCGCATCAATTTCCTGCTGGTTAAAGACACCCTTGTCCAGTATCCAGCCAGTGACCAGATAAGCCGGTGTGACATCAAAGGCAGGGTTAAACACGGGTGCATCTGTGGGCGTCCACTGGCAGTTTCCAAAGTTACCACTGACACCGCGCACTTCATCTGCGGCACGCTGTTCTATCGGAATGGCATCACCATCGGCACATAGCTTATCAACGGTGGTGTGAGGCGCGACCACATAAAAGGGTACGCCATGGTGTTTAGCAAGTACCGCGAGTGAGTATGTGCCAATCTTGTTGGCGAAGTCACCGTTGATGGCAATCCGGTCTGCACCCACCAGGATCATATCCACTTCATTTTTCCCCATCAGCATGGCCGCCATGTTGTCACAGATAATCTGGTAGGGGATGCCTGCCTGCTGCATATCCCAGGCGGTAAGCCGTCCACCCTGCAGTAATGGCCGGGTTTCATCTACCCAGACATGAATCTGCTTTTTCTGTTCATGCGCAGCTTTAATAACGCCGATAGCGGTGCCCATACCGACAGTGGCCAGCCCACCTGTATTGCAGTGAGTCAGGATTTTTGCCTTGTCTGGCACCAGAGCAGCACCATGGTTAGCCATCAGTTTGCACAGAGCAACATCTTCATCGAAGAGTGCTTCTGCCATGATTGAAATCGCAATATTGTCTGCGCCCTGTTCAATCGCCTCCAGCATTTGATCGAGATAATTCATCAGGTTCACGGCAGTAGGGCGTGCCACTCGCAGTTTGTGGATGCTTTTGATCAGTTCGTCGTTTGATGCACCGGAGTCCGCGAGGTGGCCAATCCAGGTTGATGCTGCTATACCGATTGCTGGTGCGCCGCGAATGGCCAGGGACTGAATCAGCGTCACCAGGTCATCATCACTTTCACATTGATGCCAGTGTTGTTCATGTGGCAATCGACGCTGATCAAGGATCAGCAGTTGATTGTTCTGGTATTTCAGGCAGGTGGCAAAAAGGTCTTTCATAAAATAGTTATTCTATTTCTGTACAGGCGGTAACGGTGCAGGTGTGGTAAATACCCAGTCATTACCTTTTACCGGTGTATGGCAGGCAATGCATTCCTGATCTGCTTTCGCATCGTTGCCAAAGGGTGTCTGTTGCATACCAACCCAGCGGGCCCAACCCCAGCCAGTGCCATTTTCGGCATATTTTTTTGCATCTTTGAACATGAATTCAGCATGTACCAGTTCATTTGGAGCAATGGCGGCAGGCCAGCTGGGTTTTGCCTGTTCTTTCCAGACCACTTTTCCTAAAATACTGCCGTCTGGCCAGGGGTTTGTTTTACCAGCGCGAGAAGCCTCAATGGCGGTATCGTTACCCAGGATAACCCGCAGGGTTTTGTTGTCGATACGGTGTGAGATAGAAATTACCCGCCAGTCCTGGTAGCCAGCCGGAAAATCAATACCTACAGGCGAAGGGGGTACTGAATCAGCCGTACAGGCAGTTGCAATGGCAAGGCAGGAAAAAGCAATCAGTGAAGTTCGCATATCATATTCTCTTTTCAGATAAGGGAAATTGAGTGTACTGTATAATATAGCAGGCACACATTAATATATTTTGGAAGCAACTATGAGTGATCAGCAAACGATAGATACAGGCCAGGAAAAAAGTCTCATTTTGAGGGTGATTCTGTCTTTTATTCTTGTGGCAACTGCGGCTGTTGCTCTGCTTGGGCCACTTGATGAGATGGGCGAACAGTATACGAATGACAGTTTCAAACGCGCATTGCTGACCTTTGGTATTGCTCGCGGTTTGAATGGTGTGATTTCAGTGGTTCAGGGAACAGAAGTGGCCGTTGAGCCTGCCGGTGTCGGGGTGATTTTTACACCCGGTCAGATTCTTGATCCAGTGAATGACCTGATTGAACGTTTTTCCTGGGTGATGTTGGTCAGCAGTACCTCGTTGGGTATTCAGTCAATGCTGTTGAAGGTGTTTTCTTCATCGAGTCTTTCATTTGCTCTTGCTGCTGTCCTGTTGCTTGTTCTGTTGGCAGTCTGGTGGCGACGTTCGCAGTCGTCTGTGGTATGGCGTCAGTGGCTTTATCGAATCGCTGCTGTGCTTGTGTTATTGCGTTTTTTGATTCCGTTAATGGCATTGACTAATGCGGCCCTGTATCACTATTTTCTTGAAGATGAATATAAAACAGCCAGCGCCGAACTGGAAAAGACCACGCAGCGTATCGGCAATTTGAATGCGCAATCTAAACAACCGGAAAAGAAGACGGCCCTGTCTCCCTGGTTTGAAAGTTTCAACAAAGCCTATAAATCAACGACTGAGATGCTGAATGTACAGAAACGGGTTGAGACCATAAAAAAACTGGCGAGTACCACGACAGAACATACGATTCATTTAATGGTGGTATTTATTGTGCAGACGGTTTTATTGCCGTTACTGTTTCTCTGGTTAAGTATGCGACTTGTGGCAATGGCTCTAAGATTCAGGCCTGATTGATAATGAAAATGCCAGCTCGGCAGCATGGAATTTGCAAACGCCCAGGAGGTGTGTGTCTGCACTATACGCTACAGGGGCAGGGGCAGCCGCTTTTGTTATTACACGGGCTGGCAGTCAATGCCGATATGAACTGGCGTTATTGTGGGTGGTTGCGCAGGCTGGCGAGGCGCTATCGTGTCATTACTCTGGATTTGCGCGGACACGGTCGCAGCAGTAAACCACGGCAGATCGAGCAGTATGGACTTGAGCTGGCGCAGGATGTGCCGGCACTACTGGACCATTTGGGAATTGAAAAAACCCATCTAGCGGGGTATTCGCTAGGCGGCTTTATCGCACTGAAAACCTGCATTCTATACCCGCAGCGTATTGACCGGGCGGTGTTGCTGGCGTCTGGCTGGGTAGATTCTGCGGATGCTCTATTGTTTAAAAATCTGGAGCAGTGGGCGGATAATTTTCTGCAACATGCACCGTATCGATCTGTGTTGACTGTATTTGATGATGCGATCGGTTTACCGAATCGCTTCGAGACATGGGTAGAGTACCAGTTTGTACAGCGTATGAATAACAGGCATGTGCTGCATGCGGTAGTTAAAAGCTTGAGCGAACTGGCTGTCTCGCGTGCTGAACTTGCACAGTTAACGATACCTTTACGCCTGATCGTTGGTGCTGAAGATCCTCTGCTTGGCGCGGCGCGAAAGTTGCTAGAGCAGAATGATAGTGTTGATTTCCATGTTTTGGAAAAGAGCGACCACGTCAGACTGGCGTGTAGAAAAAAAGCGGTAACCTTGATCGAAGAATGGTGTGCACCGGTTTCGGCTGGCTAACGTAACTTACGCACTTTGAAACGACGCCCCTTGATGTTCCCTTCGCTGAGAATCTTCAGTGCCTGTTTTGCTGCCGGGCGTTCGATAGCAACAAAAGCTATCGTGTCAAGGATGTCGATTTTTCCGATTTGTTTGCCGCTCAGATTTGTGTCGGCAGTTAATGCACCGAGTATGTCACCTGCGCGCAGTTTGTTTTTTCGGCCAGCCTGAATACAGAGTGTCACCATCGCTGGGCTGAGTTTGAAATGTTCTCGGGTTTTCAGGGTCTGGGTTTTTTCAATGTGGGCTGGATTGTTTTGATAGTCTTCAATCGCTGCAACCTTTCTTGCTTCGGAGGGCATAAAAAGACTGAGGGCAAGGCCTTCTTTACCGGCGCGTCCTGTGCGTCCGATACGGTGTATATGAATCTCGGGATCAGGGGATAGCTCAAAATTAATAACGGCCTGTAGATCCTTGATATCCAGACCACGGGCAGCAACATCGGTGGCAATCAGGATGGAGCTGCTTTTGTTGGAAAACTGTATCAGTGTCTGATCACGCTCTTTTTGCTCCAGATCACCGTGCAGCGCCAGTGCATGAAAGCCCTGTTGCCATAATGCAGATGCCAGTTCCTGGCATTGTTGTTTGCGATTACAGAACACCACGCTGGAGTCTGGCTGGTAGTGTTGTAGCAGGGAGATTAAGGTTTGCGTTCTTTCGCCTTTTTGTATTTCATAAAAGACCTGTTTGATTTTTTTGTTGTCATGCAGGCTTTCGATACGAATATTCACGGGTGATTGCTGGATTGCCTTGCTGACGGCAGTGATTTCATCCGGGTAGGTGGCAGAAAATAACAGCGTCTGTCTTTGTTGCGGTGTGTATTCGATGATTTGCATAATGTCTTCCGAAAAACCCATATCCAGCATCCGGTCGGCTTCATCCAGAACCAGAATATTCAAAGCATCAAGTTTCAGCGAGCCTTTGCCCAGATGTTTCAATACCCGGCCTGGCGTGCCAACGACAATGTGTGGATGGCGTTGCAGGGAGGCTAGCTGCGGTCCGATGGGTTTTCCTCCGCACAGAGTGAGTATGTTTGTGTTGGGGATGACTCTTGCCAACCGACGGATTTCCTTGCCGACCTGATCGGCGAGTTCGCGTGTCGGGCAAAGGACAAGTGCCTGGCTGCGGTACTGTTGTGGGTCAAACCGGTTCAGGATTCCCAGTGCAAAAGCCGCTGTTTTTCCGCTGCCGGTTTTTGCCTGCGCGAGTAAATCTCTCCCATCCAGAATGCCCGGCAGACTTTGTGCCTGAATTTCTGTCATTTCCTGGTAGTCGAGTGCTTGCAGATTATCCTGTAATTCGGAAGGCAGGGGCAGGGAAGCAAATGAAAGTGGGTTCAATGTATTGTTCTCATGAAATTCAATATAATGGATTTGGGTTATAGCAACAGGTCTTCATCAATCGGATGGTAAATGCTGGCCGCCTGTATTAGCGAGTTTGCTGTTAAAGCAGGAACGCCATAGACTTCTGCCCTGACACCATGATTCGCTATGATCCTGTCGAGCAGCAGATCAAAGTCACCGTCTCCGGATAACAGAATAATGGTATCAACCGTCTTTGCCGTTTCCATAATATCAATCGCAATACCGACATCCCAGTCGCCTTTGGCAGAGCCATCGCTACGCTGGATATACGGCTTCAGCTTAACCGTAAAGCCAATGTGTTTCAGTGCAGTTTGAAACTTTTGCTGACTATCGTCACCTCGGTGAATGGCATATGCAGTTGCTGAAACTATATCGCCTTCATAGATTAAACGTTGCCAGAGTTTGCGATAATTAAATTGTCTGCTGTATTGTTGCCGGGTGGTGTAGTAAATATTTTGCACATCGGCAAACAGGGCAATTTTTTTCATCGCTTAATTACCGGCGAGTCGTTCAGGAAGCCTTCGCCTTTTTCTGTGTTTCCTGGCTGCGCAGGTATTCTTCATAGCTGCCCCGGAAATCAATAATACCTGTTGTTGTCATGTCAATGATGCGGGTTGCCAGTGAAGATACAAATTCCCGGTCATGGCTCACAAAGAGTAATGTGCCAGGATAGTTTTCCAGCGCGAGGTTGAGTGATTCGATGGACTCCATATCAAGATGGTTGGTGGGTTCATCCATTAATAATATGTTGTTTTTCTGTAGCATCAATTTACCAAACAGCATACGACCCTGTTCACCACCGGAGATAACCTTGACCGATTTTTCAATCTCGTCCTGAGAAAACAGCAGGCGGCCGAGTGTGCCACGGATTACCTGTTCATCATCACCTTCCTGACCCCACTGGCTCATCCAGTTGAACAGGGTGTTGTCCTCTTCGAAATCAGCCGAATGATCCTGAGCATAATAGCCAATATCAGAATTTTCCGACCATTTGATGGTTCCGCCTGTCGCTTCCAGATCTCCCGCAAGGCATTTGAGTAAGGTTGTTTTGCCGATGCCGTTGGGCCCGATGATTGCTATGCGTTCGGTGACTTCAACAGTGAGATCAAGATCCTTGATGACGTCATCATCAAACTGTTTACTTAGCCCCTTAATTTCCAGTGCCAGGCGGTGCAGTTTTTTGTTCTGCTCAAAACGAATGTAGGGATTCTGGCGGCTTGAAGGTTTGACTTCGGCGATCTTGATTTTATCAATTTGTTTGGCGCGTGAGGTTGCCTGTTTGGATTTTGAAGCATTTGCTGAAAAACGGCTGACGAAACTTTTGAGTTCGGCAATCTGCGCTTTTTTGCGGGCATTTTCAGATTGCAGGCGTTCCGATACCTGGGTTGCTGCGGTCATGTATTCATCATAATTGCCGGGGTACATGCGTATTTCGCCGTAATCCAGGTCGGCCATGTGCGTGCAGACACTGTTCAGAAAATGACGGTCATGGGAAATGATGACCATGGTGCAGTTACGTTCGTTGAGGATGCCTTCCAGCCAGCGAATTGCATTGATATCCAGATTATTGGTGGGCTCGTCCAGGAGCATGATATCGGGTTCGGAAAACAGCACCTGTGCTAACAGTACTCGCAGCTTCCAGCCAGGTGCGACTTCGCTCATCAGACCATTGTGTTGTTCAATGGCAATGCCGACACCCAGTAATAATTCACCGGCGCGCGCTTCGGCTGTGTAGCCATCCATTTCCGCAAACTCGGCTTCCAGTTCGGCGGCACGAATACCGTCGGCTTCAGTCATTTCTGCATTGGCGTAGATGGCATCACGTTCGAACTTGATCGCCCACAGCTCTTCATGTCCCATGATGACCGTGTCGACAACGGTATTATTTTCGTAGGCAAACTGATCCTGCTTCAATTTACCAATGCGTTCATTCGGATCTTTGGAAACATTACCGTCCGATGGTTCTAAATCATCACCAAGGATTTTCATAAAAGTGGATTTGCCACAACCGTTGGCACCAATCAGGCCATAACGATTGCCATCGCTGAATTTAACAGAGACATTTTCAAACAGGGGTTTAGCCCCAAATTGCATGGTGATATTCGCAGTGCTAAGCATGGTGGTGTCCAGATGGGTTTGTTAATGGCTACGCGCCGAAACGAGCCATTATATCAGGATGAGTATCGCAATGCTTCAACGCTCAAGCACAGTTTGACTTCCTTATTGACCAGAACGGGCAGGGTTTTCATGCCAAATTCAGTTCTGTTGAGAACGGTGGTGGCTTTAACGAGAATTTTCTGCGCCTGTGCTGCCGGATGATTTTCCAGGACGGATAACAGGACATTGAAAGTCACGCGTCTGGTGACTCCGCGCAAGGTCAGGTCGCCCTGTAAAATGGCAGTATCGCGCCCGGTCCATTTAAAGCCGCGACTGACAAATAGCACCTCGGGATGGTTCTTTACATCGAAAAACTGCTCACTTTTAATGATAGTGCTGATCAGGCCATTCTCAGTGTCCAGACTCTTAGCCTGGATCAGGATCATCG
Source organism: Gammaproteobacteria bacterium (assembly GCA_036480335.1). Lineage (GTDB taxonomy): Bacteria > Pseudomonadota > Gammaproteobacteria > DSM-19610 > DSM-19610 > JAZGER01. Next base: position 33,331 of record JAZGGH010000064.1, on the reverse strand, counting down.
CTTTGCCATTGCTGTTTGCTTCCGGAGAAAGGGTTATTCCACCTTCAAATTCGGTGAATTTTCCCTTGATTGTCGCCAGTTTACTGTCGACACAGAAGCCTACCTGTGAGCTTTTTTTCTGAATTTGGTAAAGCTGTCCATGTTTGGCGGCTGATAGCATGTTACCAAGTAACTCATTGTTTATATTGCTATTCTTAAAAGCTGAGCAAAGATCAGGCTCATCTGACCATACAGTTCCTGAAGCCGTCAGGAGCAGGACGAATAAAAACAATAATCTGAATAAATGATGCATATGCGTTCAACCTGCATTGATACAATATAAATAAGCATATCATTATATAAGAGAAAGATAATAAGATTATAGGGGTACAATGGTTTATTTCAACGGCAGTAGAATTATTTATTATGAATAAGCAGGAAGCGCAGCTGCGTGCAGACCAGATTCGAGCCTACCAGTCTGAAGCAATGGCATTACAGGGTGCCGGTATTCTGTCGTCGAATGCAGCGCTGCAAGCCGATATTCAGCAATACCATTCGAGTTTGCTGCAACAGTTTGCAGCAGAATTCGATATTGATACCAGTCACGACCAGAAACGCCTATCCTGGGGGATGCGCCTGGCATCTTTCTTTGGTGCCCTGGCTTTATCTGCTGCCGTGTTTTTCTTTTTTTACCGTTTCTGGGGTGGTTTCAGTACCTTCCTGCAAGTTGGCTTACTAATCGCTGCGCCATTATTGATGACGCTCGCGATAGACTTTGCTGCCAGACGTGAGCGCAGTCTCTATTTTGCCTCCCTGATATCGTTGGTCGCGCTGGCCTGCTTTGTACTCAATTTATCCGTGCTTGGGCAGATATTCAACATCACTCCCAGTCCCAATGCTTTCCTGGTGTGGGCGGCATTCGCCTTTCTGCTGGCCTATGGTTATGGCCTGAAACTGGTTTTGGTGGCTGGACTGACGTGTTTAATGGCCTGGTTATCGGCGGAGGTAGGAAGCTGGAGTGGCATGTACTGGTTATCGTTTGGTGAACGCCCGGAAAACTTTATCCTCGGTGGTCTGGTTGTGTTTGCGCTCGGCCTGCGTGAGCAGCGTGCGTTCCCTGGATTTGCCGGTATCTTTCGCGTCTATGGTCTTCTGGTTGTGTTCATTGCTATCCTGATTATGGCGAACTGGGGCAGAAACAGTTATCTGCCTTTTTCCACTGAGGCGATAGAGAATGCTTACCAGTTGGCCGGCTTTGTGCTTTCGTCGATTGTTGTCTGGCTTGGCATACGTCGACACTGGCCGGGCCTGGTGAATCTGGGCAGTACGTTTTTTGTGTTGTATCTGTATACCAAACTGTTCGACTGGTTCTGGGACTGGATGCCGAAATATGTGTTTTTCCTGATTGTTGGTCTGATGGCGATATTGTTATTGTTTGTGTTACAACGTCTGCGGGGTTGTAGTCAGGAGGAGCTGACATGAGAAAACGTTACCTTTTTGCCGCTCTGTTACTGATCATTATAGTCAATGCGGCAGTATTGGCTGGTGTGGCATGGAACCGTTCAGGAGTACCGGAGGCGAGTGTGGTACTTAGTGAGCGTGAGTGTTCGCTGATTAGCCAGCATTATCCCCGTCACAAAACCAGGGAAGAAAATAACGGTATTGCCTGTCGGCTGCAACTGGATTCCAGTGCCTATTCTCCAGCCTGGCTGGATGCTGATAAATTGCGCAATCTGGGGTTCGCGCTGAAAAATAAACCGGGCCGCAGGCCATTACCACGTAAAGCCTGGGTAGTACTGGAATTTGATGGGGCAGCGTGGCAGGCTGCGCTGGCAGAAGAGGCCGATGAGATTCGCAAGTTGCGTGAAAGTCTGGAAATAAATGAAGCAACATTCCAGCAAATCGAGTACCGGGAGGAATCTTTGCAGACGATGAAGACAGAAGGTTCTCGACTGGTTGCCATTGATGCAGGTACCGATCCTGCAGTATTACGCCAGCGTTACCCGGATACATCCCGCTATCTAGTTCTGCCAGCCAGAGTACGTATGTTTCAACGCCTGGCTGATGATGAAATCCTCGAGGTATTTGATGAGCTCGATTCAGGCAAGTGGACAGTCAGTGGTTCGTTGTCATTACTGACTGATCGTATCCATGTACCGTTAGCATTTCATGCGATATTGGCGGATGATGTCGAGACGATCCATTATGCCGTTACATTGAATGTGGGCAAGCGTTATGAAGGCTGGATTGCAGATTTTAACTCTACCTTGAAGTAAGCTTTTAACTGCTGGTAAACGTCTGGATACTGCTCGATCAGAATATCCGGTGCAGTAAAATAGTATTCGCAAATGACGGCAAAAAATTCACCAGGGTTGGTTGCTGCATAGGCATTGATTTCGTTACGATGATGTTCCAGTTTTTCAATCAGCTGCTGATAGGCACTACTGAGTGATGTAGTCCATTCGGCAAGAGGCATATCAGGATGCAGGGGTGGCATACCATTTGCTCGTCCATTTAGCATATCCAGTTTATGCGCAAATTCATGGATAACCACATTGTGACCCTGACGCAAGGTAAAACTGTCACGCTCCACATCTTCCCAGGAAAATACAACCGGACCCTGACGCCATGCTTCGCCGCTGAGAATGTTTGCGTGACTATGCACGAGACCGTTTTCATCCCGGATTTCCCTGCTCACCCGGAAAGCACCTGGATAAATGATAATTTCCTGCCAGCCTTCAAAAGCATGGATACCGAGTTTAAGGATTTGCAGGCAGGCCTGTGCGGCAATGACAACTTTCATTTCCTCAGTAACAATGAATCCGTTGGCACCATAAAATGATTTGTTATGGATCAGTAGTGTGCTGAGTATGCGTAAACGAACCCTGTCAAAACGATTTAGAGAAGCCAGTAAAGGAAGCCTTCGAGTAACCTGAAACCAGAGGTGATCAGGAAGGCCGTGATTCTTCAGGATGCGGTAGGTTTGAAAGCGCTTGAGCCATTGTTTAATCATCGCAAAGGATTATGGCAAGATAACAGGCTGAGATCTATTTTTAGTGGTAAATTTATCCAGATTAATCTGGAATCTGGCGTGGTAATACAGGTCTCGGTAGGAATGCTATACTTGATCCACCCTACCAGGAGTAGGCGGGATCAAGCACAGCGTATCTAAATATTTGAAATACAATCTGGTGTATTACTCACCCAGATTCAAAGGATCGTTGCTTGCGTTTCTGCGCGCAAAGGTGATCGTTGTATTTGCGAGTTTTCCATTATACCAGCTGGATGGATAATTAGAGTTTGGTCTGCTCTTTGAAAACAGCACCATACAGGCAGCTTCTGTTTCAGTGTCGGAAACACCAATGACTTTAAGATAGCCTTCTCCATCATCAGGTAGCATGGATTTTGCTACCGGGTTTCCAGCAAGGTCAACGTAATCCAGGCTGCGAGTATTATTCGTCACGACAACTGAACCTTCACCAATTTTTTCGGTAGCTACGCCAACGAAAGTACCATCATTTTTGAATACCTGAATTTTTGCTGTTGCCTGATGATCATCCTGACCTGAGAAGTAGATCGCCAGATGTTGTCCTGCCACAAAACGCATGGTACTCATTTCACGGCTTGGGTTAGGCATGCCGGTAAAATTGTTCCAGACTAACTGGCGCTGTTTATGCCCTTTGCGACCAGTGAAACGATCAACATAGATATCGATTTTACTGCGCTTGTCCAACTGGCCTGTGCGCACAACGATGCCCTGACCCCAGTGTGGCGTATTCAGTAAATCTTCAATGACGACTTCTGCCCGCTCATTGGTTCCTCCATCAATATGCACATCAATGCTACCAATACATTCGCCTGGCTGTTGTTTTTTTGAGCGCCAAACATCAAAGGTCAAATCTGTATCCTGGCTTACGGTTGCACCGGCGATACGCTGGACTTCATTGGTAGTTGCGATAACGTTTTTTACCTTTTTGTTAAAGAAAAGCACAGTGGTAGCATGGCCGCCACCTGAACGGTTGGTGCAGACGCCGTCATGAGCAGTTATCTGTGCGGCTGCCCATGCATTGCCAAAGCTGGCAACGCCAAGCAGGGCGCCAGTGAGTAGCGAAAGTGATCTGTTTTTCATTGTGAAATGCCTCCTATGAATGAGGCTATAATTCTATTAATTTGCGATAATAAACAACAGCCATCCAGCAACAGAACGCATAGCGTTGAATCAACGGGCCAGACTGTGCATATGCACAGTTCACCAATGTATGTTTAACGATATACTGATATGTAATGCGATTCATTAAATCTCCTAATGCATTCCTGATACTGGCATTCCTGACCCTTTTATTAACGGTCTGGTGGTATAGCCTGTCCAGTTATCGTGCTTTTCAGCAACATCATCAACAGCTTGCGGAACACTCGGCAGAGGGGGTGGCGCATGAGATCGAATTACTGATTAATGAACAACAACGTCTACTGAATCTTTTTATTCACCGTGAAGACTTGTTGCTACAGCGTTTGGTCGAAAATCCGAATGATTATGCTGCGAATACTGAATTAAGATCAAAAGTGGATATCTATTTTCCCGAGCGATTTGCATTCACTATTGCCAGTAAAGAGGGCGTGCCATTATTACGTAAAGGCCAGGAACTGATTGGCGGTGCTTGTCGGCGCGATATTAAAACATTTACCGTGAATTCGAAGGATCATGCTGTTCATGTACATCCCAGTCCGGGTACTGATAAATTTCATTTTGATCTGATGAATACCATACATACCAGCAGTGGCAAACTGTCCGTTTTCTTTGTCAGTTTTTTTCTCAATGATCTGGCTCGTATTATGAATCACGGCAAGGTGGTCGGCCATGAACTGGTGCTCGTCAAAAAGGGTGAGCCGTCGATTATTGAGATATCAACGACGGATAATCCGGCCATTCTTTCATTGGATAATGTACAGCCACAGACTATTCCCTCAGGGAAAAAAGGCACTGAACGAATGGTCTGGATGGAGGATTACAGGCAGAAAACCATAGTATCAATTGATATTCCGGGTACATACTGGAGCCTGAACGATATACCTGACAGTACTGTTCTGACAGCCAGGCGCTACGCTTTACTCAGCGAAGCATTCTGGGTGCTATTACTGTTCCTGGTATTCGCAGCGCTGGTTTCATGGTTACTCAAAATCATGGGTGTTGTAACTGCTGATACCCGAACGGTGCTCAATGCCGTTGAAAATGACCGTAAACGTATTGCCATGGATTTGCATGATCATGTGTTGTCGGGGTTTGCGCATTTGCGCCGTGCATGCCACCGCTTGCCAGAAACGCCTGGCCCAGATCCAGAGCAGGCGATATCGACAATTGATGCCGATATGGACCAGATAACCCATGCGATACGCGATGCTATCAATGATCTGCATCCACAATCTCTCGGTCTGATTGGATTGGAGGACACACTCAGAAATTATGTCAACAAACATTTTGAATCCGGGCGTCCACCCGTGTTTCAGCTACAGATAGAAGATTGGGAAGAAAGTCGTCTAAACGATGAGCAGCGCCTGCATTTGTTTCGTATTATCCAGGAAGTGCTCACTAATATTGAAAAACATGCGCAGGCTGAGCATTGTGAATTTTCCATGAGAATGAATACTTCACGTCTACTGATAAAAATTATGGATAATGGCAAGAGTAATGAGAATACCAGTATGAGCAAAAAAACTGCAGGCAGAGGTATGGCCAATATCAAAATACGCAGCCGGCTTCTGGGTGCTGCCGTAAACTGGCAATGTAAAAAAACGGGTGGTATCTGTTTTGAGCTGACCATGCCACTGGAAAATTATGACGAATAAAACCATTATCATTGCTGAGGACTCGGCCCGAGACAGGGAGTTTCTTGCCAATAGTTTACAACAGCAATATGCATTGAAAATTGCTGCCAATGGTAAACAGGCGCTCGAATATTTTGATCAACAGGAAACCGATTATGTGATCAGTGATTTACAGATGCCCGAACTTAATGGTATCGAGTTTTCGCGGATACTCTGGAAGAAGAGACCTTCAGCCAGAATTATTTTCTGGTCACAACACAAGGACGAAATATATTTGCGTACGCTATCCAGAATTATTCCAGCCGATACAGTGTATGGGTATATTTTGAAAGATAATACTTCGGAAGTCTTTCGAAAAGCGGTTGCTTTCGTGTTTGAAGACAATCAGTGCTGGATAGATCCAAAAGTCCGCTCGTTGCAGGCGCGTGCTCAGAGTAAAGATGAAACGATAACCGATGCCGAATATGAAGCGCTGATTGATATTGCGCTTGGGCTTACTGACAATTATATAGCGCGCAGGCATTATCTTACCCGGCGAGGCGTACAAAGTCGTTTGAAAACACTTTATCAGAAACTGAATATTGATCGCTTACAGAGTGCGGAAAATGAAACTGAAGTGATGAACCCACGTGCGCGTGCTGTTTCCGTTGCATTTCAACGCGGCCTGCTGAACAGTAAGGAATTGCTCGAAGAAGAAAATAAATTAAGGGCCTGGTTACAGCATGAAGGGTTGGCGCGGTAAATCATTCCGACCCCGCCCCCTGATCCCCTCCCAATTGAATAATAATGTGAACTCAAGACACTGTTTCACAGGCCGTTACTTACCATGGAACCGAGGATTTTAAGTAGTTCGGGGGGTATTGATATTGGCTTGTGCAGCCAGTGGTGCAGAAATCACTACTGGCAATGTTCATGCCGTATACAGTGCTTGATTTAAAAGGATTAAATGACAGGGACAGATCGGCAATAGTCGGTGAAGAACACATGCGGAAAGTTGAGAGCAGACTGTTAAAACAATGGATTAGCCGATTGGCAGGCAGTGCGTTGAAGACGCTTCAGTATTCAGGTCACCGCCAGAATACCCGCCAGACCTTAGTAGACAACCAGCCACTCATCGAAGAGCTAGATGCTCGCCAGTTGTATTCGGTCGATAATGCGCTGGCATTTGTTATTCAAAATGATGCTGGGCTGGATACGGCAGGTGAATACGCTACGTTAACACCGGCCAGCCACTCTGCGACACAGGATACCTTACAGACTGAACCTTCGCATGAACTGGTGTTTATTGATAAACAGGTATCCGGTTATGAAGCCATTGTCAGTGACCTGGCCGCTCAGCAGGATAAAGATCGCCAGCTAGAAGTGTATTTTCTCGATAGCCAGAAGGATGGCATATTACAGATTAGCCAGATATTGGCGCCACTGAATGACATTGATGCAATTCATATCATTTCACATGGGCAGGCCGGTGAAATCCAGTTGGGCAATCAATCCCTGAACAGCGAATCAATCGCTGGCTACCGCGATCCGCTCTCTGGCTGGTCAGACGCACTGGCAGCCGATGCGGATCTACTCATTTACGGTTGTGATGTGGCGGGTAATCTCGCAGGTCAGACACTGCTTCAGACAATCAGCGCACTCACGGAAACCGACATTGCCGCCAGCACCGACCTCACTGGCCATGCCTCTCTGAATGCCGACTGGGATCTGGAATATCAAACCGGTGAACTGGAATCATCCATCATTGTATCAAAAAGAGTGCAGGCCCAATTCGTGGGAAGCCTGCAGATTTTCACCGTTGATACCACAGTCGATACAACCAATAGCACTGATGGAGTGACGTCTCTTAGAGAGGCAATTATTTCAGCAAACAGCACGGCAAATCTAAATTCAACACCAGATGAAATACATTTTAATATCCCTGGAAATAATCCTGCTAATCATATCATCCAGTTAAGCAGCGCATTACCGACCATTTCTGATGCGGTCATTATTGATGGAACGACTGATCCAGACGATGCGGCTACAAATTCACCCATTATCGAAATAAGAGGTGACGCAACGAATACGGAATTCAATGGCTTTACGATCAATGGCAGTGGATCCGGAACCACACTCAAGGGAATGATGATCAGTAACACTGGGGATGCCATCGTTCTCACTAATGGCGGGAACAATACTATCCAGGGCATTCACTTTGGACAAACGCACAGTGGTTCTGGGGCTAGAAATATTGGCAGCGGAATTGTCATCAATAATTCTTCAACTAATATCATTGGTGGCAGTAATCCGGGTGACCGTAATATTATCAGTAACAATGGTAGTGATGGCATTGAAATCACAGGGACAAATTCTTTTAATAATCGAATAGAAGGTAATTACATCGGCACGGATGCCAGTGGAACTCTAAATTTTGGGAATACCTTTAATGGCATTCATATATCGAATGGCGCCCATGACAATATAATCGGCGGTTTATCACCTGCTGCTGGTAATGTAATTTCAGGGAATGGTAAGGGATTTTTTGGTGGACTCAGTGGTGACGGTATCGAAATATCAGATGCCACCAGTAGTAATAATATCATCCAGAATAATAGTATTGGCCTGGCTTCTGATAGCACTACATTGCTGGGTAATGCACGAAAAGGTGTATGGGTTGAAGATGCGCCGGATACCCGTATTACAGGCAATGTTATTGCCGGGAATGGTTCTGCAGGTGTGGGTATTGCGGGCACCAATGCCACCAGTACAGGCATTGAAAATAATACAATTCATCATAATGATTCGCACGGCATAGGTACTGGAACACGCTCTGATAATGTATCAACTGTTGGCCAGCCATCAGGAATAACAATTCGCACCAATACACTCTATGCTAATGCCGGTGATGAAATCAACCTTTCGGCAAGTAGCAGCTTACAGCTGCCGCCTACTCTGACACGTGCAACACTAACGGGTACTGATTTACAGATAGCAGGTTCGATGTCAGGATCAGGGACATATGAAATTGATTTCTACGCAGGTAGCAACCCTGATGCCGAGCGCTATCTTGGTTCTGCAACGTTAATGCCCGGGAATCTTGTTATTAACCAGTCTTTCACTGGGACTACAGTAACCGCTGGTGAATATATTATCGCCACTGCTACTGACAGTGATGGTAATACTTCCGAGTTTTCCAGGAACATCCAGGTATCAACTATTTCGACCACAGATGACTCGATCAATACTGCGATTAATAGTCCAGGCACAATAAATGTTATTTCAAATGATTCTGACAGCAGTGGTAAATCACTCGTGTTACTGGATGTTAATAAGCCGGACCATGGATCTGTCCTTATTGGTCAAAATGGTTCTCTAACATACACACCAGACACTAACTACATTGGCAGCGATTCGTTTAGTTACGTCGTGAGCAATGGCACAGACAGTCTCGACCATTACTGGGGTTTATCCGGAAATGCGCAGGATGCATTAGGCGCAGGCAATGGCGTTCTGACGAATACAGAGACTATTGATGGCCGCTATGGGCAGGCAATGTCTTTCCCAAATAGCGCATCAAGTGGGGATGTTTCTGAGAAAAGCTATGTAACGATACCGAATGCGGATATCCAATACAGCGATGAGTTTTCCCTGTCTCTGGATTTTAAACTGGATGATAATTCTGGTGACAATTACCAATATCTTTTTAGTCATGGTAACTTCGGAGCTGCTAATAGCATTAATGTCTATCTAGGAGAAGATGGGAACCCTACTGAAAACCTAAGAAACAGGTTACATATCAGAATCAACGACAACCCAAATGTACTCGTTAATATTGGATCAGATGGATTAAATCTGATTGGGGACAATAGCTGGCATACACTCACTGTTACTGTGAACGCTGACAGTATAAAAACATTCATTGACGGCGACCTTAAAGCTACAAAAACCTCTTCTGGAGCTGCCACAAACCCCACGGGCGATCTTATTGTCGGTGGCAGGAATGATTTAGACACTTCTCGCTTCTATAGTGGTGGAATCGATGCATTGAAAGTCTATTCTCGAGCTTTGTCTGATGGTGAAGTTGCTGCACTTGCTGAGACGCCCTTCAGTATTCAGGGACAGGTAAACGTTACTGTATCCGATGGCAATCTCCCGCCAACTCTGACTGCAAATGCACTGAACCCGACCTTATCTGAAGGCGATAATTTTAAGTCGATATTCAATTCGGTGAGTGTCGATGCAATAGAATCTGGACAAACATTTACCGAACTGGTTTTCACTATCAGCAATGTTACCGACCTCACCACAGACACCCCTGCTGAAAGGATCATGCTGGATAACACGTTCATATCGATCGAAAATGGAAGTGGGACAACGAATGATAATAATTTTGATTATTCTATCAATCTCAATAGCACAACTACAGCTACAATTACAGTAACGAAGAACAGTGCATCAGCATCTGAAGTTCAGAACCTGATCGAGAGCATTCAATACAAAAACGTTAGCAATAACCCATCAACTGCAGACCGCGTTTTTACCATCACACAACTCACCGATAGCGGTGGAACTGCAAATGGGGGAAACGATACAGCGGCGCTTACCGTCAGCTCTACTGCTTCGGTTGTTGCGGTGAATGACCCGCCAGTATTCGTCAGTATTCGTAGCGATAAGCCGGTCTTTAACCAGGGTGGTGCGCCGATTCTTCTGGATGAAAACATACTCATCGGTGATTTTGAACTGAATCCGCTCAACTCAGGTAATGGTAACTATTCTGGCGTCACTTTAACCCTGTCTCGGAATGGGGGCGTAAACATTGATGATGTATTCACGATAAATGGGCAAACGCAGGCAGCAATCGATAATCCAGTGACTTCTCAGGAATTTGCAAATTTCAATAATAATACATCGGGAGAGCTGAAAATTAATTTCGGCGGAAGCGAAATTCCAACCCGGAATGGTGTCAATGCAGTTCTGCAACTTATATCATATTCAAATACAAACAGCAGTTCTACAGGTGATATTCAACTGGATTATGTGCTGAATGATGGAAATAGTAACTCGCAGGGGAGTGGCGGTGCTCAAACTGCGACGGGGTCTGTGACGGTTAATATTATAGCCAATGCGCCACCTTCGATTACAAATAACACACTGACGCTGGATCAAGGTGAAACTGTCACTCTGAACAACCCAATGTTACTGGTTAGCGATCCTGATTCCTCGCCAGACAATATTATCATTATCCCTGTAAATGTCACACAGGGGTATTTTTCAAGATCAACAAACCCAGGCTTAGCAGTCGCCAGTTTTACGCAGAGTGCAGTGACTTCGGGTAATGTTATCTTTGTTCACGACGGTGGTGAACTGGCCCCGTCTTATGACCTAAACCTCAAGGATGGTTTCAATAATATAGGCCCTGTTGCCGCAACCATTCACTTTAATGTTCTACCGGTAGCTACCAATCTGGCGCAGACCATTAGCTACACAGAAGATGCTACGTCAGTTGCCATTGAAGATATTGTTGTCACTGATGTTGATAATAGCGAAACTATTACTGCAACCTTAACGTTGACAGATCCAACTTACGGTGCTTTAACTACTTCAGGGACGGCAACCTATGATACCGGCTCCGGTGACTGGACAATTACTGATAGCGTCGCCAATGTGAATACCGCTCTGGCTAGCGTAGCCTTTGTACCCTCCAGTAACAACGATAACAGCACAACCATCACCACGCACATTGAAGATGCCGCAGGTACAGGCCCAACCGATGGCTCGATTATTCTGAGAGTCACTGCCGTCAATGACGCGCCTGTATTTACGAACCTGGGTGCCAGCCTGGTGTATATAAACGGTGGTAGTGCTATCGACCTGGATACAGATGTAACGATTAGTGATGTTGAACTGGATGCACTTAATTCTGGGTTGGGTGATTATACTGGCACAATATTAACATTATCACGAAATGGGGGCTCAAATAGTAACGATATTCTTCTGGCTGCCTCAAGCGGCACAGATACTATTACTGTGATTGGAAGCGTGGTCGCAGGATTCACGAGTACAAATGGACAACTACAGATCACATTCGAAAATAATGGAGTGATACCCACAACTGCTATAGTCAACAGCATTCTTCGGGATCTGACTTACGAGAATACAAATACAACAAACCCACCGTCTACTGTCCAGATAAACTACGAATTAAATGATGGTAATACTAGCTCCCAGGGAACTGGCGGCGTTCAACTGGCAACAGGCTCTGTTACTGTCAATATCGATTCTACTAATCATCAGCCTGCAGCAAGCAATCTGAACCAGACCATCAGTTACACAGAAGGTGATGTGTCAGCTGCACTAGACGATATTGTTATCGATGATGTCGATACGGATGAGATGATCACTGCTAGTTTAGCGGTGGCGAACCCAGAATTTGGTACATTAACGCTATCCGGTGCAGCTACGTATACAACAGGCACCTGGACGATCACTGATACAGCTTCTAATGTCAATGCTGCGCTCGCTAGTGTCGCCTTTATTCCAGTCACAGAAAATGACCAGGACACCACAATAGCCATCCACATTGTGGATGGCGGTGAAGATGGTACAACAGCTGTCACAGGCACGATCAATCTCAATGTCACCGCTGTTAACGATCAGCCGATCATTACGGTAGATGCAACGAATAAGCTCTATTTGAATAATAGTGGGGCGATTACTATCGACCCAGCTCTGACAATATCTGATATAGACAGCCCTGACCTAAGTTCTGCTGTGGTTAAATTCGGCAAAGGGTACCTGGAAGGTGAAGATGTTCTGCAATTCACTAGTCAATCAGGTATTACGGGAAGCTTCAGCGCCAACACTGGAACACTCACACTCAATGGAACAGCCTCGGTCGCTGATTATGAAACGGCACTTCGATCGGTTCAATATAAAGATGTCAATTCAACGCCGACACATGGCCTGTTAACGATTAATTTCAGTGTCAACGATGGCCTGGAAAATAGCCAAATAGACAGGCGCCGTATCGAATTAATTGACGACGAGAGCCCACGTACAAGTAATGATAGTGGCACTGTACTGGAAGGCGGAGCAATTACTATAAACCTTTCTGACAACGACAGCCCGTCTGATAGTCCTATCGATTTTACTTCTATTATCATCCTCGATGCTCCAACTAATGGAAATGTTGATGTAAATAGTGATGGCACTGTCACCTATACCCATGATGGTAGTGAGACGAGCAGTGACAGCTTTACCTACACAATTGACGACAGTGATCCAAGCACATCCAATATTGCGGCAGTCACTATCACTGTTACGCCAGTAAATGATGCGCCAGTCCTGACAGCAAATCCTCTGAACCCAGGCTATACAGAAAACGCTGCGGCAGCTACGGTATTCGATTCTGTGACTATCGACACGGTTGAAAGTAGCCAGGGCATAGATGAGCTCATTTTTACCGTTAGCAATGTTAGCCAATTGGATTTTGAAAATATCGAGCTGGATGGTTCCGAATTTGCTTTGACAGATGGAACAAATGGCGCAACGTCCAGTAACGGCTATGGTTTCTCGGTGAGTGTGGCAGGCTCAACGGCTACAGTCACGCTGACGACAAATGTTGCAACACCAACAGTTATGTCAAGCCTGATTGAAAGCATCGCTTATAGAAACAGTAGCGAAAATCCTGCTACTGCCGATCGCGTGTTCACGCTGACCAGTATTAAAGACAGTGGCGGCACTTTGAATGGAGGGGCAGACAGAACAGCTATATCAAGTAGCTCGACAGTATCGGTTGTCGCTACCAATGATGCCCCGACAGCAAGCAATCTGACACAGACCATTGCCTATACTGAAGACGATACCCTGGTGGCCATTGATGATATCGTCGTCTCTGATGTTGATATCGGGGAAGTCATTACTGCAACACTGACCTTAGCGAACCCAACGTATGGTGTATTGACTACAGCGGGTGGTGGTAGTTATACCGCCGGTATGGGTATCTGGACTATCACCGATACCGTGGCCAACGTCAATGCAGCACTGGCTGCTGTCGCCTTTGAATCAACTGCCGATAATGATCTGAACACCAGCATCACAACGCACATTGTAGATGCCGATGGTGCCGGCCCTACTGATGGCAGCATTGCCCTCAATGTCACCCCGGTCAATGACACACCGATCACTACAGGCATTGCCGATATTGAAGTTAATGAAGATGCACCATCGACAGTTATTGATCTATCGTCCGCATTTACCGACGTAGAAGATGGTAATAATCTGATCTATAGCATTACCAGAAATGATAACGCTGCGTTGTTCAATACCGTTATAACCGATAGCACGTCCAGGACAATCACGCTTGATTATGCAACAGATACCTATAGTTCTGCCAATATCACGGTTCGGGCAACGGACTCCGGGTCAAGCTACGTCGAAACAACTTTTAGCGTTACCATTAATCCGATAAATGACATCCCTACTAAAATCACATTATCCAGTTCCGTACTTCTCAATGGTACAGATACTACAGGTGGTTATGCAGTTGGATTACTCTCGACAAACGATCCGGATGTTGGTGATATTTCAACCTTTGCTGTTATTGGCGGTAATGATGCCAGTATTTTTTCAATTGGTGGCACTAACAACAACGAATTGGTAATTAGTTCGAACAGACTTGATTCAGATGTTCAGTCTGTTTATAGCATCATTGTTGAATCAACAGATGCGTTTGGTGATAAATTCTCGCAAACTATTGAAGTAACAGTAACCGACGATACCATACTTGACCAACTCATTATTGATTCTGGCCCAGGGACTACAACAGGTAATCCAGGCATTAGCTCCACTACAGAAGGAAACGCTGAGCCTGTAACAGCAGACACGACTACATCCGGGATTGAGATAGAATTGACAGATCCCAATGAACCTCCTGCTGGCGGGTCTCATTCCTCTCAACCACCCGTAACAGAGGAAACACCAAAACCTGAATCACCTGCAGAAGAAATGGCTCCTGAAGAAGAGATAGTACAACACGAACTGCTGACATCTGAAAATTATGATGAAGTAGAAGATGAAAAGCTTTCAGCGATGATGGCTGAATATAATGAGGAAAGTACAACTTCAGCCATCATTCAAGGTGTCGTTGAAGCGGATAAAAATAATGCAATGAATTTTGATAACACGGGTGATGTAGTCAGATCGAATCAGGAATTAGAATCTTACGCATCAGGCAACAGGAATTTGAATATTGATCCTGAAAACCTTAAATCCAGTTTAAGTCAGCTGCAAAAGGTAGTTGATATAAACCAGTTCATTGAAAGCATGGATCAGTTACGTGATGAATCTGAAGATCAATCCCGATTAGAGGAAAGAGTTATTGGCACAAGCACACTGGTAACCAGTGGTCTATCTGTTGGTTATATTATCTGGCTGGTGCGCGGCGGGGTATTATTGAGTAGCGTACTTTCATCACTACCTGCATGGCGCTTTATCGATCCATTGCCGATTCTTGGGTCTAAAAAATATGGAGATGATGAAGATGATGAATCACTTGAATCCATTATTGAATCAGAGTCCGAGAAAGTAAAACAGAAAAACATGGCTGATGAAAAATCAGCTGACAGTGAACAAAAAAATACCACTATGGATAGTAAACAATGAAAAAACTAACGGCCAAATTTCATATTGCCCTGGGTGAAGCCTTCATCGTTGTTAGTCTTATACTAACAGCAATTTTTCTTAATTTAGTGCCTGATAAAGATGCTGTAATAAGAGATGGGCGTGTCGCACTGGCAGAGACGATTGCAGCAACAACTTCCATGCAATTTTCCAGTCATAATCTTGAGCAGGTCAGGGCTGTATTGATGCTGGTCGTTGAACGTAATGAGGATATTCTTTCTGCAGGGTTACGCCGCACTGATGGCAAGCTGGTTATCGATATTAACGATCATGGTAAGGACTGGATGCCGACGGTTGATAGTATGTCCACGGATGCAGGATTGACTGTGCCGATCTGGTCAAACAAAACTGAATGGGGTGCTGTTGAGCTGAGAAGCAAGCCTTTATACCCTGCAGGCTTCATTGGTATACTCATGGATTCAAGAGTTAAACTGGTGCTTTTTCTTGCGGTTTTCGGCTTCATTGCTTTTTACTTCTACCTCAGTCGGATGTTACGCCACCTTGACCCATCCAAGGCAGTGCCATCACGCGTCCGGAATGCCCTGGACACGTTGGCTGAAGGCCTGCTTGTGTTAGATAATAAGGGTTATATCATGCTTGCGAATCAGGCATTTTCAGACGTCACAGGCAAGCCTGCTGATCAGCTTGTGGGTAGTTTATCGCTCAAACTTGACTGGGTGGATAATAAAGGCCAGCCTGTTTCTGTCGACTCACTGCCCTGGAAGCCTGCGATTGAGTCTGGAGAAGCAAGCAGGAATGATATTATTTACCTGGTGGACAAGGAATCGAAACGCCGGACATTTTTAGTCAATTGCTCGCCAGTTATTGGTGCAGGCAATAAATCAGGGGGTGTTCTGGTCAGTTTTGATGATATTACCAAACTGGAAGAAAAAGAAATCGAGTTACGAAAATCAAAGGATGAGGCTGAAGCCGCTAATCAAACTAAAAGTGAATTTCTGGCAAATATGAGTCATGAAATCCGTACCCCGATGAATGCGATTCTGGGTTTCACCGAGGTATTGAAACGAGGCTATATTACGAGTGAAAAAGAGCGCCAGAAACACCTCAATACAATTCACTCAAGTGGTTCTCATTTGCTTGAATTGATAAATGATATCCTTGATTTGTCTAAAGTTGAGGCGGGTCAGATGACCGTCGAAAAAATAGATTGCAAGGCTTATAAAGTTGTCAATGATGTTATCCAGATCTTGCATGTCAAGGCTGACGAAAAGGCTATAACACTTGATTTTGAGATTGAGAATGATATTCCGGAAAGTATCTCAACAGATCCATCGCGGTTACGTCAGATTGTGACCAACCTAATTGGCAACGCTATCAAGTTTACAGAATCCGGTAGTGTAACTGTGAGAATGGCTTTTGATAGCTATAATGCTGATCCACAACTTCTAATCAAGGTAACTGATACCGGAATAGGTATCGCTGCTGAGAGTGTTGCTTCGGTTTTTAATGCTTTTGAGCAGGCCGATGCTTCGATAACGCGCAAGTTTGGCGGTACGGGTCTGGGCTTGTCGATCAGTAAGCGACTGGCAAAATTATTGGGTGGTGATATTACTGTTACTAGCCAGCTTGACCAGGGGAGTACCTTTACGGTGGCTGTTGCGACCGGAAATATTAGTCATGTTAATTTCCTCTCGGCTGAAAATGTTTATAGTGCGCTTGATGCAGTCACGAGTATGTCAGTCGATAGCCATTGGGAATTTCCTGCTTCAAGGATTCTGGTAGTGGACGACGGCGCTGAAAACAGAGAGCTGGTTAAGCTGGTGCTGGAAGGGGTGGGTATCATTATCGATGAAGCCGAAAATGGCCAGATTGCCGTTGATATGGCTTCCAGAATCGATTTTGATGTCATTTTGATGGATGTTCAAATGCCAGTGATGGATGGATTTACAGCAGCAACTACAATACGCAATAATGGTTTTTCAAACCCTGTTATTGCATTAAGTGGTAATGCAATGGCTGGTTTTGCTGAAGAGTGTATCGCTGCAGGCTATTCAGATTACTTGCCTAAACCTGTTGATATTGATGCGCTGTTGTCAAAATTGGCTGTGCTTCTGAATGGAAAAAGCATTGCAGGCCCTATGCCGCATGTGACTGAATCAGACGTGCAAAGTAGACAATCCGCAGACCCTGATTTGAGTCATGAGGCCATTCATTCTCGACTGGAGCAAGATTCACGTTTCCATGCAGTGATTAAAAAATTCATTAAACGATTACATGAGCAGATAAATGCGATGCATTCATCGCTTGATGAATCAGATTTTTCTGAACTTGCTGATTTGGCACACTGGCTGAAGGGTGCGGCTGGAACGGTCGGCTTTGATGGTTTTACTGAACCTGCCGAGATTCTGGAGCAGCAGGCAAAGTCTGAAGATGCTAGTAGCAGCAAACAGACACTGAGTCATTTGAATGCGCTGCTCAGCAGACTGGTAGAGCCTGGTTCTGCCTCTGATGGATCAGCAATAGCGGCTGCCATTGAATCCCCGGTTACTGCTGTTTTGCATGCCCAGACACTTTCGATAGATTCAGGGCCAGTTGTGTCACGGCTGGCAAGTGATACCCGTTTCCATTCAGTTATTCAAAAATTTGTTGTACGCCTCAGTGAACAGCTTGAGAAAATGCAACAGGCTTTACATGGCAATGATTTTTCTGGATTGGCAGATCTGGCCCATTGGCTAAAGGGTGCGGGTGGAACGGTCGGCTTTGATGAGTTTACAGAGCCATCTGCACAGCTTGAACAACTGGCTAAATCTTTAGATGCGGAAGGCAGCCAGCAACAGATACTGATATTAAACCAGATAACCAGCAGAATTGTATTGCCTGATGATGACAAGCTTGTTCAGAAACAGGAATAAATGCCGAAATAAAAGGAATAGTCGAGTTAGCTGTAGCATCTTTTATTAATAGTAAGTATAAGTCCTATGAATGTTATTGAAAAAAAAATAAAACCTGAAGGGGCTGCGCAAAACATCAGCAGCATTCCGGATGCTCTGAAGCATTCAAAAATTTTGATGGTGGATGATGAGCCTATCACAACGGAAATATTACAAACCTTTCTTGAAGATGCAGGTTATCAGAATTTTGTGTCTACCAGTGACTCTACTAAAGCTGTAGAACTGATTAGAAATACGCAGCCAGATGTGGTGTTGCTTGATCTGGTGATGCCTGAAGTGAATGGTTTTGACATACTCGCTGTACTGCGTTCTGAAGAGGGTTTTTTACATATTCCTGTGGTTGTTTTAACATCATCAACAGATGCTACCACTAAACTTAAAGCGCTTGAACTTGGGGCAAATGACTTTCTTTCCAAACCTGTTGATCCCAGTGAGCTTGCACTGCGGATTAAAAATACACTTGCAGCAAAAGCTTTCCAGGATAGACTGACTAACTATGATGCGCTGACGGGATTGCCAAATCGACGCTACTTTAGTGATAGTCTGCAGCAACTTATCCAGGTTGCAAAAATGAGTCGGCAACAGTTTTTAATATTGCACCTGAATATTGATAGCTTTAAAAAAATTAATGAAACACTGGGTGCATCTGCAGGTGATGCACTATTGCAGAAAGTTGCAGTACGTATTGAAGAGGTTTTAAAGACACCGGAATTAACGGTGCAACTTGGTCATCAGCAATATCAGCTATCCCTGTTTCGAACGGGTGGTGATGAGTTTACTATGCTGGTTCCTGATATACGTAAAAATACTGATGCCGGATTCATTGCGACAAAATTAATGTGTGCTTTCAATCAGGCTTTTTATATTGCAGATCAGGAATTGTTTGTTTCTCCCAGTATTGGTATTGGTGTATATCCTGACGATGGAGAAAATGTTGAAATTCTATTGCAGCATTCGAATGTAGCGCTATCACACGCCAAAAACCAGGGCGGCAATCTTTACCAGTACTATTCAAAAAATCTCAATGCAGCGTCACTGGAAAAGCTTCAGATGGGAAACCAGTTAAGAACAGCCCTGGAAAATAATCAGCTTGTGATGCATTATCAGCCGAAGGTTGATCTGCAATCAGGTGAGATTATAGGTATGGAAGCCTTGATGCGATGGGAGCATCCTGAGCTTGGTATGGTTTCACCGATACAGTTTATACCCATAGCCGAAGAATCAAACCTGATTATAACGCTGAGCGAATGGGCTATTTTAGAAGCTGCGAGAAATATCAAGCAATGGAATGAGAATTTTGGTGCTGAACTGACGGTTGCTGTCAATATTACCAGTAAACACTTAAAGAGTAATCTTCTGGTTGATACGGTTAAAAATATTTTGCAGAAAGTGGAGATTCCTCCACGCTTTCTTGAGCTCGAAATTACTGAGAATGTTATTCTTGATAATGCAGATAGCAATATACAGTCACTGAAAGATATTCGTTCACTGGGGATCAAGATAGCACTTGATGATTTTGGTACTGGCTATTCTTCACTCAGTTATCTGATACAGTTTCCTCTTGATATTCTCAAGATTGACAGATCATTTGTGATCAACTTGCATACAAGTCAGGCCAGCCGAGCTATTGTTTCTGCTATTATTGCCATGGCGCAGGGTTTAGGGTTGTTCGTGGTGGTGGAAGGCATAGAGACCGAGGAACAGCTACAGTTTTTTCAGCAGCGCCATTGCGATTTTTATCAGGGCTATCTTTTTTCCAGGCCTGTGCCAGCAAATGAGTTTACAAAATTACTTGAAGCCGGTAATTATCGAAAAGCGGGTGAAAAAAACCGTTCGCTGCCCGTGTAAGGCAATATTTATGTTGCTTCATCTTCCAGCCAGCCCCGCATCACCATATCTGTGTAACTGACTATGCCGAGAACTTTGCCTGCCTTAATGACAGGTGCGCGTGAAATACCAAATTGCTCGAATAACCGGGCGCAATAACGTATGTCCATATCAGGTAAGACAGATAAAACAGGTTTGGTCATTATTTCATAAATATTGACGCGTTCCGGTGGCCGATCTTTTGCTAAGACCTGTTTGGCTATATCAGACAGCAGTACAATCCCATATTCATCATCATCATGGCGCTTGTCGACCAGGAAAGTTTTGGTTTCCTGGTGCCCCATGGTTTTGAGGGCTTCCTGTACGGTCATTTTTCCATCAATCATATCGACTTTGGGTTTCATGACGTCGCTGACACGAATAAGTTTCTGATTTTTCATAGTTGGTCCTCTACGCGTTCTACCAGTTCGCTAATCTGGTGTTGTACTCCTACAGCATCTTCGACATCAATCTGAATAGCGATACCACTACCAGGGTTGACGTCAAATTTTCCGACTTCGGCAATTTTTTCCAGGATGCTGCGTGATAAGTGTTCTTCTACCAGAAACAGAATGACATCACGCTGTGTTTCCAGTGACAGGCCGAAGAATGTTGTGGATTGTTCCAGGCCCTCGCCGCGCGCATTATTAATCACGGTTGCCCCTGTCGCGCCCGCTTCTCGTGCTGCGGTCATGACTTTTTTGCTGCGTGCGTCTTCTACAAAGGCAATGATGAGTTTAAAGTGCATATTCAATGTCTCTCATGGGGTAGTTATTCACTTTTACGGTAGTATCTGTTTTTCAGGGCTGAAAACTGTGCGTATGCCATCACGCTCATGATCGGAAAAAGGCTGGCGAAGGCAATCAGTCCAAAACCGTCAATCAGAACATTTCTGCCGGGTATGGTTTCGGCAAGTCCCAGACCCAGTGCAGCAACCAGCGGCACGGTGACTGTCGAAGTTGTTACGCCGCCTGAATCATAGGCGAGTGGAATGATTGTTTTCGGCGCAAACAGTGTCTGAATCACCACAAATATATACCCGCTAATAATGAAATAGTGGATAGGAATTCCGCTCACGATGCGGTAAGAACCGAGTGATATACCGAAGGCGACGCCAATAGCAACGGCAATCCGTAGCCCCCAGACGCTGATGGCACCACCCGAAACCTGATTGGCCTTCATCGCAACAGCCAGTAATGAGGGTTCTGCAATGGTGGTGGAAAAGCCGATTGCGAAGGCAAAGGCATAGACCCAGGCATAATCGGCCCAATGTACGACATGACCCGTTTTTTCAACGCCGGCATAAATAAAATCCGGGTTAGTTAATTGACTGGCCATGAGTCTGCCAATCGGGAAAAGCGCCTGTTCCAGGCCCAGCAAAAATAGTGACAGTCCGATTACTACATAGACAAAACCGATCACAATGCGTTTAAGGTTGGGCAGTGGTTTGCGGATCACAAACAGTTGAAAGAAAATGATCATGCTCAGGATAGGAGCGATATCGCGCAGGGTGCCGAGTAGTGTGTCAATCACATTCATGGGAAGTTAACCATGCACTGTCATGCCATAGAGCATAACAAAAATAATCGGTGTCAGTGAGGCAAAAGCAATCAGGCCAAAGCCATCAATCATCGGGTTGCGACCCTGGATGGACGATGCCAGACCGACACCCAGCGCCGTGACCAATGGCACGGTGATGGTTGAGGTGGTCACGCCACCTGAATCATAGGCAATACCGATAATTTCTTTGGGTGCAAAAAAGGTAATGATGACGACTAGTGCATAGCCGCCCATGATCATCCAGTGCATGGGCCAACCCCTGATAATCCGGATTACACCGAGTAGGATAGCCAGACCCACGGAAAATGCAACGGTGAGCCGTAGCCCGGTAGCGTACTTATGGCGAGCATCGTCAGTAGCGGCAATGCTACCGGCATCAGCAGCAACATTGGCGGCTTCTTCTGCAACAGCGAGCAGAGCCGGTTCTGCAGCTGTGGTGCCAAAGCCGAGGAAAAAAGCGAACAGAAGCATCCAGGTGAGGCTGCCTTTACGGGCTAGCGCAAAGGCCAGTGATTCTCCAATTGGAAACAGTGCCATTTCCAGGCCATTAATAAAGAAGGTGAGGCCCAGCGCGACCAGGGCAATGCCTGTGAGCAATTTGCCAACATCGGGCAGCGGTTGCTGCAGGACGACTAACTGGAAGAAAATAACAACTAAAACAATCGGCAGCAGATCTCTCAGGCTGTCTAGCAGTGATTTTCCCAGTGTATAAATGCTTTTAATCAATGGCTTGCAGAATAAAGTCATTTGGACAAAAAACTATCCTAGCACACAAAGCCAGTTGAATCTGCTGTACAGATGTGTGATGCAGGGAGTATTGTGAGAGCCATTAATTGTCTATAGTTTTGTATAACTGACCCGACAAGATACTTATGACAACGTTACCGCGAAAGAGTCTATATCCGTTCAAGAATGCAGCAGAACCGCTGCGGATGCGAGCGCCCGCTGTTGATGAAAATGGCAAGGCGTTAGCAGATTTCATGATGTTACTTCCCGGCCTGAGAAACAAGCCAGACGCAGTGATTGGCGCGATTATGAAGGACATTCAATCTGTGCTGGGTCGTTATCGACATGTGGTATTTGCGGAAGTACGGGTGGAGCTGAACTTGCTGTGGGTGTCTCTTAAGCCGGAGCTGGGTGTGAGTCGGGAAATTGCCCAGGCGGTTCGTGAATGTGTTCCAGATGCGAAACTAATTAGCCACATGTAAGATCGATCATCAAATGTTCTCCAGCAATAAATAAAAATGCAGAGTTGACTAACTAGCCTTCATCAAGCAGTTCAATCCAGTGTCTTACAGGTAGCGTAGATTTTTCAGCCAGGTGCATTAAACAGCCAATATTGGCGGTGGCAATGACATCGGCCTGGTTCTTTTCCAGAGTTTCAAGTTTGTTTTTCCTGAGCTGGTTAGCAATTTCAGGCTGGAACAGGGAATAGGTGCCAGCAGAGCCGCAACACAGGTGAGTATCAGTAACGGTTGTCAGGTTAAATCCGGCGTTTGCCAGAATCGGTTCGACGAGATTGTTGATGCCCTGAGCATGTTGCAGGCTGCAAGGAGAATGGAAGGCAATGGCCGTTGTGCGTTTCCCGGTCAGCCCAGACAGATCTTCGCAGCTGAGCAGTTCACTGATGTCCCGACACAGCTCGCTGACCTTTCTGGCTTTCGCTGAGTACTCTGGATCGTCAGCCAGAATATCTATATAATCCTTTAGCATTGGCCCACAACCACTTGTATTAACAAGAATAAACTCCGCACCTTTTTCTATCCATGGCCACCAGGCATCAATATTGTTGCGGCACATCTGGCGGGCCTTTTCAGTTTCACCGAGGTGAAAAGGCAGGGCGCCACAACAACCTGCCTGTGGCGGGGTGACCACAGTGATACCAATTTTATTCAGAACATTGCGAGTGGCTGTGTGGATAGTGGGTGCCAGGGCAGGTTGTACGCAGCCCTCTAGCAGGAGTACAAAGCGATGATGGTTTTTAGTCGCTACTGATTGCTGTTTGGATCTGGCGGGTATTTTTCGTTTCAGGCTCGGTGGCATGAGGGGTCTGAAAACCTGGGCGAGGCGAATGAGTTGCCCGAAGCGTTGGCGGTTTGGGAGAATGCCTAACAGGATAGAACGTTTGATACGTTCCAGTAGCGGGCGTTTGCCATGCTGGTGGACGATATCTCGTCCGATATCCAGCAACTTGTGGTATTCCACTCCGGAAGGGCAGGTTGTCTCGCAGGAGCGGCAGGTCAGGCAACGGTCGAGGTGCAATTGCAGGCTGTTGATATTGCCTTTGCCTTCCAGATAATCCTTGATCTGGTAGATGCGGCCACGTGGCCCATCCAGTTCGTCACCGAGTATTTGATAGGTCGGGCAGGTGGCGTTGCAGAAGCCGCAATGCACGCATTTGCGTAGAATACTGTCAGCTTTCTGGCCTGTTTTTGAGTTTAAATATTCTTCGGTGAGTTGGGTTTGCATATCAGTACTGGTCAGTTAGTTTGCCGGGATTGAGGATGCCGGCAGGGTCGAAAGCGTGTTTGATGCGGCTGTGTAAGGGCATCAGTGAGTCGGGAATCATGTTGGGTTTTATATTATTGTTGTTTCTAAATAATATGCTATAAGACATTGTATTTTCATTAAATACTTTATCATTATCCTGATTAGAAAATATCCAGCGTAGCCCGCCCAGCCATTCTGTTAAACAGCGTGTTGGCGTTGCTGACAGGGTTGCAGGGGGCAGGCTGATTCTCCATAGGGGTTCTGTTTGCACAAAAAAGGGGTGAGTCTGTTCGCGAATGGAAAGCCAGAAATCATCAGCGGTTTTCAGTGTTTCACCACCCGTCTTGTCAATGCCCTCCATGACACGGCTTTCACCACCAGAGAAACGTGCTGTCAATATATTGTCAACATGGCAACTGGCCGAAATCGGGTAGTTATTGTTGGCCCAATGTTGCAGCTGCCGGATGGCGCCCTCTGCTGATATTTCAAATTGCTGTGTCAGCTCGCAGGCGGGTATTGGCAGGACTTTCAGAGAGACTTCCATAATCACGCCCAGCGTCCCCAGTGAACCTGCCATCAGCCGTGACAGGTCATAGCCGGCCACATTTTTCATCACCTGTCCGCCAAAGCGGCAATATTGCCCCTTACCATTGATGATGTTGGCACCCAGCAGGAAATCCCGTGCGGCGCCAGCCGTGGCGCGGCGAGGGCCAGAGAAGCCGCAGGCGATGCTGCCACCGAGGGTGGCTGCTGGCCCGAAATGAGGCGGTTCGAAAGCCAGCATTTGCTTATGCTCTCGCAGCACCGTCTCAATTTCAGCGAGTGGTGTGCCAGCACGGGCAGTGATCACCAGTTCACTGGGTTCATAGCTAAGAATGCCGCTGTGCCGGGTGGTATCGAGTTTCCTGCCGCTGCTTTGGCCGCCATAGAAGGCCTTGCTACCACTGCCGGTAATCGCAATGGGTTGTTTTTCTGCATAGGCCTGGCTGACAAAGGCCTGCATCTGTTCGAGTTGATCACTCAAAATCGTTCCAGCTCGGGAAAGGGTAACTCGCCGTTATGAACATGCATCTGGCCAAACTCGGCGCAACGTACCAGTGTGGGAATTGCCTTACCAGGATTCAACAGGCCATCAGGATCAAAAGCGGCCTTTACAGCATGAAACTGTTCCAGTTCGGCTTCATTGAACTGACTGCACATCTGATTGATTTTTTCCATGCCGACGCCGTGTTCACCGGTAATGGTACCACCTGCTGCAATGCACATTTCGAGAATTCGACCACCAAATTCTTCGGTGCGTTCGAGTTCTCCGGGTTTATTGGCATTGTAGAGAATCAATGGGTGCAGGTTGCCATCGCCGGCGTGAAAGACATTGGCGACCGGTAATGCATATTCAGCAGACCACTGGCTGATCGTTGCCAGCACTTTACCCAGGTGTTTGCGCGGAATAGTGCCATCCATGCAGTAATAGTCTGGCGATAAACGTCCGATTGCCGGAAAAGCCGCCTTGCGCCCGGCCCAGAAACGCTGGCGTTCAGCTTCGCTGGCGGCGATGGTGGTTTGTGTGGCGCCACAGTCAATCAGTAGCTGTTGAACGCTTTGCATCTGCTCGGCTACTTCGCTATGGCTGCCATCCAGTTCACACAATAGCAGGCCAGCTGCATCGGCTGGATAGCCAGCGTGAACAAAATCCTCGGCTGCCTGAATAGCCAGTTTGTCCATGATCTCAAGGCCGGCAGGAATGATGCCGGAAGAAATGATGCTGGCAACTGCATCCCCGGCCATTTCAATGCTGTCAAATGAAGCAAGAATCACCTGAGCAAACTCAGGTTGCGGCAATAGCCGTACTGTAATTTCAGTAATAATGCCCAGCAGACCTTCGGAGCCGGTCATCAGTGCCAGCAAGTCGTAGCCAGGCGTGTCGAAACCGTGGCTGCCGATGGTCAGGCAATCGCCTTCTATGGTGATGATTTTTAGCTGGGCAATATTGTGTACTGTCAGGCCGTATTTCAGGCAATGCACGCCGCCAGCATTTTCAGCAACATTGCCACCAATGGAACAGGCGATCTGGGAAGAGGGGTCGGGTGCATAATACAAACCCTGTGGAGCAACTGCCTGGCTGATAGCAAGATTCCTGACACCCGGCTGGACGGTTGCCAGTCGGTTGTCTGCATCTATGTCGATAATCTCATTGAGTCTCGCCAGGCTCAATAACAGGCCGTTCTCCAGAGGCAGGGCACCGCCAGATAAACCTGTTCCAGCACCTCTGGCAACGACAGGCACAGAGGCTTCATGGCAACAGCGCACGATAGCCTGTACCTGTGTCGAGTTTTCCGGCAATGCTACCAGCCAGGGTGTTTGCCGGTAGGCAGACAGGCCATCGCACTCATAGGGCTGTAACTCAGCAGCTTCACTCAGCAGACCGTTACTGGGAAGAATCCGACGCAGTTTATTAATGAAAGCCGTGTGGTCTGGCATGTTGCTCAGGTAATCACGGTTGGTTTGTCACGTTGCGTGTATTTGCGAATACCTGCAATCTCATCAGCAATCCGGATAAGGTCACCCAGAGTTTGCTGAGTATCCTGTTTTTGTTTGTCGGGATCAGACTCGTATTTCTCTACATACAGGCGCAGGGTTGCGCCTTCTGTGCCAGTGCCTGACAGGCGATAAACAATTCTGGAGCCATCGGTAAAGCCAATGCGGATGCCCTGTTGTTCACTGATAGAGCCGTCAATGGGGTCTTCATAGGCAAAGTCATCATTGAAAGCAACTTCATAATCGCCAAAGCGTTTACCCGTCAGATTGCCATTTTGCTGGCGCAGTTTTTCGATCAGCTCATTGGCCGGGTCTGTAGCAACGCCTTCATAGTCATGTCTGGAATAATAGTTGCGGCCAAATGCAGCCCAATGTTTTTGCGCGATGGTTTCCACTGATTCCTGGCGTACTGCGAGCAGATTTAGCCAAAACAGGACTGCCCACAGGCCATCTTTTTCGCGCACATGATCGGAACCTGTACCGAAACTTTCTTCGCCGCATAAAGTGACTTTGCCAGCATCCAGCAGGTTGCCAAAGAACTTCCAGCCGGTAGGTGTTTCATAACATTCCAGACCGAGTTGCTCGGCAACCCGGTCGGCTGCCTGGCTGGTTGGCATGGAACGGGCAATGCCACTGATGCCCTGTTTGTAGCCGGGTGCCAGGTGTGCATTGGCAGCGAGAATAGCAAGACTGTCACTGGGTGTGACAAAAAAGCGCCGACCAAGAATCATGTTACGGTCGCCGTCACCATCCGATGCAGCACCAAAATCCGGGGCATCGGCAGCGAAAAGTCGATCCACAAGTTGTTTCGCATAAACAAGATTAGGGTCGGGATGACCACCGCCAAAGTCTTCCAGTGGTTTACAGTTCAGCATGCAGTCAGCGGGCACACGCAGACGATGCTCCAGAATTTCTTCGGCATACGGGCCAGTAATCGCGTGCATAGCATCGAAGCACATGTTGATCACGCCCGATTTGACCATAGAACGAATCAGGTTAAAATCAAACAGGTGTTCCATCAGATCAGCATAGTCTTCCACTGGATCGATGATACGAATGGTGCAGTTACCGAGCTTTGTCTCCGTGATGCTGCCAAGATCAATGTCATCGGTTTCAAGGGTCAGGTAGCGAGTAATCGTTTGTGTATTTTTGTAAATGGCATCAGTGATTTTTTCCGGAGCAGGGCCACCATTATCAATATTGTATTTAATACCAAAATCACCTTCTGGTCCGGCGGGGTTATGACTGGCTGAAAGGATGATGCCACCGAAGGCTTTATTCTTTCTGATCAGGTGCGATGCTGCGGGCGTTGATAGCAACCCATCGCGCCCGATCAAAACTTCGCCGAAACCATTGGCGGCTGCCATGCGCACGATGATCTGAATCGCAGTGCGATTGAAATAGCGTCCATCACCGCCAACAACAAGTGTTTGGTCCTTGAAGTTATCCAGGCTGTCGAAAATGGATTGGACAAAATTTTCCAGATAATTTGCTTGCTGAAAAACAGGCACTTTTTTGCGCAATCCGGAAGTGCCGGGTTTTTGGTCATTAAAGGCGTTGGTCTGTATGGTGATTTGTTTCACAATTTTATTCCATTCAGTGTTGAGTTTATTTGTCAAGTATCTTTCTGTTAAACCGATAGCTATTATTAACAATAATACGGCAAGCGAGAGATAACTCGTAGTATTCTACTACGTTAATATAATTTGATGTTAGTCACGAATAAACAATCTGGTTTTGTACGGAAAAAGGCACGCGACCTGCCGCGCCTGATGGAATTGTACGAGCTCAATTATCTGCTATTGCGTCGTTTGATGCCGGAAGAGCAGAGCCTGCCTGATCACGTTATTTCTCGCGTGCAGAATGCGCTCGACCTACATCTGAGGCTAGTCGAGCGTTCACCTTACACCACCACATTCCGCCTGACGTATATTTTCCATGATGATCAAGGTGAATTCCCAGCACCGGAACTGCTTTGCCGGACTTATCATGATGCGCGTCTGGCCGAAGTCATTTCCCGCGGACGACGTAGGGGTAAACGCAGTGCTGAGTATGACCGTTTCCGGCATTCTTACTCGATTGAAAAAAAATGGGAGGTGAACCGCTTCCTGTATAAATGGTTATCTTACAGTCTGCGACAGCAGCATGGTTTTGCACCGGGTCACCGGCAACTTGCCGAAGCAGAAATTGCAGTGACTAACGATTCGCTAACGGGCAAAACAAAACCGAAATAACCTGTCTCCGCACAGACGCAGAGGACAAACCTGGCATGCACTTGCTGGTCGATATTTCAGGCCATGGCTTCGGTCATCTCGCTCAAACTGCGGCAGTGATTAACGCACTGGTTGCGATGGATAACAGTCACCAGATTACCATCCGAAGTTCTCTTCCTGAACCCCTGGTTCGAAAGAAAATCAATAGCCATTTTCAGTATATCTCCTGCGAGCTGGACATTGGCATGATCATGTATGATGCCTTAACAGTGGATGCGGATGCTTCGTACCAGTGGTATCAACAGTTTCATGTAGAGTATTCGCGCAGAGTGACATTCGAGGCCAGCAAGCTGGCTGAGTTACAAGTGGATTTATTGTTTGCAGATATTCCCTATCTGAGTCTTGATGCGGCGGCTGCCAGGTGTATTCCATCCATTGTCCTGTGTTCCCTTAACTGGGCGGATATTTTTGATGCTTACTGCCATGGCAGAGCAGAGGCTTCGGCTATTTACCGACAACAGGTAGCTGCATATGCGCAGGCGGAGCAGTTTTTATTGCCAGAGCCATCCATGAATATGCCACAACTGGAAAACACCCGGACCATTGCTGCTATTGCGCAACCGGGGCGTTAGAGCAGACACCATCTTTTGGCAACCACGAAGCACAATGAAAAGATGAAGTTCATTCTCGTCAGCCTCGGTGGGATTGAAACCCTGTTTGATACGCAGCGTCTGCCTGTGCTGGATAATGTGGCCTGGATTGTTCCTGATGAGATGGCAAATAGCAGACAGGATATCATTCCGCAATCAACCTTTGCCTTGCCCTATATTGATCTGCTGGCATCGGTTGATGTGATTGTCACTAAAACAGGTTATGGGGCGATGGTAGAAGCGATCACTCTGCAGAAACCGATGCTTTGTCTTGCCAGGCCCGATTGGCCGGAACAACCAGCGTTATTTTCCTGGAGCCATCAACATGGCTATTTACAAACCCTGTTAATGGAACAGTTGGGGACAGCCATTTTTCAGGAAGCGATAAAGGCATCGCTGTCCGTGATCTGGGCCAAGCCTGCAGTGAAAGCGAGTGGCGCGCAGCAGGCAGCCACGATATTGCTGCAACGCTTGCGGACGCTATGATGTCCAGACCAGCAGGCGATTATTCGCTGGCATCGTGTAATCCTTTTTTAAGCGTAATCCGATTTTTTCAGCGAGTGCATCCACGGCTTCAAAATCACGAATGCCACTCAATGGATTTCGGGATTTCAGCCAGCCATCAAATTTTTCATTGCTGGCACTGGTATAGGCTCCGTCGTAATTAAACGGTCCATATAGACAAAATACACCGCCTGGCTGCAGGCATTGGCCAACGCCGGTAAACAGGTTTTCCACGTCTGGCCAGGCCATGATGTGTACGGTATTGGCGCTGAAGGTTGCATCGTAGTGTGTTGTCGGCCAGGCATCATGACTGACATTCAGAGGGACTGGCGGCAGAATATTGTCAATGGCGTATTCATCAAGCCACTGTTGAATGCCGGAGTGGTTGTCAGCAACCTCACTCGTCTGCCAGACCAATGCTGGAAATTCCGCTGCAAAATATACGGCATGCTGACCCGTGCCACTGCCAATTTCGAGCAGCCGCTTTTTTCCAGCCAGTTCGATTTTTAGCACATCAAGTATCGGTTCGCGATTTTGTTCGCAGGATCCTGAAAAGGGTTTCATGGAGAGTTTACCGAACCATAGGATTTCTGTTATTGAGCGGTGTAATGCAGCTCAGTTCTGACGCTTTCAGCGCCTCGTTAAGCACATCAATGACTTTGGGGCGTGGAAAGCTGATACGCCAGGCGAGGGCGACTTCCCGCGTGGGTACCGGTTCGGCAAATCGGCGGATGGAAATGAGGCGTTGTGAATAGCGATCGACGCCGGCTGCCGTACAGGGCAGTACAGTCAGGCCCATACCAGAAGCAACCATATGGCGAATGGTTTCCAGTGAGCTGCCTTCGGCGGTGTAAACGAGATTGCCATCCTTGTTCTTTTTCGGTGCGCAGGCAGGGCAGGCATCGATCACCTGATCACGAAAACAATGACCTTCTCCGAGTAACAAAATGATTTCTTTTTCCAGATCGCTAGATTGCAGGGCGGTTTTTTCATTGAGAGGATGCGCCGCCGGTAACAGCAGCACAAAGGGTTCTTCATACACTGGCAGAGTTAGAATATTGGCTTCTTTATAGGGCGGTGAAATAATAATCACATCAAGATCGCCGCGCTTGAGTTTTTCTGTTAACACCGCCGTATAGTTTTCTTCGATCACCAGTGGCATTTCAGGTGCAAGTTCCCGCAGGTTGGTAATCAGATCAGGAAACAGGTAAGG
Organism: Gammaproteobacteria bacterium; assembly: GCA_036480335.1. Taxonomy (GTDB): domain Bacteria; phylum Pseudomonadota; class Gammaproteobacteria; order DSM-19610; family DSM-19610; genus JAZGER01. Next base: position 1,923 of record JAZGGH010000064.1, on the reverse strand, counting down.
GCCGACTGTGTAGATAGCACCAATACGCAGAGGTGATGTGAGTTGATCCTTGCCCAGAGTTGCCGTTTGTCGAATCCGTTCCACACTTTCCAGTGCCTGTTGCGCCTGCATGAGGATCTGCTCGCCAACAGGCGTTACTTTGACCTCGTGACTACCGCGCTCAAAAAGTTGAACCCCCAGTTCATTTTCCAGTTTTTTTACAGCAACACTGAGCGTTGGTTGACTGACGTGGCAAGCATCTGCAGCATGTCCAAAATGGCGTTCTTTGGCAAGCGCAATGATGTATCTCAGTTCAGACAGGTTCATAGCACACTCCCTTATAGCTTGAAGCTATTAAAGCACTTAATTCATACAATTGGAATCCAGCATTTTTTCGTTGGATGATGCAAGATGAGACAGAAATAATGTCTTAACTGCTCTCTACCAGCATACACACAATATTAATTTGAGGAGAAAAAAGTAATGCTTAAAAAAACAATACCTTTGGTTGCTGCCATCGCCATCGCGCTATCACCAAATGTCTGGTCCGAAAACATGTTCAGTGGCAAGGCCAAGCCGAACAGTTTCTGGTGGCCGAATCAGGTTGATCTTAGCTCGCTACGTGACCATGATAATAAATCCAGCCCTTACGGTGATAACTTTGATTACGGCAAAGCCTTTAATAGTGTTGATCTCAAGGCGCTGAAAGCGGACATCGAAAAAGTACTGACCACGTCACAAGACTGGTGGCCTGCAGATTGGGGTCATTATGGTGGACTGATGATCAGAATGGCCTGGCATAGCGCAGGAACGTACCGCATGCATGACGGGCGTGGCGGTGCCGATGGTGGTCAGCAACGATTCGAGCCGCTCAATAGCTGGCCTGATAACGCTAATCTGGACAAAGCACGTCGTTTGTTGTGGCCGATCAAACAGAAATACGGACGTAATGTCTCCTGGGGTGACTTGATAATCTTGTCTGGTAATGTTGCGCTGGAATCGATGGGTTTCGAAACCATTGGTTTTGCTGGTGGCCGTGTCGATGATTGGGAATCTGACCTGGTTTATTGGGGCCCTGAAACCAAAATGCTTGGCAATGATAAGCGTTACAAAAAAGACGGTGAGCTTGAGAAACCACTGGCAGCACTGCAAATGGGGTTGATCTATGTAAACCCAGAAGGCCCAAGTGGTAATCTCGACCCGATCTCTGCGGCCAAAGACATACGTGAATCATTTGGCCGAATGGCGATGAATGACGAGGAAATCGTCGCATTAATCGCGGGTGGACACACCCTCGGTAAAAACCACGGTGCCAGAAAAGGTGATTGCATAGGTCCTGAGCCTGCTGCTGCCGCTACCGAAGAGCAAGGATTAGGCTGGAAGAACAAGTGTGGTAAAGGCAATGCTGAAGATACCATGACCAGTGGACTAGAAGGTGCCTGGACTCAGACACCTACCGCATGGTCTATCCTGTTCTTTGATAACCTGCTCAGGTTCGAGTGGCAAAAGCATGAGACACCTGCTGGCGCAACACTGTGGATACCAACCGATAAAAGTGCACATACGGCAGTCGCTGATGCCCACATCAAGGGTAAACGTAACTCACCTGTTATGTTGACAACCGATATGGCTCTGAAGAAAGATCCCGGCTTTCGAAAGATTTCCGAGCGTTTTCTGAAGAACCCTAAAGCGTTCGACGAGGCTTTCGCTAGAGCATGGTTCAAATTGACGCATCGTGATTTGGGACCACGTTCTCGCTACGCGGGTAGTGGCATTCCAGCAGAAAAATTCATCTGGCAAGATATCGTTCCAACGGCTGATCACAAGATAAGTGCCAAAGAAGCGGATAGTTTGAAAGCGAAAATTCTGAAATCTGGTTTGAGTGTATCTGAATTAGTCAAAGCAGCGTGGGCATCTGCTTCTACCTATCGAGGTTCTGATATG
>JAZGGH010000063.1:0-4857 GCA_036480335.1 Gammaproteobacteria bacterium | reverse complement strand
GCTGGACGCGATTGTCGGATGCCTCTGCTTATGTTTTCTCTGGCGCTACGCACGACGAAAACAACGCCCGGCCTAATCGCTACCGGGGACTACCCGCCTTCGCTTTGCTCTCCATGGCGGGCAGCGAGTGTTAAACAACTAAAAATGGAAAGACAGGAAGCAGCGAGCGAACGTGACCGGTCGATTGAATTATTTGAACAGACGCTGCTCTCTGATCATGAACTGAAGCTGGCCAAAATTGCCTATGGAAAAACGGAAGTCGCCTTGCTTGAAGTGCGTGCTGAACTGGCTGAAGTACAGCAACAGATTAATTTTACAGAACTAAAAGCACCCTATGCGGCCAGGGTTCTGATTGTTCATGCTTATCCTGGACAGGCAATTTCCTCAGAAGCAGGAATTACATCGCTGGTGACACTGGTTCGTAGTGGAAAAATGCAACTACAGGTTGAACTTGATTCAAAGCAGATAGCCCGGATACGGATTGATCAGAGTATTGATGTTTTGGTTAATGGTAAAACTCTGCAGGGAAGTATAGCCACAATGGAGAGTTCTCAGGCTATCATTGTTTTCGATGCGCCCGCCGATTTGCATCTATTCGCAGGGCAATCAGCGAGTATTTCACTGCCATGAACTGTGTTCGCTGTCGCGTCAGTGGCCGGGTTCAGGGTGTCTGGTTTCGAGCCTCTACGCAAAAACAGGCGTTGATACTGGGATTAGTTGGCCATGCCATCAACCAGGATGATGGCGGCGTTGAAGTGCTGGCCTGTGGTCAGGATGAGGATGTTAAGCGTCTGGTGGACTGGTTGTGGCAGGGGCCAGTTCTGGCTCGTGTGAAAAATGTAACCACTGAAAAAATAGCGCTGGATGCACTGCCTTCCAGATTTGTTACCGAGTAAAGAAAGGGTTTTCATGAAAATTACCACTATTTGCGGCAGTAGTCGCAAACAGGCTCAGAGCCTGAAAATAGCACGCTATATTGATAAACGACTAACTGATAAACAACTTTGTGATGAAAGCTGGCTATATGCGTTAACCGATAACCCGCTGCCGTTATGGGATGAAAGCATCTGGGATGGTGATCAGGAATGGCAGGAACGCCTTTCTCCGGTTTCAGAACAGCTTGCGTCCAGTGATGGCTTTGTGGTGATTGTACCGGAATGGCATGGTCAGGTGCCCTCCACACTGAAAAACTTTTTTCTGATGTGGGGTAAGGGTGAACTGGCACATAAACCTGCATTGATCGTGGGCATTTCTTCGGCGGATGGCGGTGCCTTTCCTGTGGCAGAATTGCGCATGAGCAGTTACAAGAATAATCGAATTTGTTATATCCCTGAACAATTGATTATTCGCAATGTTGAATCGGTGTTGAATGATGATGCGGCAATGAATAATCAGGATGCAGATCAGTACTTCCGTGATCGTATTGATTATGCGTTAACGATTTTGAAAGAATATGCCAGCGCACTACAGACAGTACGTGCCAGTGGCGCCACCGATCTGAGTGTTTATAAGAATGGTATGTAAAAACCCTGTAAAAGGATTGTTCTTTTACAGGATTGATCGTTTTACGAGATAATTAATTACGTGTTGAAATCCGTGAGCAGGTACGATTACGTCCATCTTCCTTGGCCTTGTACAGGGCAAGATCGGCACGCGAAATAAAGCTGGTCACAGAATCATCTGCCTCATATTCGGTCACACCGGCACTGATCGTCATCTGAATGGTCGAACCACCGCAAGTGCAGGGATGCTGCTCAATGTTGCGACGAATACGCTCAGCCAGTTGTTCAGCGCCCGTTAAACCGGTTTCGCGCATCAGCACAGCAAATTCTTCACCACCATAGCGGAACAGCACGTCGCCGTCACGGATACAGCTGTTTGCCATATGAGTAAACGATTTCAATGCACAATCTCCAACCAGATGACCGTAGCGATCATTGATGGATTTAAACAGATCAATATCCAGCATGATCAATGCACAAGTACTGTCATGCCGTTCTGCATGGCTGAGTTCGCGACGTAAGGCTTCATCAAAGGCCGCACGATTCTGAATGCCAGTCAGTGGATCACGCTGCGCCATGTGAATCGCATCCAGATAGAGCAGAGCATTACGTAACGGGTAAAGCAGGCAGATAACTGATTGCTCGATCAGTTTTAATTCATCGTCCTGAAATTTGTGATTACGGCGCAGGGATATTTTACCCAGTACCTCATCAGACAGTTTCAGTGTATAAGTACAACTGTAACGGGCACGCTGTCCAATGACCTGTTCAATATCAAGATCATTATTCCGATAACGAAAGAAATCGTGAGGGACGTACTTTGATAACTCAATACTGAAGAGCCCAAGCAGCCGATCGAGATCCAGGGTCGTCTGTAATACTTGCGTCATTTCCAGAAAGTCTTCGCGATGCTCATCATCTTCCAGGAGCATGTGTTGAGCGATTAGATGTTTCTGGTCGAGAAATTCGCTAACGTCATGTTGAAATTTACGCATCATATTCACTATTAAGGTTGTGTGTTTGATCTAAATAAAGCGAATTTCGTGCCATTATTTAACATGTTGTAAAAAATGCAATGAAAACAGTAATATAGAGAATGTCAGGAATTGTGCATACGTTGCTTGACAGAAAAATGACGGGAATTTGGCCCTTGTTACTGATCGTTATTCCATTGATTCGTCAATAAATTCCTGTTTTTATAGTCATGGTCAGGAACATAATAGAATAATGAAAGAGGTAACCCTAATGAATAGCTGGATACGTTTGTTGTTTGTACTGATATTAATGCCCATCTGGGTTTCTTGCTCGCAGGAGGAAGTGCAGGAAGAAACTTCGCCGCTAGCAGATGATCTGGACATTATTGGCTACCATGAACAACCACGCTGGTTTAAAGAATCCTTCCTTGATCTGCAGGAAGATATAGAATCTGCTGCCGAGCAGAATCACCGCGTACTCTACTATTTTTACCAGAATGGTTGCCCATACTGCCAGAAATTTCTGGAAGTCAATTTCTCACAACGCGATATCTCGGAAAAAACGCAGGAATATTTTGATGTCATTGCGATCAATATATGGGGTGATCGAGAAGTAATCACTGCCGATGGTAAAGCCACGACTGAAAAACAGTTTGCCAGATCACTGGATGTTGATTTCACTCCAACATTGATTTTTATGGATGAGGAAGGCGAATCAGTCACCCGTCTGAATGGTTACTACCCGCCACAGCAATTTTTAGCGGTCATCAATTACGTTGGGCAAAAAAAGGAAAATGAGCTGGCGTTTGCGAATTACTGGAAAGAACATCAGACCACTAAAGCCAGTGGAAAATTACACAGCAATCCAGGCTACCTGCAAGCACCCTATAATCTGACAAAGCGAACTGCCTCAAAACCACTGCTTGTCCTGTTTGAGCAAAAACAATGCCCCGGTTGCGATGAGCTTCACGAGGATATTCTGCAACGCAAGGAAAGCCAGGAATTAATCGCAGGGTATGATGTTGCATTGTTTGATATCTGGTCCGACACAGCATTAAAAACACCGGCAGGAGAGTCAACGACTGCTGAGAAATGGGCGAAAGCGCTAAAAATTCAATACACACCCACTCTGGTACTGTTTGACAGCCAGGGTAAAGAAGTCTTTCGTACCGATGCTTATCTCAAGGCTTTCCATACCCAGTCTGCTCTGGAATATGTGTTATCCGACGCTTACCTTAAGGAAGATGATTTTCAGCGCTATATTCAGGGTCGCGCTGATGCGTTGGAAGCTAAAGGTGTGCATGTGAATATTATGGATTAGTTTTTAATCGAAAAAAGCGCTGGCTTCAAAATAAAAATAGGACTATCGCTGATTCAAGCTTGAAAGTTGATTGCCGATGCTATTATTTATGAAGCATAATCTTTCTAAATCCAGGATCCTGTCAGGGCTGCAATGCCGCAAACGTCTTTACCTGCAAATCCACCATCCAGACTATGCCATCACTAATATAAACACCAAAGCACGATTACATGCTGGTGATGTGGTGGGAAATATTGCCCGCCAACTGATTCCTGGTGGAATTTTTCTTGATGATAGCTACACATTGCGTGGAGCACTTGAAGAAACAACGCGACTGCTAACACAACAGAACAACGCCGTGATTTTTGAAGCCACTTTCTCAGCTTCTGGCCTGCTCGTCCGGGGCGATATTTTGTACCAGAAGGGTTCTGAGTATCGTCTCTATGAAGTTAAATCATCCACAGGTGTTAAAGCCTACCACCTGAATGACTGTGCCATTCAAAGTTGGGTGATGGAACAGGCGGGTTACCCACTGACGGAAATTTATCTCAGGCATATCAATAATCAATTTGTCTATTCAACACCCGGTAATTATGAAGGGCTTTTCAAAGATGAACCCATAAGCCAGGCTATTGAAGGCCTAAAGGCACAAGTTCCGGAATGGCAGGCCATGTGCCAATCAACCTTATCAGGCAGCCTGCCAGACATAGAACCCGGCGACCACTGTAACAAACCCTTTCCCTGTCCATTCAAGTCGCACTGTTGCACAGAAGAACAGGCAGACTATCCCGTATCGTCATTGCCACGGGCAGGAAAACTCTCCAGCCAGCTTGCCGAAGAAGGCATTCTGACAATAGGCGATATTCCCGAAAACAGACTTAAAAGCAGCAAACATAAACGGGTACGTGAAGCCGTCCTTTCAGGCAAGGCATATATCGGCCCGGAAGCATCCATTTTCATCAATTCATTGCCTTACCCACGCTATTACATGGATTTTGAAACCATCAGTTTTGCAGCACCTGTCTGGATTGGGACGCGACCATATAGACAGCTACCGTTTCAATGGTCCTGTCATGTAGAA
>JAZGGH010000062.1:0-20000 GCA_036480335.1 Gammaproteobacteria bacterium | reverse complement strand
TTTACAATAACGTGCAAAAATTTTCGACGTAAGCACCCACACAAATTACTTGATTTATTTTGTTAATGAACTCGCTAATGCTTGATTAGCGAAGACCGACAATTATGAATTAGTTAACAGAGTTCGTCAACTGTTTTCTTACCGGTTTTTTCCGTTTGGAGAACAATTTCTCCTCAAGGAAGCGGCGCATTATACAGCCCGACTCAGGGACGTCAACACCTATCTGAAAAATATTTCAAAGACTGCACGAATGGCTAAAAAGCTTATATAAATAGGCCTAAATCATCTGCACCCTTGCAAAGCGTCGCTTGCCAACCTGCAAAACAAACTTCCTGCCAATCTCAAAACGTAGAGCCTTATCTTCAATCCGGTCACTATCAATGCGCACCGCCCCCTGCTTCAACATTCGTAACGCTTCTGAGGTGCTGCCGGTTAAACCTGCCTGCTGAATCACATTCGCAATAGCCAGACCATCTTCACCCGCAGTCAGGCTGATTTCTGGCATATCTTCTGGCATTGCCCCTTTCTGAAAACGGGCAATAAAATTCACCTGTGCCTTTTCCGCTGCCCCCGCATCATGAAAACGCGTAATCAGTTCCCGGGCCAGCTCAAACTTGATGTCTCGCGGATTTCTCCCATCCGCCATTTCCTGCTGTAAATTTTTAACCTCAGACAACGGCCTAAAACTCAATAATTCATAATATCGCCACATCAAGTCATCGGATATCGACATCAGCTTGCCAAACATTTCATCTGACGGCTCGTCGATACCTATATAGTTACCCAACGACTTAGACATCTTCTGCACACCATCCAGACCTTCCAGTATCGGCATTGTCAAAACAACCTGTGGTGTCTGACCGTATACTTCCTGTAATTGCCTGCCGACCAGCAGATTAAATTTCTGGTCAGTACCGCCCAGCTCCACATCTGCCTCCAGCGCCACAGAATCATAGCCCTGCACCAGAGGGTACAGAAATTCATGAATAGCGATTGGTTTGCCAGCCTGATAACGCTTACTGAAATCATCTCGTTCCAACATCCTCGCCACGGTATGTTTAGCCGCCAGCTGCACCAAATCAGCAGCGTCCATCTTATCCATCCAGGTTGAGTTAAACACGATACGTGTTTTCTCAGGGTCCAGTATCTTATATATCTGCGCCTCATAGGAGCGGGCATTTTCTGCAACTTCTTCGCGAGTCAAAGGCTTACGCGTTATATTCTTGCCGGTCGGATCACCAATCATTCCGGTAAAATCACCAATCAGGAAAATAGCTTCATGCCCAAGCAGCTGAAACTGGCGTAATTTATTCAATAAGACGGTATGCCCCAGATGCAGATCAGGCGCTGTCGGATCAAAACCTGCCTTAACCCGTAAAGGCTTGTTATTTGCAAGCCGCTTGACAAGATCAGATTCTACGAGTATTTCATGGGAACCACGCCTGATCTGCTCAAGATCATTAGAAGAGTCCATTAGCTGCTTTCTCCAAAATAATTATTGGGTTAGGTTAATTGATGCCCGAGAAGACTAGCACAGCTACAAATCACAGCTGTAAAAATAACAAAGATTTTACAGGGTATGCCGCTAAAAGAGGGTATGCAAATTACCATTAACTGCAATTATTTCAATCAGTAACAGTATCTGCTTCAAGTAGATAGCACTTTACTGCTATAATTATGTATTGTGTTCAGAAATACGCAGCCGTTATATAAACGTGTTTGCTGTTAATTTTTAAGGACGTTTAAGTGAAATATCGACCGATTTCGTCATTACGAGACTTCAATGCAATTCAATACGAAGAGAGGCCACGCCGCCAACATTCGCCACTGAAATGGGCGCTGATCGCCATGCCAGTGATTGCACTGGCAGTCCTGTCACTCCCCGCAAATGATGCCAATGCACTACGGTCTCAGGATAAAGTTCTGCTTCAGCAAATACAGACAGGTAATGCAGAACTTCCTCTTCCCGAAATCAAGCTAACTAACACCGCCGCTTCAAGCAATCCTCAGAAAGCCGCCATCGTTACGGCGAAAGCCATTGAACCTGCTGCGAATAAACCTGCCGTCGTCGAACAAATAGTCACCAATAATCCCACTGACTCACAGCAAACCTGGTCTACGGTTACCGTTGCAAAAGGCGATAGCCTGGCAAAAATCTTTGCGCGAAAAAAGATCCCGGCCAACCATCTGCACAAAATCATGCGCACAGGCCCCGTCACAAAAAAACTGGCTAACATCAAACCAGGCCAGACATTGAACATTCTCAGCGACGAAGAAACCGGGCTAATTGAACTCATTTACGCCATCGACTCCCTGAACACGATCAAGATAACCCGCAAGGACGAGCAATTCTCCTCCCAGCTGGTTGTTGAAATACCAGACAAGCATACAGTCACCCATAATGCAATAATCAACGACTCACTGTTTTTAGCCGCACAGTCAGTCGATTTACCTGAAAAAATCACCATGGAACTGGCCAATATCTTTGGCTGGGATATCGATTTTGCCCTCGATATCCGCAAAAACGATGCTTTCACCGTTGCCTACGAAGAACTGTTTGTCAATGGTAAAAAAATTGGTGTCGGCAATATTCTTGCGGCCGAATTTGTTTCCAGGGGCAAATCTCATCACGCCATCCGTTTCGCCGACCCAAAAGGGAATGTTGACTACTACAACACAAAAGGTCAAAGCTTGCGCAAGGCTTTTATCCGTACTCCGGTTGACTTTTCGCGTATCAGTTCAGGCTTCAGCACCGGCAGAAAACATCCGGTTCTGAATCGAATTCGCGCCCATAAAGGTGTCGATTATGCAGCTCGAAGCGGCACACCGATCAGGGCGACTGGCCGTGGAAAAATCGTCTTCCGAGGGAAAAAAGGTGGCTACGGTAATACCCTCGTTATCAAACACGGCTCGGCCTACAGCACCCTCTACGCCCATCTTTCAAAGTTCAAAAAAGGGCTGCGCTCTGGGGCACGCGTTAAGCAGGGTCAGATCATAGGTTATGTAGGCAAAACAGGACTCGCAACCGGGCCACACTTACACTATGAATTTCGCGTCAATGGCGTTCACAGGAATCCATTGACGGTGAAACTCCCCAGCGCAAAACCCTTGCCGGGAAAATACAAAAAGAGTTTTGAAGAAGTTGCAGCAACCTCACTTGCCCTGCTGCAATCCACCAAAGACAATACGCTCGCACTTCAGGAGCAATAAAATTCCAGAGTCGTCTATGCCTGAATATTACATCGGCCTGATGTCTGGCACTAGCATGGACGGCATTGATGCGGCCCTCGTTGATTTTGCTAAGGGTCGCATCCAGTTTCTCGAAAGCCACACGCATGAATGGGGTAAAGACATTGGAAAACGCCTCTTAAAACTATCCTCTAACCCACTCAGTCCACTTTCAGAATATGCCAGTTTACATGTCGAAACCGCCCGATACTTTGCTGCTGCAACCAATGCACTGCTAACAAAAAGTCGGCTCTCGGCAGAGCAGATTTGCGCCATCGGCAGCCACGGTCAGACGGTCTACCATCAACCTGATGGAAGCGCAGCCATCAGCCTGCAAATTGGTGATCCATCTACCATCGCTGAAACAACCGGCATTACCACAATCGCTGATTTTCGTAACCATGACATTGCTGCCGGCGGGCAGGGAGCCCCTCTGGTTCCCGCCTTCCATGCAGCCTTCTTTCAGAGCAGTAATGAAAACCGGGTGATTCTGAATATTGGCGGTATTGCAAATATTACGATACTGCCTGCAGGAACTTCAGCCCGCGTAACCGGCTTTGACACTGGGCCTGGCAACCTGCTGATGAATGACTGGATCAAACTCCATAAACACCTTGCCTATGACGACCAGGGAAAATGGGCCAGTACAGGGCATTACCATCCACAATTGCTTGAGCAGCTTCTGTCTGACCCCTATTTTGCAACCTCCCCACCAAAAAGCACAGGACGTGAAACATTTAATCTTCGCTGGCTGGATAAGCTGATGGGTAATTTTGCCAGGCTGCCAGCGGAAGACATGCAGGCCACATTACTGGAACTCAGCGCAATCAGTATTGCGAACGAAATTAACAAAGAATCCCCTGAGTGCCAGCGCGTACTGGTTTGCGGCGGGGGTGTTCACAATACTGTACTCATGAAAAGACTGGTGGAATTACTGCCTGATAGCAAGGTTGAATCAACAGCTGCTGCCAATCTGCACCCCGACTGGGTCGAAGCTGTTGCTTTCGCCTGGCTGGCGAAGCAGACACTCAATAAATGTCCTGGCAATCTGCCTGCCGTCACGGGTGCCAGCAGACAAGTCATTCTTGGCGGGGTGTACTACTAACCTGATTTAAACTACACCGAAAATGAAGAACCGCAACCACAGGTGGTGGTAGCATTCGGGTTATTAATCACAAACCTTGCGCCCTCAAGATCGTCCTTATAATCAACCTCAGCGCCAAGTAGATATTGAAAACTCATCGGATCAACAACCAGCGTAACACCCTCCTTCTCAACAACAGTATCGCCGTCATTGATGTCTTCATCAAAGGTGAAACCATACTGAAACCCCGAACATCCGCCTCCGGAAATAAATACTCGCAGTTTAAGATTGGGGTTGCCCTCTTCTTCAATCAGCTTTTTTACCTTTACCATAGCCGATTCTGAAAACATCAGATCATCCGACTGCTCAGCAGGTGTAGTGGCTTGCTCACTCATAAATCAACAACTCCAGCCATAAGAAATTAAGCATATTCTGTAATAACCCAGTAGAATAGTCAAGTATTAGCGGCTTCAATCGGTGTTTTTGCCACCGGCCATACATATTCTCTCTCGATTACTTTCGATTTTTTCCCGGAAAGTTTCACCTTCACCCGAATAAGGCGAGGCTGAAAATGCCTGGGTAAACGGATTTCTCCATTAACATGCTGAAAATAACGAAAACCAAATTTTAGCGACTTTTTTTCACCCTGCCCCAGTTCCCTGAAGATTAGCAGAGCACTGTGACCATCCTCATCACCCAACACTTCAAGATGGACTGTCCCACTGATTTTTCGGCTATTCTTGATCACCTGGGTCAGTGTCAGGACAAAATGGTAACGATTGGGTAAATCCGCCTGCTCAATCTCCAGATTCTGCACCCGCAATCCCGGCGTATTATCTTTCGGAGAGAAAATCCCCCGGTATAATTCAATCTCCTTGCGCAGATCCAGTATTTCACTCTGCAATGTTGCCATTTCTTGTCGGACATTCTGCTTTGCTTCAACATCAATCTGCTCAGAACGTTCATAGACCGCCAGCTTTTGCTGCACGGTCTTACGTTCTGAATCGATAAATTTCAGCTTCTGCTGCAACTCACGTTTTTCCTCGCGAGTATCAGCAAGCTCATCAACCCCATTCAATTTACCAAAATCATACAGCCAGGCACTGAAAGCTATCAATGCAGCCGTTGCCACCATAAATAACCAACTTGTGTTACCTGCCTGACGAAGGCTACCCAATATTTTTATTACGCACATATAGTCTCTATAGAATTATTGTTAAATATGTCAGGGCAATAAAGCCACATACTCCAGACCAGCCTTCTCCTGCAATCCGAACATGATATTCATATTCTGTATCGCCTGCCCTGCTGCACCTTTTACCAGATTATCGATCACCGAAAGGATAACAATTATATCATCCGTTGGCTGATGCACTGCAATCCGGCAAATATTGGCTCCCTTAACACTGCGCGTTTCCGGATGCGATCCAGCAGGCATCACATCCACAAATGGCTCATTCTTATAAGCCGCTTCAAATACAGCCTGCAAAGCAGACACATCACCCTTCGGTCTTGCATACAACGTAGCGTGTATACCCCGGATCATTGGCACCAGATGTGGCACAAAAGTCAGCCCAACAGATTCACCTGCCAAAACAGATAATCCCTGAGCTATTTCTGGTGAATGGCGATGCCCCGGCACCGCATAAGCCTTGAAACTCTCGCTTGATTCGGCCTGCAACGTTGGCACACTGGCCTTGCGTCCGGCACCGGTGACACCTGATTTACAATCTGCAATTAACGTCGAATAGTTAATCAAACCTGCTTTGATGAGCGGCAATAATCCCAGCTGAACTGCGGTGGGATAACAACCTGGATTGGCAAGCAGCTGCGCATTCGCTATTTCACTACGATACATCTCCGGCAAGCCATAAACCGCCTGTTCCAGCAAATCAGGGCAAGCATGCGTCATCCCATACCATTGCTCCCAAACACCGACATCTTGCAGACGAAAATCTGCCGCCAGGTCAATCACGCGCACACCCGCATCCAGCAATTGCGGCACCATTGTCATCGCGATCCCGTTAGGCGTCGCAAAAAACACCAGATCACAGGTCTGCAAAGATGCCAGATCTGGCTCGGTAAAGGGCAAATCACAATATCCACGCAAATTGGGGTACATCGCAGAAACCGGCATCCCCTTCTCCGAGCGCGATGTCACCATAGTGACTTCAACATCCGGGTGCAATACCAGAAAGCGTAACAACTCCACCCCCGTATACCCTGTACCCCCGACTACAGCTACCTTAATCATTATCAAACCCTGCTTATTGTTTCAGACAGAAATGCCTATTCTGCTTGCTTCCCGTTTATCTGTCCATGTGTCATTGCGACAATAACCCGCGTATATTTCAATTATGAAAACAAAAAGCACTCTGATCGCTTTGTCGGCACTGGTTCTGGTTACCAGCATGGCATTCGCCTGGTTCTCGCTACGGGGACTCACCGATGCCCCGCCTGTTACACTGAAAACCATCAAGGGACAGTCCATAGCACTGGAATCTTTACGTGGCCATCCCGTACTGATCAATTTCTGGGCAACCACCTGCCCTGCCTGCATCAAAGAGATGCCTCATATATCTGAACTCTACACCGCCCTGGCACCTGCTGGCCTGCAAATCATCAGCATTGCCATGGCCTATGATCCACCCAATCGGGTAATAGAGCTGGCCGAAGCGCGTCAAATCCCCTACCCCATCGCACTTGATCTGGATGGCAAAGCAGCAGCGGCTTTTGGTAATGTCAGACTCACACCGACAACTTTCCTGATCGCACCCGATGGAAAAATCGCATTTTGGAAGACAGGCGAACTCAACTTCACAACACTCCACCAACAGATCAATGCCATGCTCACAACATCAGGAAAAACAGGATAAATATGCTCTGGCTCAAAGCATTTCACGTCATCTTTATGGTCACCTGGTTTGCAGGCCTGTTCTACCTGCCCAGATTATTCGTCTATCACGCTGACTGCAATGACGAAACAGGTCACCAGCGTTTCATTGTTATGGAAAGAAAACTGTTTGCCATCATGACGCTCGGTGGCATACTGACCGCCATCTTTGGCCTGATTCTGCTGTATCGCTGGCACTGGCCCATCAACGAACTCTGGTTGCAGATCAAACTGGCCTGCATCGTGGCATTGATCATCTATCACATCTACTGTCGTAAGCTAATCACTGACTTTGCCCTGAAGAAAAACCGTCGCAGCGCTGTTTTCTATCGCTGGTTCAATGAATTCCCTGCCATCATACTGGTCATTGTTATACTCCTGGCCGTTGTCAGGCCCGTCTAATGCTGGTAAATTTCACATCCGAAGCTGTTTAACTAAACAAACTGGTTATCGACATGACTCATATTGTCAATTGTGTGGTATTAAAACGTGAAGCTGAAGGACTGGATGCACCCCCCATGCCGGGTGAAATTGGCATCCGCATTTATGAAAGCGTCTCTAGTGAAGGCTGGACTAACTGGCTCGAACGACTGACCTTGATCATCAATGAAAATGGTCTCAGCACTGCTGATCTGAAAAGTGTTGAAATCATCGAACAACACATGCTCGGCTTTTTGTTCGGCGAAGGCGAAATGGGTCAAACCCCTCAGGGCTTCCAGGCCAGCGGCGGCAAAAAATAAACGCCTGCAGATAATCTTGTCTGGACTATTTACACCTCGACTGCAACACTCGAAGACACCTGAAAAACAGGTGCAATCACTACATTTAGCTTTGCATAGGCAGCCCTGAGCGCCTCTTCAACCTCGGCAGGAGTTGCCGCTGTTGCAAAGATGAAACCCAGATAGCTCCCGCCTTCCGGCAATGGCAGCAAGGGATAGCCTTCCCGATAACTGATCAGAATTTCGTCAATACCCGCCACTCGCTGCGCAGCCAACACACCTTCTACACGCCGTAGAATACCCGCTTCAGTAATAGGCAACATCATCACACCCACCCCTGATGAGAGTGTTTCAATCGTCACTTCCCGACCCAGACATTTCTCAATCACCAGTGTTTCCAACGCCTGCCCTGTTCCATGCGTCAACAGGCGAGCGCACTCACCACCAATGGTGCGCGATGCCACTTCCATTATCCAGGCTTTACCCTCAGCCAGTCGACATTCTGCATGAACCGGCCCTTCAGTGAGCCCATAAGCGGCACAGGCTTGAGCGATGCTATCCACTGCCAGTCTCTGATCCTGGCGGGAATGCCGGGAAGGCGTTACATAATAAGTCTCTACAAAAAAAGGCCCTTCCATGGACTCAGGCTTATCAAAAATAGCCAGCAACTGAAATTCACCTTTGTGCAAAACACCTTCAATGGCGAGCTCCGGACCAGAAATATATTCTTCGATAAGCAAGCTTTGTTTTTCTGCTTCGGGTATCGATGTATCCCCGATCAACATAGTCTCAACACGGGCGATCGCGCGTAGACAGTCTGCCTCATTATCAACCCGTATCACACCTCGACTGCCTGATAGTGAAACAGGCTTAATAACAACCGGATAGTCCAGTCCCGCTAATTGCATCTGTAAAGGCTGGCGCAGATTCAGCAGTAAAAACTCAGGCACTGGCACCGATGCTGCTAACAAACAGGCACGTGACAAATCCTTGCGACGGGAAATTTTTGCAGCCTTGGGAGAATTACCTGGCAACCCCAGTTTATGGGCAATCTGGCTAGCCAGCTCAACAGATGCATCATCTGTTGCGATAACACCTTCAAAAGGCATCGTCTGAGAAACTTCAAGCAACTGCTCAACTGCATGAGGATCATTAAGATTAATATGAATACCGGCGGCGACGGCTGTCACCAGAGAATATTTACCGGGTGATGCCACAATCACGGCAACACCCAGAGCTTTGGCTGCCCGGAGATAGGCGCCAATACGATAACTGTTCGGATAGGCAACCAGCAGAACGCGCTGGCGGTTCATAACGAATAAAGGGTACCTCTATTAATCACTTAACCACAACCCCCACCAGAGGAACCACAACCGCCACAGGCACCAGAACCACCGGTCGCCGCAAACACATTGTTAAAGACAAAACTGGCACCACTGGGGCGTTCAACATAATCAATCTCGACACCGCGCAAAAAATTCAGTGCCACACTATCAACGTACAATTTGAAACCATCCGCCTGCAATTCGCAGTCATAAGGTGTTTTCGTGTCAGTAAAGGTCATGCCATAAGTCATGCCGCCACAACCTCCACCTGAAACAAAAACCCTGATAGCATCCAGATCATCGTCAATACTGTTAAACAACTCGCCCATTTTTTCTATTGCAGAGGGTGACAATTGGATATCCGATGGACTCAGTGACGAGTCAAAAACAACAGCATTCATTTCATTCTCCTTCAACTCTTAAATATGCATACCAGTGTAGCATGATAACCTCTGGGTAATCACTACTCTTAATGAGAATCGTTTGCATTTGCATTCGCTATCTGTATACTGCTATTTTTTACACAACAAATCATTATTCAGGATTTAGCAATGAACTTACGAATCGCTTCGTTTCAGCCTCTGGCACTTTCACTTCTTGTGACTGCCTCTCAACCTTGCATCGCAGATGACACACCATCACAAACAGACATGTGGGAAATCATCCAGCAACAACAAACCGAAATTGAAGCATTGAAAGGCTCCGATAGCACTGGAGGTAACACTGGGCAGGCATCACAAACGTCACATACATCTATTGGTGGCTATGGTGAGTTGCATTACAACAATCTTGAAGACAACGATGGTGCCCGCAAGAAAGAGCTGGATTTTCATCGCTTTGTGCTCTTCTTTGGCCACGAGTTTTCAGATCATATCCGCTTCTTTTCAGAACTGGAGCTTGAACACTCCATTGCCGGCGATGGACAAAAGGGTGAAATCGAACTCGAACAGGCCTTTCTGGAATTTGATATTAACCAGAATCTACGCGCCAGAGCCGGGATATTTCTGATTCCCGTGGGTATTCTGAATGAAACTCATGAACCCAATACCTTTTATGGTGTTGAACGCAACCCGGTCGAAAAAAATATCGTTCCGGCAACCTGGTGGGCAGGCGGTGCAGAGCTGGCAGGTAGCTTTGGTCAGGGTTTCAGTTATAACATTGGCCTCCATGAAGGCCTGAATACCTCAGCAGCTAACCAGTACACGGTTCGCAAGGGGCGTCAGAAAACCAGCAAAGCAGATGTGCATGACCTGGCGGCAACTGGCCGCATCAAATGGGCCGGAATAGCAGGTCTGGAACTGGCTGCCAGCCTGCAATATCAGGAAGACATGACACAAGGTAATGACAGCCAGGCCGGTAACGCCGTATTGTTTGAAACTCATGCAGTGTTTGATCGCGGCCCCTTTGGTTTGCGTGTGCTATATGCGCAATGGAATCTGGATGGTGATGGGCCCGAAGCAGTGGGTGCTGATGAACAAAATGGCTTCTATATCGAGCCATCCTACAAAATCAACGCTTCTCTTGGTATTTTTGCCCGGTATAATCAATGGGATAATCAGGCAGGCAATTCATCGGACTCGGAAAAATCCCAGATTGATATTGGCCTGAACTACTGGCCTCATCCGGATGTCGTTCTCAAAGTTGACCTGCAAAAGCAGGACTATGACTCCGGCACAGGGGAACTGGAAGGCTTCAACCTCGGGATTGGTTATCAATTTTGAAAAAATGCTTAACAACGCTACATCTTGTATCGGGCTATCTATTGATAGCCCTGTTTTTTAGTGCCAATGTCTCGCTGGCTCGTGGCACCTATCAAACAAACGACGAGTTTCTGGCCCAGTCATTCGAGCAATCCATACCTGCACCTAAAATGGTCTGGCTTACCGGAGATCGGAAACAGACGGTAAAAAACATCCTGAACCACGATTATCCAAATCTGCGCATCCGCTACTGGCAGAATGCAGCCATCAGCGCCTGGATACTTGATGAGATCGGCAAAGAGCATCCCATCACAGTCGGTATCGTTGTCAAGGATGGCGCTATCCAGCAAATCCGCGTGTTGGCATTTCGGGAAAGCCGTGGTGACGAAATTCGGCACGCATTTTTTACCCGACAATTCGAACAACTGTCACTCACAGATAACGACCAACTGAATCAGAAAATCGACGGCATTTCCGGTGCCACCCTGTCAGTAAGAGCCATGCAACGACTCGCCACACTGGCATTATTTCTTGATAGCGAAACCCGGTAATAACACATGTCGCACGCACATCACCGCAAAAAGAGGTTCAAGTTAAAATCTTTTTATATCTGGCATCGCTACCTGGGCATTGCCTCGGCATTCTTTTTGCTGATACTCTCAGTTACCGGTATTTTATTGAATCACACAGAATCATTTCAGCTCAACCAGAAGATGATTTCTTCACAGCGGATACTTGACTGGTATGGCATCAAAGCGGCTGAAGTCACTGCCTATCCCGTTAACGAACAAACCATTGCCATGCTCGATGGGCAATTATTTCTTGATACACAAAAGCTTCATGGTCACTATGACAAACTGCTTAGTGCCGTTGCTAAAGATGATTTACGCCTGATCATTACCCAACCGGATATCCTGCTAATAACCAGCACAGGAGAAATCGTTGAACGCCTGAAATCGACAACTGTTGCTCTGCATCAAACAAGCCGTGCAGGCATCGACTCAGGTGGTCATATTGTTATCGACACTCCGGCAGGGTTGTTCTCACCCGATGCGGACTTCCTGCAATGGAATAGATGGAAAGACCCAAGCAAAGAAATCACCTGGGCATTGGCCAGCAAACCGGATAAGACATACAGTCAGCAACTACAGAAACAATACCGCTCAAATATTTTGCCACTTGAACGAGTAATACTTGATCTGCATAGCGGCCGTATTTTTGGTTCTATCGGGCCATGGGTGATGGATGCAGCCGCAGTATTGCTGATACTCCTGTCATTAAGCGGTTTGTGGATGTGGTTTAAACGCCGGCGGTAGATGAATCAAATACAGTAGATATACATTCTGCGTTGGATGATTTTGCAATCATGCCTATAGGCTTTACTATACTGCGGCCTGATTTAATAGAGGCACCCATTACTGCTCTTCCTGATGATAGTAATCATATTTCGCCAGAATCTCGGACGTAAACTTCCAGGCTTCGTTATAAGACAATCCACTGTTTGATGGAATAATAATCTTGACGTATAACTTACCCGGATTATCTGTTTTCAGCCTGGTTAGATAGCGATCCAGCTCACTGCGTTTCACCGTTTTGAACGTCTTCTCAGATGCACGTCGATATTTGATAACAGCAACATTGCTGTGTTTTTCATAGCGCACCTCGACCACAATTTTTCCTTTAGCCGAGCGTGCTGGTCTGACAAGCTTGTCGTATTTAACCTGCAGCGATGAAAAATCCTGCTGCAAAACCACCAGTTGTTTTTCTGACAGCACAGTCGATTCCCTGAGTATATTCAGATTATCTGTTTTGTTATCCAGCTCTGATTGAAGATCATTTTGTTCGGCTAAAACAAGCTGCAAGCGCTGATTCAATGCTGACAGATCTTCCTGCGTACGGGAGAACTGTCGTTGTGTATCCGCTCTTGTCTGTTCAGCACTGGCCTTCTGGCGTCGCAGATTGCCAATCAAACCCTGTGCCGATTGCAACTGCCTGTCACTTTCCTGCAAACTATTCTGTTGTTCTACATTCTGTTCACGCGCCTGCATTAATTGCATACGCAACAACGATAACTGATATTGAGTATCGGTTAACTGTTCCGAAAGCGTGCGGTTAGTTGTAGCGGTTGTTTGCATCACCATCTGCGCTTGCTGCTCTGCCTGAATAGTCGCGCGCAATTCAGATACCAGTTCCCAGTTTTTGATCACCATGACCAGACTCGCCATGATAAAAATCATGACAATCACCATCATGACATCCGTAAATGAAGGCCAGAAGCTTTCATTCATTTCACCAGCATGATTACCCGAACGTAAATCGACAAAACCATGCGACATCATATTTCATCACGTTTTGTTGGCAATGTCATATCTGCAGGTAGACGGAAACCCTCGTGCAATAGACGTTTGATCGTCTCCATGTCATCAGACATTTGCATAACCCGCAGGTCTAAAGTATTCACCGTATGTTTCAGTGTTGCGCCAATGGCATCCTGACTGGTCTGTGTAGCAATCAGACCTTCGGCAGCAAGCCGTAGCTGTGACACAAGATGACCAATATTCTGATTCAGGCGATCATGGTTACTGGTAAAGTTTGGCACAAGGTAATAGGCCGTCACCTGCTCCACTGAACTAATCAGCAAAGTTTGCGCATCTGCCAGCTTGTAATAAAAATAACCAAACAGAACATAACAGACAATCGCCGTCATGGTCGTCGACAGGGCAGCCGACATGCCATGAATAACCATCCCCATATTATCGATATTTTCCACCGATTCAAACAGTTCGGAGGCACCCAATAAGGCGATTGATAACGACACAATGGTTCCGAATACGCCCGTCAGGATGAGAATATTGTTGATAAATCGTACAAAGCCAGTCGAGGTGCTTTCATCCGCCACCAGGGTTGCCGCCAGTGCAGAATGATTAATATCAACGTCCTGCTCATGCAGAGATTTCATCATATTATAGCGTTGCATGATCATAGATTGGGCGCTGACCCCTCTGCCAGGAGCCTCCGGGGTTTTCTTTATTTGCCGCACAAACCTGGCCAGTGCGGATTCTTCACCCGAGTACCGCAACAAAATCGAAATAATCTTGATACAACCCAACATAAACAGAATGATAATGCCTGCATTGATTACCATACCCGTGGTCGTTAGCTGGTTACCAAAATAAAAATCCTGGATAAACGCTTTACTCACAAACAGAGCTATCGCCAGCAGGCCAAACAACAAAAGCATACGAAAAAGAATCCATCGACTGTGGCTGGATTTAATGCGAATCATTATTTTAATCCGTTATTAGGATGTTGCGGGAACATAACCATACTATAGGCCAACGGCGTATTGAAAAAAAGTTTTCCGGTTATTAAAGTGACCACTGATCAATTCATGAAATCGTATCTTGCACTCAGAATGATCAGTGGTTTCCTATTAATGTTCATCGATAGGATCAGAACAATATTCACGACGGCGGCAACCACGACAACACTCACCCAGATAAAGCTGATCTACCCAATCAGACAGAGCCTCGATCTGCTGCCTGTCATCGAACACAAAACCCGCCTCAAAATTGCGCTTATCTGCATGCTTACTGCCCAGCCCAGCGCCCGTCAGGTTCGCCGAACCCACAAACGCCAACCTGCCATCAATAATAATCGCCTTGGTATGCACTCGCGGACACAACAAGCGTTCAAACAGATCACTTTCCACCAGTGGTTGATAGCGGTCGAAATCTTCGCGGAAACGCGGCCCAGGCTCTTTGGCATGAATCAGGCGAACCGCGACACCACGCTCTACCAACTCAGACAACAGAGATAGCAGCGGTACAAATCCGCCACTACTCTCGATATACAGATCCTTGATATCTGCCGTAATGATCCATAGATACCGCTTTGCCTGAGGCAGCTCAGTCTGCACAAAGTCCGTATAAATATCACGATTTAACAGCAGGCGATGCATCAGCGTCGGGTTTGTGACCAGACACCATTGCGCCCGTAGAAATTCAGGATACGATCAGAAGTTACCACCAGTGCTGAATAATCCTCCGCTTCGACGGCCTTCACCTTTTCGGAAGCACGGATACGGACACTCCTCCAGCCATTGAAAATACCATAGGCGATATAACGTTGATTGGTAATCACCACCGCAACAGCCTCAGCCGCAATATGCTGCAGGACTTTTTCCTTGGCATGCATTTTCAAACGATCAAAACGGCCGAATCGGGTGTTCGATGCAACCACTTCATCTTCTTCGAACACCAGAAAAAGCACTTTTTCCACATCATCCGAAGATTGCGTCGGCGTAACAAAAAACAGCAGACAGATAATAAGGCCACGCAGAATTGATTGAGTATTATTCATAAGTCGATTGTCACTGAATTCGCCAAAAAGCTCAACCAGGCAAATACCCCTGGGTAGCTCTATTAATTACGTAGGTTGGTGCTGAGCTTTGCGAAGCCCAACATGATGCTATACCAGGCGTTTGAACTGTTGGGCTTCGCAAAGCTCAGCAACCAACCTATATCTAATCCATGGCCATTCAGAGGTACCCCCTGATTTCAAGCCAGGCATCCAGCTTCTCTGCCATGTTCATGCGGGCATTTGCCGGACTGGTGGAAGGCAGTTTAAGCCGCTCAATCTGTCGGTAACAATCCGGCAACCCAGGCAACACATGTTTCTGATAAGCCTGATATGCCTTACCCCCATTAAAGACAACCAGTCGCACTGCAGGATGCGCAGCAAAAAACCGCTGGAAATCATTGGCGATAATCGACGCCTCATCAATGGACGCATCCAGACTGCCCGGACGGAAACAGGATTGCAGCACATCCCACAAAGCAATACCGTGCTGTGGTAACAAACGAACGCGATCTGCATAAGGTATATCTGATACGAAACCAGTAATTTCCGCTATGATCGGCCAGAACGCATTTCTCGGATGGGCGTAATATTGTTGTTGGGTCAGCGATTCCTGCCCCGGCATCGAGCCGAGAATCAAAATCACAGCATCTGCCTCCTCAACAGGGGCAAAACAAACCGCGTTACTCAAGAATAACTACCTCGCAGAATGCGTTCCACGCCCGATAACAAGCGCACTGAATACCGTCATCACCAGTGTAATCACCACTAGAGCAACTGACAGGATAACCATCATTTCAGCCATGCTCAAACCTATCGGTAATGGCGGCGTATAACCACAGGATTCCTTCACTTCAAACAACCAGGGAAACCAGCTATCCAGCGGTAGAAAGGCCGGCATACCCAGATCAAAATTACAGTCGCCAATCACCGTACCGCGTTCGATGCCCAGCAATTTCCAGGCGCGCTCCAGTAAAACACCCGAGACAAGCAGACTCAGAAAATGCATCACCAGCACCGCCAGCCTGGAGCGATGCAACAACATACCGACAATTGCCACCAGCAACAGCGCCATCACCCAGATACGCACATGAATACAAATCACACAGGGATCGTAGTCAAGGATATATTGATACACCAGCGCAGTCGCCAGCAATACCAGGCAAAACCCTGCGAGTCCGGCCCAATAAGAAAATCGATTTACCAACGCTAACCATCTATTCATCAGGCTTACTCCCAAATTACTGTAAATCCCCACTTCATTTAGCGCCTCAGAAACTACCCGAGATCTTCATGAATATCGCTATTGTACTGCCCCAAAAGCAATTTTTCGCCTGTTTCTGGCAGCGTTTAAACAAAACTAAGGAACCACTGATTAATTCATAAAAACTCAAATGTCCATGCTCTGAAGCCCAACCTACCAACCGCTTTTTACTGAACAATCAGAGGTTCCCTAACTTTCAGGCCAGATTGGTCGATAAACACACCAACCAAAGACCCGCTCTAACAGAGACGACTGCATAACAATTTTCACAAAAACCCGGATCAACAAAAATGCTCTTTATCCCATTTGGCGCTGACTTCATTCACAAACGGATACCCATCATCACTCTGTTTATCTGCCTCCTGTGCCTGTCTGTTTTTTATTCCCAGCAGGCCAACCAGAAACAGGTCATCAGCGCCTCAGAAAACTTCTGCAACGAACAGGGATCTACGCTCTGGCGTATGGTCCTCAAAAGCACTCAGAAAGAAGTCAGCCAGGGCGCCTGTCTGGATATGATGTGGAAAATTCACCTCACCGATAATTCAGATAAAGTCATCAAGGGTTTCTCAGAAAAAGGCCACGCCATCGCCGGTCTCAAAAAACAGGCCGACAGCACCTTCAAATACAAAATCATCAGTGAACGCTACACCCAATTCACCAAAAATGTACCCACTTACGACACGCAGGAATTATGGTACAACCCCGAAAGCTGGGACACCTGGAAAATGCTTACCGCTGCCTTCGCCCACTCAAGCTGGATGCATGTTATCGGCAACCTGTTTTTCTTTTTTGCCTTCGCCGTTACCCTCGAAATGATCCTCGGATCCATCACCTTCTCGGCCATCATCCTGACACTCGCTCTCGGCACCCACAGCTTTTATTCCCTCGCTATGATGGGCCAACCCGACCCATTGCCCACCGTCGGACTATCCGGTGTCGTTATGGGTGTATTAGCATTATTCACCTGGTTTCTACCCTCGGGAAGAATCAAATGCTTTCTCTGGTTTATCGTTATCTTCAGAGTTGTACTGATACCGGCCTGGCTATTCGTCGCCTGGTACATCGGCTGGGACGTATATACCCTGCTGGTACTTTCAGATGATGGCTCGGGTGTTAACCTGGTTGCACATGTGAGCGGGGCAGGTATTAGTTATCTGCTGGGCGCAGTCTTCTTTGGCAAAAAACGCCGTATTATTCGTCAGGAAGATGCCTTTGCCTGATGGCACAGGAAGAATACAAACATTGACATTTCTTGTAGCCTGCCCTAGCATATCTCTAGCAAGAAATATCTGCTCTGGAAACCATCATGCATGTATCACTGACAGCCGAACTAGAATCTCGCATTAAAGCCAAAGTTAAAAGCGGTTTGTATAACAATGCCAGTGAAGTCATTCGTGAAGCACTGCGATTTATGGATACCCACGAAGACTGGATTCACGAGGTAAAGTTAGCTCACTTACGCGAGCAACTGAACGTTGGCGCTGATCAACTGGATCGTGGTGTAGGTATAGCTATTGAGTCACGGGCTGCTTTGGATTTATTGTTTGACGATATTACGGACTAAACCCCATGCCAGCTCACCAGCTAGTCATTGCGCCTGCCACCAAAAATGACCTCAAAAGCATTTACCATTACGGGCTACGACAGTGGGGCCAAGCCCAATCAGTCAATTACATGGCCGCCATTAAAGATCAATTTTGGTCACTGACCGAGCACCCGCTAATGGGTATCGAACGCCCAGAACTCCTACCCTATACCAGAAGCCTGCCTATTCAAAACCATATCTTGTTTTACCGAGTTACCGACAATCGGATTGAAGTCATTCGCATACTGCATAGCCGTCAAGACCCACAGCGCCACGTGAAATAACTGGCCTACCATGCTTGGTTATTACAGATAAATTGCCAGATTCGGCGTCACGGATCAATTCTCCGGTGCGTTCTCGCAAGTCTCTGACGGTAAAAGTATCTCCCGGCATAACTGCTGGGAGATACCAAATTCTGCCGTCAATTCTTTTAGCTCAGCGGTGTTTCATCCGCTCCCAGCAGTTATGCCGGGAGATGCAGAGAAATCCAGACTCTCCATTACCTCTCCCATAGCGTTTCAATCCGCTCCCAGCAGTTATGCCGGGAGATGCGGGACACCAGAAAATCCCTCCAGTTTCGTTACCTGTTTCAATCCGCTCCCAGCAGTTATGCCGGGAGATGCCGCCGATGATTGTATCGTATTGAATTAAATAACTAGTTTCAATCCGCTCCCAGCAGTTATGCCGGGAGATGCCTAGAGCATCCGACGACTATTGACTCGGGTATGGCCGTTTCAATCCGCTCCCAGCAGTTATGCCGGGAGATGCCTGGGAGCAAGAACTCAATCGTAAACTATTAACTGTTTCAATCCGCTCCCAGCAGTTATGCCGGGAGATGCTCAATTCTAGCTTCATCATTAACACCAGTTTCTAGTTTCAATCCGCTCCCAGCAGTTATGCCGGGAGATGCACAGGTGACGTTAGCTGTTGCAGAACATACTGTCGGTTTCAATCCGCTCCCAGCAGTTATGCCGGGAGATGCCGTGTATGCTAAAAATGACGACGGAGTCGGGCCAGTTTCAATCCGCTCCCAGCAGTTATGCCGGGAGATGCCATTTCGCCTGTTTTTAATTTCGTTGTACTAGGCCTGTTTCAATCCGCTCCCAGCAGTTATGCCGGGAGATGCTTAGGGCATTTGACTTCACCGCAGCTTGCTATGCTGTTTCAATCCGCTCCCAGCAGTTATGCCGGGAGATGCTATTTAGTCATCTTAATTTCTCCTCATAGTAATAGTTTCAATCCGCTCCCAGCAGTTATGCCGGGAGATGCAATTCGATCGCGGGGGCGATAGCGACATTATTACTGTTTCAATCCGCTCCCAGCAGTTATGCCGGGAGATGCAAAGCAACGGAAGATGCTGATCAGGAACAGGCAGCGTTTCAATCCGCTCCCAGCAGTTATGCCGGGAGATGCTTTGGACAGCCTGGGGCTTTCTCGCGTTCCCGCGTTTCAATCCGCTCCCAGCAGTTATGCCGGGAGATGCCGCCTGGTCAATTGCACCCTTTGACGTCATACTTGTTTCAATCCGCTCCCAGCAGTTATGCCGGGAGATGCATTGGACGGTGTAGGGAGGAATATGCAAAGCCAGTATGTTTCAATCCGCTCCCAGCAGTTATGCCGGGAGATGCCATACCTTGACCAGGGCCTTGCCGGGCAAAATTTTAGTTTCAATCCGCTCCCAGCAGTTATGCCGGGAGATGCGTGCGGGGATATACATCTTGCTCAAAATGATTGAAGTTTCAATCCGCTCCCAGCAGTTATGCCGGGAGATGCCTATCCATCGCACATATTCATCATGCTCAACCTGTGTTTCAATCCGCTCCCAGCAGTTATGCCGGGAGAT
>JAZGGH010000061.1:0-26537 GCA_036480335.1 Gammaproteobacteria bacterium | reverse complement strand
AGGTGCGTAGTAGAGGTTTCCGTAACAAGAAACGATTTGCCAATGCTATCTACTTCCACCTTGGAGGACTTAAACTCTATCCTGAGGGTATAAGATGAAATCTACCCACTCGATTTGGGGAAGAGCCCCTATTTAAAGACCCTCTTGTATAGCGTTTAACGCTGACTATTCACCCAGCACCTCACACTGTACAATTGCGGCGCTGATTCAACAGACCATCAAACAGGAAACAAGCATGCACCCAATGCTCAATATTGCCATACGCGCCGCTCGCAAAGCGGGCGATATCATTGTTCGCAGCCTCAGCCGCGTTGAACAGTTAAAAATCGATCAGAAGGATCGTAACGACTTTGTCACCGAAGTTGATCGCAAGGCGGAAGAAGAAATCATTTACGTGATTCGCAAAGCTTATCCGGATCATGCCATTCTGGCCGAAGAAAGTGGCTCGCATGAAGGCAACGAATTTGAATGGATTATTGACCCACTGGATGGCACCACCAACTTTCTGCATGGCTTTCCACAGTTCTCGGTTTCTATCGCCCTGCGCCAGAAAGGCAGACTGGAACAGGCAGTCGTCTATGACCCAATGCGCCAGGAACTGTTTACCGCAACACGCGGTGGTGGCGCCTTTCTTGACGACCGGAGAATACGTGTCTCTCAACGGCGCAGCCTCGAAGGCGCCCTCCTCGGCACCGGTTTTCCCTATCGCGACCAGACACACATGGATACCTATCTTGAGATGTTCAAAGCGCTGGCAAAAAATGCTGCGGGTATTCGCCGCCCCGGGTCTGCGGCACTTGATCTTTCTTATGTTGCTGCAGGCCGTCTCGATGGTTTTTGGGAACTGGATCTCAATATCTGGGATATGGCTGCAGGTGTCCTGCTTATTCGCGAAGCTGGCGGCCTTGTTGGCGATCTTGCCGGCGGACATGACTTCCTTGAATCAGGAAATATTGTCGCCGCCACACCTAAACTCTTTCCGCACATTTTAAAGGAAATACATCCTTTTCAGTCGAAGATATAATTTCGTCACAGAAAGTTGTGACTGTCGACACAAACCCGAACAGAGCTGATTCAGCCACTTCAAGCCACGCCGTTACGCCCCCTGCAACAACGACTTTTGGGGGCAATATCTGATATGAAAATCAGCGACAAAGCACTGGAAACTATCCTGCAAGATGTTATGTATACAATGCAGGACTTTACGCTGCACCAGATGCAATCCGATCCACTACAGCATAAGGATTCAACACAAACAGAACAGCAGACTCAACCATCAAAACAAACTGCAAAGATACTTTTATTCAATCCTTGCAAGACTTAGGGCACTCTGATTAATTGAGGAGGAGCATTCCTCCTCCGTTACTTAAAAAACTTAAAACAACAAACCTTAGCCATTTCAAACCCGAATTATTAGAATATTCTTATATGTAGACGCACCACGGATTTTCTTTCAAGCCCGCCTGTTATGTGATATATAAAACTTGTGTAACAAGTTAGACGGGATGAGGAAATATGAAACGAATACTAATAACATTGTTTGCGCCACCCGTATCAGTTTGTAAGTTCGGTTGTGCAGGATGCTGTGCTGCACCAATCAGCGTTTTCTGGCTAGCAGGACTGGCCAGCCTTGTTTATGGTCTGCTAGGTGGGCCTACCAACATGATGGGGATTAGCTGGACCACCATCTGGTTGGGGCTGGCTCTCTGGTCAATTGCTGCGATATGGGCCGCAGTCGCCATACACAATACTGATCTATCCGGCTGCGAGTCAACAAAACCTCTCTTATGTCAACCTTTTACCACTATGGATGAAACCGACCCATTTGATGAAGTGAAAAAAGCAAAAAGCTAGCTACAGTTACTCTTTGCATAAAAAAAGGGATTCCTGACCGGAACCCCTTTTTTATTTATTTATCTTTTTCAGGGAAGACTATCAGCCTGCTGTTCTTCTCCCTCTTTCTCGACAGGCATCAGATCTACCTTGCTGACCCCTAACATCAATGCTGTAACGCTGGCCACAAAGATGGAAGAATACGTACCCACCAGAACACCAATAATCAATGCCAGGGCAAACGAGTGAATAATACTGCCACCGAGAAAGTACAGAGCCATCAAAACCAGCAATGTGGTTAGCGAGGTTACCAATGTACGGGAAATGGTCTGATTAATTGAAACATTCATCACTGTTTCAGACGTTCCTTTTCGCATCTTGCGGAAATTTTCACGAATACGGTCAAAGATAACAATCGTATCATTCAGTGAATAACCTATAACAGCAAGCAAGGCAGCCAGCACTGTCAAATCAAACTCAATTTGAAACAGTGAAAAAACACCCAGGGTAATTAATACATCGTGTATCAGTGCCGCAACTGCTCCGACAGAAAAACGCCACTGAAATCGTAGCGAAATATAAATCAGGACCGCAGCAATCACATATAGCATAGCCAGCCCGCCTTTCTCGACAAGCTCGACACCCACCTGAGGACCGACAAATTCAACGCGTCGCATATCAACATCGCCCGATTGGGCGCGTAACGCTGCAAGAATTTTTTCGCTGATCTGCTCATTTGCCGCCCCATCTTCTGGAGCAACCCGGATCAGAACATCTCTGGCCGAACCAAAATGCTGCACCTGCGCTTCGGGAAAATCCACATCAACCAGGGTTTTCCTGATACCAGCGAGATCAACAGTTTCCGGGTAACCGACTTCAATAAGCGTTCCACCCGTAAAATCAATACCGAATTCCAGGCCGCGCACAATGAGCGAGCCAAGTGAAATGAGCATAAGGGCAATTGATGCTGCAATAGCAAGCTTACGCTTGCCCATAAAATCAATACCCTGAAAAGGTATGTTTGTTTTCATATTTCTTCCTTAAACCGGCTCAGATAGCCAGCTTTTCAAGTCGGCGGCCGCCGTATAGTAAATTGATAACGGCACGAGTACCCAGAATGGCCGTAAACATTGAGGTTATGATGCCCAGTGATAGTGTTACCGCAAAACCCTTAATCGGCCCCGTACCAAAACTGAACAGAACGATGGCTGCAATCAACGTAGTAATATTGGCATCAATGATGGTTGAAAAGGCTTTTTCATAACCGGCCTGAATACTCGCCTGGGGACTGCTTCCATTCCTGATTTCTTCCCGGATACGTTCAAAAATAAGTACATTAGCATCAACCGCCATACCCACTGTTAAAACGATACCGGCAATACCCGGCAAGGTCAGTGTTGCCTGCAACATCGATAATAAAGCCACCAGCAATATCAGATTCAGTGCCAGGGCCACATCTGCAACCAGCCCGAAAACCTTATAATAGATAGCCATAAAAATGAGTACCAGGACGAAACCAATCACGACAGCCCGAAAGCCTTTATCGATATTGTCCTTGCCCAGGCTTGGGCCAACGGTTCTTTCTTCAACAATACGAACCGGCGCCGCCAGCGCACCTGAACGCAGCAATAGCGCTAGATTATGCGCTTCTCGCGGACTATCCAGCCCCGTTGTCTGGAACTGTTTGCCAAAAACGCCACGAATGGTCGCGACACTGATGACCTCTTCAACCTTGTAACTGGTAATCTTTTCCTGACCATCAACCATTTGTGTTTTTGAACGGTTTTCGATAAAAACAACCGCCATCGGTTTACCGACACTTTTTTTCGTAAACTTCAGCATGTTCTTTGCGCCCTGACCATCCAGTGTCACAGAGACCTGCGGACCACCTGTCTGATTATCGAAGCCGGAACGGGCATTGATGATCTGATCACCGGTAGCAATTTTCTTCTTTTTCAATAAAATCGGTTTACCGTCACGCTCTCGATACAGTCTAGAACCCGCCGGTACCCGACCTGCAACTGCCTCAGCAACATCGTGTTCAGTATCTACAGCACGATATTCCAATGTTGCTGTCGCCCCTAAAATCCGCTTGGCTTCAGCTGTATCCTGTACACCAGGTAGCTGCACAACAATCCTGTCTTCTCCCTGACGCTGAATAATCGGCTCCATCACGCCCAGCTCATTGACACGATTACGTAATGTCGTAATATTCTGCTGAATAGCAAACTCTTTGACTTCACGCACCTCGTCTTCCGTCATTTTCGCCTTCAATACGAATTCACGATCCCTGTCACTGCTGGTTATATCCAGCACAGCAAAAGCAGAACCAAGAACATCTTCTGCTACGCCAAGATCAGCCGCCGATTTCAGGCGAACTTCTACTGAATCACCATCAATACGCAGGCGCGAGTAGCGAATTTTTTTCTTGCGTAACGTCGTGCGAATATCGTCCTGATATCTCTCAAGACTATTTTCCAGCGCCGTCTCCATATCAACTTCCATCTGGAAATGCACACCACCCCGCAAATCAAGACCCAGAAACATTGGCAGCGCATTGATACTTCTTAACCAGCCCGGTGTATTCGGCGCCAGGTTAAGCGCAACATGATATCCGTCTCCGAGCGTATCCCTGATAATTTGTTTTGCTCTTTGCTGGTCTTCATAGCTCGTCATGCGCACCAGTAAACGTTCATCTCTGGCTTCCAGAGGTTTAAATGTTAACCCGGCATCTTTCAAGCGGGTTTCGATAAGGCCCTGTGCAGTTCCTGCGGTAATATCTGCCTTCTCCTGAGAAACCTGAACTGCGGGGTCTTCTCCATATAAATTAGGCAGGGCGTACAATATTCCGACCACAACAATCATTGCGATGAGTATATTTTTCCAGTTTGGATAGTGATTCATTATTTTCAGGCTTCCTTAAGGGTACCTTTGGGCATCAATGTTGCGATAGCATGACGTTGCACCTTGACAACCATATTGTCCGCTACTTTCAGTTCAACAAAATTTTCGCCCACATTAACAATCCTGCCCAGCAAACCACCATTGGTCACAACTTCATCACCTTTCGCCAGTGCGGAAATCATCTGTTTCTGTTCTTTTGCCCGTTTTGACTGAGGCCGAATCAGCAGAAAATAAAAGACAACAAAAATCAAAATCATCGGTAAAAAACTGAGCAACCCTGGATCTCCAGACGGGGCACCCGCTGCCATCGCATCACTGATAAAAAAACTCATATCCATACCCACCTGAACTGTCGTGTTAAGAATCCCGCTATTATGACATATTCATACAGTCTGCGAATACCGATTGTTCACCCCTCTTGCCTGAGCTGATAAAATGACTCTATATAGCTATCTAACTGGTCAGTAGCAATAGCCTTCCGCAGGCCTTGCATCAATTCCTGATAATAATGCAGATTATGGACAGTATTTAAATGAGCACCCAGCATCTCGCCACACTTATCCAGGTGATGCAGATAGGCTCTGCTGTAGTGTTGGCAGGTATAACAGGCACACTCTTTATCAATTGGCTCAGGATCTGAACGATGCCTGGAATTACGCAACTTTAAGGTGCCGTAATGGGTAAAAATATAGCTATTTCTGGCATTGCGGGTCGGCATCACACAATCGAACATATCCACCCCTAAACGCACCGCTTCAACAATATCTTCAGGACGCCCCACTCCCATCAGATAGCGAGGCTTCTCTGCGGGCATCTGCGGTAACAGATCACCCAGAATGGATTCCCGCTCCTGATGCGTTTCTCCGACGGATAGCCCGCCAATCGCATAGCCATCAAAACCCAGGGTTGTCAGCCCATCCAACGAGATTTTACGTAATGACGAAAACATCCCACCCTGAACAATGCCAAACAGTGCTGCCGGATTATCAGCATGTGCCTGTTTACTGCGCTCTGCCCAACGCAATGACAGCTCCATAGATTCTCTTGCCTGTTTCTCACTGGCCGGATACGGCGTACATTCATCGAAAATCATGACGATATCTGAACCCAGATCGCGTTGTACTTGCATCGATTCTTCCGGCCCCAGAAAAACTTTGTCTCCGTTGACTGGTGAACGAAACTCAACCCCCCGTTCCGTGATTTTGCGTAATTCGCCCAGACTAAAAACCTGAAACCCGCCCGAATCGGTCAATATTGGCCCTGACCAATGCATAAAATTGTGCAGGTCGCCATGCTGGCGGATGATACTGGTACCTGGGCGCAACATTAAGTGAAAGGTATTACCGAGCACAATTTCTGCCCCGCTTGCAGAAACTTCCTCTGGACGCATCCCCTTCACGGTGCCATAGGTACCTACCGGCATGAATGCAGGCGTTTCCACAGTACCGCGTTCAAATTCCAGACACCCTCTACGAGCGGCTCCTGTCACATGGTTTACTTCAAATTTCATACTGCTGGCTCCAGAAACATAGCATCGCCATAACTGAAAAAACGGTATTCCTGTGCTACTGCGTAGCGATAAGCAGCCAGCATTCTATCGTGGCCAGCAAATGCCGCCACAAGCATCAGCAAAGTCGATTGGGGCAAA
The DNA here is from genome assembly GCA_036480335.1 of Gammaproteobacteria bacterium. Lineage (GTDB taxonomy): Bacteria > Pseudomonadota > Gammaproteobacteria > DSM-19610 > DSM-19610 > JAZGER01. The sequence continues at coordinate 20,152 of JAZGGH010000061.1, read as the reverse complement.
TGAAAATTAGTCAGCATGGCATCGACCGCATGGAACGCATATCCAGGTGTAATAAATAACCGGCTGTCCCCCTCCCAGGGAGCCAGCACACCGCTGGCAGCGGCTGTTTCCAGGCTACGCACCACCGTAGTACCAATGGCTATCACCCGACCACCTCTCTCGCGTGTCTGTCGAATTGCCTCACAGACAGATTCTTCCACTCTGATATGCTCAGCATGCATCACATGTTCGCTAAGGTTTTCTGTTCTGACAGACTGAAAAGTGCCCGCACCCACATGCAGCGTAACAAAAGCCTTTCTGATGCCTTTTTGCTCAATGGCGGCAAGCAGATCAGCATCAAAATGCAAACCCGCCGTTGGCGCAGCAACCGCGCCAGGGTGCTTTGCATAAAGGGTCTGATAGTCGCTGACATCCTGCGTTTCATCCTCGCGTGAGATATATGGCGGCAGTGGCACATGGCCATGCCGCTCCAGCAAATCAAGAATAGATTCACTGTTTTCCACCTCAAGCACAAACAAATCCTCCTGACGAGACACCACCCTGACCGAAATCGCACCATCCGCCAACAACAATTGCATCCCGGAAGCCGGACTTTTACTGCTGCGCACATGGGCCAGAATCTGTTGTTGAGGTAAAATTCGTTCGATTAGAACCTCGATCTTGCCTCCAGTTTCTTTACGCCCATACAGGCGAGCCGGGATCACTCGCGTATCATTAAAGACCAGCAGATCATCTGTACGCAGCAAATCTGGAAAATCCAGCATCTGTAAATTCTGGTAACTATCCGTTCCCGGAATTAACAAACGACTCTGGCTTCTGGGTTTAGCGGGATAATGGGCGATCAGCCTTTGCGGCAACGGGTAATCAAAATCACTGAGTTTCATGGCGCGAAATACTACCCGAATCCGCATATAGAAACACTTTCTATATGCGAATTCGGGTCGTAACAGCTTGCACCGGATGCAGGAATCCTTATACTTGCGGCACCCTGATCAGGGGACGCCTTCATTTGCCGGGGTGGCGGAACTGGTAGACGCGCCGGATTCAAAATCCGGTTCCTTTACGGGAGTGCGAGTTCGATTCTCGCCCTCGGCACCAATTCACACAAGAACAAACATTAAGAAGCTATTTCAAGCCACTGATTTACTTAAAGTTATATTTTGCACTTACGAAAAACCGACTATAATCAAAATCCCGCTGGTCATCAGAAGAATCTCGCTCACCGTTCCTGTATGCCATTTCTATGGCAATATGCCGGCGCGGTTCATACATCACACCCAGACTATACAGGTCAGTTGTATTCTTGCGAGTGGATGACTCAATGCCCACATCAAGATCGCTCACACCACGGAAATCCTGTTTGTCATGTTCGTACTGAACATACAGACGAACTTTACTGGTGAGGTCCCAGATAGGCCTGATTGAGTATCCCTCAGTCAATGCGTAATTCAATGCCTCACCTTCCAGAGAACTCAATTTTCTATGCGCTCTGAGATCAAACCGGATTTTTGATCTTGGCTGCCACAGGTAACGAACAGAGCCGACAAGCCCATCAAAATCACCCGATGAAAAATGTTCTTGCTCACGATCCATATAACCAATATTACCACTCAGATTACTGTGCACTGATACATCCCAATCCACAAACAACTCAGCACTCTGCTCAGCGTATTCATTATCCACTTCATCCGGATCATCCAAAAAAACATTTCGATCAGGGAAACGTGTGTTACCCACCCTGAGCCTGGCACCAATCGTATTATCTAGTCGAGTATTGTATTTAACACCCAGAGCGTAGCCCGTTTCCTGACGGTTAACCTTATTCACGCTTCCGGTATTGCGGCCAGTGAAATCAACAGCACTGAAATCCACCCCTGCAATCGCATTTAACCGGGTTGTTAACCTGTATTCGCCATCAAGACTGACAGTATGAATGGATTTCATACTTTTCTTGAATACCTGATACTGCTCAAAGTCTGACAGAACGCGAGTAAAACGGTATTTTACCTGCCCAAGAATCAGCTTGCCGATTTCATAATCTGCCTGCAGCCGGAATTGCCCGCCATTATGGTCCAGCCTGGAGAAATTATCGTAAATATTTTTGTAAATCAGCGCATCGTAGCTTAACGACTGCCGACTTAAATTCAGCTCACCCTCAACGCCCGCACCGAAATGATAAATACTCTCCGAAACATCATCATCACCGGTAATCGCTTCCGATTCATTATCATTGGTGGTGCGAAACAGGTTATCGTCATAAATATAGTCGGCAACCACATAAGGGCTATACAGAGCGGACTGTGATGGAAAACTGAGTATTCCTATCGTCAGAAAGGCAAACAATAAGACAGGATTTCTGTTCATGAGGTTTAAGCTCCAGTTAGAAGCTGCAAAGCTTACTTGATTTTAGATAGGTAGGAAATTTTTTAATCAGATGGGCTCAGATAGCTGCATTCAGTATACAGCCCACAACATCTGTTTTTCTCTGATTCAAGCGTTTTGCTAGCGCCGCAACCGCTTTAATCGGAGTTGTTCCCTTTGACGAAACAATCAATGCCATACCCGCCTGGGAAGCAATAATTTCAGCATCCGAATAATCATTTGCTGAAGGTGTATCAATGAGAACATAAGAAAAATATTTGGCAGCAGCATCTAAAAGCACCTTGAATTTTTGCTGGCTTACCAGTTCCTGCGGATTAGGTGGAATATCGCCTGCCGGAACAACAAACAATGTAGGTAAAAAACTTGCCTGATGAATTGGGAATTCTTCATCCTGTGATAACAGGGTTTGTGATAACCCCGTGGTCATAGTTGACTGAAATATATTGTGTTGACGAGGAGCACGAAGATTTGCATCAATCACCAATGTTCGTTTACCAAGCTGGGCCAATACAACTGCCAAATTGGCTGTTACATAGGAACGCCCTTCACTTCGAGAAGGACTGAGAATAGCCAGAGGCCGAGATTCCATTTCATCATGATTGAGCAATAACTGGGTTCTGATTGTCCTGAATATTTCTGACTGCTCGCTGAAAGGCTTATAGGCAGTCACAAGATCAGAAGGATACCCTTGCTGATCTGATATAATACAGGGGTACCCCACCTGCCTTGAAAGCGCATTCTGCAATTCATTCTGACGCACAAGCCCAAGCTGAATAGCAACTTCACCAAACCGCTTGCTGGTTTTTTTCTGCGTCTCCAGAATTTTAGTCAAATCAACCGATGTAATGACACCTGCATCTAGTAATATCTCCCCCAGACTTTCCTGAGAGTGCACGATCAATTGCTGTTGGTCTGCTACAGGACTTTCTACAGTCACCATGATTCCTTGTCTCTAATTATGAATACTTATAATAGCGGCCGGTTTTAACTTTTTTCCAGTACACCAAGTACTGTTACTCCGGAAGCATCCTGCAAATCATCTTCATTTCTGATTTTTCTATTTTTAAGCTCAAATAACAGAGCCAATGCAATGCCTGTAAAGAGCCCCAATACCGTTGCCAGGAGTAACTTCTGGAATGACTTAGGGCCATCTGCACGAATCGGTGTAACCGCAGGATTCAGGACAGTGACATTCGTCTGACTGACACTGCTACGCATGGAGAACTGTTGAAAACGATTCAAAGCTTCATCATAATTCTGTTGGGCATTCCTGACTTCGCGCATCAGAGGGACAAGACTGCCGCGTTCTTTCTTAAAGGAAAGGAGCTTGTCTTTCTGCTCTTGCTGAGCCTTGGTCAACGCATCTTGCTGTGAAACTGCCAGCTCCAGCCGACCTTTTAAACCGGCGACAACCTTGCGAACCTCTGAGCGAACCCTGGACCTGAGCTTGCCAACTTCTTCCTGCAAGCGCAGGAAAGTTGGATGACGGCTGCCGTGAGTCGTAGAGATATCTGCCAGCGTAGTCTCTTTCAGATTCAGCTCGGTTTTCAACTGTTGAATATAAGCGTTGGCAATAACGTCAGGCAAACTTTCATATGCACCTCGTTTTGCCACCTTATCAAGCTGCTGTAATCGGCTTTTTGCTTCTTCAGCTTCGGTCTGCGCTGATACCAGTTTCTTCGTAATATCATTGAGTTGCTGGTTTTCGAAATCGAGTCTCTCATCCGTTGCAATAATGCCTTTTTCCTGTTGATACACTGTCAATTTTTTCTGCGCGACTTCAAGTTCTTCACGCAAATCAGCAACCTGTTCATCAACCCAGTCAGCATTGCGTTTTGCAGGATCAATGGTCAGTTCGAGATTGGTAATGGTATAAGCTTCAGCAAACTCATTTGCCATCAGAGCAGCATATTCCGCATCACCTGACTTATAAGAAATATTGACAAGCCGGTTACTGCTACGAGACTGTACAGCGACAGACTTCAAGACCGTATCCGCAATCCATTCACGAATGGAACCCTTGCCATTCGTTGCCAGTTGAAAACGTTTTATCCATGTTTCCTTGTCAGACAACTGCAGGGAGTCAACAACCTTCAGAGCCACATGACGACTTTCAAGGATACCAACCTGAGTATTCAGGTAGTTAGACTGTAACATCGCTGGAAGCATGGATTCTGAATCATCTGCAGCCTGATTTTCAAAATCAATCACCAGAGTAGAAGTAGCAGTATAGGCCTCTTCAACATAACGATTGGAAAAAATTGCCGTCCCCACCGATATCAGGGTGACAATCAATATCAACCATTTTCTGCCCAGAATTGTAGACAATAATTGCTGAAATCCCATTGTTTAACTCCAAATAAATAATTTGATTAAAACAGACCTTCTTTTACACGAATCACATCATCCGGCTGTAGACGGTCTGTCAACTGAACAGAAAAAGTGTCTTCTTTATCATTTTCCAGTTTACGGGTTACCTTAATACGCCGGGTGGTACCTCTTTCCGTCAAACCACCACCTAGAGATAATGCCTGCATCACAGTCATTCCGTCCTTCACTTTAAAAGCGCCAGGCCTTCTAACCTCACCATAGATATAAAACATCTTGCTGTCAGGAACGTAAACGACATCGTTACCGGTCAGTAACAAATCCTTGCCACCCAACCCCTGTTGCAGCATTTTTGAAAGATCAATCGAACGGGTAGATATCTTGCCATTATTATTTGTGGTAATCACAATTTCATCGCCACCATCGTCTGTCATGCCGCCAGCTTTGGCAAGCATTTCAAGCACAGTCATACGCCCGATCAAAGGATATTGCCCAGGATTTCTGACATTTCCGAGAACAGATACCATATTACTATTGAATTCACTGACAAAAACAGTCACCTGAGGCGATCTGACAATTTGCTCAGCCTGGTATTTCGAGCTGATAAGGCTTTGCGCCTGTTTGGCAGTTAACTCGGAAATTTTGACCTCGCCAACCAACGGCAGGGAAATATTTCCGCTTTCCGAGATTCGCGCCTCTGTTGCCAGCTCATCGTGCTGAAAAACCGTCACACGTACCACATCGTTTGGACCCAGCTGATAATCTCCAGACTCATCAGCCAAAACACTTGATAGATTGAATGTGCACACAAACAACAAAAGCAGCATTAATCGTTTAAATACCATCAAACTCTCCGTAAACATTCGGATAAACAATAAAATATATATTATAAATATCAATTAATTAAAAACCAAACTTAAATTGATTTCTAACTAAAAAATCCCTGGCTTGATCACATTTTTCTAAAATCATTAGCGTCCTGTACAGATAATTCTGTAATACAATGTAAAAATGAAATAGAAAAGAACCCCTCCGTAACGCTTTGATAGCAAAGCAGGAAAAGATTGCACATATCCTGTTCTGGAGTCACTTCAATACTTTTTGAGTATATCAGCAATTATTGATATTAATCGACCAATTTACTGTTTTAAGTCAAAATTTTTGTAAAACAATGCGATAATTTGTTTTCTCGGCTATTGGCGACACATCTGCAGATCGAAAGCACTCTCTCACAGCATTTAAGGAAAACAGCCTCAAGTCATGAAAAAACTCTTAAAAAGCTTTATCTTCCTGCCACTCATTGTTATTGGCGCAATCGCTTTTGTTGTTTTTCAGGTGAAATCCAAAGCCCCCATTGCGCATGAAGAAACAGGCTACCCTGTTACAGCCGTTGAGGTCATCACTGTAAAAAAACTGCCTTTCCGTGCCCGGGCAATGGCATTTGGCCATATAGAACCTGCAGTGACACTGAAGGTGAAATCAGAAGTCAGTGGCAAAATCAGTTATATTCACCCTGATTTAAAAAAAGGCGCGAGCATTAAAAAAGACACGGTTGTACTGCGTATTGAACCAACGACTTTTAATATTAGTTTAAGCCAGAGTAAAGCAGGGCTGGCTGGCAGCCAGTCCTCGTTAGCGCAACTGGAAACCGAAGAGAAAAGCACCCAACGCGCACTCACCATTGCACAAAATAATTTAAATATTGGCCTAAAAGAAGAGAAACGCATTGAATCCCTCTGGGATAAACGCCTGATTGCCCGTTCGGTTCTTGATAAAGAGGTGCAAAAAGTCTTGTCATTGCGCCAGCAAGTGCAGGATATTCAGGGAAAATTATCCAGCTATTCTAGCCGTAAAGCAGCTACCAGAGCACAGATCAAGCAATCTGAAAGTCTGGTTGATAAGAGTCAGGACACCCTCGGCAGAACTGAAATCCGTTTACCCTTTGATGCGCGTATCGGAACAGTTTTTGTTGCAGAAGGAGAGTTCACCGCAGTAGGAAGTGGCAATCTATTTGAAGCATCAGGAGTAGAGGCAGTTGAGATAAATGCTCAACTCTCAAGCAAACAGTTTCGTCCGCTGGTTTCTGGTCTGGGAGGCAATCACAATGGTTCGATAAATCTGAATAGTCCTGAGAGTTTACCGGCTATATTATCAAAAATGAATCTGGAAGCACGAGTGCGGCTGGTTGGCGATTTAAGCCGCGAAACAGTCTGGGAAGGCACACTGCTCAGACTGGGTGAATCAATAGACCCCATTCGTGACACGCTAGGGCTCGTGATAGGTATTGATAAACCCTATGAGAGAGTTATTCCTGGTAAACGCCCACCCCTGTTAAAGGGTATGTATGTTTCGGTAGAGCTGTTTTCACCGGAAAAACCAGCGATGGTTTTGCCGCGAAAAGCTGTACATCAGGACCGTGTTTATATCGCAATGGATAACACACTGGTTATTCGCCCCATCAGGATCCTTTTTAGTCAGGGCAATCTGGTGGTTATTTCTGAGGAAGATGAATCTATAAAAGAAGGCGATAAAATCATCATCAGTGATGTTATTCCCGTGATGGATGGGATGCCTGTAAAAACCATTGCCGCAAACGATTTTGAAAAAGCGCTCGCTCGTAAAGCGTCAGGCTTCACTATAAGCGTATCGAGTAAAAACGAATGATCCGCTATTTTATCAAACACCCAACAGCAGGCAATATTCTGATGATGGCAATTATTGCCATCGGCCTTGCTTCTTTAACGCATCTCAATAAGGAATCGTTTCCTTTGCTAAAACCTGACAAAGTTCAGGTAATGATGGCTTATCCCGGAGCAAATCCTGCGGATGTTGAAGGTGCTCTTTGTAATCGTCTGGAAGATGCAACCGATGGCATCAGCTTTTTAAAGGAACAGGTCTGTGATGCACGGGATAATCTGGCAATTTTTACGCTAAAAATGCAGGAATCAGGTGATATTGATACCTTTTATAATGATATCAAGGCCGCCACTGATGGTATCTCTGACTTCCCCACAGAAACAGAAGACCCCGTTATAAAACAACTTGGATTGATCAGTTCGGTGGCGAATGTCACCATTACGTCCAAAAATCTGACAAATTCTGAATTAAAAGCACTTACTGAAGCGTACCGCGACAAGCTGTTGGCAACGCCTCATATACCGATTGTCACCGTGGGCGGTTTTTCTACCCACCAGCTTCAGGTGTTAATTCATCCCGATAGCTTACTCAAATACCAGCTAAGTATTCAGAACATCGCCGATCTGATTGCGGCACAGGCGATTGAATTACCTGCTGGCACACTGGAAGGCAGTGAAACCTCGTACCAGATCCGCTTTGATAATGTGCGAAAAACAGCAGAAGAATTAGCCGATCTGGTGATTATCAATTCGCCCAATGGAGGTGAAATCACACTCGGCGACATTGCCCGCATCGAAGATACGTTTGAAAAGCGCGAAGAGCGTATTGAACTGGATGGCAATCCGGCTGGGTTATTAAAAATCAGTAAAAATACTACCGACGACACCCTGAAGGTCTTTGATGCCATTCAGGAATTTGTTGATACTGAAAATCAAATGTTGCCGGAAGGCACTCGACTGACTATTACGCAAGATGGTGCATCACTGGTTCGTGACCGATTAAAATTACTGTTAAAAAACGGTTGGCAGGGATTAATGCTCGCAGGATTAGCCTTATTTTTATTTTTTAACTGGCGTTATACATTCTGGGTTGCACTGGGTTTGCCTATATCCTTTTTAGGTGGTTTAGCAATGATGGTATTGCTGGGTGTCACGATCAATATGATCTCCATGATTGCGTTACTGATGGCCATTGGCATTTTGATGGACGATGCCATTGTGCTCTCAGAAAGCATCGCGCATGAATATAATAAAGGGAAATCGCCTGAACAAGCGGCTATTGATGGGACTAATCGGGTACTTGCAGGCGTGTTTGCCTCTTTTTTAACGTCCGCATTTTTATTCGGAAGTTTACTGATGATGAAGGGGAATATGGGGCAAATTCTTGGCGTGCTACCCGTAGTTTTACTTTCTGTATTAACCATTAGTCTGCTCGAAGCTTTTCTGGTACTGCCCCATCATTTAATGCATTCTTTACAACATTCACATCATAAAGAACCACCCAGACTACGCCAAAATTTTGAAGCAGGTTTTGGCCGATTGCGCGAAGCAGTTGGGCGAATCGCAGATAAAGCCATTGATTATCGTTATATCACTGTCGGTGTTGCACTGGCGATGCTGGTCTTTTCGATAGGTCTGATTGCAACAGGCACTGTCAAGTTTAAAGCCTTTCCAGACCTTGAAGGCAATACGGTCGATGCACGTATTTTATTAGCCCAGGGCACACCTCTGGCAGAAACAGAAAAGGTAATGGATACTATCCTTGCAGCTTTAGATAAAACCGTTGAAACCCTGAATAAAAACGAATCAGAATCCCTGGTTAAGCATGTACAACTGAGCTACGGCGTACACGATGATGCACCAGAAAATGGCACTCATCTGGCTACCCTCAGCATTGATCTGCTCAACACAGAAAAGCGGAACACCAGGATGGCTGAATTTACCAGCCTGTGGCGTAAAAATAGTGGTGATCTTCCCAGTGTAATTAGTGTTCAATTCCGAGAACCAAAAATAGGCCCAGCAGGTCGTGCCATAGAAATTCGTTTAAGTGGAGAGGATCTGCAAAGACTTTCAAATGCCTCCTGGGAACTACAAAACTGGTTACGTGGATATAATGGTGTTTCAAACCTGCTGGATGACCTTCGTCCTGGAAAACCACAATTAACCGTTCAGCTAAAACATGGTGCTTTGGCAGCAGGGGTAGATTCACGCAGCGTTGCAGCACAACTGCGTTCTGCTTACCAGGGCACAAAAATCAATGACATTTATAAAGGCCGTGAAGCCTACGAAATTATAGCCAAACTGGATAGCAAAATCACAGAGGAACTCAGTGACTTTGATAATCTAACCCTGTTTTCCAGAACTGGAGAACCGATTCCCTTAAGCAGTGTTGCAATGATTACCGAAAAGCGTGACTTTGCCCGAATCGGTCATTTTAATCATAAGCGTACCATCACTATTTTTGGTGATGTAGACGCCAATATTGCCAACACGTCAGAAGTCATTGCTGCCACTGAACGAGACTTTCTGCAAGGATCTCAGGGGCTCATACAGCGATATCCAGACATAACCTTTAACCTCAAAGGTGAAGTTGAAAGCGGCACTGAAACCAAACTTTCAATCTTAACAGGCTTTGGACTGGGCGCCTTAGGCGTATTTTTATTACTCAGCCTGATCTTTCGTAACTACCGCGAACCCGCCATTGTAATGCTGAATATCCCACTGGCATTAATTGGCGCCATCTGGGGACATCTGATTATGGGCCTGGATTTCACTCTGCCAAGCATGATAGGTTTTGTATCGCTCGCCGGAATCGTTGTGAATGACTCAATATTATTAGTCGTCTTCGTAAAACACCATGTAGAAGAAGGCATGGTATTACACGATGCCGCCAAACAAGCCGTGCGTGATCGTTTCCGCGCCATCTTCCTTACCTCTGCGACCACTGTGGCTGGTATGACACCGCTATTATTTGAAACAAGCACTCAGGCACTTATTCTCGTTCCGTTAGTGACCAGTATTGTCTTTGGGATGCTTACCTCGACGATGCTTATTATGTTCGTGCTACCTTCAGTTTATGGGATTATGGAGGATATCGGGTTTGTTAATCTACTTAAAAAAAATGCATCCCCTTTAAATGTTTATAACACTATCGGTGACGCATCCGCGGATCAAAAGCATCTCTGACAGCATCCGAAAACAGGTTTGCCGACAACACCAGGGTAAACATAAAAATGAACGCGGCCAGTAACGACCACCAGACCATCGGTTCGCGTGCCATTTCCAGCCTGGCCCGATTAATCATATTACCCCAACTTAACATGGTTGGATCTACGCCCACACCCACATAGGACAACACCGCTTCCGCCAGTACTAGACCGCTAAAATCCAGCACCACAGCAATCAGAATCAAATGTGTCAGATTTGGCAGTAAATGGCGCGTTAGAATGCGCAAACCCGACACCCCAAAAGCATCGGCCGCCTGAACATACTCCAGCTCTTTCAATTTGAGACTCTCACCGCGCAACAGTCGGCACAAACCTGTCCATGTCGTGACCCCAAGAATGACACACAAGAAAAGCAGCCGCATATCGGCGCGTTCAGCCATGGTTTCAAACATATCCGGGTGATTTGCCATATACACCTGCAACATCAAAATAGCCGCCGCGATCAGCAGGACACCGGGGATAGAATTCAACGTGGTATAGAGATACTGAATCACATCATCGACCCAGCCGCGATAATACCCGGCCATAAGGCCCAGAGTGACAGCAAATGGCAACATGATCAGTGTCGTCAGGGTACCAATAATTAATCCTGTACGAATACTCTTGATGGCCTGGTACAACACATCCTGGCCCACCTTGTCAGTTCCCAGAATGTGATAATGGCGACCAATATCTGCGATAAAAATAATCACAAACATCACCAAAGCCATCATCAGCAACAATGTTTTCCATGACACGCTCTGCTTGCGAGAAAGTAGCCTGATAGCTGCCTGCTTCAAGTCTGTCTGCCAACGGCGGGCCAGCAGAATGGCGAGCAGTGCATACAAACCAATTATCCCCAAAACGGTTTTAACCACGACAATAAACAGACGTTGTAACACATCCCCTGAGCGCTCCGTTTGCGGATCCGTTAGATGCACCCCACCGAATTTAAGTCGTGGGTAGATCCGGGTCTGCGATCCATCCTCGCCTGTTCGGGTTTCGCGTGAATGCGCGTGCGCTGCAAACGGCGCTGAATAGGTTATCTCAACCTGTTCGCGTAGCGGCGTCATTAACACATCAAGCACACTCAACACATCACCCGAATACTGCGTTTCGAGCTGTCCCTCAGTCTCAGGTAATGCCTGTCGAAAATGCATTGAATCCAGCAAGGCAACCAGTATATAAATCAGTAGGATCAGCATCGAGGCTAATGCAATACGACTTTTGAAAATCTCCCGCCAGGGTTCGTGCAAATGTTCCTTACTACGAACATAGAAAATAAAAGCAACAATCGTAACAACCAGAAACATCAACAGGCTGTCAGTCCATAAAAATACCGGTTTAATCATGACAGGCGCACTCTTGGATCAACCAGCGTATAAGATATATCCGTCAGGATCAGACCAATGATATACAGCACAGAACCCAGAAAAACCATAGCCCGGACGATGGCAAAATCCTGGCCGCTAATCGCTTCAATGGTATAGCTTCCCAGACCCGGAATACCGAAAAACGACTCCAGAATCAGGCTACCCATAAACAGCATAGGCAACACCGCAACCACGCCAGTCAAGATAGGAATCATGGCATTTTTCAAAACATGCCGGAAAAGAATCAGTGTTTCTGGCAAGCCTTTGGCGCGTGCTGTACGCACATAATCCTTATTGATTTCTTCCAGAAAAAAAGTCCGGTAAAGTCGACTACTTGAACCCAGCCCCATAAAAATACCAATCAGAACCGGCAACAACACAAAACGCCAGGCCATGGTTCCAGGCTGATAACCGGATATGGGCAGTAAATGGAACAGTTTACTGATCATGAACTGCCCCAGAATAATGTAAAACAGGCCGGAAATTGACATCAGCACCACACACAAAATCACACCCGACAAATCCAGATAAGTGCCGCGAAAGAATACCAGCAACATGGCAAAGCTCACATAGACAAGCAAGCCGATCATAAACATCGGCAGAGCGATGGCAAGACTTGGCCACATCCGTTCGCGTATATCACTACCAATATCACGGCCATCGTCAGAACTGCCAAAATCAAACACAAACAGTCTGACGGACTTATTGTAGAAAATAGTATCCGTCAATTTACCCATTCCCTGCGATTGTGCGTTGTAAACCAGTGGTTGATCATAGCCATGACCGCTTTTCCATTTTTCTATCGCTTCCGGGGTAACACGCTTCATACCCAAATGCATGCGCGCCATATCATCTGGCGAATTGACAATAAAAAATAGCGTAAAGGTAATCAGGTTTACACCGATCAATATAGGTATCCCGTATAACAGTCGTCGCAATATATACGCTAGCATTCGCCCACTACCCCGCTTCGCTTGACTGTTCGTGCCGTTTATAGCCCAGATAAGCAGGCAATATCGACAGAACGATTAATAGGAACACCAGACTCAGCGGCCATAAAACCGGTGAATTCCAGGCATCTCTCTTACTGGCCCGTAACTCCGGATCAATACGCCGGTACTTGAGCGTGTTATTTGCCATCAAATTCGGTTTGGTATTGAAGACCCAATCATGAAACAGGGAAAACTGTTTTGGATGAAAGCCAAACAACCAGGGACTATCATGGCGCAGCATTTCTACCATCTGGTCGATCACCTGCTGTCGAGCCGGACCATTATCCATGTTTTTCATTTTCTCAAACAGGCGATCAAATTCCTCATTCAGATAATTGGCTGCATTCTCGCCATTATGCTCAACCTTGGAATTCTTGCCATACAGCAGGAAGAGAAAATTTTCCGGATCCGGATAATCCGCATTCCAGCCCCACTGGAATATCTGCGCTGTGCCACGCGTCATCTTGTCCTGGAAACGGTTGTAATCCGTGCTGCGGATAACCAACTGAATATCCAGTTTGGCAAACTGCTTTCTGATCCAGTCCAGCCGAGCCTTATCATCCGGCCCGGAGGCTGTCGTATCCAGATTCAGCACCAGCGGTTTACCATTGTCTCGATCACGGCCATCCGGATAACCGGCTTTGGCCAGCAGTTCACGCGCCACTTCGATAGACTTTCTTATTGGCTGGTTATTGACCCACTCGTAAACATACTCATTGATCGCATCCCTGCCCTTACCGTGCCCAAAAATACCCGGTGGCAGCGGACTTTGCGCTGCAATGCCTCGACCATTGGCAAAAATAGCAATGTATTCTTCGTAATCGACAGCGATGGCAATCGCCTGCCGCAACAGGCGGGCTTTTTCGCTCATGCCACCAACAACCGGATCAAGCATATTGAAACCGGTATAGAAAATCGAAGTCTGCACGGCGGTACTCAAACGAATGCCGCGCTCCTGCATTTCCTCTGTCAATGAAATATCCCCCGACGAACCGATCTGGATAGCCTGATCAAAACTGTCAGAACTGATACCTGATGCATCATAATATCCCTGCAGAAACTTGTTCCACGTGGGAATAGCTTCCTTTTCGAGGGTATAAACCACCTTATCAATCTGTGGCAACAATTTTCCAGCATCAGCCAGTAAATCATTATCTTTATCCTCTTTTTCACCGTCAAGTGGATAAGTTTCATCATGAAAAAAGGGGTTTCTTTCCAGCACCATCTGCCGGTTCGGATTATTCACAGTTAACATATATGGCCCGGTACCGACCGGATACCAATCCAGGGTCAGATTCTTTTCCTTCATCCCCGGCTGGCTGTAAAACTGATCGACTTCTGGTGCTAGTGGGGCGAAAAATGGCATCGCCAACCAGTAAATAAACTGTGGGTATTTACCTTTCAGTTTGATGCGATAATGATAATCGTCAATGACACTGACACCTTCCAGCGGGTAATCATCCAGATTCAGAAATGCATTTTCAGGCATCGCCTCTCTGACCTCCTTCAAACGCCCGGCATAGCCTTCAAGACCAACGATATACTCTGCCATAATGCCATAAATGGGTGAATGCAGATCAGGGTGCGCCAGCCGTTTAACCTGATATACATAATCGGATGCTAACAGTTCGCGGCTACCGATTTCGGCAAAATCTGACAAGGTATTGATCGAATTGAGCTGGCTATCAGCCAATGGAAAATAGCGTAACGCCCCATCAGCCTTTTTGGCAAAAGCAGGATGCGGTTGATAGCGTATGCCCTGTTTGATCTCAATATCATAAACGCTGAAGGTAATCGCACTATCAGCGGCAGTATCTGGCAAAAGATTCCCATCAATATCCAGATAAAACGGTACTGGCATCTTAGTGGCGGTTAACGGAATAAGCTGATAAGGCCGCTTGAGATAATGGTATTGCAACGGCGGCTCATAAATCTGGCCGGTAAACACCACCTCATTCGAGCTGTAGGATTGTGCCGGATCAAGATGCTTCGGCCTCTCAGCAAAAGATGAATATAAAATATCCGCATCTTTTTCAGCCACAGGATGAGGACTGTTCCAGGACTGGCCGTTACAGCCACCCAGCAGAACAACAGACAACAGCAATAAATGGAACCATCGAAAATTCATGCCAGCGATTATAGGTGAATCCGGTGAGTCAACGCCAGATTTTTACACCAGCACATGCCATACGGGTATTGATTGATCGCTGAATCAATTTCCGGTACCGTAGCCATCAATAAATTGAATCAGAGGCAGTCAGATTATGGGATTTTTAACTGGAAAACGCGCCCTGATTGTTGGCCTGGCCAGCAATCGCTCCATCGCCTACGGCATTGCCCAGGCGATGCATCGGGAAGGTGCAGAACTGGCCTTCACCTACCAGAACGAAAAGCTACAGGGTCGGGTTGAAAAATTCAGCGCCGCCTTTGATTCGGAAATCGTGGTGCCCTGCGATGTTTCCAGTGATAAAGAAATTGAGGCCGTGTTCGACCATCTGGACAATTACTGGGATTATCTCGATATTATTATCCACTCGGTCGCCTTCGCACCGCGTGTCGAACTTGAAGGGGACTATCTGGATTCCGTCAGCCGCGAAGGTTTCAGAATTGCCCACGAAATCAGCTCCTACAGTTTTTCGGCACTTGCCAAGGCAGGCTGTCGCATGATGGAAGGTCGTGATGGCTCCTTACTGACGCTCAGCTATCTGGGCGCTGAAAAAGCCATGCCCAATTATAATGTTATGGGCCTTGCCAAAGCCAGCCTGGAAGCCAATGTCCGCTATATGGCGCAAAGCCTGGGGCCGGATGGTATTCGTGTCAATGCAATTTCAGCCGGCCCGATCAAAACACTTGCCGCCGCCGGTATCAGTAACTTCAGAAAAATGCTCGACCTGATGGAAAGAACCGCGCCTTTGAGAAAAAATGTCAGCATTGAAGAAGTTGGTAATGCTGCGGCTTTTCTATGTTCTGATCTCGCTTCCGGCATCACTGGCGAAGTCACCCATGTTGACGCCGGTTATAATATTATTGGTATGCCACCCCTTGTTGACTAACCAAAACGACCAAACAAAGTGACTAACAAAATGTTATTTCGACTCCTGACAATTGCAGCCTTAAGCGCCAGCCAACTGGCGCTGGCCACTGACTATCAGATTGAATTACTGATATTCGAAAACCTTGATACATCCGCCAGCGATGAAGCCTGGGAATCGGCACTGGTTGAAGCCCCGGTAGCAGGCACCCGCAATGTCACCTGGGTGAACTACAGTGACTTTCAGCTGAATAAGGAAAACGCCTATTTTGCCAACTCACGCCACTACCGACCGTTACTACACACTGCCTGGCAACAGACCGTTGGCGATAAACACTCAGCAAAAACCATCAAACTTCCAGGCAATGCGAAACTGTCATCCAGCGGTGAAAAACTCCGTGGCACAGCCACAGTCAGTGTTGGTCGCTACCTTCATCTGGACCTGGATCTGTTTTTGCCAGGCGGAACACAAGCCGCATTTGCTGAACCGATATCTCAGCCTGCAGCCACTCTGGACACCGGCTTCAATCCCGGCATAAACCAGACCACCAGCCTGACAATGCCCAGCCAAACCTCTGGTCGCTATCACCTGCATGAATCCCGCCGCATGCGCAGTAACAAACTGCATTATTTTGATCATCCACACCTGGGTGTGCTGGCCATCATTACACCGCTTGAATAGCGGCTACGCAGACTGAGCCAGGCTGGCTCTTTGACACCTGCGTGGAACCGCTACGCTTGTTCCGCCCTACAGCATTTCCGCAATAGCCACTTCCAGCAAACGCCTGACATCGACCATCCCGGTTTCCAGGTTACGCTCAATATCTTTCATACTGATGCCACCGGAAGCACGCCCCGCTGCTGCATTTGCAATCACGGCACAATGCGCATAACTCAAACCCGCTTCACGTGCCAGGGCGGCTTCCGGCATCCCTGTCATTCCCACAATGTCACAACCATCGCGTTCCATGCGATCAATTTCAGCCGCCGTTTCCAGGCGTGGCCCCTGTGTGGCGCCGTAAACACATTGCTCAATACTGTTGAGTGCTAACGAACGCGAAGCCGTAATCAGTATCTGCCGAAGCGTTTCCGAATAAGGCTCGGTAAAGTCGATATGCACCACTTCAGAAAGATCACTTTCATAAAAGGTATGCTGACGTGACCAGGTGTAATCAATAATCTGGTTGGGAATAGCCAGTTGCGCAGGCGTCATATCCTGACGAATGCCGCCAACCGCCGCCACCGAAATAATTTTTGAAACACCCATAGACTGCAATGCCCAGATATTGGCTCGGTAATTCACCATATGCGGTGGAATGGTATGCCCGTTACCGTGCCGCGCGAGGAAAACCACATCCGGCTGACCACAGAATTCACCAATATGAAAAGGTGCCGAAGGTTGCCCGAAAGGTGTGCGCGCCACCTTGCGCTGACTGATCTTCAGATTTTTCAGCTTTGTCAGTCCTGTCCCGCCAATGATTGCAAGTTCTGGCATGTTTACTGTTTACTCCTTAACCGCATAAATACCTGTCAGGTTTCGATGATAGCCATAATAATCCATACCACAGCCGAACACATAACGATCCTCGACCATCAGTCCGGTAAAATCCGCCTGCATATTATGCAAACAACGGTCATGTTTTTTCTGCACCAGCACAGCACTGTATACCTCGGCAACACCCTGCTGCCGACAATATTCCAGAATCGCTGCCAGCGTTATACCTTCATCAAGAATATCGTCCACCACCAGAACCGTTCGTGCAGATAATGCCGTAGCCGGTTTATGCAACCAGTCGAGTGACTGGCCCGAAGTCCCACCGCGATAGCGCGTTGCATGCAGATAATCCAGTTGCAAAGGAAATTGCAAGCGACTCAACAACCCGGCAGCAGGTACCAGACCCCCATTCATAACACTTAAAAACAGCATATCAGCATCTGCCAGACGGGCAGTAATATCATCAGCCATGGTCTGCAATGCCGTTTCAACTTCATCACTCGTATAGAGGCAATCTGCCTCTGCCAGCACCGCAGCGGCCTGCTCACAACTGATCATGCCTACTCCTTATCCATATCGAGCCAGGGCTCGGTTTCAAGTTGCTTTAATTGCTCAACGGCATGTCGCCATTCCGCCATGTAAGGCAAATGCTCATGCTTACCGCGCAATTTTCCTTCGGCATGAAAACGCAGCAGGCGCATCGCAGATGCCGGATTACGGTAATTTTCCAGTGCTTCGATTACCTTGATAGCTTCCTGCGGGTGATTACACACCAGCACCATATCGCAGCCAACTTCCAGCGCCATTAACGCACGATCGGTAAAATCCCCGGCCCAGCTCGCCCCACCCATGCTCAGATCATCACTAAAAATAGCACCCTGAAACCCCAGTTGTCCGCGCAGCACATCCGTCAACCAGAAATGTGAGAAACCGGCCGGGCTTGCGTCAATCTCAGGAAAGATAATATGCGCCGCCATCACGCCTGTCAGGCCATTGTTGATAAGCTGTATAAAAGGCTGCATATCCTCAGCCTCTATCTCGTCGAAAGAACGCTTATCAATCGGCAACTGTTGATGAGAATCTGGAACCACCGCCCCATGCCCGGGAAAATGTTTACCCACACTGGCCATGCCCGCCTCATGCATACCCCGCTGAAAAGCCAGTGCCAGCTCAACAATGACATCAGGCTGTTGATGAAAAGCCCGATCACCAATAACACCCGACATGCCGCGATCAATATCCAGCACAGGTGCAAAACTGAAATCCACACCATTAACCAATAATTCTGCAGCCATTAACCAACCACAGGTCTGCGCAATTTCACGTGCTCGATCGGGTGTATTGTCATAACATTTCCCATACTGCCCAGTCGGCGGCAAATGCGTAAAACCATCACGAAAACGCTGTACCCGCCCGCCTTCCTGATCAACAGCAACCAGCAATGGCGGTTTACGCGCCGCATGCACACTAGCAATCAGTGCACGCAACTGTTCTGGCGAATCATAATTACGGGAAAACAGGATCACACCACCGACAGCAGGATGCGCCAGCACCTCACGCTCTTCTGCTGACAGCTCCATACCCTGCACATCCAGCATAACCGGACCTAACGTCATCGGATAACCCATTGATCAGTTTTCATGAATCAGTACCTTCATACCTGCCTGCACCCGATCAAAAAGATCAATAATGTCTGCATTGCGCATACGAATACAACCATGCGAACCCGGCACCCCCATCGGCAACTCATCCGGGCAACCGTGAATATAAATATAACGGCGCATTGTATCGACATCGCCCAGCCGGTTATAGCCCCGCTCAACACCAGACAACCAGAGAATACGGCTCAATATCCAGTCACGCTCGGGAAACTGTTCACCCAGCATCGGAGAATAAATCTCACCCGTTGGCCGCCGCCCCACAAAAACAGCGCCCGCAGCAGCATCTTTCCCAATCATTGCACGGATAACATGCTCACCGCGTGGCGTACACTCACTGCCCTGACATTCGCCTACACCATTTTTTGCCGAGGAGATGCTGTAGTCTTTATTGTTACCCTGATTTATCAGATGTAATGTTTGAGTGGACAGGTTAATTTTAATGTCAGGGATATCGCTGGTTGATTTTTGCATGAGCGGAATTGTAACAAGCCGTATGCCTTACTGACACAAAGACAATGCGAATAATTCTCAATAATTAATCCGTATGGCATTCATTAGCACCAGAATTGCCAGCCATTTTGGCGGCCTATCGCATCAAAATACCGGTAATATCGACTGCAGAAAGGGGCTTGATTTTGTTTTCGTTTTGAGCCTTAATAAACGTCTCAATGTGTTTGACATACCATCGCCGTTGTTTCTCGAGGATAGAATGTTTTTCCTGGTATTTCAGTTAGTTAGTAAAAAAGATCGATGATGCATCAGATGGGCTGCCGGAGTGGTCAGGCATAAGTGACCTCCTTGTCAAAATAACCTGGCATCCTTGCCTGGAGGGAAATGTATGATGATTGTGCTTTACCGCTTACGTGCAAATAAGCAAATACAGAAGCAGTACGAATTGCAAAGTGGTGTAAGCAGTCTAATTCACTGTTAGCCAATTCAAAAACAAATAATTGATGCCAATAGGCACACATCTGTGCTACACTTTAAAGCATGAAGCCAATAAATTGGAATTCTACTAAAAATCACCAGCTTATATCTGAACGTGGTA
>JAZGGH010000060.1:0-8611 GCA_036480335.1 Gammaproteobacteria bacterium | reverse complement strand
AACAGAAAAGGCAGGAAACGGCATATCAACAGGCATCGTAAGCCGGTTTTCTGATACTTTTCCAGACAGCAATTCAAAACCTCTGGCAGGATCAAAAAATTGTTAATTTATAGAGGTGCCCTAAAGACCCGAGCCATGAAACTGTTGCATACAACGGACTGTGAAAAACAACAGGCGGTTCATTACAAAGAACATCTCGAAAAATCCCGCCCATAGTGCCAGTCATAACACCCATAAAGCTGGCAACCAGCCAGGGAGCGCCGGCCAGCAATGCAACCAGAGTGCCGGCTATGGCAAAGGTAGCCAGACCAGCCGCATCTGCTATGAGGAAAATCCTTTCGGGTATTTTTATCACTCTGGCAATGATGAAAATAACAATAGCGCTACTCAATGAGGCGATAAAAAACACCTGATCCCGAATCCAGAAAACATCTCGGTCCAGTAGCATATCTCTTAATGAACCACCACCAAGCCCAGTTGCAATGGCAATTATGATGACGCCAAACAGATCAAACTGCTTAATGCCTGCTTTAAGAACACCCGAAGCGGATGAAACAATCACTGCAATAAGTGTAATCCAGTATAGATTATTGAGCAGAACTGGTGTGGGGTTGGCGATCAATTTTTATTCCTGCTGATACCTAAAAACTTGAAATCATCATCCGTCTCTATTGTAAAATAACCCTGCACTCCATCTTGCGTCACAATAGAGCGAAGCGCTCTGGCAGGGAACCGAATGCGACGACCATCCTCTGTTATGGCGACGACCTGTTGTGCTACACCCCGATAATAGCGGGAAACTTCTTCGACTGACAGGGAGAGTTGCACAGTAAAATTATATGGCATAAATACCCGATATATTCATTACTCAAGCTCCATGTAGTGTATCAACAATTGCAGATTTATCGTTCCGCGATATTCATTTGAATCCAGCCGATAAGCTGCTTTCAGGCGGGTACCTGCTTGCAGAGGGAAAAATTCTGCCTGGTTGAAAGCGATGGCATTTAACACTATCGATCCGTTTTCCGGCATTAATAAAAGCTTGAGGTGTGTACTGCCGACAATACGACTATGTTGGACGACGAATACACCATCAAACAGCGGTTCAGGAAAATACTGACCCCAGGGGCCAGCAGCGCGGAGTGTTTCAGCAAGATTCAGAGTGAACTCATCGTTTTGCAAATGACCATCCGAGAGCAATTCATTTGCCAGTGGGCGACCATTGAGTACCCGTGTCACCTCTGTATCAAACGCCTGCTGGAAGTCAGTGAGTTTATCTTTGCTGATGGTTAAACCGGCCGCCATGGCGTGTCCACCAAAACGAGACAGCAGCATCGGATTTTCAGTAGCAATCACATCCAGCACATCACGGATATGCACGCCGGGAATTGATCGGGCCGAGCCTTTTATCTCTGATTCATCACCGTCTGCAAAAATGATGACAGGCCGATAAAATTTTTCCTTGATCCTTGACGCCAGAATACCGATGACCCCCTGATGCCAGCCAGGATCATACAGACAAAGGCCGATGGGTAATTGTGCTTTATCCGTTGTGATTTGATCAAGGTTTTGCAGCGCCTGATCCTGCATACTCGCTTCGATTTCACGCCGGGAACGATTCAACTGATCAAGTTCTGCAGCGAGTGTCATCGCTGTTTCCGGGTTTTGCGTCAACAGACATTCAATACCTATAGACATATCATCGAGCCTTCCGGCTGCATTCAGACGAGGACCGATGCAAAACCCCATATCCGTTGCTACAAGCCGCTGCAGAGTCCGTCCGGAAAGCTGAATCAATGCCTTTATTCCCGGCCGACAACAGCCTGCACGAATCCTTGCCAGCCCTTGTTGCACCAAAATACGGTTATTCTGATCCAGCGGTACAACATCGGCAACGGTGCCCAGGGCAACCAGATCAAGCAACGTGGCCAGATTCGGTTCTGCAATCGACGCCTCTGCAAACCAGCCCGTTTCTCGCAAACGCTTGCGTAACCCCAGCATGACATAAAATGCCACCCCGACCCCGGCAAGATTTTTACTCGCAAAGGTATTATCAGGTAGATTAGGATTGACGATCGCATCGGCAGCCGGTAATTCTTTGCCGGGTAAATGATGATCGGTAATCAACACGGAAAAGCCGTATTTCTTTGCCGTGATAACACCCTCAATACTTGAAATGCCGTTATCGACAGTCACCAGTAAATCCGGTTGCCACTCAGCCGTCAGATGAACAATCTCCGGCGTCAGGCCATAGCCATATTCAAACCGGTTCGGCACAAAATATTGCACATGACGGGCACCGAGTAACCCCAGTGCTTCCATCATTAGTGCACTGCTGGTAGCACCATCGGCATCAAAATCACCCACAATTGCAATTCGTTGTTGTTGCCTGATGGCCTGTTCCAGTAAATCGACTGCAGCATCCAGTCCACCCAGCGAATTCGGCGGTAGTAACCGATCCAGTGTCGTTACCAGCTCATCGGCAGATTGCACACCTCGACTGGTATAGATACGCCGGAGTATGGGATGCAAGTCGATGCCATCAAGACCGGTGGCACAGTTTCCAGGCTCCCGCGAACGGATAAGGCAATGGCTGTTCACAGCGCCCGGCAAAGCTGATGAAAGGGTGTTTTTCTGGAAAATATATTCATTATATTATAAGTAGTTAGCGTATTTTTCTCATGTCGATTGGTATACAAATTCAACTGCCTTATCCGGCGTTTTTTTAACTGCTTTAACAACGGAGCAATCCAGTTTTTTTCCAGGATTTCCAGTTGCTGCCCCCATGCAGTGAAATCTCCGTAGGCGACAGGCGCTGCAAGCTGGTCAAGAACAATATAGATTGACTGGCCATCACCCTGAACCCCGTCACCTTGAACCAGGCTATCTGCCGTGTCCGGCAATGCCTCGATGGGCATCGAAAGCCAGCAAGCGACTCCCTGCGCAAAGCTCTGATTACTCAGCAGGCGAAAATCCCGTGGCGCTTTTGTCGGCACAGCCGGTAATGTACCCATACCATGAAACCAGAGACTGTTTGGCAGCGTGTGGGATCCCGAACGCATTGATAGCTCGGTATTCAGAAACATTTGAATCTCGTTAAACAAACCCCGCCAGTAACGGGCATCCTTACCCTGCGGCAAGTAATCGGATACATTCTGCCCCAGCACAGCAGACAGCGGTTGGGTTGCGATTTCAGCAGCCTGTTGAAGACAGATATACCAGCGATCAGGCGCCGCAACGACAAATGTCAATGGGTCTTCTGCGTAGAGCTCGTTGAGTTTTGTAACCAGCTCATCGGCCATATCGCGATCAAAACGAAACGTCTCGTCGGCAAACAATCGCAATTCTGTTTGATCTGCACGAAGATAAACCGGATCGGCACAAATAACAGGGGTCATTGGAGGCTCTGCAAAATCATGGCGCCAGCGAAGAGCCGCCGTTGGCAGTTCTTTACTCAACTGACAGTCTGGACAAAGAAGATCTAACAGGCGAGATTCCGGATTCGGCAGCGTTGGCAAAGAAGATCGTTTTGCGCGCGACACCAGCCTGGTGACAGATGGCATTTCCGGGAACAGACTCGGGTCAATACCATCAAACGCCTCGAACAATCCAGGAATCAGCAGAGAAACAGCGCTATTTCGCAATGGGGTTTTAGCCTATCTGTTGTGGGTTATCAATCGATAATCATGACGATGCGCCGGCCTCTTGAATGCGCATCCAGCAGGTATTCATTCAGCGTCACATTAAATGCTATCTGAATGATCTCTGTACAATTGTACAATGGCATCAAACGAAATTGATTAAATAACACCCTGAAAATTGTACGATGAAAATTAAGCGGATAGCTAACCAACTGAATCAAAACACCTGAAACAATGCATCAAAGAGCTTTACATATTCTTCAGAATGGCATCCTTCACTGGCCCCAGCTCGGCATCAATGGTAACCATCTCATCGGTACATTGACTGATTGCTGTATCCGGGTCTTTCAGGCCATGACCTGTCAAGGTGCATACAATTTTGCTGCCTTCTGGTATTTTGCCATTTTTAATATCGCGCAAAGCGCCTGCCACTGAAGTCGCCGATGCGGGCTCACAGAAGATACCCTCTTTTTCAGTCAACAATTTTTGTGCTGCGAGAATTTCTTCATCAGTGCATTCATCAAACCAGCCACCGGACTCTTCCTTCACTGCCCAGGCCTGTTTCCAGGATTGCGGATGACCGATTCTGATAGCCGTCGCCACTGTGTCTGGATCATCAACCATTTCACCACGCAGGAAAGGTGCGGCACCCGATGCCTGATAGCCCACCATAATGGGGCGCTTGTCAGTGACCGCTTTGTGTAAATAGCGCGTCTCGGCATCCGGTAAAGTATTCGCCGCAGTAGCAATACCGGCATACTCGGAATAGCCAATCCAGTGGGCAGTGATATTGCCAGCATTACCAACTGGCAAGCAGTGGTAATCAGGCGCTACGCCCAGTTCATCAACAATTTCGAAAGAAGCCGTTTTCTGCCCCTGCAGGCGGTAGGGATTGATCGAGTTAACAATCGTGACGGGCGCGTGATCAGCAACGTCCTTGACGAGCTGCATACCGGCATCAAAATTGCCACGAATCTGGATAACAACAGCACCGTGAATCATCGCCTGTGCCAGCTTGCCCAGCGCAATCTTGCCTTCGGGAATCAGCACGAAAGCCGTAATGCCAGCACGTGCGGCATAAGCGGCAGCAGCGGCAGAGGTATTCCCCGTAGAAGCACAAATGATAGCGCGACTACCCTCTTCTACAGCCTTGGTCACCGCCATGGTCATACCGCGATCCTTAAAGGAGCCCGTAGGGTTTAACCCCTCGTACTTTACATAAATATCCACATTTTTTTCAATAAGTTGTGGGATATTCTTCAATTGAATTAACGGCGTATTTCCTTCGCTGATACTGATCTCACGCACCTCATCCCCGAGCGGCAGGCGTTCACGATAGCGATTAATCAGACCGGTGTATCTTGTGTTATCAGACATAATAGTAATTACCTGGAAATGCGTATAGTTTCATCTGGAAAAATCATCATACCGAATTACCCTTAGCCTTGCAGTGACTCCATGCGAATCCGGGTAATGTCGCTTTCAACACTGGCAAGCGCCCCAATCTGTTCCAGCGCCTGATTCATCTTGTGTTCTTCAATCGTTTGCGTCAGCAGGATAATAGGTACCAGGGTCATATTTTCATGCGGCTCTTTCTGCAACACTGACTCGATACTGATACCGGCATCGCCAAAAATACGAGTGATATCTGCCAACACGCCGGGTTTATCCTCAATATTCAGACGTAAATAATAGGCTGTGACCACATGATCCATATCAAGGACTGGCGTATCCACCAGCGCATCAGGCTGAAAGGCCAGATGCGGCACACGATTTTTCGGGTCAGATGTGAGAGTGCGAGCAACATCAATAACATCGGCTACCACAGCAGAAGCCGTTGGCTCAGAACCTGCGCCCGCGCCATAATACAAAGTCGGGCCGACAGCATCTGCCTGCACCAGCACCGCATTCATAACACCATCAACATTGGCAATCAGTCGCCGCTTCGGTATCAGGGTTGGATGCACACGCAGCTCGATGCCCTGTTCCGTGCGCCGCGTAATGCCCAGATGCTTGATGCAATAGCCCATCTGGTCTGCATAATTAACATCCGCCTGCGTGATATTACTAATGCCTTCGGTATATACCTTATCAAACTGCAATGGAATACCAAACGCAATCGAGGCAAGGATGGCCAGTTTATGTGCCGCATCAATGCCTTCGACATCAAAGGTAGGATCGACTTCCGCATAACCCAGCGCCTGCGCCTCAGCAAGCACTTCATCAAATGCCCGATCCTTATCGCGCATCTCTGTGAGAATAAAATTCCCGGTGCCATTGATAATGCCGGCAACCCACTGCACATGATTTCCGGCCAGCCCTTCACGCAAGGCCTTGATAATAGGAATACCACCCGCAACAGCCGCTTCAAAGGCAACCATGACACCCTTCTTCTGTGCGGCCGCAAAGATCTCATTACCATGCAATGCAATCAAAGCCTTATTAGCCGTGACGACATGCTTGCCATTCTCAATCGCCTTTAATACCAGTTCCCTGGCCGGTTCATAACCGCCAATCAGCTCGATAATAATATCCAGATCAGGATTATCGACCAGTGCAAAAGCATCATCACTGATCTCTACGGAACCGGTATCCAGCAATGCATCCGGGTTATATTCTCGCGCTGCAGCGTGGCTAATAACAATTCCGCGACCAGCACGACGGGCAATTTCTTCCGCATTCCGCCACAGCACATTGAACGTACCGCTACCGACTGTTCCCAGCCCGAGTAAACCCACTTTAACCGGCTTCAAGATTCCTCCTTAGAAAGCATTGGATCTGCTTTATCATCATTTCTGAACATTTCACGAATACCCCGAATAGCCTGGCGTGTTCGATGCTCATTCTCAATCAAACCAAAACGCACAGAATCGTCACCGTATTCACCAAAACCAATACCCGGCGAAACAGCCACATGCGCATCCTTTAACAATTTCTTCGAAAACTCGAGTGAACCCATGGCACGATACTTTGTCGGAATCGGCGCCCAGACAAACATCGTTGCTTTAGGCTTTTCAACCGGCCAGCCAATTGATGTTAAACCTTCGCACAATACATCACGACGACTACGATAGGTTTCAACAATCTCTTTAACACAATCCTGCGGGCCATCTAGCGCAGCGATAGCAGCCACCTGAATCGGCGTAAACATACCGTAATCAAGATACGACTTGATGCGCGTCAGTGCTGCGACCAACGTCTTATTTCCGCACATAAAGCCAACCCGCCAGCCAGGCATATTGTAGGTTTTCGACAGTGAATAAAACTCCACCGCCACCTCGTCCGCACCCTCCACTTCAAGAATAGAGGGTGCTTTGTATCCATCAAACACCAGCTCACCGTAGGCCAGATCATTAATCACCCAGATACCGTGCTCTTTGGCGATGGCGATAACCTTTTCAAAAAAGTCCAGATCAACGCAATGGGTGGTGGGATTGCCGGGAAAATTCAGCACCAGCATCTTCGGGCGTGGCCAGGAATCCTTAATGGCTTTCTGCAGCGCCTCAAAAAAGGCATCTTCACCCTCATTGATCGGCACATGGCGAATATCCGCGCCAGAGATCACAAAACCATAGGGATGAATCGGATAAGCCGGATTCGGCACCAGCACCGCATCACCCGGCCCCATCGTCGCCAGCGCCAGATGCGCCAGACCCTCTTTGGAACCAATGGTAACAATTGCCTGTGTTTCGGGATCAAGATCGACATCAAAACGGCGTTTATACCAGTCACAAATCGCCTTGCGCAGCCGTGGAATCCCGCGTGACACCGAATAGCGATGTGTATCCGGCCGTTGCGTCGCCTCAACCATCTTCGCGACAATATGATCTGGCGTCGGCTGATCCGGATTACCCATGCCAAAATCAATAATATCCTCGCCCCGCGCCCGCGCCGCCGCCTTCAACTCATTGACTATGTTGAAAACATAAGGGGGTAACCGCTTGATCCGGGGAAAATCTTCCGATATATCTGACACGACGATGGCTTTCCAGAGTACTTGTTAATCCAATAGTGTAGCGTACTGAAAATATGGGTATTGGACAAGCGGAAGTGATCAGATAAAAGAATCATTATTCTACTTTTTAATTACTTTTGGCTATACTGCAAATGCCAGTGTTTGGAATTAAAATAGATCGCCGCCATACGGTTTACGCACGAAGATTTATTTAATAAGTGTCGTAAATCGTTTTTTCCCTTTTAGTCTGTAGATATCAAAGTCCCTGTCAATTGTTGCAATTGTACTAATATTTAATTTTTCAGTCAGGAAAACCAGACATGCATCAGCAAAGTCCATAGGCAGGTCTGAATATTTAACTGTTAATTCTATTATCCTTTGCAAATCATCCAACATTATAGATTCTAAAGCTACAGCTCCAGCATTCATCCAGGCCAGAAAATCTAATTGAGCATTTCTATTAAAATCAAGCAAATGAAGTGTTTCAGTCACTGATGCCAATGTTGTTACCAGCTCACTTTTATTAGTCTTTATAAATTTGACAGAAGCTCTATGGTATTTATCGTTTTGATCAAATAAGGCGATTAACGGGCCTGAATCAATCAGGGTTTTATTCATCTTTTTGCCTTAATTTTACCTTTGACAAGCTGCTTCCTATCTCTCGATAAACTTTCATATGTGCTTGAATATTTTCCAAAGACATCACTACCCAACTCCCATGCAGATGGCTTATCTAACCGATCAATAAACTCTGTAATGCTTTTTCTTATCAGTTCTGATTTACTGACACCCATTTGGCAAGCAATATTTTTAATGACCCTTTCCAGTTTAGGATCAAGCCTTAATGTAATCATTTTATATCCTCCATTAAGCATGTATTACTTATTGTGGCTCTTCCCCAAATCGAGTGGGTAGATTTCATCTTATACCCTCAGGATAGAGTTTAAGTCCTCCAAGGTGGAAGTAGATAGCATTGGCAAATCGTTTCTTGTTACGGAAACCTCTACTACGCACC
>JAZGGH010000059.1:0-40150 GCA_036480335.1 Gammaproteobacteria bacterium | reverse complement strand
GGTGCGTAGTAGAGGTTTCCGTAACAAGAAACGATTTGCCAATGCTATCTACTTTCACCTTGGAGGACTTAAACTCTATCCTGAGGGTATAAGATGAAATCTACCCACTCGATTTGGGGAAGAGCCTAAAAAAGAAAGCGATAAAAAACTAGCAGAACTGCTGGCAATGGAAGACGCTTTGCGCGAGCAATCTGCGGTAGAAAAATTTACAAAACAGATTGAACCGATGCCCGTTAAAAAAGAGTCAGAACTCACGCCTGTTGCTATTTCTTTGAATGAGATACCTGAAACAGCAATAAACAGAACAATTACCTTTATTGATGATAGAAATCGACGCAGTACCGGGCAATTAATACAAATAAACAACGAGAGTATACGTATTCGATATACCCTGAAATCAGGGGTGGTGGACTGGGATACTGCCAGAGCATCGATTAAAAGCATCGTGTTTTCCAACGATAAACATCAGATGAAAAAAAGTAGATAAATAGCGTTTAAATAGATGGCAAGTAAGGGGTATTACGTTGATTAAAGCATTGCAACACAGGGGTTCTGAGAGGAAAGGCATGTATCGAAAAATGCAGCAGGGTTTTACCTTGATCGAATTAATGATCGTGGTGGCCATCATCGGTATTTTGGCGAGTATCGCGATGCCGGCTTACAACAACTACATCATTAAAGCGAAGGTCACAGAATTATTCGCTGCAGCCAGCGCGTGCAAGATCATTATCTCAGAGCGCTATATGCTCAATAAACCAGGCGGAGGGGGGTTTGGGCAGCAAGGTTGTCTGCAACTTAATCCATCGAATTACGTATTAAGCATTTTTGCAGATGGGAACGGAGGTATTTATGTGGGTGCGCGTAATATTGATGCCGCTGTTAATAATAAATATCTCTACATTGCGCCCTATCGCAATAATGTCAAAATGAACAAGGCTGCCAATATGGGGCAAGCCATAGAAAGTTGGCGCTGCGTACCCTCCTGGGTATTACCCATACCCGCACAATACAGCTCGTGTTAACCAATGACTTTATTCGACAAAAAAACCAGTAAGGGAAGGAGCAGAATGCATATGAATAAAAAAAACGGCTTTACCTTGATCGAATTAATGATCGTGGTGGCCATTATTGGCCTGTTGGCCATGATTGCGTATCCGAGTTATCAGGACAGCAGGGACGCCGTGGACAATGGCAATTCCGCCTCCGATATCGGCGTGCTTATCGCGGCGATTGAGCGCTATACCGTGATCGTCGGGCAGTTGCCGGATAGTCTTACTGAGATAAAGCGCCAGGGAAAGAAAGACCCCTGGGAGAAGCGCTATGAATATCTGCGCATTGATGGCAATCGCGGCGCCCGGCCTCGCGTTGACCGGTCAATGCGCCCGCTCAATACGGATTATGATTTGTATTCAAAAGGCAAGGATGGGAATAGCAATCTATCGCTTGCAAACGTAAAGAGCCAGGATGATGTAGTGCGCGCGAATAACGGGCAATACATCGGGGTAGGGCGGGATTATTGAGCGTCCGTGTTCACGTGTCCCTGGAGAGATTGCTGGGCGATATCAGGCGGCTGAGCGCCGGATGCGCACAAGCCCTGCCAGACCACTGATCAGGAGCAGCATACCACCAGGCAAGGGCACGGGAGACGGAACCGGGGTGGTGTTATTCGAACTGCGCAAGGAAAAATCCTGATGAAAGAGCAGGGTGACGGTATCACCGGCATTGAAATACACAGGATTACCGCCAAACGTGGTATCGATCAGGGCGCTGTAGGTGGTGTCAAGGACGCCAAAACTGTTATCGACATCAACACCTTCATCTTCGGTGAAGACAAAGCTGCCGTCCGTGTTGTTGTTGAGGGCGCCGTTGATGACGTATTCGAGGCGAAAGCTCGTGGTGGAAAATATGCTGTATTGGCCGGTGATTTCTGTATTGACACTGTTGGCCTCGGCATGCAAATCGGCATCGATACCGATGGCATACAGCCCGCTGGCCGGCACGACGAAATCGAGCTCGCGCCGCGCTTCACCGAACATACTGCCGTTGTAGGCGGTCGTGGCGGTGACGGTGGCACCAGCGGCGTTAGAACTTAGCGAGACCGAGGCATTGGCATCGGGATGATCGAAACTGAGATTGATGGGATCAACCCAGTTATCGCTGACCTGGCCGGCCAGATAGTTTTGCTCATAGTTATCGGTGTAGGAGTTTTCATATGTCGCAATGAGCTCCTGGTAGGTTTCGTTATAGTCGATGGTGTTGGTGATATTGACGCCATCGCGGGTAATGAAGAACGTAGACCAGTCTAAAAATTGGGTCGAGACAACCGTTGCGGATGCGGTTGATGACAGGGCAGAGACTAAGGAAAAAGCGGTAATTGTGAGTAAATGTTTCATAGTTCAATATCTTATTGTGTATTTAAAAGAGAGGAAAAGAGTATACCAGATTGGCAGGGTAACGGATAGACGATAACCGATTCAGTCACGCAATGGCGGGGATCATCGGGTAATTCTCAATGATTACAGGAATTTAATGAAGGATGCCGTGAAACGGCTTGTTGGCAAACGGGTCAGTATCACGAAAGTATGATGGCAAGACAAAAAGCGCTGAAAGCGCGAGAAAATCACAAGGCTTGCAAAGGCAATGCCGTAAGAAGACAGCAGGGGTTTGCCTGGGGTCAATGGCTGCGTTCGCACCTCTATAATATGTGTGAGCAAAAAGCCTCGCATGCGCACCCTGCCAGCCGACCTATGATCGACATGATCGATGAGTTAGAAGGGCGGCTGTTGTTTTCGGCGGAAAGCCTGGTTGCCCCGTTTTTTATTGAGCCGTCGGTTGATCCAGCGTTAACACCCGTCATTGAGCAGGTGGTGATTAGCCGTCCAGCCGTAGAGGCTGAGGCGACATCGTCGTTACCGGATGACATCTTGCCTGCTGCGCACACAGTGCTGGAAGATACAGCGCTCATTTTTTCTGAAGTAACGGGTAATCCGATTGTCTTGCAAGATGCCCAGCCGAGTTCGCCGCTGACGATTACGCTGAGCACACAACACGGTTTTTTAACCCTGGCAACGACCACCGGGCTGGTTTTTAGCCAGGGCAGTGACGGAACATCCTCAATGGTGTTTGTGGGTAGTGTTGATCACGTGAATGCGGCGCTGAACGGGTTAACGTTGACACCCAATACCCATTTTAATGGTCCATCTGAGATCGTATTGCAGGTGCAGGATGCGCAGTTATCGGCACTGCAAACAGAGACAACCCTGCAGGGGCGTTATGCATTCAATGATTCGTCAGTACCGGGTTTCGATTCCAGCCCGCTGTCTGGGAATCCGGCGACAACAGCTGTCACTGTCGCCGTTGATAATCAGCGCGGCACTGTGGGGGCATTGACAGACGGCGATCATCTGTCTGTTAATGGCGTATTTGGCCAACCTCCCTCGGTCACCGTTGCTGCCTGGATCAATATGACCGACACCGGCAACCGGGGATCTGAGATTATCTCCCTGGGGGATAATGTGGTGCTGCGGTATAGCGATTTTGAGGGTGGCCGCTTACGCGGTGCATATTTTGATGGCAGTGGTTGGCAGGATATCTATTATGTCACGCCATTAGTCAACAATGGCTGGCAACATGTTGCCTACACCATTGATTCACAGACCGGTATCCACCGGCTTTATCTGGATAATGCGCTGGTGGCTGAAAACCCCATGCCCTCTGCGTTGGTGTACAGTTTTGCTGCCAATACGACCCTGGGTAAGCACGCGAGAAACAATCCAGACTGGAACTTTATTGGGCAGATGGATGATGCGCAAATTTATACACGTGCGTTGCTTGATACTGAAATCACCACATTGTTCAACGACAATAAGCTGGATCGTGCGCATCAGATAGACGTGACCATTATTGCTGTGAATGACGCGCCGGATCCAGGCGCATTGCTGCAGCTCGCACCGGTGGATGAAGACGCAGTGCGCCTGATCACAGGCAACGAGTTGCTGACAAATGCATCGGACATTGAGGGCGATGCCTTATCTGTGACAGATGTCGTGATGGCGTCCGGCAGCGGCAGCGTGCAAGCACACAATGGCCAATGGCTGTATACGTCTGCTGCGGATGATGACAGCGACGTGCAATTACAGTTTACCGTCAGTGACGGCACCGATACAGCGACGGGATTGGCGACCCTCGATATCTTGCCCGTTAATGATGCCCCCGTGGTCACACTGCTGACGCTGGCAGCCATCAATGAAGACAGCGATGCGGTGCTGATCACCCAGGCGGATTTATTGCAGACGGCAACCGATATTGATAGCGGCACATTAACCGCACAGCAGTTAATGGCGAGCAGCGGGATACTGATTGATCATCAGGACGGCAGCTGGACACTGACGCCCGCGCCCGATGATGATACGGCTATCACCCTGACTTTTACCGTATCAGACGGCAATGAAACGGTAGCAGCCACCGCGTCACTGGATATTCTGCCCGTTAATGATGCGCCGGTTGTCGGGCCAATCAGCTTACCGGCGATTGATGAAGATACCGCCGTCGTTATCACGGAATCCCAGTTGCTGGCGCTAACAAATGATATCGATAACACCAGTTTGTCCGTGACGGCCATGGTGATAACGGCTGGCGGCGGCACGTTAGCTCACTCAAATCACTCAAATGGTGACTGGACTTACACGCCAGAGGCGAATGACGACAGCCAGGTTGTGTTTGAATTCACCGTGACCGATGGCGTCAATACGGTCATTGGTGTGGCAACACTGGATATCCTGCCGGTGAACGATGCGCCCATGGCCAGTACGGTGTTGCTGCCGATTTTGTCAGAAGATCCTGGCCCCATCCTGATCACGCAAGGGATGCTCCTGGCCAATGCGCAGGATGCGGACGGACAGAGCATGACAGCCAGCAACCTGAGCACGTTTGGTAACGGGTCGCTGGTTGACCACCTGGATGGCACGTTTACGTATACACCGGCGGACAATTACGCCGGCCTTATCGGATTTATCTACGACATTACCGATGGGATAGCCACCATCCAGGGGGCGGCTATACAAAACCTTTTGGCGGTTAACGATGCGCCCATTGTAACGCCGGTGACACTGACACCCATTTCAGAAGACAGTGGCGCGCAGCTGATCTCACAAGCAGATCTGCTGACCGGTGCGTCTGACATAGAAAACCAGCCACTGACCGCCTCGGCACTGATCATCAGCCAGGGCAATGGCACACTCATTGATCACCAGGATGGTACGTTTACGTATACACCGGGACTCAATGACAGCAGTGATGTGACGTTCGATTATCTGATCAGTGACGGTATTAGCCATGTAACAAATACGGCCTATCTGGATATTATCCCGGTGAACGGCGCACTGATTAGCCCGGCGGTGGTGTTGCCGGCTATCCTGGAAGACAGTGGCCCAGTGATGATCACCGAGGCGCAGCTACTGCAAAATGCCGTCGATCAGGACGGCGATCCCCTGACCGCCTTTGATGTGTCGATGTTTTTTAATACCGGGGCAACCGTGACAGACACAGGCAACGGCACCTGGTCGATTGACATAGACCCCAACCACACGGGCTTCGTTGTTATTGTCTATAAGATCACCGATGGGTCTTTGACGATTCCGGCGTATGCGGTGTTCAATGTTGATCCGGTGAACGATGCACCAATCGTTGCCCCCCTGACCCTGCCCGCGATTAATGAAGACAGTGCAGTACTCATCACCCAGGCGGATTTACTGCAAACGGCAACGGATGTCGACAGTGCGTCCTTGCGTGTGGAGAATTTGACGGCGAATAGCGGCCTACTGGTGGATAATCTGGACGGTAGCTGGACACTGACGCCCGCGCCCGATGATGATACCGATATGACACTGACGTTTACCGTGTCAGATGGCATTGATCCGGTGGCTGTTTCGACGACACTGGATATTCTGCCGGTCAACGATGCGCCGGTGGCCAGTGTCATCACGCTGCCTGCGGTGAATGAAGATACGCCTGTCCTCATTACCGAATCTATGCTGTTGGCGACGGCGACTGACCTTGAGGGCGATACCCTGACAGTTGTGGATATGCTACTGACATCCGGTAGCGGTGAACTCATCCCTCATGTGAATAACACCTGGTCATATACCCCTGGTCTGAATGATGACAGCGAGGCCACGTTTTTGGTCACGATCAGTGACGGGACGGATACGGTATCAACACAAGCCCTGCTGAATATCTTACCCATCAATGATGCACCGATCGTTGCACCGCTGACATTGCCTGCCATCAATGAAGACAGTGGATCCGTCATTATCACCCAGGCCGATTTACTGCAAACAACAACGGATGTTGATAGTCAGGTTTTGCAGGCACAGAGCCTTTCGGTCAGTAGCGGTACGCTGGTCGATAATCTCAATGGCAGCTGGACGCTGACCCCAGCACTCAATGATGATACAACGATAACGCTGAGTTTTACGGTGACAGATGGTATTGAGAGTGTTGCGATATCCACCATCCTGGATATTTTACCGGTGAATGATGCCCCCACGTCAAATTCATTTTTGGCGCCCGCCATCGACGAAGACAGCGGCCCCTTTGTGATCACGCGGGCAGCCATCCTGGCCAACGCGGTCGATCCCGACAGTGCGACACTGCAGGTGAGCGATCTTACCGCCGTCTTTGGTCAGGTGGAAAGCCTGATACCCACTGCTGACGGCTGGGAGATTCAGCCGGTAAAAGACGATGATCGCTTTATCATTTTTTCCTACGTTTTATCCGATGGCAGTTTATCGACGTTGGCCTATATGGGTATTTTTATCAACCCGGTCAATGATGCGCCCGTGATCCCAGATATATCCATGGGGTTCATCAATGAAGACAGCTCTGTGGTGATCACGCAGCAGCAGCTTTTGTTATCCGCGTCGGACATTGAGGGCGATGCGCTGGCGGTGTCTGCCTTGACGTTGACCAGTGGGAGTGGGGTGTTGGTGGATAATCTGGATGGCAGCTGGCGTTATACGCCGGCTGCAGACGTGAATGGCAATGCCCTGTTTCAGGTGACCGTAACCGATGGCACCGATACGAGCAGTGCGTCAGTCTTGCTGGATATTATCCCGATCAATGATGCACCCACGACAGAGATCGTTGTCCTGCCTGATGCGCCGGAAGACAGCGAATCCATCCTGATCACACAGGCACAGTTGCTGCAGTCGGCACAGGATAAAGACGGGGATGTGCTGACCGCGTTGAACCTGAGTACGACCACTGGCGTTTTGATGACTAACCCGGATGGCAGCTGGACCTATACACCGGCAGCGGATAATAACGGCTTAATCACGTTTACCTATGGCATCACGGATGGCACGATCATCGTACAGGGCAGTGCTAGACAACAGATAACACCGGTCAATGATGAACCTGTTGTTACCACACTGACGTTAACACCTACAGAGGAAGATACGGCGGTCATCATTGCCGAGCAAGTCCTATTAGCGGCAGCAAGCGATATTGATGAGGACACCCTGTTTGTGACAGCCGTTATTTTAAGTCAGGGACAAGGCAATCTGCAAAACGCACAAAACGGTAACTGGCTATATACGCCGGCTCCGGATGATGACAGCAACGTGCAATTGCAATTTACTGTCAGTGACGGCACGGATACGGTGACTGGACTGGCGACCCTGGATATTCTGCCGGTCAATGATGCACCGGTTATCTCGATACTGACATTGCCCGCCATCAATGAAGATAGCGATGCGGTGTTGATCACTCAAGCGGATTTACTGCAGACGGCGACCGATATTGATAGCAGCACATTAACCGCACAGCAGTTAATGGCGAGCAGCGGGGTACTGATTGATCATCAGGACGGCAGCTGGACACTGACGCCTGCGCCCGATGATGATACGGCTATCACCCTGACTTTTACAGTATCAGACGGCAATGAAACGGTAGCAGCCACCGCGTCACTGGATATTCTGCCGGTCAATGATGCGCCGATTGTCGGGCCAATCATCTTACCGGCAATAAATGAAGACAGCGCAGTGGTTATCCGCGAGTCCCAGTTGCTGGCGAGCGCGACGGATATTGAAGGTGATGGACTGTTCGTGACAGAGGTGGTGATAAGTCAGGGGCAGGGCGGTTTGCAAAATACACAAAACGGCAGCTGGCTGTATACGTCGACCCCGGATGATGACAGCGACGTGCAGTTACGTTTTACTGTCAGCGATGGGATGGATACGACTCAATCAGCCGCCACGCTGGATCTCTTGTCGATCAATGATGCCAGCATCATTCAGGCGCCATCAAAAATTCAGGGCGGCATAGATCCGACAGAGTCGATCGTTTTAGATCAGGACAGGGCGATCGTGATTATTGACATTGATGATCAGGATACGCTCGTGCAGGTTGTGCTCACCGCAACAGATGGCACTCTCCAACTCGGTGATATTGATTCGGTTAGTGACCCGGTTATTGTCGAGGCGAGCGATCAGCGGATGGTTTTGCAGGGCAAGATGAGTCGCGTGAATGCACTGTTAGCCGGGTTGACCTATCATCTCAACGCACAATTCACAGCACATGCCATTACAATCAATCTGACAGAAATCGGTGCGAATCTGCAGACAAGCCAACACATCCATATTACCTCAACGCCGTTGCCGATACCGGATGACCAAGCCCCCCCTGCGCCGGAGGATGATGATACCGTCGCCATTCCCGATCGTTCCGATAGTCATCCCGTTGATGACGCGGGACCGGGTGTGATTTTTCTGATCGATGCGATCATTACGGATACCGGAACGTCAAGTAACGGCCCGCCTCCTTCCAGTACGCCAGACGAAACGCTAGCGGCGGATGCTATCAGTAACGAGACCGATACCGATAAAATACAGCTAGCAACGCAGATGGCCAGGGAAACAAAAACAATCGAAAGAACGACGGATGAAATCGTCGTCAAGCACGTTAAGGTTGACCAAACGCAAATCATTGATCGCAGTTTAGCGCTTAACCTGGATGTTGTAACCGGCACCTCATTGAACAAACAGACACTCGATGCGATCGATCAAATGCTGACAGATATTGATGAGGCTTTCGACAAAGAAATGCAGGAAGAGCAGCTCATGGCCGGTATTTTTAAGGGGTTTTCGTATTCTTTTGCCCTGGGCTATGTGGCCTGGGTCTTTCGATCGGGCGCCTTGTTGGCAACCTCCCTGGCTAACATACCCCTGTGGCGTAATTTTGATCCGATTGCCCTTTATGACGTGAGAAAAGAGACCGAGGATGTGAAGCGATTTAAGCGTGAGAAAGCGATTGAAGACGATCTTCAGCAGTCAGTGGGTGACGTGTTGGATGAGGCAATAAAAGCTAAAAACAAGGTGAAAATGGATGTATAAAACACGCAATAAACGCTCATTAAGTACAAAAATGCTGATTGTTTTTGTCGCCGCGTCAATTATTCCGCTCTTGATTCTCGCCGGAATATCGAGCCACTATGTATTAAAACAATCGGAAGCGTCGCTTGAGCTGCAAATAAAAGCGACATCAAAAACGATGGGTATGCTAGCGATCTCACATATCCGCGCTGTCAGAGAATACTTACAGGGCACTGGGCTTAATGGATATGTCCATAGCGATGATGCTATCCAGTACATCGACTATAGCCTGGCAGAAATTGAAAATGTGTTTGATCCTGCGATAGCCAGACACGTGATTGAATCACGTAAGGACAGCTTGCACGTTGTTAATCAAAACCTGGTCATGTTTTT
Source organism: Gammaproteobacteria bacterium (assembly GCA_036480335.1). Lineage (GTDB taxonomy): Bacteria > Pseudomonadota > Gammaproteobacteria > DSM-19610 > DSM-19610 > JAZGER01. The sequence goes on along the minus strand of JAZGGH010000059.1, from coordinate 30,386 downwards.
GCCAATGGAGGATGATTTCTGGCGCGTCAGTACGCTTGATTTCGAATCCTGGGGATTACTCAAAGAGTATGTTGACGTTGGACAAATTGCCTGCTTGTCTATGCAAACGGTAACATTATTTTGCACGGATACATTAGGTCGCAAAACAATGCCTTTAACAACGACTAATCCAGTGATGCACAGCAGTGACTGGTATTTATTTTTGTCGAGTATCTTTGATACGCAGGACGGCGTGATCACGCTATATTATTCTCCCAGGCTCGCGTTTTCGTCCGTCTCAGAATTTTTATGGCGTTATCCGGCAATGATCCTGGCAACTATCCTGGCGCTGACGGTGCTGGGTATGATCATGATACGTCGCGTGATGCAGCCGTTGAAATTGCTCACAAACGCAACGAGTACGATGACAGACTGGGACAGCGCCATTGCGCATCCGCTGTTACAGCAAGACAATGAAATCGGTGCGATGGCGAGATCTGTAGATACAATGGTGCAGTCAGAACAGGTGTTGAAAAACGAACTGAAATATCAGGCGCATTATGATGCGTTGACAAAGTTACGCAATCGAACAACCTTACGCGATGAAATTACTCGCATGCTGTCGGTATCTGACGCATCAGAAGACGAGGGTGTCAGTGTTGTTTTTATTGATCTGAACAAGTTCAAGGAAATTAATGATCATCTCGGGCATATGGTGGGTGACGCATTATTACAGCAGGTTGCCGACAGGCTGCAATTACTCATCCCACCAGACCATCAGTTGTTTCGATTTGCGGGTGATGAGTTTGTCATTGTATCGATGATGAATGACAATCAAGTCGTTATCGATAACCTGACATTTATTGTTAATCAGCTGAAAAAGCCGTTTTATATACAGCCTCACAAGCTCGAAATAGCCGGCTCCGCAGGCGTGGCATTCTATCCCGCTCATGCGGGTAACGCTGACGATTTGCTGCAATATGCCGATATCGCCATGGACCATGCTAACGATAAAGCTCCTGGGGATTATGTTTGCGTTTTTGAACCGGATTTTCTGGAAAAAGCGAAAGCGCGAGCAGTACTGACAGATGCCCTTCGGCAGGCGATCAAACAAGAGGCCTTTCAGCTTCATTACCAACCGAAGATTTGCGCCAAAACGGAAAAAATTATCGGTGCTGAAGCCCTGATCCGCTGGATTGATCCTCATCTCGGATTTGTGCCACCCGATGTGTTTATACCGCTCGCTGAAGAGTCTGGGCTGATCGATCCGATCAGTGAATGGGTCATGAAAGAAGCCTGTTATCAGTCGAGCAAATGGCGATTACAGGGAATTAATTTACGTGTTGCCATCAACATATCCGGTAAACAATTTACACCCGATCTCGTTAAACAGGTCAGCCGAGGATTGCTGATAAACGATTTACCAGCATCGGCCCTGGAAATCGAAATTACAGAACAGTGTGTTGTTGATTCTATTGAAACAACGATAGAAACATTGACCGGATTGAGAAAGCTGGGTGTGCATACCGCGCTCGATGATTTTGGCACGGGATACAGCTCACTGAGTTATTTGCGCGAGCTGCCAATCGACACGCTTAAGATCGACCGGACGTTTATCACCGACTTCTATCAATCAAAACAGAAAATGGCACTCGTGCGTTGCATTATTGATGTAGCGCATGCATTAAATATGTCGGTTGTGGCAGAAGGTGTCGAAACAGCGGAAGAGCTGCACGCATTAAAGGAAGTCAATGCAGAATACATACAAGGGTATTATTATAGTAAGCCACTGCCGGCCTCTGATTTTATAGATTTTGCTGTCGAAAACCTGAACGCGACAACAAAATCGATATAAATACTATCAATGACGGGATCTCATATATGAAAAAACACTACGGATTTACACTTATTGAACTGATGATCACCATCGCAATTGCGGCGATTGTCATGACCATTGCGGTTCCCAGTTTTAATACCACCATACAAAACAACCGCATTACGACACAAACCAATGATCTGATCTCTGCCATCAACCTGGCACGCATGGAAGCCATACACAGAGGTGCGAATGTTTCACTGTGTGCCAGCAGCGACCAGGCCACCTGCTCCGGCACAAACGACTGGTCTGTTGGCTGGATTGTCTACGAAGACACTGTCGCTGTCGGAACAACTACAACCATGGCAAGCGGTGGATTGATTCGTGTCTGGCGTGCCATGGAGGGAAGTCCAACAGTCACTGCATCGAATAGCGCCACGTTTATTCGCTATAACGCCAATGGCACACTGGGTGCAAGCCGTATTATCACGCACAAAATAACTGGTTGCACAGACACACAAAAACGCATCATCAGCATTTCTGCAGCCGGTCGCCCGAACAGTCGCCCTGCAAGCTGCTAACTGAACAACACAACGAAATGAACAACACGAGATCACTATGAATATGAACTTACCCGAAAACCCGTCAAGGCCACAAAAACAGCAACAGGGGTTTACCCTGATCGAAGTGCTTGTTGCTGTGGTTGTCCTGTCCATTGGCTTGCTGGGCCTTGCAGGGCTGCAAACCACAGGCCTGAGAAATAACCAGAGCGCCTACTATGCATCGCAAGCAGCGATTTATGCGAATGATATTTTTGAGCGCATGCGCGCCAAAGGAAAAACGGACAAAGCAATTGCGATCGTACAAAGCATTTATCAGCGTTAGTCAGCAATTAAGCGGTACCCATGAAATTTTGATATAACAATATGAGAGAAATAATGATGCGTTATAAACACCCACAGACATTCCTTTTAATCACACTCTTAACCACTTTATCTACAACGGCCCTTGCAGACAGAAGCGCTAGCGGCCGTTGGGCAGAAAAAAAGGAACAGCAAACCAATTTTGCAGATCCTGGACAATATGAAATCGATTATGAAATCGATGAAGTTGAAGAAAACCCACCCGAAGAAAAACCCATAAACATTCGCAAAGGCACCAAAAAAGCTATAAGGGCAGAGCAAAAACGCCAGCATCTGGTCAACTAAATTGTGCTGTCAGAGAATCTGAGAACGCCTGCTTGAAAACGATTTTAGGGCCGAACAGATAAGCCTATGAAGATTTATTTTCTGGCATCCATACACTTAAAAGAAGGCTTCCAATTAAGTATTTCGTTGTCTGCGGTTAGCAGTTTTGCATGATTCATAATGGCTGATGCCACAATAAAACGATCTGCAGGGTCAGCATGAAATCCTTCTAAGGTCGTACTAAAAACCCCTAACTCACCTGTAATGGAAATTTCAGTAACACCCATACCAATTAATTCCCTACGCCAGTCTTGCACATCTTCACTGAACTCAATACGAGATTTTTGCTGGAGTAAAGCTACCTCCCAAAAGGTAATTGCAGAAACCGCTACTTTATTCTCATGCAGAGCATTATCTATTAATGTACGCGTTTTTATGCCAAGCATTTCATCACCACTTATTAGCCATAATAAAACATGTGTATCTAACACAATCACTGCAAGACATCCCATTGAGTATCAAGTGGCTTAATAATATTACCTGTGATTTTTAATTGATCTTTTTTAAGTCCAAACAGGCTTTTGGGTTTATTGGTAATAGGTATCAGTTTACTAACGGGAACGCCATTTTTAGTAATGACAATTTCATCTCCCGTCTCATTCACCTGATCCATCAATGCCAGGCACTTTGCCTTAAACTCCGATGCTTTCATGGTTTTCATGGACATCCCTCATTCTAATAACTATGGTCATGATTATAGTCATATCAGGAAAAAAGTATACCCCACTTTTTGGCAACCACGCTGTAAAGCTCACCCAATGCGGTTTTCATCATCTTTTACAGAATCACAGTTTATGTTAGTCCAGCAATTAAGCGGTACCCATGAAGAATCACACCTTAAACACAGGGGAGGTTCAGCCATTTGATGGTTGTACCAGTCGGCATAAAGGGTACAAGGCCAGCATCCAGGGAAGGTGGTATCAAGCCAATCATACAAACATTGGCAATCATTGTATTCCAGCTTAGAATGATCTCTATAAATACTCCCTTGGAGGTCATCATGCATGTATCACTGACAACCGAATTAGAGTCTCGTGTTAGAGCCAAAGTTGAAAGTGGTTTATACAACAATGCGAGCGAGGTCATCCGCGAAGCACTGCGTTTTATGGATACTCACGAAGATTGGATTCACGAGGTGAAATTGGCTCGCCTACGCGAACAATTGAACGTTGGCACCGATCAGCTCGACCGGGGCGAAGGCATTACAGTTGAATCAAAGGCTGCTCTGGATTCATTGTTTGACGACATAAAAGGCTAAACGCATGGCAGCGCACCAACTGGTCATAGCGCCTGCAGCCAAAAATGATCTGAAAGACATATACCAATATGGCCTGCGGCAGTGGGGACAGGTCCGAACCGACAGATACCTGGCGACGATTAAAGATCAATTTTGGTCGCTGAAAGAACAGCCACTAATGGGTGTTGAGCGCCCAGAACTTCTGCCTGATGTCAGAAGTCTACTTCAAAGCCATCCTTGTTTTACCGAGTTACCACCCGCAGCGGCACTTGTAACTTTAGGCGCATCACTTGTTAACAGTTGTTAAGCTAAAAACAGTGATCCAGCTCACATAAAATAGGCAACCCCCGACCGCTGTAAGCGTTGTATTTAATGCTTACAGAGGTCTGACGTGTTACATAACTCACAAAACAAATTTAAAAAAGCGGTTATTCTAAGCGGGGCAGTATTTATCTCTGCCTGTGGCGGTGGTGGTGGTAGTGCTCCTCAAACAGATACATTAGGCCAACAGGCGGTGGATAGCGAGGCCGTTATCGCCTCTGCATCTCATGAGCTATCAATTGAAAACCTGCAGGTCAACGAATCAGCCAAAACAGCTGTCATTACCATACGTATGAATAAACCCTCAAACAGGGAAGTGCGTGTTAACTATACGACTGAGCCCGGTACCGCAAAACCTGGGCAGCATTATACGGCTGCCAGCGGTGCGGCAATCATTGATGCCGGGAACACTGAGGTAACACTAACGGTCTCTGTGATTGATGATAATCAAGTGAATGAAGATCGGCGCTTTGTCGTCTCATTACTCAAGCCTGCGATTAATGCCAGGATCGAAAAGGATAGGGCAACTGTCACGATTAAAGATAATGATACCGTTGCCACTGCACCGCCGGTACTTCCCCCGCCCGGTCCCTACACACCCACTACCCCAATAGCTGGCAACGGTAAGCAGGTTAATCCTGTTATCCCTGGTGGCGGCGGATTGCCCACACTCAGCCTGTATCCTGCCACCATCAGCGAGGATCAGGGCGTTGTGCGGGCGATTGCTACATTGTCACAGAAAAGTAGTCAACCGGTGGAGCTGTTTTATGCCTCAAAACCCGGTACCGCCGAGCCGGGCCGGGATTTTCATGGCGCCAATAAGAGCATTATCTTCGCCCCAGGTGAAACCGCAAAACCGATTGAAATACGGTTGATTGATGACAAGGTACCGGAAAAAATTGAAACATTTGATCTGACGATTACGCATGCAAAAAATGCCGGTATTGCGACCAAGCGCGTACAGATGACCATTGTGGATGACGACACCCCGATTACTCCTGTTAACGCGTTGGTGAGTGGTGTGAACGTCAATGAGTCTGATGGTACGGCCGAGGTCAAGGTAAATCTGGACAAGCCCTCAAAAGGCATTGTGGTGATACAGTATCTGACAGTCCCTCTGACGGCACAGGCCGGAGCAGATTATGACTTCAGCTTCTATCAGGTCATCTTTAACCCTGGCGAAACACAGAAAACGGTTGCCATTAAAATCCATGACGATTCACTTGTAGAGCAGGATGAGAAACTAAAAGTCTGGTTCAAAGAGGGTAAGCACGTCAAGCTTATCAACGAAGAAGCCATTATCACCATTGCTGATAATGACAAAGCACCACTATCGCTCTCCATTGCCGACATTGAGGCAGATGAAAGCGATATTGCACAGGTGCTGGTGACCCTCTCTGAATCGACAGATAAAGCAGTTAAAGTCACTTATGCAACTAAACCTGGGACTGCGCTACCGGGTAAAGATTACCGAGGCAAGGTCGGCAAACTGATCTTCCTGCCAGGCGATACGGAGCAGGTGGTGCATATTGATACTTTTGATAATGATGATTTTGGTGACAAAACGTTTACCTTTAAAGTCACCAGTGCCAGCAATGTGCCTGCCCCGGATGGGCAGACGACCATTACAATACGGGATAATGACAGCCATGTTAACCAGCAACCCACGGTGAGTATTACGGCACCCAATGAAGATGCGCACTTTAAAAAGGGCGATACGATCGGGCTTGCGATCAGTGCACAGGATCCAGATGGCACGATCAACAAAGTATCCATTTATCAAAAAGGTAAACTGTTGGGCCGGGATGCCGCTGCACCTTACCGTTTTACCCTCCAGGCTAATAATTATGGGCGACATACCCTCACAGTGGTCGCAACCGACACAGAGGGTGCGCATACGGTCGAGCATCTGCATTACGAAGTGCGCAGGGCCAGTACCGGTGGTGGCACAACAAATCCACCCACACAGCCGCCTGCACCATCAACACCTCCGGTAACCGGAAACCCTCAGCCCGCCACCGGTGACCTTGTGACGTATCCGGCAACCGGTGGGGTGCGTAATCACAAATCGGGCAAGTTTGCGGTCACGCTGAAGCAAAAAAACCAGATCGTCGACTCGTTTGTTTATACCAGTGTTAACAATGCAAAACCCGGTTGGTCTGGGACGTTGAACTACATGCAAAAAGCCAATCACTGGACAACATTTTCTTTTGCAGGTGAGGTGGATGTCACAGCCAGGCGGCTTGATGGCAAAGCCATTCAAACCTGTATCGTCAGACCGCTATCGTTGGGGGTACAACCAAGAATTGCAGGGGATAAATGCGTATTTCGGCTCAACCGACAGGCCAGGGTGTCTGTTGAAATTGATGAGCGTAAGCAGGTAAGTCGCTTCTTAAAACACACCGGCAATGTCACCAAAAACATTGTCCAGCATCCGCTGTTTGTTTTTGCAAACCCGCTCGAAACCGATATACCCAAAGCGGGCGATCCGGGTGTGCTGTACTACGGCCCAGGTGTGCATAATATCGGCAAGAAAAAGCTGCTGAATAACAATACCCAGGTCTATATTGCCGGTGGCGCTTATGTGATTGGGAATTTCAGAGCGCGGCAAAAAGATCCACAAAATATCTCTATACGGGGTCGTGGAATTTTGACGGGCAAAGGCCTGACAGAAACCGCTGATGAGCATAACCAATGGGGTAACCATACGATCGATTTCACGCTGGGCAAAAAGGGGCGCAATCTGTTGATTGAGGGCATTACCATCGCCGACCCATTGCGTTCTTGTATCGTCAGTTACAACTCGGTGGATATTCGCAACGTCAAGCTGTTTAGCTGGAGTCATCGCAATGACGGCATCACGGCGGGTCAGGGCTCGATCATCGAAGACAGTTTCATCAAGGTCACTGATGACAATATGAAGCTCTACTATAGTAATCAAACCATTAGAAACAATGTTGTCTGGCAACAAACCGCAGGCGCTGTGTTTAAATTTGCCTGGAAACTGGCAGGCACATCCCAGGGGCATAAGATCTCAGATATCGATATCATACATAGCGATGTCTTTGATGACTTTAGCGGCTCTGAGCCAGACAGACCTGATATGCGCAGTACCAGCGCCATTTTCAGTGCCATGGCTTTTCGCAAAAACGCTACTTTCAAGAACGCTGTATTTAAAAATATCCGCATTGAAGAAAAGCAGCTTTTCAGGTTGATGGGATTACGTATGGTGACCAGTCATCGTGCTCCCAACGATGCGAAAAAAGTCATTGTCTGGGGTGATGCAAATCCCAACGCAAAGAAAACCATCGAAGGCCTGCGTTTTGAAAATATGACGCTGGCCAGTGTCCCCTATAAACAGGCAACACTTTACGGGAACAAAGGCGGGCAGATACGTGACTTCCTTTTTAAAGGGCTGAAAGTGAATGGTCGGTACATCACTAGCGCATCCGATCTGAGCAGTAAAAGCGATGGGGTAGGTTTGTTAACAGCCGGGCAGGTATCGAATATACGCTTTGAGCGTTAACACTGAAGATAACAGAGCACAGCGTTTAGGTTGTGCTCTGTTTTTCTATACTTTTTTAAGCCATGCCATCGAAGTATTTCCCATTAATCCAGGCATGATTAGGTAGCCAGAAAGATTGTTCATGCACAAGCTTAAATAATTGTTCGATGCTGGTGATTTTCAGCTTATCCGATGCGCGATAAAATACCAGACCATCCATTATATCCTGAAATATTTCACATAACTCTTTACGAGGATGTGTTTCCTTTAGCGGTCGGCCTTTTATATCAAGCTCATCGCTTTCTAAAACAAACTGCTTATACAGGTCGTCTTCACATACGATCGACAAACTGGCATCAGGGATAAAATGCCTATCAAACCCTTCAGCTTCTTTTATCTCCATGGTGAAAATACAGGTTGGATTTAATAACCTGGTACTTTGGCATACGTGTTGCCAATGACTAAAACCTGCAGATTTTGCGACAGAGTCCAGTGCCTCGTGATGAGAAAGATTCTCGGCACGTTTGAGTTTACGGGCTTTCTGTTTGAGTTTTTCAGTATCTTTTGGTGTGATATATATCGTCTTACGCATTACAATATCTCCTTGCGTTACGGATCGGAGCCCACTGCCGAGATCCATACAAGAAAAATCTCAGAATACGTAACTGAAAACAAATCGTCCCGTCCGGGTTAGCCAAGGTGGGCAACGGGCGCCGATCAAGCCCATGATCTTTAATTTATTACAATTATAGACCGAAAGTCAAGAGTGCAGAATCCTGGGGCAGTGCTGAGTAGTTAAAGCGTGGGTGTTGGTAATTCCCTGCATTAGTTCATATCGCACGTTTTATTGACATGCGCCCTTATTCTGTAATAATAAATATAAAATAAAATAATGTATTCAGAATAAGAGGAGATTAGCGATGTTTGTCAAACCCATACTATTATCCGTAGTGGCTACCCTGTCTTTCCCTTCCCATGCTGGCGTGTTCAATCGTTTTACGGTAGGTAATAAGGCGGAAACCACTATTCAACAAAACAATGAATGTTCCTTGTTCGAGGCTATTGAAAATGCCAATGCAGCCAGTGTGGTATACACAGACTGCCCGGCAAAATCGCGTATCATCAATGGTCGTCCGAACCAGAATGTTGTCTCTTTACGCAAGGGCGCTACTTTTGCTTTCGATGCAGCTGCTATAAACAGTGATTATGCATTACCTGAGATTACCGGCAGAGTCATTATTCAGGGTACCAAACAAAATAAACCGATTATCCGCAGAATAACCACATCAGAAACATTCACTGATGCTGATTGGGACGCGTTTTACGCGACCTTCGATGACTCGTTGGTTAGGCCAGGGTTTGCCATGATCAAGGTACGCAACGGGGGTAAGTTGACCTTGCGCAATATTCAGACAACGGGTTTTGGTAACTATCAGGATGGAGACGACCCGAATTCAATTCGTAATTTTGGTCATGTCGTACCGGGTGGGCAGGTGGTCGATGTCGAGGCAGGGGGTAGGCTGATTGTTGCTAATGCAGCGCTTTCTTCTATTTCCGGTGCTGCTGTTCATTCTGCAGGGATAACTCGGTTATTTGATGCTTCAATTACCTCGACAGGGAATTTTGGCATAGGGCTTGACAGCGATGGCATGGCGACAGTGAAGGGTACCACCCTGTCTGGGAACTTTACTGCATTGGCAAACAGTCATCGGGCAACGGTGAAAAACAGTATTCTAAGGGGTGGCTCCATCGGGCTTTATACCGCACCTGGTGCTGTCAGTATTGTGAATAATGCCAATCTTATATTTAATGGCGTTGCCATTGATAATGAGGGCAAGGTGGTTATCCGTAATTCTATTATTTCAGATAATTATGGTTTTAATTTCCAGTTTGCGTTTTTTGATCCAGGTGTCGTTGTTGAAAACAATGGCGTCATCGTTTCACAAAACAATATCTGGGGCGATAATACGATTCTTCCAGCGTTCGATATCTCCATCTTTGAGAGTTTTCTCTTTGATCATCGATTTACGCCATCCTCAACAGATCGGGTTATATCGCAACTCAGCCCAGTTGCAGCCAATATCTTTGATACGAATCCTGATGGCAGTATCCGCCTGCCGTCCAATAGCCCTGCTGTTGGGTTTGGTAACCCAACAACCTGTTCAGATAAGAATCTTGTGAATGAGAGGTGTGATGCTGGTGCAGTGCCTCATTCTTTGCGCTATTTAATTAGTGATTGATTGGGTTGCTCAAAGGGAAATATTAAATGCTTGTCTCGTGCTTATTGGTGCTGTAGTTCAGTATGACAAGATATCATGAAAGAAGCTCTTATCTTGATCGTATTGGGGGCTGCAGCTGGGTTGATGGGTTTAATTGAGGAGAATGAAGATGAGTAGCGAGTTCATCATAGTAGCAACGATAATTGCTGTCATTATCTTAGTGTCATTTCTTATTGTAAAGTCAGATAAACACGATAAGAAGCGATAGATGAGAAAATGCACCAAAATCTTGCAACGAAAACTGACATTGCTAATTTGAAGGCCAGGCTCATTAAATGGATGTCTGGCATGATGCTAGCAATGACAACAATCTTTGCAACGATCGTAGCCGAATCGTCAAAGTGCTGTAATACTTTTTACCTGCCTTTTTATATGTTGATTTCCCAGAAAACTCGATAAATTATTGATTACATGGGTAAATACCTACTATTTAGTATCTGAGTATGATGCTATTACGGTGTAACACAGCTCATTTTCTCGTTGAATTGGCCGCTAAAAAATTGACGGATTAGGTTTTATTATGGTAATAATAAGGTTCTTGTAGTGGTTACTGCTCTCTCAGTGACAAATAAAGACCCTGCATAAGCACTGGCCGGGGTCGGATCTTTCGGGATCTGGCGCTTGTTTTTAACCTCCGGGTAATACGTTCCCGGAGGGTAATTGTATTTCTCCGGATTAATTTATAGAGGAGGGATACATGAAATGGTATTTTCAACTAGGCGAAGATTTGCGGAAAATTGCTATCTTTTTCGTCGGTGGTGGCTTGGCTGGGTGGATCCTTGATTCAGATAAAGTCACCCGTATTGAGGGCTTCATGCTCTTATCGTTAGGTTTGGTTATTTGGTTCACCGGTATTTATCTTACTGCAAAAGAGGACGAGTCTGATGGATGAATTTAACTGGCCGCTGTTGTTTGGTCTTCTGACGATTTTGGCAATTGGCATTATTGGTGTTATAGCTAAATACAGAGACGAGCACAAGAAATAACCTGCATCCGCAGGATCAATTCAACTGACTAAGTCAGTTATCCCCACGGGAAACATTCTTTCCCAGTTGGGAAGTGGTGTTTCCCTTTTTTTTTAAATTGGAGAAGCGCCATGGAACTGAAGTTATACCACGCACTTATCGATGCCGGCATTCAAGCGAAAGAGGCGGAGAAGGTCGTGGAAGCACTGGACGAGAAAATGCAACAGCAACTAGCAACGAAATCCGATATTTCGGATTTGAGAACCGATATGGCTAACCTTGAAGGCCGACTCATCAAATGGGTCTCCAGCTTGATGGTGGCAATGACGGCTATTTTTGCTACGATTGTTGCGATGATCGTTAAGCTATTACTTTAACTATTTACCTGTATCGGCAGGTTCAATTCAACTGACTTACGTCAGTTATCCCCACGGGAAACATTCTTTCCCGTTGGGGAGTGGTGTTTCCCTTTTTTTGTTTTTTAATTTAGGAGAAATACCATGAATGATTATTACAACAACCAGTATACAGGTGTCGCGTATATTAACCGGATCCGTATGGTTCCAGTTAGTAGGGGCGATGATTTCCGGGCCTTAACCTTGTCGGTTAAGAGTGGAAAGAAAGATCCCGAAACTGGTAAGGCTGAGCTTACAACCCAGCTTGATTGCAAGATCGTCGGAACCCAGGCAATAGCGATGTTTGATCGTCTGCTTGATAAAGTTGACTATACCGGTGACAAAAAACCGGTAATTTCAGCTTCTTTTCAAGTTGGGGATATTTACCCCGATGGGTATGTATCAAAAACGGGCGAAAATGCAGGCAAACAACAGTTTGTCATGAAAGGTCGTCTATTGAAGTTGCAACACGTTTATCTTAATGGTGAACGCTTTGCAGAAGAGATAGATGGTCCTGTATTGGATGGCCCTGTAAAGTTGTCGCAGGATGATCCGGATTTTGATGAAAAAGTGAATAATCTTAAATCTAAAGGTTATTGCTACGATTCAGAAGAGGCTCTTTGGTATAAACCAACGCTAAAGGAAGATTCTGAAGCGGCTTAATAAGTGATAGAAAAGAGTGCGGGTTTTATTCCGTGCTCTTTTCAATTACACTAACCGTGCAAGTGGTAGCCAGTTACCGAGAAACTGGTAAAATCCTGTGCATGTGGCCTTCACGCAGGTCTTTGTGGTCACTATGGTAGACGGTAAGGCATCTCCGTTTAGCCGCGTCAATGCTTTGCTTTTTTTACCTTCACTCATAACCGTATGGTTCCACGAAAAAGATTGTTATTGGCGATCTTTTTCGGGAGCCATACGGCTCTTTATAAAAACTTCCCTCATCACTGCCACCACGGGCAGAAAAACGTGTGACCTTTTGTGCGGTAGTAACATTTATTGGATTGTGAGGATGCTTTCCAGTACGTGTCATCCGTGTGCCGGTTTGACGTGATTAAGACTCTTTAATAAATCACAGGCATGTCGAGCAGACACCCTCATTTGTCATGTCCAGAGTCAGTTTTGTTAGTAAAAATAGGTACTCATAACGCATATTGAGCACCAATGAAGACACGCATTTGCGTGTCTTCCCAAAGGGGTTTGTCAAAAACACAGACTGTTTTGGGAAGATGATTATTTAACGCATTACATTAAACGTGGTCACTGCGATTCAGTGACATAAAAAGACCTTGCATAAGCACAGAAGCCAGGGTCGGGTTCGAGAGAATCTGGTGCTTTTTTACCCAACAGGAAACATTCTTTCCTGTTGGGAATGGTGTTTCCTTTTTTTATATAATAAAAGGAGAATACCATGACAGATCGGACAATGAAGCGGATTTTAGCCATGCTTTCAAAAATGGCTTACGAGGATCCGAATAATTTCATTGAATATTTGTACCATTCAGGTATGGATGTTGATGATATGAGAGATCTTGAGTATTTAGTGAGTATTGCCAGGCGAGCACCGGGATACAAGAAATCCAAAGATCAATTAAAGATTAATGGACTTTTTTAATTCTTCCAGTGGAGGCAGCTTACCTCTGCGAGCGTATTCGTTGTATATTTTGATTAAGAGAGGCGATTTAGCTTTAGCAAGCAAATTCATCGCTTTAATTAGGGCGTGCGATAATTCCTTTTTGGTGAATACACGATCGGGATTTTCACCAGCAAGCTCTATCAGTAAACGCTCAGTCCTGGTTGTCATGATGGTTTTGTTGTTGAGATTGATTGCCATGTAATTATTATCGGATGTTCTCTCGGGCCATTAATTAACAGCTTTCAAGTTCAGGCTATTACGACGTTCGAGTAGATTGAGTAAACGATTGGCTTTATCGTTGTTCCCCTCAATGATGGCTAATAGCGTTTTTCTTTCAATTTCATCGTCATATTGACCATAGCGAAGCCGTTTTTCTATCAGGATAAAATGATCATCTATAGTTAGTTTCTCTTGGAAATGATTTGTAAGAAATTCAAAATCCTGAAAGGAAAACAAGTGGGGTGATTCCATCAATTGATGGAATGTCACTTCAATATTGTTCAGAAGAGGATTGTTCATGGTCTTTAACCGTGCATTTTCTAGTAGCCTACCAGGCCAGATAACGGCAGCATAGTCTTTATCTGGTGTAATTATGATCCATTTTACTTGCTTCGCTGGATTTTTCCCACTTTATTCAATGCTTCCAGTGGAAATGGCTGCATAGTAATTAAATGTTCTACAAACCGACTGATTCACATTTTTTTAACCCTGCCGGGATTCATTCCCGCAGGGATGGTTTCTCCGGCTTTTTTAATCATGCAAGGAGAAACACATGGCAACACAAAAAGATGAAAGAACACTGGCAATACAGATTCATGGAGGTCGTGTTAAATCTGTTATCACGAATGTGGCGGGAGAAATAGAGCCATTAAATATTCTGGTGATTGATTACGATGAACACGAATACCTTCATTCAGAATTGATCCCTGTCATGCAGAAAAATGATCGGGTATTGCCAGCATCTTGTTACTTATACCCCCTTGAAAGTTCAGATATTGATCTGCAAGGGATAATTGAAACACTGTTAAGCAGAGGTGAGACATGAGTCAACATATATTTGTAACTGAAGATAAGTCGGGTCGTATGATTCAGATTCAGATGGGCTGGGATAAACCTTTACAGCGCTATTATTGTATTGTCGAGGCAGTAGATGCAGAGGATAGCGATAATATTTTGTATTCGAACCTGGATGAAACTGAAACAGTTGACCCTACACTGGATTACTATCTGATCAATATACTCAGCGAACGATTTGGTGTTGAACCACCAGATCCCTTGATGAAACAGGTGAAAATAGATGCGATAAATAACGTGGTTAATCGTGTTGAACATTACCCGATGTCAATGAGTCTACGCAGAGAGAAAATATTGAGAGGCATTATTTGTTTAGGGGTGTCTTTAGATATTGCAAAGGTTGTTTCGATGCGTGATGATATTGAACGTATCGAAAAATGCTTGCACGCAATTGAGGATATGAAAGCATATCTTGACGAACGCTCTGTTGAAGAAGACCCTCTTGAAATCGGATATGCACCACTGATCAATGCAATAAAGGAACATATTATCAGTAATTAACTATCATTAGCCCCGTACACACGGGGCCATTTTTCAAACCATCGGTGATGCGGGTTGTTTGAAAAGTGGTTTAACAGTTCACAGTGGCAACTGCTGTTCAGTTGCACGAAAGATCCTGCCAATGTGCTGCAATCGGGATCAAGACCGCAAGGTCTGCACATGTTGTTCAATCCAACCGGGAATTCAATTTTCCGGCTGGAGCATTATTTCACTTTGGAGGTTTTTTATATGAGTAATGTAAAACGCAGCCGTTTTTCTGCTGCAAGAGCCTATGTAAGTGCTTTTCAACGTTCACGCCTAGAAAGGACGGGCAAAAAGTGTGGTACAACAGAACTACGCCCTCGCCTGAACGCATTCTTAGAAAGATATGAAGCTCTCGGTGGAATTCCTCGCTCGAAAGCAGGAGATTAAAGAAGATCAAAAACAGAATAGGAGAAATCGTATTGAGGTCTATAATTAAAGCATAACATCTATCCCCGTCTATACGGGGCATTTTTTCAAAGAGCTGTTTCACAGATATAGAGTTTTTGATAAGATGGGTTTTCACAGTGGCAACTGCTGTTCAGTTGCACCAAAGATCCTGCCTATGTGCTGCAATCAGGATCGGGGCCGCAAGGTTTGCACATGTTTTTCAACCCAGCCGGGAAAGCAATCCCGGTGGTCGGGTTATTGTTTATTCCGGCGTTATTTTTCAATCAAGGAGTAAACAATGTTATTTTACAGTCTAGTAAGAAAATACGGGCCCGTTAAACCTCAGGTATCAGACTATCCAACGGGAAATAAACGCTTGAATCTTGTGACTGATATAGGTGTTCCTTTTGCTACAGCAACTATGGATACTTCGATCAAGCTGAAACATAATGAAGTCCTAATAAAGGACAGTGATGAAAATCAGGGGATCGTCGATTACCTGGTTTCTCAGGGTATTGTTTCACCAACGGGTGAAACTGTCATTCAAGGGGCATGCACTGCAAAACTTTGCATACTGCACTAGCCTAATCTGATTTTAACCACCCAAACGGGATTGCATATCCCAATAGGGGTGTGTAATCCCGTTTTAATCAAAATGAGGAATACACAATGGAATCAACTACTACTACTAATGAAGAGACCACCCTTACTGATTTATTTGGAGAGGTCATTCGCTGCCCGCCATGGAGAGCGGAAGCGAAGGCGGGTAGTCCCCGGAAGCGATTAGGCCGTGCGTTGTTTTCGTCGTGCGTAGCGCCAGAGAAAACATAAGCTGAAGGCATCCGACAATCGTGTCCAGCCATTTGAGGGAATGCTGCGTAGCCTGTCACGAGTTTACGATGTGATGGCGAAGCGGTATGGACGCAGGGCGGCCGGGGCATCAATAGCTGTCGCGTAGGCGAGTCGATTTTGGACAAGGATGTGCAAAATCTATCACGAGCTAGCGACACCCTTTCATGCATATACACGCTATCAGGCAATTGAAGATGGCGTGCTTGTCGATGCGTCAGTGATGGCCGCTGAGGCAGGTTTTAAAATTCCAGTCGCATTAACCAGTGCGGTTTGGAATGATTGTGTTGAATGGACTGACGAAGACTCCAAACGGCAAGCACATCAGGACCAGGACGGTCGCTTATGGGATGTTTTATTCATGGCCTCTATGGCCGCAAGAAATCACGCCACTAATGGCATTGGGCTTTATCAGCTATACCGTGTTCCACGCGGTGGTCGCAGAACAAAGGCCAGGCGGGTAACGCTGAAAATGCACATCGGACCTGGCGATCAAGATGAAGTCGTTGTGACCATCATGCAACCGAATGAGGATTAAAAATGTGCGACTGTATTACCGTTGTAATTAGACTGCCAAAGGACAAGCAACTGCGATCAAATGTCCTAAACAGTTTACGTCTTGGAAGTACCTTTGAGGGTGGTTCTATCACTGCCATGTCCTGTGAAAATGAAATTACTAAAGTGGAGCAATACGAGATGCTGGTTGGTGATTTGTCACAAGCACAGAATATAGTGGATATCTATTTACCCGATTAGTTGATTCATATCTTTTAAGTTAAGTTAACCTCGATCAGACAATCCATCGAGGTTGTCTGGTCTTTATTCATTGGAGAATATTATGATAAAAGTGACAGGCAATCTGACGGTCAGAACGATCAATGGCCGTAATGGTGAATTCAGTGTTGGAAGACTGATTACGGAACTCGGTGAGTTTTCGGTGAAAGATACGCTACTGGATCAGTACGAAGAGGGCAGTTATGAAGGAGAGTTCGGCATAGGCCGGATTTTTCCATCACATTACCTGGCAGGAAGCCGTCTGGTAGTTGAAATTAGAGCGGTCATTGAGGCAGTGGCACTGGCCGGTATCGATTATGGTGTGGAACCAGAAACACCCGAAGTCGAGCATGACCCAATTCATGACAAAACAGAAACACCTGTTCCTGTTCCTGTAGAAACTGAGGCTAAAGAAGCTGCAGAGTTAGTAACAAGGGATGATGACATAGCCGAGCTGTTCGGTATCTTGTGGCCAATAGGTGAGAAGGTCGTGCTGGATCCCACCGTTGATCGTGCGTTATTCAGAAGGCAGCGAGATTACTTAAAAGATAATGGCTACAGTTTTCAGCCGATAGGCCAGTCCTGGGAGAAAACCATTAGCCATGAAAGTTAGCATAGCGTATTGGCATTTCACTGAATGACTTTAAGTGAGGCTTGTTTTTTTAACCCATCCGGGCAGGTAACCCGGTTTGGGTGTCTTGTCCGGTATTTTTTAACTCAAGGAGTAAATGATGTTTAAATTACTGGAACACCCAGATATCTATTCAGATGCCTGGTTACTGGATAAAGGTGAATACCTACAGTTTATTTCATTGTGGGGGCGTGATACGTCCATTCAGCACTTTTTGGCCAGATTATCGATCTCGGTCGAGGAGGGTGGTTTAAGCGCCTTCACGGTGCACAATGATGGCGATAATACTGTCCGAGTAGCGAATGTTAACGCGCTCACGAAAATGACCGGACGGGTTAATCAGACCGTCTACGGTGATCTTGTGCATGTCTGGCTTTACGACAAACAGATTGATCATCCTGATTTGGTGAATCGTAAAGGTATGCTGCTTTACAGACAGGGCGAACAGACTGAAGAGGCCCTTGATTCAAAGTTATGGCATCTGGTGAAAAGTGTTTCTCACCTGCCATTGCTTGATGATTGGCGTCAGGCTGTACTCAAAATGTTGGAAGATGTGATTGAGGAAAATCACCATGGGTATGGGATATCTGCGTATCAAATTGATTTGTCGGATACACAACAGTTTGAGTTGGGTGTTCAGCAGATGCTGCAATCCAGCCTCATTGGTGTAGCTTAGCCGTAAGGTCAGTATATTATTACAACCCAGCCGGGATTCAATCGCCCGGTTGGGGCATTGTTTTCTCCGGTAATTCTTTACACAGAGGAAATGTTATGTCTAAACAGATACTACCTGCCGAATTGGCAGAAATTGTCGTTGGATTGTTGGTTCAGCCTGATTTGTTGGGTGAGCTGGATTCAGCCGAAAAACATCAGGCGTTTATGCTTGATATAGGGCAGGCTGTTGCTGATCATTGCGGTGGAATTATTAACCAGGTGAGTTTGCCTGATAGTGATCAGGGTGGTTACTTATCCAGTGAGTACACTTCACCGTATTTAAGTGTGTCACCAGACGCTTCACTGCCATCGTTGAATAAAAATGTCTGGCGGTATTACGATCAAGAAGGTTGGGAAGAAGCCGCCCTTGAAATCACACCTTGTGATGCTGTTAATAGCGTTAGAATGATGCTGCAGAATCTATTATGCAGACCTGATACTGAGGAGGCTGATGATCAGCATCGCTATTTCTATTGCACGTTTGTCGAAATCAATGGAGAGTATGAGTACACCTGCCATTTTCTGATGCATTGCTTTAAAGACGACGATCCTGACGAGTTATTAGAAAGCCTGATTCTCAAATTTCGGGAAGGAGGTGTAATAATGAGAGACTTCGCTTATGTAGACTATCCGGGTGGGACGGCGGCAAAGATTCGTGAAATGCTGCCTATATCACTTCTGGACTTTCAGACAATGAAAAAATACCTGTCGGTATTATAATTTGAGGTAGAAACAATAAGACATTTTACAGCCCCGATTGAACCGGGGCTATTTTTCAAACCATCGGTAATACCGGTTGTTTGAAAAGTGGTTTAACGATTCACAGTGGCAACTGCTGTTCAGTTGCACCAAAGATCCTGCCGATGTGCTGCAATCGGGATCGAGGCCGTCAGGCCTGCACATGTTTTTCAACCCTACCGGGATTCAATCCCCGGTCGGGGCATTGTTTTCTCCGGTGTTTTTCAATTAAGGAGTAAACAATGAATAATCAAGCAATTGCAATACCGGAACAAGAAACGGTACAAGATGTAGGTAATAACACCGATGAAAGTGTTATGTCGTTATCTGATTTTATTGGTCAGTTCAATCAAGGTCTGGTTGAAGCGGTCTCACAGAAAAATCCACCGTTATACGATGGTAAGCCTGATCTTGTGCGTGAAAAAGTGATGGATGGTCTATTGCGTCATCCATTCCCCTCACAACGTGGTCGCGTACAGGCGATTACTCGCCTGCTGGTCGATGAGGGTGATAAAGCGTGTATTTTAAATGCCGAAATGGGCACAGGTAAAACCATGATGGCTATCAGTGCATCGGCTGTGATGCAGGCAGAAGGGTATCAACGGTTTTTGATTATTGTACCACCCCATTTGTGCTACAAATGGCGACGGGAAATACTGGAAACCGTCCCTGATGCTAAAGTGTGGGTCTTAAACGGACCAGACACGCTGATGAAGCTATTAAAGCTCCGGGAGAGTCTCGGTGTCGCCAGTAACCAGGGCGGTCCGGAGTACTTTATTCTGGGCCGTGTTCGCATGCGGATGGGTTTTCATTGGAGTGCCGTGACCTGGTCAAGGAAGCGTCACCGATCTGTTGTGCCGGAGTACCCTCAAAAGCCGTATGCAGAGAGTTTTGCGTATTGCGCCTGTCCTCATTGTGGTTCAATTGTCCGAGACAGTGAAGGCGATCCCATCACAGAAGGTGCATTTTCTGAGGAGTCCAGTAAGCAAACCAGCTGTGCAAAATGTGAAGAGCCATTATGGTCATTGCATCATGCCAGAACCCGGAAAAAAACCCGGCGTGAAATGATTGCGCAAGGCTTGTGTCAAATACCCACGATTGGTGTGAAAACGGCTGAAAAGTTGTTGTCTACCTTTGGTGAGGAGACCATTGAAGGGATGCTGGCCGATAATATCTATGAGTTTATTAACCTCATGGATGAAAAGGGTGAATTGGTCTTTAGTGATCGACAGGCCAATCGCATGGAGCACGCCATGGGCAAACTGGAGTTTTCATTTGGCCAGGGTGGCTATCAACCGACAGAGTTTATTAAACGGTATTTACCGAACCAATACTTTGATATGTTGATTGTCGATGAAGGCCATGAGTACAAGAACGATGGCTCAGCTCAGGGGCAGGCGATGGGTGTTTTATGCAATAAAGTGCGTAAATCACTGTTACTGACCGGTACCTTGATTGGTGGGTATGCAGATGACCTGTTCTATTTGCTTTGGCGTCTCATGCCAAAGGCAATGATAGAAGATGGTTTTGCCTATAACGAAGCAGGGACGCTGGGTACTGCTTCAATGGCATTCATGCGTGAGCACGGTGTCTTGAAGGATGTCTTCAAGGAAACGGTGGGTGAGTCACATAAAACCGCGAAAGGTAAGAAGATGACGGTAAGAACGTCTAAAGCCCCAGGGTTTGGCCCGAAAGGGATTGCACGTTATGTCTTGCCTTATACGGTGTTTTTAAAGCTCAAGGATATCGGTGGCAATGTTCTGCCGCCTTATAATGAGCATTACCTTGAAGTGCCAATGACCGGTGTACAGGCTGAAAAATACCGGTCACTGTCAGGTAAGCTGACCACGGAATTACGACAGGCTCTGGCTTGCGGTGATACGACGCTGTTAGGCGTTGTATTGAATGCCCTGCTGGCCTGGCCAGACTGTTGTTTTCGGGAAGAGGTTGTTCGTCATCCTCGAAAGAAGGAATTGCTGGCCTATGTTGCTAGTGTTTTTTCAGCAGATAAGCCTTCTCCGAAAGAGTCGGCACTGCTTCAGCTTTGCAAGGAGCAGATGGGTCAGGGACGCCGTGTGCTTGTGTATACAACCTACACAGGTAAGCGTGATACCGCGTCCCGACTGAAATCGTTGCTGCAGGCAGAGGGTATCAAGGTTGCGGTATTGCGATCCTCGGTGGAGACCGGTCGGCGTGAAGACTGGATACTGGATCAGGTGGATCGAGGTATTCAAGTGATGATCTGTAATCCTGAACTGGTCAAGACGGGGTTGGATTTGCTGGAATTTCCAACCATTGTGTTCATGCAGACCGGGTACAACGTTTACACGTTAATGCAGGCATCTCGACGATCCTGGCGAATCGGTCAAAAAGAGCCGGTTGACGTGCATTTCTTCGGCTATGAAGGAACGGCACAAACGGACTGTCTTCAGCTGATGGCCAAGAAGATTGCGGTGACGCAGTCTACGTCGGGCGATATGCCTGAAACAGGCCTTGACTCTTTAAACCAGGACGGTGATTCGATTGAGGTTGCCCTGGCGAAACGGCTTATCGCGGTTTAAACACCCAGTGATTATTGAGTCCCGCGAAAGCGGGACATTTTTTAACCATAATAAATAATATTAAGAATATCATACGCATACCGCTATATTGTATAGCATCATGTAACATGACTAATGCGGTGTTTTACCAAAGTACTTTTCTATCGGGTTTTTTGGTAAAATAGCTATTCAAAGTGCGCACTGCTATCAGTGTGAAGATCTTGCCAATGTGCTGAAAATCAAGATCGAGGCTGTAAGGCCTGCACATGTTTTTCAACCCTACCGGGATTCAATCCCCGGTAGGGGCATTGTTTTCTCCGGTGCTTTTATTATTACTAAGGAGAAATCAATTGAATTTGAATAATGAACAGCGAAAGCATCTCGCAGGTACATTGCGAATTGTAAATTTCGCCCAATTTGCAGCATTTGGTTGGCCCGCACTCAATAACGGGGATTACATTGTTTTGTTATTGGTTATACTGGCGTTTGTCAATGCGGCCATCGTATCTTTATATGTTCTGGAAGGATGTAAATCATGAAGACTGAATATCTAGGGCTTTTATGTTTCGTTATCATCACGATACCGTTTGCGGTTATCGCGTACCTAAACCATAAAGATTGCCAGAGAAAAAAATCTGGTAAATAACTGATTGGTTATTGATGATTTGATACCCAGAAAGCATCCTTTTCGAGGATGCTTTCATTTTCTCGATATTGAGGCATTTTTTCAAAGCGCCGTTAGCTGGATTATACGGTGATTTGAAAAAGTATAGGTTTTACCAGTAGCAACTGCTGTTCAGTTGCACCAAAGATCCTGCCGATGTGCTGCAATCGGGATGAGGCCGCCAGGTCTGCACATGTTATTTAACCCAACCGGGATTCAATTCCCGGTCGGGGCATTGTTATCTCCGGTGACTTTCAATGTAGGAGAAAATAATGCCCTGTCCCATTCAACGTCCGGTAGGACTCTCTGATGATGATATTTTAACCCTTGCGGAAAATATCAGTGAATACAGGATTAAACACACCGATTACAGTGTGAGATTAACAAATCCTGATAAGACGAGAAGATACCTGGCGCATTATCTTAAAAACAAACAAAGAGAATATTTTGTTTGTTTATTCTTAACAGCGCATCAGCGAGTCATCGCTTGTGAAACCCTTTTCAAAGGGGGAATACGTTTCTGTGAAATTTCTTCCAGAGAAGTGCTTAAAGCTGCAATGGTGCATAACGCAGAATCTGTGATATTTGCGCATAACCATCCGTCGGGTGATCCAACACCCAGTACAGCAGATAAAAACATTACCCAAAAACTCATTGATGTTTTGGCGCTTGTTGATATACGTGTGCTTGATCATCTGGTGATTGGGAGTGAGGGTACAACCTCATTTTCTGAGCTAGGAATACTGTAATTTATTCACCACCCAACCGGGATTTATGCCCGGATGGGTGTGGTCCTGGTTTCTTTTTATCCATCGTAAGGAGATACCAAAATGGCACTTATGTTCCAGCGTCTAGTGCGCAATTATATCAAAGCAGGATACTTTCCAACCGACGGCGATACCACTGAGCGTGTTTGTTCAGCGCTCATGCCTACAAAAGGGGATTTGCATATATTGGATCCCTGCTGCGGTGAAGGGGTTGCTCTCGCTGAAATCAAGCATGCTTTATCAACACTTGATACCTGCAGGGTTACTGCCTATGGCGTTGAGTACGACAAGGAGCGCGCCCAAGGTGCAAAACAAATACTGGACATTGCCATTCACAGTGATATTCAGGATGTCATCATCGGGAGCAGACAGTTCGGTTGCCTTTTCCTAAATCCCCCGTATGGGAATATGGTAACAGATCATTCCGGTGCCATTGCAAAACAGTGGAAGGGCCGAAAACGTCTGGAAAAGCTGTTTTTTCAGCTAACCAATGGATCGCTGATGTTTGGTGGTGTATTGGTGTTGATTATACCTGCGGCGAGTCTCGATAAGGATTTGTCTGGCTGGATTGCGCGGCATTACCGGCGTGTGAAGGTATTTAGAGCGCCGGTTCAAACCTATAAACAGGTGGTTGTGTTTGGAATTAAACGTCGGGTTGCAGATGCTGATGTGGATGACAACACACTGTTGACGCGAAAGGTGTTAGCCGAGGTTGGTGCTGGTGATATACCGCCTGAGCTACCTTGGGTATGGGATGAGGCGCCTTATAAGGTGCCTTCTTCGCTGCAGACACCTTCAATACTCACTACCAGAGTTGAAGGTGAGTGTCTGGCCAAACTGGTTCAATCAAATCCTTGCTTGTGGCAGGGGTTCGATCGTCATTTTGGATCGCTTTCCAGAGAGCCTAGAAGGCCACTCTGTAAGCTCAACGACTGGCATATGGGGTTGAGCCTTGCTGCGGGCAATGTCTCGGGTTTGGTCAAGGCTAATGATGGCCGGGTTTTCCTGATTAAGGGTGATACGTATAAACAGAAGAATGTCACGAAAACACAGGAAACAACCGATGAAGCCGTCGTTACGACTGCAACACACACGGATATCTTCACACCTGTCATACGGGCAATTGATATGACGCCGGGTGATGATTATGGGAGGACGATTGTAATAAAGTAGTGTTCCTGCCCCGATTCAATCGGGGCACTTTTCAAACCATCGGTGATGCGGGTTGTTTGCAAAGTGTTTAACGATTCACAGTGGCAACTGCTGTTCAGTTGCACAAAAGATCCTGCCGATGTGCTGCAATCGGGGTCGGGCCGAAAGGCCTGCACATGTTTTTCAACCCGCTGGGAATTAATGCCCGGCTGGGGCATTGTTTTCTCCGGCGTTTTTTAATGTAAGGAGAAGATGATGAACAATTACGAGTGCCTTGATTGCAATAGTACTGGCTCTGTTGAGTTATTTATCGATGTTTGTATTGAAATATACGATGGTCAGCTTCGGGTTATTGTTTGGTCAGATATAGACCAGGAAGATCCTACTCACTCCATCAATTTGGAAGGGGCTCGGTTGCAAGAATACTACGACTCCAAGAAGCGAAACTGTTTTCAGTGTGATCCACCAAACCAGGAGAGCAATGATGATATCTGCAAATAATATCAGTATCCCAGAAGGACAACTACGTAAATGTCTCAATGGTAAAATAATTGAAGAAATTACGGTTGATGGTTCGATCATTAATATTCATCTGTATGAACAGGAGAACAGAATATTTGACTTCAATGCGCTTAATGAGCAAGAGCAATTTTATTTATATGTGATCAATCTGCGTTGTTAATGGGTGTTGTTAAATGGCCTCACATTTGTGAGGCTGCTTTTCAAAGTATCGAACCAGATCGGTATTTTGAAAAATTGTATAGGAAAGGTTTAACGATTCACAGTGGCAACTGCTGTTCAGTTGCACCCAAAGATCCTGCCGATGTGCTGCAATCGGGATCGAGGCCACCAGGTCTGCACATGTTTTTAACCCAGCCGGGACTCATACCGGTGGGTATTGATTATCCCGGCTCTAATGATCGAAATAGAGGAGTTTGTTATGGGATGGTCATATTTTTCAAATAAAACACGCGAAGAGCTGGTTGTGATGCTGGTGAAGGCTGAGAGGAATGGGGAGCGTTCACTCAAAACACTGGATTATTGTCTTGTAGAAAGTAATATTGATGATGTTTTATGGTGTGTTGTTGAGTGTATTCACAGTCAAACGGGTGAAGAAAAACGTTTCATTGAATGCATTTTAATTAACCAGTGCGAAGGTGACTGGGGATACAAAGCGATGTCTGAATCCATGCATCCGCTTTACTATTCCTGCCCGTTACCTTTTCTAGCACGTGTCTCTACTGCTTGTCAGGAATGGCGAGAAAAGGTTAAAAAATATCACCGGCTATTTACACCGGGGCAATGGGTGGCGCTTGATAACTGTAAAATACCTAAAGCGCAGATAGTCACCATAGATCCTTTGATTGGTGTGTACAACAATTGCCAATATCGGTTAACTCGTGATTTGATTGGGGACGTGCTTCAGTCGTAATCGATTCAATTAATCTTACCTGGGCAGGGAAATATTTTCCCTCCAGGAAGATGTTTCTCCTTGTCTTTTTTTGAAGAGGAGAATAATGATGAGCCAACAAGCGAATGAGACTTTATATAATTGCTGTCAATATATGGAACCGCCTGACTGGTCAGAATACGATCTTTTGGACATTAGGCCGGTGCATGAGACCGCAAGCCATGATGGGTCGTATTGCGAGCCCTTAGCGATTGCTGATATGCATCTTGCAGATTTCTGGACGGTTTACGCCCGTCACCGGAATGCTACCTGGGAAGCCATAACAGATGTATCGACTCGTAGGCTAGCACAAGAAGTCGCTGGTATATTGAGTGCTAAGAATAATCTGGTTTTGCGAGGATATTCTGATGTTGGTTAAATTTACAAGACAGGATGTTGAGAAAATATACCAGCATACTTTAAGTAATCCAGTGATGTGGCCTCATGCCGAGCAACAGTATATTCTGGAATATGCAAAGGAAGGTGCTACACCTGTTAAAGATAAGGATGGGTGTATGTTTTTGCGAGAAAATGATATCGATCTGAGCCTTTTGCCTAAACGTTTTTTATTGGCAAAAATGAATGCATCGGTAACAATTGAGGTGGCTACCAGAAATTTAATTGGAGCACCTGGTGCGATCTATGCTGAAGGGTTTGGACCTACGGATATTAACAGTGGGTTTGATGCAGATGACATCTTCGGAAATGAGGACTTTGAACGTACATTACCGATCGCCTGGATAGAGTTATTTCTATCTGGGCATCACCATTTGTTTTGTATTCTGGTGGATGATTCGGGTCTTAGCTGGCAAGCTGAAGATCATTGATAGTGAAAAATTTATACAAATTAGCCCCGTATACACGGGGCACTTTTCAAACTATCGGCTTTGGCCGGTTGTTTGAAAAGTGAAAAAGTGATTGCGAAGTTCACAGTGGCAACTGCTGTTCAGTTGCACTAAAGATCCTGCCGATGTGCTGAAACCGGGATCGAGATCGTAAGGTCTGCATATGTTTTTTAACCCAGCCGGGGATTCAATTTCCCGGTTGGGGCATTGTTTTCTCCGGTGACTTTCAATGTAGGAGAAGATGATGAATCAAGAAGTTAAAGCATTTGCAGAACATGCAAAACAACTGGTAGGCCATACCATTACCTGTATTCTTCATGATAGTGAGAGCGAGGCTTATGGTTTTAGTGCAACCAAAGGCCAATCGGTAAAGCAGGTAGTTGTTTTGATGGATCCGGAAGGTAATGGTCCAGGATTTCTGGATATTATTGACGTTAATTCATAACTATCTACAAAACACCCAACAGGGAAATACCCTGTTGGGTGTTTCCTTTTTTATTCTTGCAATTAAGCGTATAAAAAAGAGGTTTGTATGAAAACAATTATTTACACAAAACTGTCTAAGAACAAAGGGAGCCCAAGATTGTTCATTGAAGGGCAGCGTTTACTGTCATCGGGGATAAAGCCCGGTCAGCGATATAACGTTCTCTACGAATCCGTTAAGGTCGTTCTTCAGTTTACTGATTCAGGTGAAAGATCAATCAGTAAACGCACTCGGAGAGGCAGGGAGCATCCTGTGATCGATATTAATAATCGATCATTGGAGAGATTGGCATCCTGCGGCCGCGTAAGAATTATTATTAGCTGTGATTGTATAACAATCACAGTGCATCACCATGATAGGAAATCAAAAGCGAGGACACAGCGATTGTTTGGTATGTTGAATTCTGACAGACCTCTTGAGATGGTCTCGCTCGCACATGGTGCAGGGATAATGGATCATGCGATACATCAGGGGCTAGTTGATATTGGTATACCGGTACGTCTGGCGGCTGCAATTGAGGTCGAGGAGCGGTATATAGAAGCTTCCTTGACTAATAATCCTGTATGGGATGATCAATCAGTTGCGATACATGCACCCATGCAGGAGGTAGAGCTGGATAAAATCGGTGAGTGTGATTTGTTGTGCGCGGGTCTGCCTTGCACAGGTGCATCACTGGCCGGCAGAGCAAAAAACAAACTTAATATCGCAGAAGAGCATTCGACTGCAGGCGCTTTGTTTTTTACCTTTATCAATGCCGTTAATATGCTCAACCCTTCGGTAATTATTCTGGAGAATGTGCCAGCCTATCAGACAACAGCCTCAATGACCGTGATCCGAAGCGTGCTACACACCCTGGGATATACCGTTCACGAGACTATTCTTAATGGCAATGCGCTGGGCGCGATTGAGAACCGGGACCGTTTTGTTATGGTAGGAGTCACCCAGGCATTAGAAGGCTTTAATGCAGACATGATACAGTCGGTTCGTTCAAAAGAAACATCGATTAATCAGATTCTATCTGACGTTCCGGCAGATTCTGATCGATGGAGAACGTATCAATATCTTCATGACAAAGCGCAAAAGGATGCGGCTGCAGGTAAGGGGTTTAAGCGACAATTGTTGAATGGATCAGAAGAATCCTGTGGCACTATCGGTCGGGGCTATAAAAAAGCCAGATCCACTGAGCCATTCCTTGTTCATCCTGATACTGGTTTGCAACGACTGTTTACGCCTGAAGAGCATGCCAGGCTCAAGGCAGTTCCTGAGTTTCTTGTTGAGGGATTATCCGAAACGGTTGCTCATGAAGTGCTTGGCCAATCTGTCATACACAGTGCCTTTGTTGCTCTTGGCAGATTGATTGGTAATACCATTGGTGATTTGGCTTGCCTTCAGGAAGATAAAGCAATCAGCTAATAACTATGGCCAGCTTAAAGCTGGCCTTTTTTGTGTGCGTCGTTACCAAATAGTTTTAACGTGTTCGTAATTAATAATTTTTTCATCAGTTGTTACCAGCGGAACAGCCAGTTTTCGAGCGGTCGCCACTATCATGCGATCAGACGGGTCTTTATGGAACTCACCAGGTAATACGGTAGACTTAATGCAGATCTCATTATCAACCGGCACAAAGCGAACACCGTCTATTTGGGTGACTTCATCGAGCCAGCTTTCAACGTCCATGCTCAGAACTAAGCGCCCCTTTTCTATCAGCATGGAAATTTCCCAGGCCGATATAGAGGAAACAATCACCTCACTATCGTTAGCGAGGGTATCTTTAATCGCCTTGGCTGCAGTTACTGAAAGTGATTTATCACCGCTCACCCACCACACTAATACATGAGTATCTATGACAATCATTAGGCATTTTCCCAATCATCATCAGCAATCGGTGAGGTGGCTGCTTCATACTTCACAACAGTACCTTTTAATATTTCCAAAGGGTTCTTTTCTTGCTGCCTCAATTTTCTGATTTCAAGGGTTGGCCTACCGCGATCTGTTATAATTCGAGGTTGGCCACTTTGTTCAATGTCCCTTAGCACTTCCAGGGCATGAGCTTTAAATTCTGTCTTTGATATTTGTTCCATAATTAACGCCTCTTAAATGACTATATTGTATGGTCAGTTTAGTAAAATAAATGACTATATGCAATAGTCATTTTAACGCTCTTTCAAAAACGGTGGCATATTTCAAAGCGGACAAACACAGCGGTGGTAAACATAGAAACCTAATCCCTTTACCTTAGTGAAAATTGATTGATTCTGATGCTTTTCGTTTGCTTTTGGTTCTCCTAATCTTTTAGTTTGCCTAGCATCAAGCCCGCTGCATTTTCGGTGTATCGTTGACCTTCATCAATATACTCATGGACTGTGGCATCATTTTTCCACTTTCCCTGTTTTTTGATGAGCTGAAAGTCGATATTATTTCGGGCGGCGGATGTTGCAAAACCACGGCGCAGACTGTGGCTTGATATCTGTTTGTAAAAATTATAACCCGTATTTTTGACGAGCGTTCTCACAAT
This sequence comes from Gammaproteobacteria bacterium, assembly GCA_036480335.1. Taxonomy (GTDB): domain Bacteria; phylum Pseudomonadota; class Gammaproteobacteria; order DSM-19610; family DSM-19610; genus JAZGER01. The sequence goes on along the minus strand of JAZGGH010000059.1, from coordinate 900 downwards.
ATCTGTAATCGAATCGGGCTTTAATGGTTGATTGCTGACGTGACCCCACCGATTAATAGCGCGAAATACCGCACCATCATTATCTATCTGTAGCCATCTTTTCAATGCGGTTGCCGGACAAATCGAGTGCCCTGACCAGGGGATGGATTTACTGATGCCTTTGCCTTCCTGGTCAGTTTTGGAGCGGGGGAGGTTGATGGTTATTCCATCGTCATCCCAGGCTACATGCTGGACCTGAATAGTTGCGAGCTCTTCACTCCTGAAAGCGCCAAAAAAACCAATCAGTAACAATGCTCTGTCTCGGACAGACTTGAGACTATCTGTCTCCTGCTGCAGTTTATTAGTAATAGCGGCTACCTCATTAAGCGATAGCGCCCTGGCTTTACGTTTTGGGCGTCCATGCGTTCGGTGTATGCCTTTGAGTGTCTTCCGTACGCCAGGATCGTTAGCAGGATTATCGAATTCCTGGTACTCATGCCACCGACTGATCGCAGTCAGTCGCAATGTCAGTGTTCGAGGGTTCAACGTATCCGCATAGTGGACTAGATAATTAATGAGCATGTCAGGGGTTGCCGGCAGCAGTCCACCCCATCCCTGATAATGCCGTATAGCTGACTGATAGGCTTTCCTTGTGTTTTGAGCTGTGGCTACAGACAGGTAATGGTCTTTTTTTTCTGTATGAATAGCAGGTAGGGTATTGCTAAATTGTAACACTTTGTTATTGGACATTCTTACTCCATGTGTCGTTGGAAAACGTAACCTGAAGGTGTTGTAGTGTGGGCAGGATATCATGAATGGCTTCGGCCAGTTCGTTGGGCTGTACCTTGCGGTAGCCATTTTTATCGGCACGGGTTTTGCTGTCCAGTGCCATCACGCTGTACTTTTTAAAGCGATACAGCC
>JAZGGH010000058.1:0-7550 GCA_036480335.1 Gammaproteobacteria bacterium | reverse complement strand
GTCCCGTATGGATTTCAATACAGGGCGCGCCGACTTCTTTTGAGGCATCGACCTGTGCAGGGTCAGCGTCAATAAACAATGACGTTCGTATGCCTGCCTCGGCAAGCCGTTGGCAGGCATCCTGAATCCGTGATTTTTGTTTCGCCACGTTCAGTCCACCTTCTGTCGTTAATTCTTCACGGCGCTCAGGGACGAGACAGCAATCGGCAGGTTTTATCTCACAGGCAATATCCAGCATTTCATCGGTCACCGCCATTTCCAGATTCATCCGAGTTTGCAGTATATCATTCAGCATCCGGACATCTCGTTCCTGAATGTGCCGACGATCTTCTCGCAAGTGCACGGTAATACTGTCTGCACCCGCCTGCTCCGCTTCTATGGCTGCCTGAATCGGATCAGGATATCGTGTACCCCTGGCCTGTCGCAAGGTTGCGACATGGTCTATATTAACGCCCAGCAAAATATCTGTATTCACTTTCCTGTCTCAATTATTAAATAACTGGACTAGTATGGCATGTTCATGGGAAATATTCCTGTTCGAAAAAGGCGCCTGGCACGGCTTTATTTTATAGATTATAGAGACTTTTTCACTCAGTAAACACATAGAAACCAGAACCGCCAAGGCGTATAGGTACCAGGAAAATATTAAGAGTTTTTCGGGCGAAGTGAGAAAACCAAGTCAGTTTCCTGGGGGCCGTTGCGGTTATAAAAGTATCCTGAAAAGGCCTCTTAGCGTGTTACAAAAAAACCGGCTGTTAACTCACCGAGTTCCATCAAAACATTGACACTTTTGCTGTCACCATCGCGCACCATCCAAATTGAATTGGCTTTTCAGTATTACCCTACAAATAAGCCACTGGTCGCAACTGACCTAATACCACCACACTATTAAAAAGAACAGGTCGCATAAACACCCGAGCAAGGTTAAACTGTCTGCCCCCTGGCCTACGTAGCTCAGATGGATAGAGCGCACCCCTCCTAAGGGTGAAGTCGCAGGTTCGACTCCTGCCGTGGGCACCATAACTTGTTTAGCGTGTTTCGCAAACAAAGCTTTGCTGTATTAGCCTTCAGGGTATAGCAAGGGTTAAAAGCTGATAATTCCGATTACTTTACGCTGCAATACCAGGTAATCCCCCAGGGTAAACTGCCCGTCTGGAGATGGGGTCCCGCCAACCAGTGGTGCCACATCCAGGTGCGCAAACTCAAGCGATGTTGCCACTCTCTGCCCAGATAGAATTTGTATCGCAATGACCAGGTCAGCTGCATTGACTAAACCGTCATTATTCGCATCACCATCATTGAGAACAGGTGCTGATGTATTGTTCAAAGGATCCGTACCAGCAGCCACTTCCAGCCCATCTTCAACACCATCGCCGTCGGTGTCGGCAATCAACGGGTCTGTTCCCGTATCAACAGCTGAGACAAACACACCGGTATTCGTTTCATTTACATCTAACAAGCCGTCTCCGTCATCGTCTGAATCCGCATTATTACCCACCCCATCGCCATCTGTGTCTAACCACTCTGCCGGGTCTACAATAAAGGCATCACAGGCATTACCCAATACATCGCCATCCTGGTTGGCCTGATCCGCATTGGATAGAGCCGGGCAATTATCATCACAGTTTAGGGTGCTGCCACCACTACACCCGTTATCACCTTCCACACCACTCCAGTCGCCATCGCTTAAAATTCCATCACCATCGGCGTCAGAATAAGGAGGTGGCAGCTTCCAGGTACCATGTGAGGATCCAAGATATATATAACCATCATGCGGATTTATTGACAATGCCCAGGGGGTAAACTCAGGCCCAAGGTTAGCGGTTATATTCGTCCAAGTGTCCCCCGAATCAAGCGAGCGAAACACGCCATTTGATTGGCCATTGAATGTAATCCACTTCCCTGCATATACAACGTTTGGATAGTTAGGATCAACTACAATATTGTGTGTACTTAAGGTATTAAAACAGTCCGGCTCTAATCCATGCGCATCATTTTTAAGCTGCCAGGCATTGCCATCAAAAATATGGATGCCATTCCACAATGCCGTCACATAGACTCTGTCCGGATTAACCGGATCAACGGTTATTTCCTTAGGTTCACCGCTACCAATCGAGCGTGACGGATACGAGGTTGGCCAGGTTTCTCCACCATCTATTGATTTATAAATCGTTAACGTAGTTCCTGCCATTTCAGTCGCATACACAATATTGCCATCCCCAGCATACATGGCTGCAACTTTCCTTGATAACGGATTCCAGGTTGTACCCCCATCTGTACTTTTGTATTTTCCCGCATAAATAATTGTTGGGTCTTGTGGATTAAACGCGATAAAACGATATGAGTCTTCTGTATAAGTTTCACTTGAATCACATGTATTATTTCCATCCTGATCGCACATTAATTCCCAACTCAGTCCTTCATCCTGGCTAACAGCAATTACTTGCTGATTCCATTTCCCTGTCACAGTGACAATTTTATTCGATCCTGGTGATGGGTCCAGAGCGCCAACTGGCGTTGTTCTACTACCAAGATAACGCGGCGTCGGCGCGCCCAGAAACGTAGCACCACCGTCCAGTGTTAACACTGGACCAAAATCGATCAAAAAGAAGGCAAACCGGTTAGCATTACCAGGATCCCAACTGTACGAAGTGTGGCCAAGCCCGGCACGCCCGCCGCTATAACCGTCACTGCTATATCTCCACGTCACTCCGGCATCTGTTGTGCTTTCTATATGGTTACCCACTGCTGATGCAATAATTTTATCCTCATCATATGGGTGAGGAGCAATGGGGCCTCCATAGAATGGTCCCCCTCTGTTGCGAATAACCGGGAATATAAGATCCCCTTCGTCCATAGTCGTTGGCTTTACCCAACTCAAACCCTTATTGTGCGAAAAATAGGGGTGGTTTCCACCCGTTGAAAACAGGCTAACAAACAATTTATCAGGATTAGCCGAGCTGATGGCCAAATAGGTGACCGTTTTACCGTTAGGCAATCCAGTTTTTGCCGGTGAAAAATTGATTCCACCATTAGTGGATTTATAGACGCCAAAGGCTCCGACGGCGGCATATATCGTATCAGGATTTGTCGAATCAATGACAATCACTCCAGGACTTTCCGGCAAGTCAGCACCTATTACGACAGCACTCGCTGTGACACCATCAGTCACCTTGTACAATGCATTTTCTGTAGCAACAAAAAATTCGCCTGAATTTTGCGGATGCACCTTTATATCCAGCACTTTTCCTGCAGGAAGCACATTAAGCGGCGTCCAGTTACCGCCACCATCCGTAGATTTTAAAATCCCTTCTTCATGCGTTCCTGCATACACAGTCGTTCCTGAGAAGGCAAAATTAACCCCTCCTCTCCGGCTACCCAGACGGAAGAATTTTGTAATTCTCACAAGCTCCCATGTTTCGCCACCATCCATAGTCCGGTAGATACCGTCTGCAACAGTATTTGAAACTGTCGTACTGTGCCGGGAACCGGCAACGAAAACAATATTTTCATTGGCTGGATCCACTGCAAGTGATATCCCTCCATTCGCAAGAAACCCTCGGTGTTTCATTTCCCATGTAGCACCACCATCGATACTCTTCCATACTTGCGATGTATCTGAAACCAAGTAAAGAATATTGGGGTTGCTCAGGGCATAACTTAAACCAAATATTATTTGCATACCTTCCCCGCCTGGAAAACCGGCCGCCTGTTGTGCCTGACTACGTAACGGAACAGCTTCCCATAAATTTTGATTATTATTAGCCGGTGGTGGCGTAACGCCACATATGCCAGCAGCATGTACGCTGCTATAGAAAAGAATCAGCGAAAAAAATAGGGTAGTGCAGGTTAGTTTTTTTACAGCCATTTCTAGTTTCTTACGGCACATCATAAATAATATTCCTGTCTTTTTACAAATGATTCAACAACTTCAATATCAGCGATTACTTCAGTGCGAATGCCTATTCATGTAATAAAGTTAGGCGCCTCTTATTAATGCTGGACGAAGCAGGTTCGTGCTCAGAATAATCAGATTCAAGGCATCGAATCGCACATAATCGATGGTTCCATAAACTAGAAGTTGGCTAGTCCAAGCACCTTTCGAGTAATTAACAACGAATCAGCAAGACCTAAAACACCATCAGGTGTTGGCACGCCATTAACTGATGGCGCCACGTCACCGCGCACTAAATGAGTTGCAGAGGGAGTAAGCATCCCTAATACAACTTGCTGCGCTAACAATATATCAGCGGCGTTCACAACACCGTCATCATTTACATCGCCATTGGCAGGAATAAAATTCGCGTCCAGTGGGTCGCTATTGTAGATAACCTCAGTATCATCATTAAATCCATCACCATCTGTGTCTGCAGCTAGTGGATTTAAATCGGTTGCCGGGTTATAAATTGATGCCACCCCACCGTAACCAACTTCAAATCCGTCCGACAACGTGTCACCATCCGTATCTGCTAATAGTGCATTTGAACCAACGATTAATTCTTCAGCATCCAGCAACCCGTCGTTATCGTCATCAGAATCGCAGCCGTTCACCTGCATATCCCCATCTGTGTCCTGCATCGAGACTAGTGTCGGCATCGAACCCAGGTCTGATGTGCAGCCATATAGATACCATGCACTATAGGCTGCGATACTTGAGACGGGCATAACGCCATTATTTAAACTGACATCAACACAATTACTGGCGTCTTCCGGATTTACTGCAGGGCAAAGGCGTGCAGAAGCGAACTGACCTTTCCATGAGTTGGGTATCGGTATATTTCCAGAGCGTGGCACGCTATCAGTATTCGTTAGCACAATGGTTTTTTCACCATCAGGCGAAACCCAGGTTCCGGCGCGGATTGCTGGCACTGTCACCGGATAATACCGCTCTGCACATGAAGCGGATTCCGGTTGTCCACCATCACTACAAATATCTGTACCAGGCCAGGTTAACCCGCCATTCCCATCTGGAACATCTTTTTTCGGTTGGCAACTAGCACCACGACACCAATATTCACTCAATTCTGCAGCTGCACTCGTATCCTCTGCATGTCCCAGAAATTCTCCCCGGAATATATGCTGTAACGCATAACGCGCCTGAGCTAGATGTGACATGTAAGCCAGACGCGCAGGGCAATCTCGCATATTTTTCTGTAGCCATGCAAAAGATGCTGTTGCAGTAGTATCACAGATTGTCAGCGGGAGCGTGGGATCATTTTTTAAAGCGCCTACCTGGCTTCGGCTAGTTAATCCTATTTGGCCACCCAAAGTAAATCCGTAACCATGTTTCATCGCCGCCCCACGAACTGATTCAAGGTAGGAGGTACGGTATCCCGCGAACATTTGATAGTCGCTATAAACACTGGGTACTAACCCTATCAACTCTGTCATTGTTTCGTCTGGATTTTGATTCAGTGGACGATTTAATGGCAAGCTTTTCCCCAATGATGTATAGAAAAACACCATATCCAAATGATCAATATATGCTTCACTAAAATGTTCAGCAGTGACGAACGCGCCCGGACGTAATGCAGACCTATCTTTTACTTCTTTTGCCAAACGTTGGTTTGATGCAGAAATCCAGGGGCCATAGCCACGTCTTGGACTATTAGTTTCACCTGATTTAACCCACTTTGCGTCAACCACATCTCGACCCGTTTGATTTAAGTCATAGTCTGCAGTATTCGCCGCACCAAAGGTGTCCAGGTAAACGCCGGTTAAACCGGTATTACCCAGATCAAGCACATAATCAGTTAATGTGTTGTTTGTATCACGCCAGACTTGAGTATTAAGCGCCACCTCTGCTAAATCTCGACCCGTGGCACTACCGACGATATAGGGTGAGGTCGTGTTCTTATTACGTTTGACGAAGGCATTCCACTCTGCAGCATGACCCAGAGAATCACTAGTAGTAATGTCTACATCGGTAGAATTAATATACGGCGCAACAACGGTCGTGTGTTGTGTTTCGGATTGCATGCTGGAAATTGCAGCACTAATGCCTGGCTTACCGATAAAATCAGGTAACCCTATATCAAAAGCAGACGCTGAAAATCCTGGAATGTGATACCAATTATATAGATGTATCCCCAGCGGCGGTCCGTCTGGAAATACCGGACTGGTGTAATCGGGTAGCACTTGTGGAGGGTTGTTAAAATCTGTCAGCCGCTGAGACCCATCCTCGATCAGGCGTTTCAGGTAGTTAGCACTTTGCCGTTGTGCTTCAGCATTCCAGTTACCTCCGTTTTCTGTCCACCAATAAACACTGCGTTTGATCGTTTCAGGGATATCGGTGCGCGCATCAATGGTGCCTTTACTTATCCAGCTACCCGCAGGGTCAGCCTGTCGATGATCCAGCACAAAACGGCGATAGCGTTTTCCTATGCGTGGCCAACCGCCGCAAAGGGGTGTCAATACTGCTTTTGCATGTGTAATTTCATTACCTACTTTACCCGCACCATCGTAGGGAAAGTATTTAATATGTGTGGCTGAATTTTCCAGGTTATTCTGGATGCGCATCTCCTTGGAGTGCAGATCGGTATCTTCAGCTGACAGGTAAAGTCCGTAGTTGCCCTTTTCAAGGCCAAAGAATTGCGCCTCTAGTCCACTGCTTAAATATTCTCGGTTGAGTGAATTCTTAAAATCATTTATCCGTATGCCATACCCGCGAGATGGCCAGACCAGGTTGACTTGCTCACTGGTGCTGTAGCCCATTGCAGAAATTTGAGGGAATTTAACGGAAAGCAGCCCCTGGGTTACACCTGCATCTGAGTAAGTACCGGTGACTTCAAGATTCCCATGCAGCCCAGGCGAACCCTCAGAGTGTAACGACCAGTATGTTTTTACGGTAAGCCCTTCGGGAAGATTCCATTCAAACATCAACGTAATTTCACCGTTAATGATTTCCTCTGTAACTGCACTTAAATGGGCTTGTTGGAAGCCGCCTAAGACAGTCGTTTCTGTGCTTAGGTCATTTTCATCCGCTAGCGCTAACGCCCAGATATGCTGATTGCTGATTCCATTCCAGCCAATAAATTCCATGCCATAATTGCGATGTGTCAGGCCAACCAGACCACCTGCGTTAACCAGCCCTCCGGTACCACCCGTCGGTACCTGCCCAGCTATAAATAATGCAGCATATTTATCATTGCTCAACATCACATAGCGGCAAGGGAAGTGACCATCAACGTCTGCGCTACAGGAACTGCCATCTAAATTCCGACCGCTAATTAGCGTCTGAGCAGAAGGTAGTGGTAGCGATGGTCCCCATATCGGTTGTTGCACACCTTGATAAGATTGCGTTGGAAGCTGACTTAACCATTGTTGCTCAGGATCAGTGGGAACCGCCGTACAATTAACCGCCCACTGGTTGGCATACGAGGAAACATCAATCCCCTGATAGGCTTGAATACGATACTGGTACTCTTCCACGGCGTGGTCATCGATAATTAATGACTGATCCAGAAAGCTCCCATTGCCTGCTTGTGAGCCTGTGGTCCCTACCGTTTGCCAGACTGAATCCGTTTTGTCGCTACGGCGCTCAATCCGAT
>JAZGGH010000057.1:0-2834 GCA_036480335.1 Gammaproteobacteria bacterium | reverse complement strand
GCGTGATGGCTGCGGGGCCAACCATGCATGATTTAATTGCCAATGCTGCGTTTTATTTTGGTTTGGTGCATGCGCTAGCAGTGCAGGATATTACACCGGAAACACAATTACCTTTTTCGACCGCACGAGATAATTTTTACGCGGCTGCGCAACATGGGCTTGATGCCCAAATTGTTTGGCTGGATGGCCGTAAGCTATCCATGCAGCGACTATTGCTTGATCAATTAATACCGATGGCGCGTTACGGGCTTGGTTTGTTAGGGATCGACGCGCAGCAACGTGATCGCTATCTTGAGACAGTTTGCAAACGTGTTGAACATGCGTGCACAGGCAGTGACTGGCAGCGTGCTTATACGGCTTGTCATGGCAAGGATATGCCAGCATTAACCAGGGCCTATTATGAAAGGCAGCAGAGTGGGTTGCCGGTACATGACTGGAGTGTTTAGAGTGATCTGGAATAATTCGGTGAATTTTAAGTGTATCTTGTTAAGGTGTAATGTAAAAAACCTGTAGGAGCGGCTTTAGCCGTGATGGGGTCTCAGTGTTCATCGCGGCTAAAGCCGCTCCTACAGGTTTTTATGAATTAATTGTGAAGTTAACTGGATGCTAAAAAATATTAACAGTTTGCCAGAGTCATTTTTAACGGCTCGGCCAGAACAATTACTGGAGTTACTGGGTGGGCCTTCGCTTGTGCATTTGCCCGGTCGACGCGAACCGCCCCTGTTCGTGTCTGTACTATTGCACGGTAATGAGACAACAGGTCTTCTGGCAGTCCAGCACTTATTACTGAAATATAAAGATCAGGAATTACCACGCGCGTTAAGTCTGTTTATTGGTAATGTCGAGGCGGCGCAATCAGGTTTGCGCCGTCTGGCAGGTCAGCCGGATTACAATCGCGTGTGGCCAGGCAGTGAAGAAGATGACTGTCCAGAGCAACGCATGATGGCGGAAATTGTCGATACTATGCGGGCGCGGAATGTGTTCGCTAGTGTGGATGTACACAATAATACTGGCATCAATCCACATTACGCCTGTACCAACATAGTGAATAATCGATTCATGTATCTGGCTGCATTATTTAGCCGCACTTTAGTATATTTCACTCGTCCAACAGGTGTGCAATCCAAAGCATTTTCTGAAATTTGTCCTGCCGTAACCGTAGAGTGTGGCAAGGTCGGGCAGTCAGCTGGTGTTGAACACGCGAGTGAATTTATGGAAGCCTGTTTACACTTGAGTGAGATTCCCGATCATCCCGTTGCCGCGCACGATGTCGATCTATTTCATACTGTCGCCATTGTAAAAGTACCGCGTGCATTCAGCTTTGGTTTTGAAGATTCGCAATCTGATATATCTTTTCTACCAGATCTGGATCATTTGAATTTTCGTGAATTACCAGCCGGATTTAATCTGGCGAAATTGAATTCAACGGATGCGACACTGGAAGCATGGGATGAACAAGGCAAGGATGTGGCAGATCGATATTTTGATACGAGCAAAGGTGTATTACGGACTACACGGCCAGTGATGCCGTCTATGTTTTCGTTGGATGAACGGGTAATTCGTCAGGACTGTTTGGGTTATTTGATGGAACGTTATTCATTGCCAATTAAAACTGATTAGGACTTTGTAGGGTGGGGTGAGGCACGAACCCCACCGGAACCTGCGAGAAATGGTGGGGTTCGTACCTCACCCCACCCTACGTTTGATTTCAATAGCCTGTTCCGGACAGATCAATTTCTCCGGGTATTTCTGCCAGCCGTTCAACACCTGTTTCCAGTGAACCATCCTTGTAGAGTTTCAACCAGCGATAACCGGGTGGGGTAGGATCAATTGAAAATTTCTCGCTACAGGATTGAAACTGGATGCAAGTCGATGGTGAGGCGAGCAGTCGAAAGTGTTGATGTGTGATATCAAATTGCTGATGCACGTGTCCCCAGATGACTGCTCGCACCTGAGTGTGGCGTTCGAGAACGGCAAGAAATTCATCACCATTATCGACTGCCATGCTGTCCAACCAACGGCTGCCTATTGGGACAGGTTGATGATGTAACCAGACCAGAGTTGGATGTGATGGCGAGTTGGTTAATGTTTCGTTGAGTTGATAAAGCTCCTGCTCGGATAGGTGTCCACCTTCGCTGCCTGCCCTGGTGGAGTCGACAAAAATCATTTGCCAACCATTTTCTGTCACCATTTTGTGGCAGGTTCGCATCTGTCCATCATTGAGCTGCGAGCGAAGTGCCTTACCTTCATCGTGATTGCCAGGCAGGCAATAAGCCACTGCGTGCAATGGGGCAAAGCTTTCCCGCAGCCGTTGATAGGCTTCAGTAGAACCATCGTGTGACAAGTCACCACTGGCAACAATAATGTTGGGTAAATGCTGCTGCTTTACCAGACTGATTACTTTTTTCAGACTGGTATCGGTATTCAAGCCAAGTAAGGTGGCGTTCGTATCCGCGAACAAATGCATATCAGTCAGTTGAACAACTTGCAAGGGGACTTCAGTTGCATGTGCCATAAATTAATCGAGCACCTTGATGAATACTTTGGAATTTCGTTGATAGTTGTACAGCGCACGTTTGCTGACCGGCAGTTTTTCCATTTGTGAACGGCGAAAGCCACGTTCCTGAAACCAGTGTGCGGCCTGTGTCGTGAGCACAAAAAGCTTTTCAATGCCGGTTTGTCTGGCGCGCTGTTCGATGGCATCCAATATCAGATCACCGCGTCCTTGATCACGATAAGCGGGATGTACGACCATACAGGCGAGTTCAGCCAGTTTTTTTGGATAAGGATAGAGTGCAGCGCAGGCGATAATCATGCCGTCACGCATGAGTACC
>JAZGGH010000056.1:0-34635 GCA_036480335.1 Gammaproteobacteria bacterium | reverse complement strand
GTCGATCAAGTCGGTTGTCCTGTAATTCGAAAAGCGGGTTAAATATATCTCGAGTCATGTGGTTTGTTCTGTGCGTTGTGGAAGATAGCTATTATACTGGGTTTTGGTGAATTAATAGAGATGCCCTACAGAAGAAACGATCCAGCAGGAATTTTTATGGGTAACTTTATTACCTACTCAATCATAGCATCGGTGCTTTTAACCATAGTACTGAATATTTTACCGTTATTATTTCCAGACTCGGCAGCTAAACTACAGAAGAAGCTTGAAGATAATGCCCGGCGCGCTATTGAACAGCATGAAGATGTTGATCGCCCTCGCGTAAGTATTTTCTTTCCCTGGAAAGCGATGCTTATTGGCTCAATACTCCTCACAGTTCTGGTAAATTTTATTGGCTATTTTTCTCGCTAATCAATTACACCGGCAACAGGATAAGCTCTTGAACGACAGTGAAATAATAGCAGCAGTGAAATTATGGGTAGAGACTATAGTCATTGACTTAAACCTTTGCCCATTTGCAAAGCGCGAATGGATAAAAAAAAGCCTGCGATTTTCTATCTCACATGCAAACAGTGAAGAGCAGCTATTAATGGATCTGCAAGCCGAACTTGAGTTAATGCAGAATGACAGTTCTACTGAAACCACCCTGCTGATACACCCGAATGTACTCAGTGATTTTTCCGACTACAATCAGTTTCTGGATGACACTGACCACTTACTGATACAAAAAAACTATGTCGGTATTTATCAGATTGCCAGCTTTCATCCTGATTACCAGTTCAGCAATACGCTGCCTGATGATGTAGAAAACTATACGAATAAATCGCCTTACCCCATATTACACTTGTTGAGGGAAGATAGCCTGGAAAAAGCGATCGCACAATATCCTGATTCTGATGCTATTCCTGAAAGGAATATCGCATTACTGAAAAGCATGGGTAAAGAAAAAATGCAGCAATTATTGCAGGCATGCCTGGAGAAGCCTCAGCGTTAATTACTGTTCAACAACCGCTCCAGCTGCGCCAATCGTTCTACGGTTCCAATATCAAACCATTGCCCAGTGTGATGAATACCCGTAACCTCCTGCCTTTGCATAGCATTGCGTAACAGTGGCCCGAGCGGATAACGTTGTGCAGGCAGGTTTTCAAACAATCCAGGTTGGTAAACACCGATGCCGCTAAAAGTCAGCCTGGCTTTACCCCCGGCTTCAAGCTGTTTTTGCTGCAGGGAAAAATCGCCTTCTGGATGATGAGCCGGATTGTCTACCAGTACAAGCTGCGCCAGACCTGTCGGTGGCTGCAAAGATGAAAAATCAAAGTCTGTCCAGATATCTCCGTTGACGACAATAAATGCCTGATCGCCAAGCAACGGTAAGGCTCTGGCAATGCCTCCAGCAGTTTCCAGTGCACCATCGGATTCCGGTGAATAACGGATACTGACATCGTATTGATGACCGTTACCTAGATAGCGCTGTATTTGCTCACCCAGCCAGGCGGTGTTGATTACCAGTTCGTGGATACCTGCTCTGGCCAGCGCTTGAATATGATATTCAATCAGCTTTTTGCCGCCAACATCGAGCAACGGTTTGGGTGTCTGATCAGTCAGGGGTCGCATGCGCTTGCCACGTCCGGCGGCAAGAATCATGGCCTTCATACGGCAAGCTGTCCAATCCTGACAGTGCTAGCCAGCTCGCCCAGTTCAGCCAGCTCCGGATAACGCCGACTGACTTCGATGACATAATTCAGAGTGCGCGGAATATCTTTCAGGTAGCCGTCTTTCCGGTCACGGTGCTTCAGGCGAGCAAAAATGCCTGCCGCCTTCAGGTGCCGCTGCACACCCATCAGATCAAACCAGCGCAGAAACTGCTGTTCCGAAATATCACCCGCAGGGATGATACCCGACTCATCAGCTAACGCCCTGTAGCCCAGCGCCCAGTCGATCACTTTTTCTTGCGGCCAGGCGATATAACAATCACGCAATAATGACACAAGGTCATAGGTGAAAGCACCGACAACCGCATCCTGAAAGTCCAGAATGCCAGGATTATGCGATGGATAAACCATCAGATTACGGGAATGGTAATCGCGATGAACGCAGACCTGGGGTTGCTGCAAGGCATTTTTTGCCAGCAATTCAAAAGCTACATGCAGACTCTCACACTGTGCATCTGTTAATTGTATCTGACAATGCTGGGTCAATAACCAATCAGGGAAAAGCGCCATCTCCGACATCAATAAATCATGATCATACTCTGGCAATCCAGCAGCCTGACCACTGGATTGTAGAGTAGCCAACGCACCCATAGCATTAGCATAGAGATGCTCAACACTATCGTCATTCAATGCTGACAGATAAACCTGCTGCCCCAAATCACTTAATAACAGAAAACCCTGTGCCAGATCCTGTTGCAGTATTTCAGGCGTATTCAGACCAATATCCCTGAATGCATTCGCTATGTTAATAAAAGGCTGACTATTTTCCTTATCCGGCGGCGCGTCCATGACAATATACGTTTGTCCGTTTTTCTGAACTCCCTCATTCTTCCAAACTCTAAAGTAACGGCGGAAACTGGCGTCCGCAGAAGCCGGCTCTAGCGAACAGTTAGCGAATCCTGGCAAAGTTGCCAGCCAGGTTTTCAGATCAATAAGCCGATCAGTCTCAGTCATGACGTTTCCTGAATGTATTGTGGCTAAAACGACGCAAATCATCGGCAATCAGGTAAAAGCACGGTACGATTATCAAGATCAACGCGGTTGCGAACACCAGCCCGAATCCCAGACTGACTGCCATGGGCGCCAGAAAACGGGTCTGTCCGGTGGAGAAGAATATCAGTGGGGATATGCCGAGAAAAGTCGTAATCGTCGTCAGCAAAATCGGGCGGATGCGTACCCGTCCTGACTCGACCACTGCCTGCATCCGTTCCATACCGTTAGCACGCAGGCGCTTGATGAAATCGACCAGGATCAGAGAATCGTTGACGATGATTCCGGTCAATGCGAGAAAACCCACCATGGACAAAAATTGCAGGTGGTAGTTAAACAGCATATGGCCAAAAATAACACCGATCATGCCAAAGGGAATCGCCAGCATCACCACAAAAGGATCCAGCAAGGATTTGAACAACGAAGCCAGTATAAAAAAGATGATCGCCAGGGCTATTATCATTGCCGATTTCATATCTTTCATCGAATCAGCGGCTTCTTTTTTCTCACCCAGAAATAACAGGCTATAGCCGGATTCTTCTTCGCCAAATTCCTCTTCAATCAATTCGGTCACTTCAAGCGAAGTGGTTTCGCGATCATCGACTTCTGCCGTAATCACGGCCAGGCGCTGATTATCACGCCGTTCAATAGCATTCAAACCGCGCCCCTGTTGAATATCGGCCACGTCACCCAGATAAACAATGCGGCCATCGTCTAGCGTGACAGGCAAAGTTTTCAGTGAACTGCTACTCCGCACTTCATCCGGATAGATAACACGCACCGGAATACGCTCATCACCATGCGTTACCTGCACCGCTTCCAGACCGAGAAAACCGGTGCGCACCGCATCAGCCAGTTGCTGCTGGTTAATACCCAGTGCCCGACCGCGCTCATTCAGGCTATAACGGTATTCGAGTTTGCCGACATCCAGATTCTGGCGCACATCATGCACTCCGGGAAGCTGTTTCAGATAATCACGAATCACTGTCGCCTGCCGCAACAATTGCGTAACATCCTCGCCAGTCACCCCAACTTCAATATCAGCTCCGACCGGACCACCCTGCGGCCGCAGTATCGACAACCGCTGTATACCGGGTATCGATTCCAGCGCAGCACGCGCCCGATTGATCACATCCTCCGTGGAACTAGTGCGCGAACCTTCCCAACTAAAACGCAGACTGGTGAGCGGCGACACAAAACGCTCGATAAAGCCTTTGGGTTTTGGCTTGTCGAGATCAATAATGAACTGCATATAATTGCTGGCAAGACGAAAACGATTAAAGTCGACGAAAGTAACTCCCACATTCGTCAGCAGAGTATCCAGCTCATCCTCTTTTATCGCCGCTAACAGGACCTGTTCAATACGTTTCGCCAACGCTTCCGAATCATCAATACTATAGGTGCTGGGCGCTTCAACATTGATAAAAAACTGACCAATATCAGCCTCATCAAACATTTGAAACGGCAGGCGGGTGGCAGCATAGCTCACAGAAAATAGCATCACAAGCAGCAACACCGTGCTGACAAAATAGCGATGCTGGATCGCCCCTCGCAGAATCCTGAGGTAACGCTCAAGCAATGCTGACCAGTTAATCCACTGCCTGTCTGGTTTTCTCGGTTCAGCATGCAGCATTTCAGCGGCATGTGATGGCAGCACACCAAAAGCTTCCCACAGCGAACCCAGCAATGCCGCAGAAACCACCACAGGGATCACCTGAATAAATGCACCCATGGTGCCGCCGATGGCAAACATCGGTAAAAAGGCTGCAATAGTGGTTGAAGTCGATGCCATCACAGGCCAGAACACCTCGCGACTGCCTTGTTCAGCCGCCTGCAAACGGTCCATACCCGCCTCCATGTGCCGGTATATATTTTCATTCACAATAATGGCATCGTCAACAATCATGCCCAGAGCGATAAGAAAAGCAAACAATGACACCATATTGATGGTGTAACCGAGGTAATAAATAATCAATACGGCGACGAGAAAGGAAACCGGGATACCCATGGCTGTAATCAAAGCAATGCGGAAATTCAGAAACACGTAGAGCGACAGCAATACCAGCGTCAGCCCAACCAGCCCAGATGATTTGACCGTATTCAGGCGGGTTTCAACATACACCGACAAATCACTGAACAGACCAATACGAATACTGGCCGGCACCTCACTGGCCAATGATTTCGCAAAAGCCCGCACATCTCTGGAAACCTGAATGGTTGAAGCCGCAGCCGTTTTCGTGATCGTCAGGTTAACTGAACCGGCACCATTAAAACGCCCCAGCGTTTTCACTTCTTCGAGCCGCATATTGACTTTGGCAACATCCGCCAGCCGTAACAGCCCACCATTTTCCACCCGCCTGACAACCACCTGTCCAACCGCTTCCGGGGTTGGCACTACGCCCTTGCCACGCAGTAAAATATCCCCTTCTCGCGCCTTGATTGAACCACCCGGTAAATCTTTCAGGTTTGCCCGAATAGCCCGGATGATCGTTTGCAACGACACACCCCGCGCAGACAATTGCTGTGGATCAACTTCGACCCACAGCTCCCAGCTTCTATCACCTGCAATACCGACACTGGCCACACCGGGTAACTGTTGCAAATCCCGCTTCACATCATCAGCCAGTTCGTAGAGATAACTGCGTGACGCTTCACCATAGAGACTCATGCTGATTACCGGGAAACGCGTTTCCAGACGCACCATTTGCGGCTCTTCAGCAAGTTCAGGCAAGTCAGTCGTCTGGTCGAGTTGCTGCTGCAAATCACGCAGGAACTGTTCAACATTAGCGCCAGATTTAAGCTTCAGAAGAATGCTCGATACGCCTTCGCTGCTGGTGGATGTCATCACATCAATATCGGCGAGTCCATCAAACTGCTCTTCCAGCGTGATCGTTATCTGAGCCTCTACTTCTTCAGGTGAAGCGCCTTCAAACACCGTGGTGACACGCACCATATCCAGTTCTACAACCGGAAACATTTCCTGCGGCATGGAACGCCAGGCAAGCACCCCCATGATAACCACCAGAATCAACGAGAGGTTGGTTATCAGTGGATTCCTGATAGAAAAACGGATCAGTCCCATGGTGCTATTGCTCTTTATCAGCAATCACAGACTGACCACCGGCTAACGCAGCCACATCGCGTAACACAATCATGCTGTCTTCAGTCAGTCCATCAACAATGATCAACTGCTGATCGAATCGCTGACCCGCAACAACTTCTGTTTTCTGCAAACTATCGCCATTATCATCGCTACTAACAAGGAATAGATAGGCATGGCCATCTTCCTGAATGACCGCTTCAACTGGCACCACCAGAACATCCCCACGCCGTTGCAACGGCATTTCAGCAACCGCCGATAACCCCGAGCGAATTTCATCAGCAGGCAAGCGCAAACGAATAGCATGCGTAAAAGTTGTTTGATCCGGGTCAGGCTGCAGCGCGACCACGCTAGCACGATGCTGCTTTTCATCAACCCGAACAGTCACACTGTCACCCAGATTTAATGCGCGCGCAATACCGCCACGCACCTGCGCATAAAATTCCAGTTGCGCATCCACCAGTTCAATCGCCCGACTGCTTGCCTGAGCATAGTCACCAACATTGACGAACACCTGATTGACTTTACCATCCCAGGGCGCTTTAAGTGTTGTGCGTCGCAGATTTCGCTTTGCAGAATCCAGCGCAGCCTTGCTCGCCGCCACAAACTGAGGACCGTTACTGACACTGCTTTGCAGACGAGCTTCCTCGGCCAGACGCGTTGACAATAATGCCCTGGCATCACCGATCTTTGAGGGCGAGACCAGCGAGCGTTTTTTCAGACTGGTCAAACGTTTGACTTCCTGCCCCTGCAATTTTCGACTTTCGATCGACAGCTCCAGCAAACGCTTGTCGCGCACCAGACTGTCTTTGATTTCAACATACTTTGCTGTCGCCTGGGTCACTGCGTCCCGATAATCCCCAGCATCAATTTCGAGCAGCACCTGCCCCGCTTCAACCAGCGCACCAGGCTCAACATGCCTGAACGTGACTGGACCACTGACCTCGAAAGGTAACGTGGCCTTACGTACCGGACGTAAATAACCACTGACTTTTTCTATCGGCGCAAGATCGACACGCCGCGCATAGCCAGTGACAACATGCGTAGCTGCCAGTGTGCGTAGCTCAGCTTTCTGTTCAGGCCGAAACCACCAGATCAGTGCAATAGCTAGCAGCAGAACAAAGAGCACCAGGAATTGTCCAATTTTTTTATTCATTTTTTCCCGTCATTCACCTATAGGTACTTATTCGTGATTCAAGCACGCCCACAGATATTTTTGTTACACTTCAACCTATGAGTAACAATAAAGGAACCTCTGATCAATTCATGAACTCACAGTTTACACTCAGAATGGCCAGCTTCTGTCATCGCCTCAAGACACCTGCTTTTGGAGCGAATCTTCACAAAAGCTTACTATTACGTCCGATTCGGCGCCTTGCATCTAACCATTCTGAATACAATCTGCTTCGTCCAGAATGAATCAGATGTTCCTGAAATAATTGCATCTTACACTTGATGATTACAGAGACACTTATTACAGGGATATTACTGCATCAGCCACCCAAATGCGTTAGCTCCCCCGGAAAACAACTGCAGACTAAACGCTTGACCAGTCTACCTGCACGCTATCTATGGCAGCGACAACCTGTTTCTTTGCTAACACTTGTTCTGGCTGTAATACTGTTCTGCCAGATATCTTCCGCAATGGCTGAAGACCCCTGGGGCTGCGATCCGGTGCTGGATGCCTGGACCTGCGACGAACAATCAGTACCAGATGCAGACAATAATCCGTCGCTAGCCAATACACCCATCACAACCGACACAGTCGAAGACACGGTTCCCGTTAAACAAACTATCAGCCAAACAGGTCTGTGCCCGACCTTCAATCGTGACGATGCCTTTTCAGCCGAAACCCTGCAGCCGCCGCCAGGCGAGGCACCCACCCTGCTGGATGGTGATAAGGCGCAGCGTGACACCAACCAGAATTACACCGTCTCCGGTAACGTCATCCTGCGTCATGCCGACGAACGATTACACGCCGATACGGTGCACTACAATGAACCCGAAGGTTATGCAGAAGCTGAAGGACGGCTCTTCTATGACAATCCGGATCAACGTGTAGTAGCAAAACGCGGGCGCTTCTGGCTGGAACAACAACGCGGCGAACTGGAAAATGCCCGTTTCAATTACTATGGTAAACGCGGCCGTGGCGAGGCTGAAAAAGTCTACATAGAGGGCCCTAAACTAACACGCTATGAAAATAGCCAGTACACCACCTGCCCGGAAGGCAGCAATATCTGGAAGATCAAGGCTGGCGAAATTGAACTGGATCAGGACAAGGGCATTGGCACAGCGAGGGATGTACGCCTGACCATCCAGGAAGTACCGCTTCTCTACACCCCTTACCTGAGTTTCCCACTCGACGACCGGCGAAAAACTGGCGTATTGATGCCCAGCTTTGGCCTCACAGACAACAGCGGTTTTGATCTGAGCGTGCCCTATTATATTAATCTGTCACCCAATTATGATCTCACTTTCACACCTCGCCTACTGCAAAACCGTGGCTTCCAGATCAATACAGAATTCCGTTATCTACTCGGCAACCGACGTTTTGTTAACGCCCAGACCGGGTATTTCAAATATGAGCTACTGCCAAATGACAAAAAGTTTGAGCAACGCCGTAGCCGACTGATCTTTCGCGACACAACACGTCTCAGCAATCATCTGTCAACACGTATCGTCTACGATCGCGTCTCTGACAAAACCTATCTGGAAGATCTTGGCGACTCGCTCAGCCTGGCCAGTGTTACCCATTTGCAGCGCAGTGCAGAAATCTACTATGACGAACGCTGGTGGAATGCCAGCCTGTCTATTGACGACTACCAGACAGTCGATAAAAACATCGACTCAGCCAACCGACCTTACAAACGCTTGCCGCGTTTTCTTTTCAATGGCACGCTGGCAGAACGCCCACTTGGTAGCATTATTTCTCTACAGACAGAATATGTTAACTTTCGTCAGGATGGCAAGGTTACCGGTAACCGTATCGATTTTACGCCACGCATCAGTCGACCTTTCCAGTATGCTGCCTTTGAAGTTACTCCTGCTTTGGGCCTGCGTCAAAGCAACTATCATCTGGATAACCAGGCTGCTGGCATTTCCAGCAACCAGTCTCGTACGATTCCTTTTTTCAGTCTCGACAGCCGCCTGTTTCTTGAGCGCCATTATCAATACAAAAAGCATGGCTGGCAGCAAACACTCGAACCGCGGCTGTTTTTTCTCTATGCCAACTATCAGAAACAGGATGATATTCCGTTGTTTGATACCAGTATCCCTGAATTCACCTACCATGAACTTTTCAAAGAGAATCGATTCAATGGTACTGACAGAATGGGCGATGCCAATCAAGTTGCTCTGGCAGTCACCACCCGATTACTGGATCCGAATAGCGGCGTACAGAAATTACGCGCCTCCATCGGACAGTTGTTTTACTTTCGTGACCGAAAAGTCACCCTGAATGGCACCGAAGCAGAAACCACTTCAAGCTCGGATATCGCAGCAGAACTGGATCTGAATCTGAACAATGACTGGTCTGCGCGCGCCGATTTTGTAGTCGATCCACGCGACGCCGCAACCGAACGCGCCAACATGCGCTTCCAGTATCATCCAGGCCCCCGCAAGGTTGCCAACATCGCCTATCGTTATCAACGCAATACAAATAACCAGATTGATACATCACTGTTATGGCCTATTAACCAGAACTGGCATGTGATTGGCCGCTGGTATTACGATATCAGCGACAACAAAGTACTGGAAACCCTGGCGGGAATTGAATACGAAAGCTGTTGCTGGGGCCTACGACTGGTGAGCAGGAATTATATTGATAGTATCGACAACACCAACAATAATGCAATCCTGCTGCAAGTTTCTCTAAAAGGTCTGACCAGTATCGGCTCGAATATCGAATCCATCCTGGAAAATGGCATACTGGGCTTCAGCAGCACCCTTGATGATTAACCGGACAAAAACGATGAAAAAACTTTTCCATTGCCTGATGCTGATCGCATTAACGACATCCCAAACACTGCATGCGCAGGCCGCCATTGCATTGAATCGCATTGTTGCGATTGTCAATGATGATGTTATTCTCGAATCCCAGCTGGATAACAGAACAGAACTGATCATCAAACAGCTCAGGGCAAAAGACACCCAGTTACCCTCCATGTCAGCCCTGCACAAACAGATTCTCGAACGCCTGATCCTGGAAGAGCTGCAACTGCAAATGGCAAAACGCAGTGGCATCACTGTCGACGATGACTCTCTCAATTCCAGTCTGCGTAAAATGGCAGGGGATAACGGTATCTCTCTCAGCGAATTTCGTGAACGCCTGCTGCAAGAAGGTTATAACTACCCGGCTTTTCGCGAGCAGTTGCGCAATGAAATCACCCTCAACCGTTTACGTCAGCAATTTGTTGATCAACAAATACAGGTTACCGAGCAGGAAATCGATAACGAACTTAGCAATATGCAAAAAAACAATAATAGTCAGGCCTATCAACTGGGTCATATCCTGATATCAGTCTCCGAAGCAGCCTCTCCTGAGGAACTGCAGCAAGCACGCCAGCATATTGAAAACCTGCATCAGCAATTACTTGATGGTGCCGACTTTGCAAAAACGGCCATCAGTGAATCAGATGGTCGACAGGCGCTAAATGGTGGCGATCTAGGCTGGCGCGAAGCAGATAAACTGCCTTCGCTGTTTGTCGATGTGGTCAGAAAAATGAATAAAGGCGATATCAGCAATATCATTCGCAGCCCAAGCGGCTTTCATATTATCCGCATTGCCGATATAAAAGGTAGCAATAACCACATCATCGAACAAACGCAGGCCAGCCATATTCTGCTGAAAAAAAACTCGCTGGTGACAGACTCCGAACTGAGAATCCGCCTGCAGCAGATACGCGAACGCGCTATCCAGGGTGATGATTTTACAGACCTTGCGCGCGCCTACTCACAGGATACTGGCTCTGCTGGTGACGGTGGCAGCCTTGGCTGGGTAACACCTGGCACCATGGTGCCAGAATTTGAAAAAGTCATGGACGCCCTGCCATCAGGAAAAATCAGCGAACCCGTAAAAAGCCGCTTTGGCTGGCATATCATCAAGGTCGAACAACGCCGCAAACACGACAACACACAGGAATACCAACGCATGCAGGTCAATCAGTCGATTCGCCGGCGTAAAATCGAGGAAGAAATGGATGTCTGGCTACGGCGCCTGCGCGATGAATCATATATAGAATATCTTAAGGATTCTCTGGCCGGGCAGTCGTGAAACACACACCAAGAATTGCCCTGACGACCGGTGAACCCGCAGGCATAGGCCCTGACCTTTGCCTGTCGCCAGCACTCAAAAAATTTGCGGCAGAGATTGTTTGTATTGGAGATATTGATGTCATCAACGACCGTGCGCGGCAACTTCAATGCGCGCCACTGAGTAACACTTATCAGCAGGATCACTCACCTCTGGCGGGTAACATTTGTGTGCAGCATATTCCCTGCATCAAACCGGTCACGCCCGGCACTCTTGAGCGACAAAATTCTGCCTTTGTCCTGCAAACTCTGGACCGTGCTATTGCAGGCTGCCTGAGTGGTGAATTCGATGCTATGGTAACTGGCCCCGTACACAAAGGCATTATTAACGAAGCTGGCATTCCATTCACCGGTCATACAGAATATCTGGCAGAAAAATCGCACACTGACAGGGTAGTGATGGTATTGGCAACAACCGGTTTGCGGGTGGCACTGGCAACCACACACCTGCCGCTTGCTGCAGTGTCTGCCGCGATTACAAAAGATGAGCTGAGCACAACACTGAAAACTCTACATACCGACCTGGCCCGCTATACCGGCAAATCAGCCCCACATATTCTGGTGGCAGGACTCAATCCTCATGCCGGTGAAGATGGCCATCTTGGCAGAGAAGAAATCGAGATAATAGAGCCAGTACTGGACAGCCTTCGCCAGCAGGGCATGTCACTCGAAGGGCCACTGCCAGCCGACACCCTGTTCACTCCGCCCTACCTGAGACGTGCCGACGCCATACTGGCGATGTACCACGACCAGGGACTGCCAGTACTCAAACATCTCGGCTTTGGCAATGCCGTCAACATGACCTATGGGCTTCCGTTCATACGCACATCCGTCGATCATGGCACGGCCCTGACGCTAGCTGGCACTGGCAAAGCCAACGACAACAGTCTGCAAACCGCTATCCGCTATGCTCTTGATATGCTGGAACACAGGTAGTAATACTTGGCTCACCAGGCAAGAAAACGTTTCGGGCAGAACTTCCTGCAGGATCAGCGGGTCATCAACCGAATCATCGATTCGATCGCACCCACGTCTGCTGACAGACTCGTGGAAATCGGACCAGGGAAAGGCGCTATCACTCAGCCGCTACTGCGGACCTGTGGCAAACTCGACGTGATTGAACTTGACCGTGATCTAATCCAGCCACTCGCTAACAAATGCCAGTCTGCGGGCGAATTAACCATTCACCAGCATGATGCCTTGACGTTTGATTTCAAAGCACTGGCCAAGACACAAAAATTACGCGTGGTTGGCAACCTGCCCTATAACATTTCAACACCATTACTGTTTCATCTAATCGACCAGGCAAACAGCATCCATGACATGTTTTTCATGCTACAGAAAGAAGTCGTCAATCGGCTAGCAGCAACGCCTGGTGCACGCAGCTATGGTCGACTATCGGTGATAATGCAATACCATTGCCAGGTAACCCCTCTGTTCGATATCGGGCCAGAGGCTTTTGATCCTGCTCCCAAAGTAGATTCCACCTTTGTCAGACTGATTCCCTGGACGAAACCTCCCGTTACCGTTAACCATTACCCGACATTTGAGAAACTGGTTAAAAGCGCCTTTGCACAAAAACGTAAAACGCTACGAAATAATCTGAAAGGAATACTCGATGCAAATGCGATACAACAAACAGGCATAGACCCTTCAATCAGGGCAGAGAAATTAACACTGGAGAAATTTGCAACGCTGGCGAATCAACTGCAGGCAGTATAGATCACCAATGATAACTTGCGATGATGTACGCCTCATCAAAATCATCACTGAGGGCACCAATACTTCCGGCACCAGCGCGTTGAATACATGTCGCTGTATCTGTCGGCATTGCCAACGATGCACGAAGCTCCAGACCTTCCAGCCCCAGTGGCTGTAATAACAACAGACCATCTGTGACTTCAGTATCGGCCATAAATAACTTGAACTGATCGACAGCACCCAACGTCCAGAAGTCTTCAGACCAGCTAATTTGTGATTCCATCAAACTGCTATCAATGGTCAGCAATCTCAGATTCGCATTTTCAGCCAACAGTTGAGAACTAAAACATGTCGACAACAGGCCAACTTTTGCCAGCATTTTCATGAAAACTGACGATCTTTTACATTTCAACCCTGTTGATTTTACAATTTTCATAAACATAGTGTCTCTGGTCTCTATGGGCCAGTCTATCGGCCACTGAATAACAGCCACCGTTAACTGCATCACAAACAAGTATTTATCGCTGTAAAATTAGCGTAAAATCTGATGATTATCACGATTCATTCATAAATACAGCGCAGAACCAGTAATAATAGGCATGAACAACCAGAATTACAACATCCATATCGAGGTTACGACCCGGTATATTGAAGAGCAATCTGCCCCCGAACATGATCATTATGTGTTTTCATACCATATAACCCTACGCAATAACGGTGATATAGCAGCACAACTGCTGAGCCGCCATTGGATCATCACAGATGCCAACAACAAAACTCAGGAAGTAAAAGGCGAAGGCGTGGTTGGTGAACAGCCCTTACTGCAGCCGGGTGAAGAATACAGCTACAGCAGCGGCACTCTGCTGGAAACTCCCGTTGGCAGCATGCGCGGCAACTATCAGATGATCGCGGCTGACAACCATCACTTTGATGCAGAGATCCCCGAATTTATGCTCTCCATACCGCGAACTCTGCATTGAATTGAATGGCTATTTTTGCAATTGGTGACATCCAGGGCTGCTATGACGAACTGCTCGCCCTGCTTAAGCAGATCAGCTATAACCCCGATAAAGACCAGCTCTGGCTAGCCGGTGATCTGGTCAATCGCGGCCCAAAATCACTCGAGACTTTACGTTTTGCCAAAAAACATGCGCAGGCCGTAGTACTCGGCAATCACGATCTGCATTTGCTCGCCAGCGCCGCTAATCAGCGCAAACCGAAAAGAAAAGACACTCTGCAACAGATACTTGATGCACCGAATGCAGATAAACTGCTTAACTGGTTACGCCAGCAACCCCTGTTGCACCACGATAAAAACAGCGGTTACACCCTGCTACATGCCGGTTTGCCCCCACAGTGGGATCTGAATGCCGCCAGCAAATATGCAGCCGAAGTCCACAGCATCCTGCGCAGTGAAAAGCATTCAACATTCTTTCAACACATGTATGGCAACACACCCGACCAGTGGTCAGACTCACTCACCGGCTGGGACCGGCTTCGCTGTATAACAAACTGCTTCACCCGCCTGCGCTACTGCACACGCGAAGGCATACTCGACATGGAAGAAAAAGGCCCACCCGGCAGCCAGCCTGAAGGGCTCAAACCCTGGTTCGCCTGGAAACACCGCGCCAGCCGTGACATGAAAATCCTCTTCGGTCACTGGTCTACTCTGGGCAATTATGATGGCAACAATGTTCACGCCCTAGATACCGGTTGCCTCTGGGGTGGCACTCTGACAGCGATGAAGATTGGGAATAAAATGAAGCGTATGGAGTATGACTGTCCAGGGGCGGCTTCGCCGGATTAGTTGAATTAACAGGTTGTTGAAAAAGTCTCAGGCGAGCGCAAGACAAGGCAAAAATTGGCGAAAAAGCATAGTGTACACGCAGTACATGAGCATTTTGAGCTGATTTTTAACACGGGATTGTGCCGCATGAGGGTGTTTTTCAACAGCCTGCTAAAGCCCCCACATAAATAAAGCACCGGACACAGGGCTTAAATACATATTTCCTACAAGCTATCTCAGGTAACTCCTAGAACGGAATATCATCGTCAAAATCATCCGCAGCAGGCTGGGCCGGAGCGGCAGGCGCTGAAGACTGGCTTGCGGCAGGCCGGGCATTACTCCCACCGCCGGCATAGGCCGCGCTGCCGCCTGTACGAGCACCGAGCATTTGCATTTCATTGACAATAATATCGGTGGTATAGCGATCATTTCCGCTTTTATCCTGCCATTTACGCGTCTGCAGCTTACCTTCGATATAGACTTGCGAACCTTTTTTCAGGTATTCGCCAGCGATTTCTGCCAGTCGACGGTAGAAAGTGAGATTATGCCATTCGGTGCGTTCTTTCTGTTCACCGGTCTGTTTATCTTTCCAGCTTTCACTAGTTGCCAGGGTAGCGTTGCAAACGGCATCGCCACTTGCCATGTATTTTATTTCGGGATCCTTGCCAAGGTTGCCTACCAGAATCACCTTGTTCACACCTCTAGACATTGTATTCTCCTTCGATCAATATTCCAGAGCTATTTTACCCTGAATGGTCTGTAATGTATTGTCTGCTTATCCAGCGAGCGATGCTGCCAGCGCATCTTCGTCAAGATTTTTCTGTTCCACTTTTAGATAGGCCAGATTTTCTTCTGCAACGACGACAACTTCAACAACACCGGCAATACCCGCCAGGCGTTCCGATACTGTTCGCGCCTCCTGCTCATTCGTCACATCAATTCTCAGCAACCTGCTTTTGTAGCGGCCAGGCTGTTGCATGCTCATCGCTATCAGGAACCAGACAACGGCCGCAGCGCCACAGAACAGGAACACCGAAGTCAGTCCGTAGTGACCATGCAGCCAGCCGCCCAGGCTGCCGCCGAGGAAAGCACCAAAAAACTGGGAACTGGAATACACGCCCATGGCCGTGCCCTTGCCGTCTGCCGGAGCCACCTTGGAAATCAGTGATGGCAGAATAGCTTCCAGCAGATTGAACCCGGCATAAAAAACGGCCAGCATAATAGCGATACCCATAATACTTTGGTGCAAACTGAAGAGGCCAATTTCTGCAATCACGATAACAATGATTGCGCCGAGAAAAACCTGTTTGATACGGCCGTATTTTTCCGCCTGCAGGATAAAAGGGATGGCTAACGGCAACGAAATCAGCAGTACCGGCAAATAGAGCTTCCAGTGGTCAACCGGATCAAAACCTGCCTGATCGCGCAACACCAACGGCAACACCACAAAGGTAGCGGTGAGGATCATATGAAGGATCAGAATACCGATATCCAGCCGTAATAGTTGGCTATCACGCAAGATCGAGCCCAATTGCGCAGGCACTGTCTCAGCGTCACGATGCACCCGACTGACTACCGGATCAGGCACAATAAATGCCACCACGGCAATGCCAGCAAGGGCCAATACGGCCGTTAATGTGAAAATACCCGGCACACCGATCCAGGTATTCAGAATCGGCCCGAGAATGATCGCCATCGCA
Source organism: Gammaproteobacteria bacterium (assembly GCA_036480335.1). GTDB lineage: Bacteria > Pseudomonadota > Gammaproteobacteria > DSM-19610 > DSM-19610 > JAZGER01. The sequence continues at coordinate 18,336 of JAZGGH010000056.1, read as the reverse complement.
AACGACGCACCGATGCTCATGCCAATGATGGCCATGGTCTTGACGCGCTGCTCTTCGCGGGTCAGGTCTGCGGCCAACGCCATCACCGCAGCAGCAATAGCCCCGGAGCCCTGTAGCGCACGCCCCAGGATAACCATGCCAATCGAATCTGCTGCGGCGGCAACCAGGCTACCTGCCACAAATACCAGCAGACCAAATATAATCACCGGTTTACGACCGATACGATCTGACACCAGGCCGAAAGGAATCTGCAGAATGGCCTGGGTCATGCCATAGATACCAATAGCAAGGCCGGCCAGAGCCGGTGTCGCGCCATCCAGTTCATCCGCATACAGTGAAAAAACTGGCAGAATCATGAATAACCCCAACATTCTCAAGGCATAGATGCTCGCCAGAGACAGCGCGGCACGACGCTCTTGCTGGCTCATCTTCACGGCAACGTTTTGCGAGGTATTCATTAAAATCAGCGTTCTTTTTTGGTTGTTGTCTGCGAAACATCGTATAGTAGCAGGTTAGCTCTCTGGCAGAAAATAAACAGTATGAATCTGATTCGTTTACGCGGTGCTCGCACCCACAATCTGAAAAACATCGATATTGACCTCCCGCGTGACCAGTTGATCGTCATCACCGGGCTATCCGGCTCCGGCAAGTCATCGCTGGCCTTCGACACCCTCTATGCGGAGGGGCAGCGGCGCTATGTTGAATCCCTGTCGGCTTATGCGCGGCAATTCCTGTCGATGATGGAAAAACCAGATATCGATCATGTCGAGGGGCTATCGCCAGCCATTTCGATTGAGCAGAAATCCACCTCGCACAATCCGCGCTCAACCGTGGGTACCATCACCGAAATTTACGATTACCTGCGCCTGCTGTTTGCCCGCACCGGGACACCCTGCTGCCCAACCCATGGCGATGCGCTGGAAGCACAAACCATCAGCCAGATGGTCGATAATGTGATTGAATTACCGGAAGGCTCTCGGCTGATGCTGCTTGCACCGATGGTGCAGGGCCGCAAGGGGGAGCATTTACAATTACTCGAAGAGTTACGCGCCCAGGGCTATGTGCGTGCACGTATAGACGGGGAGATTGTTGAGCTGGATCGTATTCCTGAACTTAACCCGAAACAAAAGCACAATATTGATGCCATCGTCGATCGCTTCAAGGTGCGCGCAGATATTAAGCAACGGCTGGCTGAGTCTTTTGAAACTGCACTGGGTCTCGCCGATGGCATTGCACGTGTTAGTTATATTGATGAGAGCACAGAAGACATCGTTTTTTCGGCCAAATTTGCCTGTCCGCAATGCGGCTATTCGATCAGCGAACTGGAGCCGCGACTGTTTTCATTCAACAATCCTGTGGGTGCCTGCCCGGAGTGTGATGGCCTGGGTATGCAGCAGACTTTTGATCCCCAGCGGGTTGTTGCGCACCCGCATCTCAGTCTGGCCGGTGGGGCGGTACGTGGCTGGGATCGCCGCAATGCCTATTACTTCACGCTCATTAATTCTCTGGCGGCACATTTTGAATTTGATATCGACACACCTTTTGACGAGCTGCCAGAAAATATTCAGACAACGATTCTGTACGGTAGCGGCAAAGAGAAAATCGAGTTTCATTACCTCAATGACCGACATGGAAAGACGATCCGCAAGCATGCCTTTGAAGGCATTATCCGGAATATGGAGCGTCGCTACCGAGAAACAGAGTCTAACGCTGTTAGAGAAGAACTGGCGCGCTATCTGAGCTCCTCATCCTGCAAAGTTTGTAAAGGTGCTCGCTTGAATGAAGCCGCACGAAATGTGTTTGTTGATAGCCGCACTTTGCCAGAAGTTACGGCCTGGTCAATTGGTGAGGCCAGTGATTTCTTCGAGCAGTTAACATTGCCGGGCAAACGCGGCACTATCGCCGAAAAAATCAACAAGGAAATTCAGGACAGGTTAAATTTTCTGGTGAATGTCGGTCTGAATTATCTATCCCTGGAACGCAGTGCTGATACGCTCTCAGGCGGTGAAGCACAACGTATTCGGCTGGCGAGTCAGATTGGTGCCGGACTGGTTGGCGTCATGTATATTCTGGATGAACCATCCATCGGACTGCATCAGCGCGATAATCAACGTTTATTGAATACGCTGACCTATCTGCGCGATCTGGGCAACACTGTTATCGTTGTTGAGCATGATGAAGATGCGATTCGCTCTGCGGATCATGTGGTAGATATCGGCCCTGGTGCCGGCATTCATGGTGGCCGCATAGTCGCGCAGGGAAAACCGGCTGATATTATCAATAATCCGGACTCATTGACCGGACAGTATCTGAGTGGTGCGAGAGCCATTAGCGGGCCAGAAGTGCTGACAGCAAATGATCCGAAACGGCAATTATCGATCAGGGGAGCTTCCGGTAATAACCTGAAAGACGTTGATCTCGATATTCCAGTTGGGCTGCTCACCTGTATTACCGGCGTTTCTGGCTCAGGAAAATCGACACTGATCAATGACACTCTGTATCGTATTGTTGCAGCAGAACTGAATCGCGCCTCTACATCACCGGCACCCTACAAATCGATTAGCGGCCTGGAACAGTTTGATAAAGTGGTCGATATTGATCAAAGTCCGATTGGTCGCACGCCGCGTTCGAATCCGGCCACCTACACTGGCCTGTTCACGCCAATCAGGGAATTATTTGCCGGCACCCAGGAATCCCGTTCGCGTGGCTATAAACCCGGGCGATTCAGTTTTAATGTTAAAGGCGGTCGTTGCGAAGCCTGCCAGGGCGATGGTGTTCTCAAAGTTGAAATGCACTTTCTGCCAGACATCTATGTGCCCTGTGATGCCTGCAAAGGCAAGCGCTATAACAGGGAAACGCTTGATATTCGCTACAAGGGCAGGAATATTCATGAAGTGCTCGACATGACTGTTGAAGATGCCGCCGTTTTTTTCAGTGCAATACCGACGCTCTCCAGAAAACTACAAACTCTGCTTGATGTGGGCCTCTCCTATATTCGCCTTGGACAAAATGCCACCACACTCTCTGGTGGCGAAGCACAACGCATTAAACTCTCCCGCGAGCTATCCAAACGCGACACTGGCAACACCCTGTATATTCTTGATGAACCCACAACCGGACTACATTTCTACGATATTGAGCAACTCCTCACCGTGTTGCATCGCCTGCGTGATCATGGCAATACTGTGGTGATTATTGAGCATAATCTGGATGTTATCAAAACAGCCGACTGGGTAATTGACATTGGCCCGGAAGGGGGCAATGGAGGTGGTGAAATTATTGCTACTGGTACACCTGCTGAGGTGGCCGAAGAGGGGAGATCATATACCGGGCATTTTCTCAAAGGTATGCTAGATGCTGCAAGCGGGCGGGTTGTTAATTCATAGCAGCACAATGAATCCAGCCATCGACAAGCTTTCCTTTTCCCTATGGGCTATCGCTACTAGCCCATATGTCCTGTTATCACTGCTACTGATTCTCCCCATATCGCCAACGACCGTTTCATTGTGGATAGCGGTACTTACCCTGTCTGTCACATACAAAAAGCAGAACGATCTGTACACCAGTAATGGCAGGCAACTGATTGTTTCGATAATTATGTTGCTAATTATTGGTATCGTATTTTCAACAAACCCAGTAACATCGGTAAAAATCAGCATAAAAATGCTAGCGGGTCTATTCGCCATTTATGGATTTTATCGCTATATTCGCAACTATCCACTGCAGGATGACAAACCATTCAGGGATTGTGTGTTGCTCCTCTGCACTATCATCGGATCCATTATCGCTGTTATGTGGCTACAACAAAACTGCCAACCAGAAACGCTTACCTGTAATGAATCTTTTTTTGAACAACAGAATAAATGGTCAACAACTGCCCTGGTATTGATCTGCGCAACTACTGCTCTCTGGTCGCTACACTGGAGTGCAATATATTTCGTTCTGTCAATTTGCCTGCTGAGCTTCATCTGGCTGGTAGAAGGCCGTGGAGCAATGGTTGCGGCAATAATGATCATGTCAATTGCCGCTGCGTTATCTTTGCAAAGGCGGCAACAATTAAGGCTCCTGATATTTGTTGCCGCCTTGCTTATGTTGATTTTTACAACAACGTATCACTACTGGCCGGCATATCTAAGCTTTGATTTTCTAAACACACTGATTACCGGACGACCTGAACTCTGGCAGAGCGCAGTTGCCATCATACAATCTCACCCTCTATTTGGCATTGGCCTGGGTGCATGGCAAAACAACAGCGAAATCAACCAAATGCTGACATCAGAATTCCACAACATGGTCTCACCACACAATATATTACTGGATCTGGTTAGTTCTGTCGGCGTAACTGGAAGTATGTTTTTTACTGTTACGTTGTATATTTTCATAAAGAATATTCGCCAGACACAGGCAAACTTGTCGAACGCTCATCGTCGCTTTGGATTTTTGCTATTTATGGCGATCACGATCAATGGATTGGTCGATTTCAGGCTGTTTGCACCACTATTTATTAGTTTAACGGGTATCGGCCTGGTGCTTTGGAAAACGGGCAGCAAGCCCTAAAATTCCAATATGTAAGAACGCTTCCAACAAAAAAAGGCCAGCAGATACTGGCCTTTGGTAAAAAATAAAAACTGATTTATTCTGAAGCAGTAGCTTCTTCAGTGTCCGGTACCGGACGATCGACCAGTTCAACCAGTGCCATCGGAGCCTTGTCACCTGTTCTGAATCCCATTTTGAGAATTCGAAGATAACCACCTGGACGTTCCTTATAGCGGGGCCCCAGTTCATTAAACAATTTGGTCACCACGTCACGATCACGCAGCCGACTAAAAGCTATGCGACGTTTGTGAACGCTGTCACTCTTTGCCATGGTAATGAGTGGCTCAGCTACACGGCGTAGTTCCTTGGCTTTCGGCAAGGTCGTTTTAATGACTTCATGATGTAGCAAGGAGGCCGCCATATTTCTAAACATGGCTTTTCGATGACTACTGTTACGGTTCAGCTTTCTTCCGCTGTTACGATGACGCATTGTATTCTCACTTAATTAATTATCAGGCGATCGCTTTCTGATCTTTCAGCCCTGTCGGCGGCCAGTTTTCCAGTCGCATTCCTAGAGACAGACCTCTTGATGCAAGCACATCCTTTATTTCTGTCAATGATTTCTTACCCAGGTTGGGCGTTTTTAGCAGCTCAACTTCCGTTCTCTGAATCAGGTCACCAATAAAATAAATACTTTCAGCCTTCAAACAGTTTGCTGAGCGAACAGTTAGTTCTAGATCATCGACAGGACGTAGTAACACTGGATCAATATCCGCTTCTGTCGTTTCTGGCTGTGCTTCTTCTTTACCCTGTAGATCAACAAACACAGATAACTGATCCTGCAGGATAGTTGCTGCTTTACGAATCGAATCTTCCGGATCGATTGTGCCGTTAGTTTCAATTTCAATAATCAGCTTGTCCAGATCTGTTCTTTGCTCTACACGAGCACTATCAACACTGTAAGAGACACTGCGAACCGGACTGTAGGTAGCATCAAGCTGCAGGTTACCTACTGGACGGGTTTCACTGTCATTAGTATTTCGTTGAACTGAAGATTCATAACCGCGCCCCATAGCCACATAGAGAGTCATATTGAGCTCAGTATCACTAGTCAGATTCGCAATCACATAACCCGGATTGATTACTTCAATATCGTGATCAAGCACAATATCACCCGCAGTCACTGGACCAGGACCTTTCTTACTCAATCGCAATACAGCATCCTGACGATTATGCATAGTCAGCGCTACATTTTTAAGATTCAGCATGATGTCAAGCACGTCTTCCTGAACACCCTCAATCGTAGAGTACTCATGCAGGACGCCTTCAATCTCCACACCGGTTACAGCGCAACCCGGCATGGAAGACAACAGAATACGGCGCAAAGCATTCCCAAGCGTATGACCAAAACCTCGCTCTAGTGGTTCCAGAACGATTTTTGCCTGCTTGTCAGTGATGAACTGAACATCAACAATCCGAGGCTTCAGGAATTCGCTAACATTATGACCCGTCATAAATAATCCCCTATCGATTACTTGGAATACAGTTCAACAACAAGATGCTCATTGATCTCAGAAGGAAGATCAGTGCGTTCAGGACGTGCCTTGAAAGTACCTTCCATCTTCTTAATATCAACATCAATCCAGTCAGAAAAACCTCTTTGCTCAGCAAATTGCAGAGCAGCCTGAATACGTAATTGTTTTTTTGCTTTTTCAGCAACGGACAGGTTGTCATTCGGTTGAACCTGATAAGATGGAATAGTGACCCTTTTTCCGTTCAGCATGATTGCATGATGGCGCACCAGTTGCCTCGCTTCTGTACGCGATGCAGCAAAACCCATACGGTAGACCACATTATCCAGACGCCCTTCAAGCAATTGCAACAGGTTTTCACCCGTTGAGCCTTTTGTAGAAGCTGCCTTTTTATAGTACAGACGGAATTGTTTTTCCAAAACGCCATAAGTCCTGCGTAACTTCTGTTTCTCACGCAACTGCGTTGCATAATCAGACAAGCGTCCGCGACGTTGTCCATGCTGTCCTGGTGGAAAAGGACGAATTTCCATCGGGCATTTACTTGTGTAACATTTTTCGCCTTTCAAAAATAATTTGCTGCCTTCACGACGGCATTGGCGACATTTTGATCCAATATATCTGGCCATGCTTTAATTAACCTCTGCCTAAACGCGACGTTTTTTCGGTGGGCGACATCCATTGTGTGGAATAGGTGTCACATCAGTAATATTTGTAATTTTGAAACCAAGATTGTTCAAAGCTCGAACAGCCGATTCGCGTCCGGGACCAGGGCCTTTGATTTCAACTTCAAGATTTTTAAGCCCGAAGCCCTTCACCATCTCACCCACACGTTCAGCAGCAACCTGCGCTGCAAACGGTGTGCTCTTACGTGAGCCACGGAAGCCAGAGCCTCCGGCCGTCGCCCAGGCAAGTGCATTACCCTGCCGATCGGAGATCGTAATGATCGTATTATTGAAAGAAGCATGAACGTGTGCAATACCGTCGACTACGTTCTTCTTTATTTTCTTGCGTGTTGGTGATTTAGCCATAATATTTATTTAGACCTGATTACTTACGGATTGGCCGGCGCGGGCCTTTACGGGTACGGGCATTGGTTTTAGTCCGCTGACCTCTCAACGGTAAACCACGACGATGGCGTATACCACGATAGCAACCGAGATCCATCAGACGTTTAATATTCATCGAAACTGTACGTCGGAGATCACCTTCAACGGTGTAATTTGAGACTGCATTACGCACAGACTCGATCTCTGCATCAGATAATTCCCTGATCTTCATATCTGGCTTAATGCCAGCAGTCTTACAGATATCAGTAGCAGTATTGCGCCCGATTCCATAAATTGAAGTCAATGCAATCACTGCATGTTTATGAGTTGGAATGTTTATTCCGGCTATACGAGCCATTAAAAGTTTCTCCTGACAAAAATATTAAGCACCTTCCGAGCGAACCGGCAAGGATACCTATACAGACTTATAAAATCAATGGAAATGTTAGCCCTGACGCTGCTTATGTCGCCCATCCTTACAAATAACGCGGATCACGCCCTTACGCTTAACAATTTTACAATGACGGCACATTTTCTTTACCGATGCTCTAACTTTCATTTCATACCTCTAAAATTTCTAGAATAAATTGCCAGGCGGCTATTTTTTCAGATTCGATTTTTTCATCAGACCTTCATACTGATGAGACATCATCAGCGCCTGTACCTGCGCCATAAAATCCATGACAACAACCACGATAATTAGCAATGAAGTACCACCAAAATAGAATGGCACATTCCAGTACAGAATCAGGAATTCGGGCAATAAGCACACAATAGTGATATAAATCGCGCCAGCCATTGTCAGACGCGTCATAACACCATCAATGTACTTGCCGGTTTGTTCACCAGGCCTGATACCAGGAATAAAAGCGCCAGACTTTTTAAGATTATCTGCCGTTTCCTTTGAATTAAAAACAATCGCCGTATAGAAGAAACAGAAGAATATAATCGCCAACGCATAGAATAACACATACAGCGGCTGCCCAGGAGACAACATGGATGAGATATCCTTTAGCCAGCCCATTCCTTCGCTACTTCCGAACCAGCTCCCCAGCGTTGCCGGAAATAAAATGATGCTCGAAGCAAAAATAGGAGGAATAACGCCCGCCATATTTAGCTTCAGTGGCAAATGTGTACTTTGGCCAGCATACATCTTACGTCCCTGTTGTCGTTTGGCATAATTGACAGTAATCCGTCGTTGGCCTCTTTCAACAAAAACCACAAACATGGTAACTGCTACTGCCAGGGCAAACAGGAACAGGATCGTTAAAGTATTCATTTCACCCGTTCTCACCAGCTCTAGAGTGCCGCCGATTGCTGAAGGCAAGCCTGCAACGATACCAGAGAAGATAATGATCGAGATACCATTTCCTATACCGCGTTCAGTGACTTGTTCGCCCAACCACATCAGAAACATAGTGCCTGTAACCAGACAGGTAACCGCCGAAAGAATAAACGCAGGCCCGGCAACAACAACCAGCGGTGCGCCGCCAGCACTCTGCGCCTGTAAAGCAGTCGAAATCCCAAAAGCCTGGAATGTAGACAGTACCAATGCTCCGTATCGAGTATATTGGGTGATTTTTCTGCGGCCAGCGTCGCCTTCTTTTTTTAACTGCTCAAGAGCAGGAACAGTATAAGAAAGCAACTGCATTATAATTGAGGCAGAAATATAGGGCATAATTCCAAGTGCAAAAAGTGACAATCTACTTAAAGCACCACCAGAGAACATGTTAAACATATCCAGAATAGTGCCTTTCTGTTGCTCAACAAGCGAGGCAAGCACAGTAGGATCAATCCCAGGAAGAGGAATAAATGAACCAATCCGAAATACGATAATAGCGCCAAGGACGAAAAGAACCCTTTGTCGGAGCTCAGCCAATTTGCCCATATCACCGAGGCCGCCAGTGAGTGAGGTTCCGCGTGATGCCATGGATTAATCCTCTACCTTACCGCCAGCAGCCTCAATAGCTGCTCTTGCACCTTTTGTAGCACCTAGACCACGCACGGTAACTGGCTTGTCGATAGCACCAGACAGAATTACTTTCGCCCTGAGAATATGATGACCAAGGATGCCAGCTTCTTTCAAAGCCGTCAGGTCAACAATATCCGCATCTGCAAGTCCAAGTTCATTCAGCCGCACTTCAGCAGTAACACGGGATATTTTGGATCGAAAGCCAATTTTGGGAAGGCGACGCTGTAATGGCATCTGCCCACCTTCAAACCCGATCTTGCTGGAGCCACCTGACCTGGACTTTTGACCCTTATGACCTCGACCACATGTCTTGCCAAAACCTGAACCAATACCGCGACCTACGCGTTTAGCCGCTTTTCTACTTCCGGCAGCCGGCTTTAAAGTATTCAAACGCATTTCAAATATCCTCTACCTGTACAAGATAATAGATCTTGTTAATCATGCCACGGTTTTCAGGGGTATCGAGTACTTCGACACTATGTCTGATACGTCTCAGACCGAGGCCAGCTACACAAGCTTTGTGGTTTTTAAGGCGGCCATGAAAACTCTTCAACAATGTTACTTTCAATTTCTTGTCAGCCATAATTTACCCCAGAATCTCTTCTACTGATTTGCCTCGTTTTGCGGCAACCTCTTCCGGAGAAGTCATCTCTGCCAGCCCACGCATAGTAGCCCGCACAACATTAATAGGATTATTCGTGCCAATACATTTCGCTAAAACATTGCGCACACCAACCACTTCAAAGACAGCTCGCATTGCACCACCAGCAATAATGCCAGTACCTTCGGACGCAGGCTGCATGTAGACTTTTGCTGCGCCGTATTTTGCCATTATCGGGTACTGCAGCGTGCCATCCTTGAGTGCAATCTGATGCATATTCTTGCGCGCATTTTCCATTGCTTTCTGAATTGCAACAGGAACCTCTCGCGCCTTGCCGCGACCAAAGCCAACTCGCCCTTCACCATCACCAACAACGGTTAATGCTGCGAAGCCGAATTGTCGTCCACCTTTCACAACCTTGGCGACACGGTTAATACCAATTAGTTTTTCTTGCAAGCCATCAGAGGTTGCTTGAGAATCAGGATTTGCCATAACTTTACCTTAATTAAAATTCAAGACCAGCCTCACGGGCTGCATCAGCCAGCGCTTTAACGCGACCATGGTACTTAAAACCAGAACGATCAAATGCAACACTTTTTATACCTGCTGCAGTAGCACGTTCCGCGATTGCTTTCCCAACAACAGATGCAGCTGAAATATTACCTGTAATTTTCAGGTCTTTACGCAGATCACGATCAAGTGTAGACGCACAGGCCAGCACTTTATCACCACTGCTGTCTATCAACTGAGCATAGATGTGGCGTGGCGTGCGATTGACACACAAACGAACCTTGCCAAGTTCACGAATTTTAGCCCTGGTTTTACGGGTTCGCCGCATTCTAGATAATTTTTTGTCCATTCTACTGCCTTCAATATTGTCTGTGGTAGGAAGCTTACTTCTTCTTCGCTTCTTTACGTACTATCACTTCACCTGCGTATTTCACACCTTTCCCTTTATAGGGTTCTGGTGGACGATAGGCCCTTATTTTGGCAGCAACCTGGCCAACAGCCTGTTTATCTATACCTTTAACTATTATTTCCGTCTGGCTCGGTGTTTCAACAGTAATGCCTTCTGGCACGTCATAGTTAACCGGATGTGAAAAACCCAACGTCAAATTCAGCGTACTACCCTGAATCTGGGCCCTGTAACCAACTCCGACCAGAAGTAGTTTTTTTTCAAAACCATCTGATACGCCAGTCACCATATTATTTAATAACGCTCTGGTTGTTCCTGCCAAAGCCATTGCACTTTTTGACCCATCACGCGGCTTAAATTTAAGAACATTATCGTCCTTTATTACTTCAACCGACTGATTAATCTTGTGCTGCAGACTTCCTTTACTACCTTTAACTGTTACGTTCTGGCCATCTAATGTCACTTCAACGCTAGATGGCATAACAACAGGATTTTTTGCTACTCTTGACATGGCTTTGCCTCATCAACCAAATTTCATTCGTAATTACTTACGATACCAGGCAAATTACTTCGCCACCTTCGTTTGCAGCGCGCGCTGCACGATCTGTCATCACACCTTTTGATGTAGAGATAATCGCAACACCTAGACCATCCTGGACTTGAGGAATCTCACCCTTCCCTTTATAAACACGCAGACCTGGACGACTTGCTCTTTTCAGTAAACTGATAACAGGCTTGCCATTATAATACTTCAGGACAATGCTCAATTCTGGCTTGTTATCATTCGACTTAATTTCATAACTATCCAGATAGCCCTCGTCAATAAGAACTTTGACGACAGATTCTTTCATCGTCGAGGCTGGCATTGTTACATGGGCCTTATTTGCCATTTGTGCATTTCGAATACGTGTCAACATATCAGCAATTGGGTCAGTCATCATAATCGTATTCTCCTACCAGCTAGCCTTGACTAAACCAGGAACATCCCCGCGCATCGCAGCTTCGCGTAATTTATTCCTTGAAAGTCCAAATTTTCTGTAATAACCATGAGGTCTTCCAGTAATTCGACAACGATTTCTTTGCCTTACCGGACTGGCATCACGAGGCAGCGTTTGCAATTTTAATTGCGCTTCATAACGTTCCTCGTCAGATTTCGACATATCACGTATCACTGCTTTTAAAGCCGTTCTTTTAGCCGCATAACGTTTGACCATTTTTGAACGTTTCAGCTCGCGCTGCACCATTGAAACCTTTGCCATACTAACCTCAGTTTTTGAATGGGAAGTTAAATGCAGCAAGCAAAGCTCGCCCTTCCTCATCCGTAGTTGCAGTCGTGGTAATATTGACATCTAAACCACGTAGAGTATCTATCTTATCGTAATCAATTTCAGGAAAGATTATCTGCTCCTGAACACCCATATTATAATTGCCTCGACCATCAAATGACTTTGCATTCAATCCGCGAAAATCTCTGATGCGCGGAATTGCAATACTGATCAAACGATCAAGAAATTCATACATTTTTTCACGGCGCAGTGTCACCTTACAACCAATAGGCCAGCCTTCACGCACCTTAAAACCGGCAACAGATTTTCTTGCATTTCTGACAATCGGTTTCTGACCGACTATCTTTGTCATATCACCAACCGCATGATCCATAACCTTGCGATCACCCAATGCCTCTCCAACACCCATATTGAGTGTGATTTTGGTAATCTTAGGAACTTGCATACGGTTTTTGTAACTAAACTGCTCTGTCAGCTTTTTAACTATTTCATCCCGATAAAATTCTTGTAACCTGGCCATCTCAGTTCTCACAATGTTGATTAAACATCCACAACTTCATTTGTGGATTTGTATATCCTGACTTTCTGCCCATCTTCCAGAATTTTGAAACCAATCCTGTCACCCTTTTTAGTCTGGGGATTATAAAGCATGACATTCGACACATGGATAGGCATTTCTTTTTCGATAATACCACCCGCTACACCTGCTTGAGGATTTGCTTTGGTATGTTTTTTTGCCACATTAACATTTTCAACAATGATGCGGTCAGCTTCGGGCAAAACTTTTGTAACCAGCCCTCTCTTGCCTCTGTCTTTTCCAACAGAAACAACTACATCATCACCTTTTCTGATTTTGTTCATGTTTACCTGCCTTAAAGCACTTCAGGCGCTAAAGAAATAATTTTCATGAACCGCTCACTTCTTAATTCACGAGTAACCGGGCCAAAAATACGAGTACCGATAGGTTCTAACTTGGCGTTTAATAAAACAGCAGCATTGCCATCAAAACGAATAAGAGAACCATCCGGGCGCCTAACACCCTTTGCGGTACGTACCACGACAGCATTATACACCTCGCCCTTCTTAACCTTACCGCGAGGTATAGCTTCTTTTATACTGACTTTAATGACATCACCAATACCTGCATAACGCCTGTGAGAGCCACCTAGTACTTTAATGCACTGCAGCTTGCGGGCGCCGCTATTATCTGCGACATCCAGTTTAGTTTGCATCTGGATCATGTTATTTCACTCAACTCTTCTTATTTACTGCCGGGTCACCCAACAGAACGCTGTATCACTTCTACCAATGTCCAGGACTTGTGCCTGGAAATAGGCTTGCATTCCTGAATTGAAACTTTGTCACCTTCATTACAGGTATTTTCTTCATCATGAATGTGGTACCGAGTAGAACGCTTAATATATTTTCCGTACAAAGGATGCTTGATCTGGCGCTCAACCAGAACGACCGCACTTTTTTCCATTTTGTCACTGACTACACGCCCAGTCAGCATCCGAACTGATTTAGATTCACTCATGTGCAGCGCCTCCACTGGCTTTTTGATTCAGCACTGTTTTGACTCGCGCAATACTTCGACGCACTTTTTTTACCTGGTCAGGACGTGACAACTGCCCACTACCTTTCTGCATCCGCAGCGTAAACTGCTCTCGCAACAAGCTATCAAGCTCTTTGTCAAGCTCATCAACTGATTTACTTTTTAGTTCGCTAGCTTTCATTACATCACCGACCGGTTAACAAAGGCTGTTCTAACTGGAAGTTTCGCAGCGGCAAGCTTGAATGCCTGACGAGCAAGCTCTTCGGACACCCCTTCCATTTCATAAATTACACGTCCAGGTTGAATTTTTGCAACCCAATATTCGACATTACCCTTACCTTTACCCATGCGTACTTCAATAGGTTTTTTGGTTATAGGAACATCTGGAAATATACGGATCCAGAGTTTACCTCCACGTTTTACTTTACGTGTGATGGCTCGTCTTGCTGCTTCAATTTGTCTTGCAGTAATTTGCCCTCGCGTTGTTGCTTTGAGACCAAACTCACCAAAACTCACCTTATTTCCACTTTGCGCCAGACCGCGGTTACGGCCTTTGTGCTGTTTTCTAAATTTCGTTCTTTTAGGTTGTAACATGGACCTATTTCCCGTTTACTTACTTGCCGTTGATTTTGCTGGCGCTTCTTTAGTTGCCGACTGAGCTTCGCGACTCAGAATCTCACCCTTGAATATCCAGGTTTTAACACCGATGATGCCATACGTTGTAGCTGCTTCGGCAAAACCGTAATCAATATCAGCACGCAGCGTATGCAATGGAACTCGCCCTTCACGATACCATTCGCTCCGCGCAATTTCAGCGCCATTCAAACGGCCGCCGACTTTAATCTTAATGCCCTGCGCACCCAGGCGCATCGCATTACTCACCGCTCTTTTCATAGCGCGACGGTACATGATACGCCTTTCCAGCTGCTGAGCCACCCCTTCTGCGACCAGTTGCGCATCAATTTCCGGTTTGCGGATCTCTTCAATATTAATATGCACTGGCATATTCATTTTTTTAGAAACCTCATTCCGCAGGCGCTCGATATCTTCACCCTTCTTGCCAATCACAATACCCGGTCTAGCCGAGTGAACAGTAATAATCGCATTGTTAGCTGGACGCTGAATTTCAATATGACTTACAGAGGCTCTTTGAAGACGTTTTTTTATAAAAGCCCTGACCTCAAGATCCTGATTCAGAAAGTTCGCGTAGTCTTTTGTATCTGCATACCACGTAGAATTCCAGTCCTTGACAATGCCAAGCCTGATACCGATTGGATGTACTTTTTGTCCCATAGCTGTTCTCTAATCTCGGTTCGTTAACTATTCTGCAACAGTCACACAAATATGACTGGATCGTTTAAGGATTCTGTTTCCGCGACCCTTAGCCCTGGCCCTGAATCGTTTCTGAGTAGCGCCTGCATTAATATAAATCTTTGAAACTTTCAGCTCATCAACATCAGCACCTTCATTATGCTCAGCATTAGCTATCGCAGACTCAAGCACCTTTTTTACCAGGTGCGCTGCTTTTTTGTTACTAAACATCAAGGTTTCGAGAGCTTTTTCAACAGGCAGGCCACGAATCTGGTCTGCAACCAACCTGCATTTCTGCGGCGCTATATGTGCATAGCTTAGTTTTGCGCTGGCTTCCATGATTGCTCCTATTTCGCTTGCTTGTCTGCGGAATGGCCTTTAAAAGTTCGTGTCATAGCAAACTCACCTAACTTATGGCCCACCATATTTTCATTGATAAGTACTGGCACATGCTGCCTGCCATTATGCACAGCAATGGTCAATCCCACCATATCCGGAAGAACCATTGAGCGGCGCGACCAGGTTTTAATTGGTCTGCGGCTATTACTACTGACAGCCTCTTCAACTTTCTTCATCAAATGAAGATCAATAAAAGGACCTTTGCTTACTGAACGTGGCACAGTACTAACCTCTCAATTATTTCTTGTTACGACGGCGTACAATCATATGATCGGTACGCTTGTTTTTACGTGTTTTATAACCCTTGGTTGGCATACCCCAGGGCGACACTGGATGTCGACCTCCTGATGTACGACCTTCACCACCACCATGAGGATGGTCTACCGGGTTCATTGCAACACCGCGAACTGTTGGGCGGACTCCGCGCCAGCGTTTGGCACCAGCCTTGCCGAGTGAGCGTAGATTATGCTCAGAATTCCCTACTTCACCAATCGTTGCACGACAATCTGCAGGTATCTTGCGCATTTCACCAGAACGCAACCTTAAAGTAGCATGCTGTCCTTCTCTGGCAACCAGCTGAACACCACAACCAGCGCTGCGAGCAATCTGACCACCTTTACCAGGCTTCATTTCAACACAATGAACCATGGTACCAAGTGGGATATAACGCAATGGTATCGCATTTCCTGGTTTGATCGGTGCATCAATACCACTCACAATTGTACTTCCTGCCTCAACCCCTTTGGGCGCCAGAATATAACGGCGCTCTCCATCAGCATAGAGCAGCAGGGCAATATTCGCACTGCGATTTGGATCATACTCCAATCTTTCAACGCGAGCGGGAATATTATCCTTATTTCGCTTAAAATCAATCAGACGATAGTGCTGTCTATGTCCGCCACCTCGATGTCGGGTTGTAATACGACCCGCGTTATTCCGCCCACCTGTTTTTGTCTTTCTTTCAAGTAGTGGAGCATGAGGAGCACCTTTATGTAACCTGGTATCTACAACTTTGACAACAAAGCGTCTACCTGCAGAGGTCGGCTTGGTTTTTACAATTGCCATAATCTAATCCGGTTCCAGAAATAACCAGAGCCTACTCGGCTCCTACAAAATTAATATCAGACCCTTCAGCCAGTGTAACGTAGGCTTTTTTCCAGTCAGAGCGTTTACCCAGCTTCTGACCAAAACGCTTGATCTTACCTTTAACATTCATGGTCTGAACATCAGTCACTTTTACATCAAACATCTTTTCAATCGCCTGGCGTATTTCAGGCTTGCTTGCATCAGGTAAGACCTTAAAAACAACCTGCCTGCTACTATCAGCAACACGGGTACTTTTTTCTGAAACGACCGGGCCTACAAGCACCTTCGTCAATCGACTCATTTTCATGACAATCTCTCCTCAAATTCACGCAAGGCTGGTACTGTCATAATAACCGTTTCAAAACCCACAAGGCTTACCGGGTCAGTGATTTCAGTATCTAGAATATCAATCGTATGAACATTTCTTGCAGACAGGAATAAATTTTCGTCTGGTTCATGACTTACTATCAGTACACTGCCTTCAATATTCATAGCTGCCAACTTCTGCAAAAGAGTTTTTGTTTTTGGCGCATCAACTGAAAACTCATCAACTAGGACTAATCGACCTTGCCTGTTCAGTTCTGACAAAATCGATCTGATCGCAGAGCGATAAGCTTTTTTATTCACTTTTTGAGAATAATCCTGCGGCCTGGCAGCAAAAGTTGTACCACCACCGCGCCATAATGGACTACGGGAAGTACCTGCTCGTGCACGACCAGTACCTTTCTGGCGGAACGGTTTTGCGCCACCACCACGCACATCAGAACGATTCTTTTGAGCCCTGGTCCCTGCACGGCCCGCAGCCATATATGCCACGACCACCTGATGCACTAGCGTTTCATTAAACTCCTGACCAAATACTTTGTCAGAAACCGAGACGCTACTACCATTTTGAATTTGTAAATCCATCATCGATTCCTTTAACGCGATTTAACCGCTGGGGTTACTATAACATCGCTGCCTTTTGACCCAGGGACTGCACCTTTAACCAGAAGTAGATTTCGTTCCTGATCGATTTGAACAATCTCAAGATTTTGTGCTGTACGACGAACATCACCCATGTGGCCTGCCATTTTCTTACCTTTAAAAACTCGCCCAGGAGTCTGACACTGACCAATTGAACCAGGTGCACGATGCGATAATGAATTACCATGTGTCGCATCCTGCATCTTAAAATGATGACGCTTAACTCCACCGGCAAAACCTTTACCGATAGTTGTTCCTGCCACGTCTACTTTCTGACCAGCCTCAAAAATATCCAGTTTGATTTGAGACCCAGCAGTCAGATCAGCGCCTTCGTCGGCATCCAGACGAAATTCCCACAAACCACGCCCAGCCTCAGTGCCCGCCTTTGCAAAATGGCCAGCAGCAGCTTTAGTAACGCGCGAAGCACGACGACTACCCAATGTAATCTGTATAGCGCGATAACCATCGCCTTCTTCATTCTTTATCTGAGTAATACGGTTTGGCTCAATTTCAAGCACTGTCACCGGCACAGACTCACCCATCTCTGTAAAAACACGAGTCATTCCAGCTTTTCGTCCAACAAGACCAATTGTCATTTTACTAACCTCTTACACTAATCCTGACTAACCACAGTTAATCAACTAAGTTTGATCTGAACATCAACACCGGCAGCAAGATCAAGTTTCATTAAGGCATCAACTGTCTTGTCTGTTGGATCTACTATATCCATCAGGCGTTTATGTGTGCGAATCTCATATTGATCTCGCGCATCTTTATTCACATGCGGGGATATCAGGATGGTAAACCGCTCTTTCTTTGTAGGAAGAGGTATTGGACCACGAACCTGGGCCCCGGTACGACGAGCTGTCTCGACAATTTCACGTGCAGACTTGTCAATCAGCCTGTGATCAAAAGCCTTCAGACGAATTCTGATTTTCTGATTTGCCATATAAACCTCTAAAGAACAGAGCAGCGTTTATAGCTGCCCTTAAATAATCCAGATTACTCGATAATTTTGGCGACAACACCTGCACCAACCGTACGACCACCTTCACGAATCGCAAAACGAAGACCGTCTTCCATCGCAATCGGTGCAATCAACGTCACAACCATCTTAACGTTATCACCCG
>JAZGGH010000055.1:0-2049 GCA_036480335.1 Gammaproteobacteria bacterium | reverse complement strand
CCATGCAGGGTTGGGGATATTGTGTTTTTGGCAAGGTAACCAAAGGCCTTGAGATTATGCAGCAAATCGAGCAGGTAAAGACGGCGACAATCCACGGCCATCAGAATGTACCCGTCGATGCCGTCGTTATCCGCAAGGTTACACTGGTCGACGATTAAACGCGCGCGAGCCTGTTAAAGGCTCGCTCAAGCTTACCTCCGTGCAAACTTTTTTTATATCTGACCTCCATCTGGATATAAACCACCCGGAATCAATCGATAAATTTATTCATTTCCTCAATCGCATTGAGGACGATACTGATGCGCTGTACATACTCGGTGATTTATTCGAAGCGTGGATTGGCGACGATGAAATTGATGCTGGCTACCAGCCCGTTCTCGCGGCATTAGCCAGTCTCACTCACCGGCATATTCCCGTCTATTTTATGCACGGTAATCGGGACTTCCTGTTAGGAAAGAGTTTTGCCGAACAAACCGGTGCTCAATACCTGGAGGACCCCTGCGTTATTAAGCTGTATTCACAGGACACACTACTGACGCATGGTGACCTGCTATGCACCGATGACAGTGACTACCAGTCTTTTCGAACGATGGTACGGGACAAGCAATGGCAACAGGATTTTCTGGCTAAACCCGCAAGTGAACGACACGCTCTTGCAAAGCAGGCACGGCTGGTTAGCAAAACACTGAACCGCAATAAGCCCTCAGAAATAATGGATGCGAATACGCAAGCCGTGCATGCAATACTCAAGCAATATGGCACACTGCTTTTAATACATGGGCACACACATCGCCCTGGCAGGCATCAACTCGGAACAAAGGAGCGTATTGTCCTGGGTGCATGGCACGACTCTGCTATCATTCTTCGCGCAACGCATGAAAATCTATCGCTAGTAGAAATTTAAGAGCAGCAGGTTTACTGCCCTCCCGGGGTATAACGAGAATACTTTTCTGGAAGATCGAATAATTCCGCAGGAATAGTTTCTTCTGAATAATCCACTAACTGTCGGCTAAACCCTTCATCATCCCACTCGATCACCGGCAAGCCAGTTTTACTATGATTTCCCGCCATATAAATTGCGCGGGCAATAAAACAGTTAGAAAGCATGTCGTCGGGTGTATGCCCAAGGCTACGAAATTGTTGTGTCGCCAGAACAACTGCAAACTGTTGAAATGCCTTTGCAGCATCCATATACAATCCGGGTAAAACCATGGCTCGAAAACACGCTTTTTTATCAACTGTTAGCTGGTACTCTTTAGCAGACTTACCCGCTATTGCTGGCGCATCTTTAGCAATCTGCACTGTTTCATCAGCGCTGAAAGACGCCGGGGTTTTGGGTAAGTTAGCCCCCCCCTTAATCTCTAAAATGCTTTCTGTATCGTGTACAATATTGTAAACCTTCATTTCTTTACGGCTTAACAACACGAAGTCATCACCTGCCTGGCCGTCATCCGAACGTAGAAAATCATCGGATATCAGGTACCGTACCCGATATGGCTCAAAACCCGGCTCATTCACAACATACCATAAAACCAATGTTGACTCAGATGCCAGAGCAGTCAATGGCAATAAAAATAACAGGCAAAACTTAACGATCAAATTGATTTTCTCCTGACATGCTTTCTAATGTCGATAATTCTATTTCTGAGAATCCCGCCTTCATTCTTGCTGCATGTTCAAATGGCCCTCTAATCTGGCCTTTCATATAGTCTTTCAGGAGCTGCTTGAAGGTTACAGCGGGATTCAGACCACGCGCATCACAAAGAAAATTAAACCAATGGCTGCCAATTTCAACATGGCCAATTTCATCGCGGAAAATAATTTCCAGTATTTCCACGCTCTGCAGGTCACCCACTTTCATTAATCGCTGAATCATCCCCGGCGTAACATCCAGGCCCCGTGCCTCAAGCACACGAGGGACAAGCGCCATTCTAACCAGCACGTCATGATCAGTTTTACAGGCCATTTCCCATAAACCATCATGCGCATCAAAATCGCCATACGCATAACCCATTTCCTGGAGACGCTGGTTTAACAGGCTGAAATGGT
>JAZGGH010000054.1:0-63326 GCA_036480335.1 Gammaproteobacteria bacterium | reverse complement strand
TGGTGTAATTGACCGTTGTGACCTGCAGAGCGGGGAAAGACAACACCACGTTGAAGGTCGCAAAGGCATCGGCTTCACTGGCCAGTGTGCTGGTGATGGAGAGTGACGGGACGGGCGGCACGTCGATTATCTGTACCGATGCAGTATTGATGGACTTGAGTGTGGCGTTTGCCGGGCTGGACAGGTTGACGGAAAATTGTTCCGTGCTTTCCTGAAGATTGTCCTGCAATAAAGGCACATGGATGCTCAGGCTGGTATCACCGGGGTTGAAGGTGAGGGTGCCCGTAGTCACCGTGTAGTCCAGTCCTTCCGTTGCCGAATCGGCAACCGTTGCGTAGTTGACAGATACTACATCGGTTGCAGTGGCCGACAGTGAGACGGTAACGGCAGCAAAGGGATCGGTTTCACTGGCGCTGCTACCGGTAATGGAAATGCCGGGTACAACGACTGTATTGGTGACGTTGCCGGCTGTCTGGCTATTTTCAAACTGGATGCCATTCAATGAATATTCAACGATTGCCCAGTCAATGATGGCGCTGGTGGCAATATTTGTAATGCGGATGCCAGTCCATTCCTGACCTGGGCTTGTGCTATTAGCAGTGAATATTACCGGTGCAGTCTGTGATCCCTGAACGATCAGGCTGCCATCTATCTGCAATTCGCTGCCGCTGGCAAATTGCAACACAGTGCCAGGCTGAATGATCAGCCTGCTTAACGAGGAAACAACAAGATTGTCCTGAATAATATACGGAGCATTACTGCCTCCCGGACCGGCGGCTGTCCATACGGTATCAGTATCAATACTGCCGCTGATATTACGATCAATGGTATTCACATAATCCATTGTGATGCTATTGGATGGTGTACTTTCCGTGTTATTGCTAAACAGGGTGGTATATAAATTGTTGCTGCCGTCCAGCAAGATGGCATTAAAACTGAAACTGCCGTCGGCTGCTGCCAGCGTGCTGGTCTGGAGGAGGTTGTTAACGTAGAGCCGCACTTCAGCGTCGGGTGTTGCAGTGCCTGTAACCGGGTAGGGATTATTGTTCGTTGGGCTTGTGCCGGTATTCAATACGGGTGGATTGTTGGCGCCTGATACTGGTGGCAGTGATACCAGTCCAAAAACGGCACGTTGCAATACGACCAGATCACCCGCATCGAGTTGACCATCCGGGTTGTTTAAGGGGGCAACATCACCTGCCAGCAGTTCGTTTGCTGTTGGTGTTATATTCCCCATGACTATGCGTTGCAGAATCAGCACATCCGCACTATTAAGGATTCCATCGGGTGTTCCATAGGGTGCCAGGTCGCCTGCGATTATGTCAGCATGGGAGATTGAGTGATAGAATCCGATAATAATCGTGGTCAGGAAGGCAAGGCGGTATAGCCAGCTTGCTGGAGGTAACATGCAGACCATTTTTACGTGCTTCTCCATAATAGTCATCCGTGAAATTTGATGGTTTACTGATCCATATCGGTTCTGGCGTGTTCTGGATTATATCAAAAATACGACTGGAAAGTGAGGCCTTCAGATATTGCGCCTTGTATGCTATGGAAAGTTCTGTTAGAAATCGCGCTAAGCTAATAAAAGGTGGGTAAAAGATGGTCAGGTATGAAAAGTAGAAGCATTTCCGTTTGGGTATTGTCTGGGCTGGGGTTACTGTTTGCGAGCACATCTGTGTTTGCGGCAGAAGGCGGAACCAATGGTCAAATCGATGCCTGGTTTGGTGTCCTCAACGGCTATATGGCATCGGTGTTGTTTTTTGATGTGATGCCAGGGGCTGGAGAAATGCCTTTTATTGTTGGCTGGCTGATAATTGGTGCGGTATTTCTGACGGTGCGTATGGGATTTATCAATCTCAAAGTCATGGGTCATGCGCTGCAGGTTATCCGTGGCAAGTACAGTCAACCGGGTGATGCGGGTGAAGTGACGCCGTTTCAGGCATTGACTACGGCCCTGTCAGCAACAGTGGGGTTAGGCAATATCGCTGGGGTGGCGATTGCAATCAGTGTGGGTGGGCCGGGTGCGACTTTCTGGATGATTGTGGCAGGCTTTTTAGGTATGACCTCCAAATTTACCGAAGTAACGTTGGCACAAACCTACCGTGAAGTGCGTTCTGATGGGCATGTGATGGGCGGTGCAATGGAATATCTTTCGCGAGGGCTTGCTGAAAAAGGCTGGGCGCGGGCAGGAATGTTACTGGCCATGCTGTTTGCCTTGCTGACTATCGGTGCTTCGCTGGGGGGTGGCAATGCTTTTCAGGTGAGTCAGGCGATGGCGGCGGTACAGGGTGAAGTGCCTTTCTTTGCTGATAATCCCTGGGCGTTTGGTGTGATTATGGCATTTGCCGTCGGTGTAGTGATTATCGGCGGTATCCGCCGCATTGCGCATACGGCTGAGGCGATTGTGCCCTTTATGGTGTTTATCTACCTGACAGCGGCATTGTGGGTGATTATTCAGCATATCGGTCAATTGCCCGATGCCATGGGTCTGATTGTGAAAGAAGCGTTTTCCTTCGAGGCGGGTATAGGCGGTTTGATTGGTACCATTGTGCAGGGTTTCAAGCGTGCTGCTTTTTCCAGTGAGGCCGGCCTGGGTTCTGCGGCTATTGCACATTCTGCCGCAAAAACACCATATCCAGTTCGCCAGGGAATGGTGGCATTGTATGAACCGTTTATCGATACGGTGATTATCTGCACCATGACGGCGCTAGTGATTATTCTGACCGGGGTTTATAATGCACCGGAACATGCAGAGTTGATTGCTGCGAATCAGGGTGCAGCATTAACGGCAGCAGCCTTTGGTACGGTCATCTCCTGGTTTCCTATCATTCTGTCGGTATCGGTGGTGCTATTCGCCTACAGTACGATGATTTCCTGGTCGTATTATGGTGAACGTTGCTGGACCTTCCTGTTTGGTGAAAAATCCTCAATGATCTACCGCATTCTGTTTGTGTTATTTGTGGTGGTTGGATCGATGACCAGCGCCAGTAATATTCTTGATTTCAGCGATCTTATGTTGCTATCGATGGCGTTTCCAAATTTTATTGCCCTGTATTTTCTGCATGGAAATGTCAGGGAACAACTCAATACTTACCTGATTAAACTACGCAGTGGCGAGCTGGATGCTGAAGTCCGGCGTTCTTGAACAGTATCTGAAGAACTTCTGAATTATGACAACAATTAATAAATCAGTCCTGATACCCTATTCGCCGACGGAGATGTTTGAATTGGTGAACGCTATCGAGATTTACCCGGAGTTTTTGCCCTGGTGCAAGAGAACAAAAGTGCTGTCGCGTGATAATGAGGAGGTGAAAGCGGCAATTACACTCTCTAAAAGTGGTGTGGAAAAAACTTTCACAACCAGTAATCGTATTCAACCAGGCAAAATGATTGAAATGAAGCTGATTGAAGGGCCGTTCAAGCGGCTCGGTGGTTTCTGGCGTTTTGATCCACTGGGTGATGAAGGTTGTAAGGTGTCACTGGATATGGAATTTGAGTTTTCCAATAGAATACTGGACAGAGTCATTGGGCCAGTGTTTAGCCAGATCGCCAATTCGTTGGTGGATTCTTTTCATAAACGGGCGGTAGAAGTATATGGTAAACGGTAAGGATATACGCATTGAAGTGGCTTATGCGCTGCCGGAGAAGCAGACCATTGTTGACGTCAGAGTGCCGCAAGGTACGACGATTGAGGAAGGTATTCGGCTGTCGGGTATATTGGATACCTACCCGGAGATCGATCTTGCCACACAGCAGGTCGGTCTTTTTGGCAAGTTAAAAAAGCCGGCGCAGGCACTACGCGAAGGTGACCGCATTGAAATATACCGGCCACTGATTGCCGATCCGAAAGAAGTGCGTAAACAACGGGCTGCCCAGGGTAAAGTGATGAAAAAAGGCGGTGGCGAAGCTGCTGCAGATAAAGTGGCTTCAGAGCGTTAAAACTGAAATTGCTCCTCAGGTTTCTGAGTAGCAACGGGATGTGCGGGATTTTCATTGTTGTCGTAGCCGGTAATGCTATGCCACAGGCGGGTCAGGATACCGTCGTCATTGCGTTGTTGGCGCGGGACAACCACATTAACATGCTTGCTTGCATCTGTACTGCTGTCGCTGTCAGAATGGGGCAGGTTGGTGCCAATGGCTGACAGTTTGTCATCTTCAAAGCTTAGAGTGGCGTGGTGTTGCAGGCTTTTTTCAGAATTTTTGCCCGGTTCCAGTAAAAAAATATAGTCCCAGCGCTTTGCATGAAAAGGGTCAACCATAATAGGTGTTCCCAGCAGGTAAAGCACCTGCCTTTTATCCATGCCAATTTTAAGTTGGTCGATTTCTTCAGTGGAGATAGTGTTGCCCTGTTGTACATCCAGCCGGTAGACCCAGGGTAAACGGGTAGCTACGGGGTCGCTGGCGCAGGCACTCAGTAAAATACTTGCAAACAGGGTGACAGGAATGAGAAGCTTTAACATAAGTTGAATACTATCGCATGACAGCAGAAAATTATACTGTACTGTCGAATGTCTTGAGGAAAATTTGCATGGAATCAAATGATTTACGTAAACACGGTTTGAAGGCCACACTGCCACGGTTAAAGATCATTGAGATTCTGGAAACCAGTGAGCAACGGCATTTCAGTGCAGAAGATGTTTATAAAATGTTACTGATGGCGAATGAGGATATTGGTCTGGCGACCGTGTATAGGGTGCTGACTCAATTTGAAGCAGCGGGTTTGGTGACGCGGCATCATTTTGAAAGCGGGCATTCTGTTTTTGAATTGAGCGATGATACGCACCACGATCATATTGTTTGCAATCAGTGCGGGAATATTACCGAGTTTTTTGATGAAATCATTGAAGAATGCCAGAAGAAGGTTGCCAAAAAAGCAGGTTTTTCTATTCGTGATCATTCGCTGACGCTTTATGGAGATTGCCTGGATAAGAATTGTCCGCATAAAAGTTAGGTCTCTGGTTTATTTATGAAAACTGCAACGGTTTTTGCCGCAGCAAAAAATTGCATTGATGCATGTAGCCCGGATGAAAAATGTCAGTTGGCGACGGCTCTCTACAGGGACTGGCAGGCAGGCCTGCTATCTTTTGATACACAGGATGAGAGCGAATCAATCGATTCACCGGGTCGGCCCGAAAAGCCACAACTGGTTTCTCCGCGAACATTGGCGCACCGAAAACTGGGTACTCCGGAAGGTCGGGCCGCATTATTGCATGCGATTGCACATATTGAATTTAACGCGGTAAATCTTGCCTGTGATGCATTGTATCAATTTCGCGGTATGCCTGAAGAGTATTATCAGGATTGGGCACGGGTAGCCAGCGAAGAAGCGTATCATTTCAGTTTGTTGCAGCAACGTTTAGTGGATATGGGTTATACGTATGGCGATTTTGACGCGCATAATGGGCTTTGGGAAATGGCCTGTAAAACGGCACATGATGTGCTGGTACGCATGGCGTTGGTACCGCGTGTGCTGGAGGCCAGGGGGCTGGATGTTACACCTTCCATGATTGAGCGTTTGCGCAAACAGGGTGATGACGCCAGCGTAAAAATATTGGCCATCATTTTCCGCGATGAAATAGGCCATGTTGAGATTGGCAGTCGCTGGTTTCGTTTTGTTTGTGAGCAGCGCGGGCTCGATTCCGAGTTGACGTTTCGCGAATTGTTGCAGGAATATATGCAGGGTCGGATGAAGGGGCCGTTTGAACGGGAGGCGCGTCAGCAGGCCGGTTTTTCGATGAACGAGCTTGTCATGCTTGAAGAAATGAGTAGGAAAGGGCCAGGATGATCAGATTGTTGTTGCTTTGTTTGTTGTCGGTGCCGTTGCAGGTGTTTTCTGCCACCGAGTCTGCGGCGGTGTTGTGGTATGTTGAGAAAGAGAAGGGCCTCGAAGCATATAAAACGCGTTACATTATTACACAAGATTATATGCGTTCAGATGCTGGCAATGACCAGGATGGATTTATCCTGTTTGATCGTAAGGCAAGGATTATTTATAACGTGGTACCGGATACAGAAACCATTCTGGTCCTGAAAGGCGACAAGCAGCCGATTGACCGGCCAACGACATTTGATATCAAGGAAAGTCTGACCAATGCGAGCAGCGATACGCCGAAAATTGATGGCAAGTCGTCTCGGGAATATCGCTTGCAAGTGGATGGAAAACCCTGTTTTTCTGCCATGATTGTTGCCGATTTCTATACCCAGTCAGCCAATGCTTTTCAGGAGTTTGCCAGGGTATTGGCAGCACAGCAAGTCAGAAGTCTTGAAAATACACCGGCTGATATGATCTCTTCCTGCTTTCTTGCCAGAGCGGTGTATGCAGCCGGGAATTACCTGTCTAAAGGCTTGCCGGTACTGGAATGGAATGAAGAGGGGGGTAGTAAGCAGCTGCTCGATTATGCTATAGAAAATGTGGCGGCCGAGTTGTTCAAAACGCCAGAAAATTATCAGCGCTATAGTCCGGGTGAATAATAGCGGTTGTGGTTCTCTAACCCGAATTTAGGTGCAATACCCAGTTAGATATCCAGCAATATTATTTTGTTCTTGCTGGCCTTCACTATCGTAGCTGTAGCATGCCATGCACCGAGAACAAAGCGCCTGCCAGGTTTGCCATGAATGCTCATTTGATGAACGGCTGGACGGTGGGTATGGCCATGAATTAATAAACAGCTGTGGTGTTTTTCCATTGTTCTGATTGTGGCCTGCTGATTCACATCCAGGATGTCAGCCGGTTTCTCACGGTTTAATTGTTTGCTGACCGTTCTTGCCTCATTTGCCATATGTTGTCGATCGGCAATGCTAAGAGCAAGAAAGCCCGTCTGCCATTCCGGGTTCCTGACTTTGCATCGAAACGCCTGATAATCGTTATCATCCGTACACAGGGTATCGCCATGCATCAGGAGTGCTTTCTGACCATAGAGATCAATTATGTGTTCTTCTGGCAGGTAGCGAATTCCGGTTTTGGTGGCAAAATCTTCGCCAAGCAGAAAATCCCGATTACCGTGTATCAGGAATATGGGTGCAATATTTTGTGTGAATTGTTTGATCAGAGGAAGGGTTGGGGACAGTTCCGAGGTTAGCGCATCATCACCAATCCAGAATTCAAACAGGTCGCCAAGAATATACAGGGCATCAAGATGCCTGGGGTTGCTATTGAGTAGCTGATGGAATCTGTTGAGTGAGGCAGGGTGCGCTGGATCCAGATGCAGATCAGCAATAAACAGGGTGTGCAAGTCAGGCATTGCGAGCCTCAAACAGGCTCGCAATTGCAACATTACACCGGGTGTTACTTGTCTTCGACAATGCTTACTTTGCGGATCACTACCGCTTCGACAGGCACATTTTGATGCCCGTTTTTAGTGGTGGTATCAACCTTTTCGATAAGCTGGACGATATCCAGACCTTTTGTGATTTTACCGAATACGCAGTAACCCCAGCCTTGTGTAGAGGGAGCGCTGTAATTCAGAAAATCATTGTCTTTAATATTGATAAAAAACTGCGCCGTAGCGGAATTCGGATCGGATGTTCTGGCCATAGCAACAGTGCCAAGGTCGTTTTTCAGCCCGTTGTCGGCTTCAATTTTGATGGTGTCACGGGTTTCTTTTTGTTGCATATCCGCAGTGAATCCACCACCCTGAACCATGAAGCCTGGAATTACCCGGTGAAAAATAGTGTCGTCAAAATGGCCGTCTTTGGTGTATTCGACAAAATTGGCAACCGTCAGGGGGGCTTTTTCGGGGTATAGCTCCAGTTCAATATCACCTTTGCTGGTTTGCATCAAAATGTTCACGGTTTTTTCTCCTGAGTCAGACTGTGCACCCGCTGAGACTGACAATGGAAGTATCAGACACATCGTGATGCTGAGTAGCAGAGCAGTTAATCGGTTCATAGACAATAATTCCTTCAAGTCAATAAATCTGACCGCGTATGATACAGCGTCAGGCGCCGACATACTAACCGTATAATTTTACTCTGGCCCCAATTATGCAAAATATTGGGTGAAGTTTGTTAAGCTGCGCATTTTAATATAAGCCGAATACCCGCAAAGGGGAGAAAAACTGTGCTCAGGTTGTTCAATAGCATGTCGCGTCAAAAAGAGAACTTTAAACCCATTCAGGAAGGGCAGGTCAGGATGTATGTCTGTGGCATGACGGTTTATGACTATTGCCACCTGGGGCATGCACGCGTGCTGGTGGTTTTTGACGTGATTGCGCGGCATTTCAGGCAATTGGGCTATAAACTTTTGTATGTCCGGAATATCACGGATATTGATGACAAGATCATTGCGCGGGCGAATGAGAATAATGAACCTATTGAGGCGCTGACGGAGCGTTTTATCCAGGCAATGCATGAGGATGCTGCGGCGCTGGGCGTGTTGCCGCCCGACATTGAACCCAGAGCCACGGATTCCATGGATAAAATTATCGCCATGATCGAACGGCTTATTGATATAGGAATGGCCTATCAGGGAAGTAGTGGCGATGTGTTTTATTCCGTCGGCAAATTTGCCAACTACGGACAGTTATCTCACAAACGGCTTGAGGATCTGCGCTCAGGTGCCCGCGTTGATGTGGATAAAGCCAAGCAGGACCCACTGGATTTTGTGCTGTGGAAAATGGCCAAATCAGATGAGCCGAGCTGGTCGTCGCCGTGGGGAGAGGGTCGGCCGGGCTGGCATATAGAATGTTCTGCGATGTCGACGCATCAGCTCGGCCCACATTTTGATATTCACGGTGGTGGTATGGATTTACAGTTTCCACACCATGAAAACGAGATAGCCCAGTCGGAAGCGGCCACCGGTGAGAGATTTGTGAATTACTGGATTCACAACGGTTTTGTCCAGGTGGACGAAGAAAAGATGTCCAAATCTCTGGGGAATTTCTTCACCATTCGGGAAATCCTGACACGCTACAAGCCGGAAGATATCCGCTACTTTATTCTCGCCAGCCATTATCGCAGCCCGCTGAATTATTCAGATGATAATCTGGATAAAGCTCACGCTGCATTACAGCGTTTTTATACCGCTTTGCGTGGCGCTGAGGTAGAGATAGACCGGACACAAAATACATACACCGACCCATTCATGGCCGCCATGAATGATGATTTTAATACCCCGGAAGCACTGGCAGTTATGTTCGATCTGACAAAAGCCGTCAATCGAGCACGTCAGAGTTCACCAGAGGAATTCAGACAGCTTGCAGGTTGCTTGCGTTATCTCGGTTCGTGCCTGGGTATTTTGCAGGCTGACCCTGAAGAGTACCTGCAATCGGAATCAGCAGAAAATGCGGCTTCGCTTTCGGATGACGAGATAGAACAATTGATTCATGCGCGACTGGATGCACGGGAGAAAAAAGACTGGGCTGAAGCTGACCGGGTGCGGGATGTTTTGACTGAGGCGGGTATTGTGCTTGAAGATGGAGCGGGGGGGACTCGTTGGCGGCGGTCTTGATAATCTGAGATTCTTAAGTATTTCGTAAAGATGCCGATCAAATTCCGGTCAGTGAAGGACTTTATCACTGACGAGGATGCGCTCTTAACAGCTTGAATAGCATTGTTTTTCCAGGAGCGACATCATTATCAAAACTGCATTGGGTAATGATATTGGCTCTTGATACATACAATTCGCTGAATAATTTTCTTAAATCGAATTTATCCACTCGACTTGCCTGGGTTGTTTTCTCAGGGTTGCTGGTTATGGGTCTGATTATTTTAACCGTGACATTTTCGGTTGAAAAGACCTATATGATTGATCAACAACGTTCTGTCGTGGATCGCTTTACAATGGGTATTAATGCTTATCTGGTACAGCAGCCGGAGACGGGCCTTGAGGATCTGGCCAATCATATGCAGGGGCATTTGGGTCAGTTTGATGATATCCATACAGTAATGTTGTCAGCAGAGGGTTTTCCTTTAATGGAAATAGGCACCCGGGCTGCTGCGATGGACTGTTTCGATAATGTCTTGTTGCTTCCATCGACGGGACAAACCATGCTCTCTCTTTGTCTGACTTCGGTGGAAAACCGAATTGCAGAAAAACGCCTGCGACTGATGTTGTGGATGGGGGGCTTGTTTACCTGTTTTGGTCTGTTATTTCATGTTTTACTCAAGCAGCTTGTTGCAAAGCCCTTTAATGTCATGTTGCAGGTGGCACAGTCCATTTCGCATGGTAAGGATTCGGCTCGTTTTGATGAATCGGTGAGCGGTGAGTTTGGTTTTCTTGCCAGTTTTATTAACCGGGCGCTGGATAATCAGCAAGCTCAACAGCTTGAATTGCATGATGTACTTGAACATGTCAGTGAAACTGAAATGTTGTTGCATGAAGAAAAAGAAAAAGCAATTGTCACGTTGAAATCTATTGGTGATGCGGTATTGACGATTGATGCCTCAGGACATATAGAATTTATGAACCCGACGGCCGAAGAATTGACCGGTTGGGAGTTCGCTGAGGCAAAAGGGCTTTATGTAACCGATTTACTGAAAATGATTGAAGAGGAAACTGAAAAAAACCTGCCGAATTCCGCTCAGGTCTGCCTGGAAACGGGTAAACGGGTTGTCTGTCATCGTCAGAAACTGTTGAAAAAGCGTAACGGCAATATGATTGCTATTTCAGATTCAGCAGCACCTATTTTTGATCAGGCAGGTATTCAAAGCGGGGCGGTGATGGTATTTCGGGATGTTGAACAGACACGGCAGATGGCAATGAAACTGTCTTATCAGGCTAGCCATGATCCGTTAACCGGTCTTTTTAATCGCCGTGAGTTTGAGGCACAGTTACATCTACTGTTGAACAGTGCGCAGTATGAGGAAGCAGAGCATGTGCTTTGTTATCTCGATCTTGATCAGTTTAAGGTGGTCAATGATATTTGCGGCCACAGTGCTGGTGATCAGTTATTGCGGCAGTTATCAGAATTGTTGACAGGCCAGATTCGTGATGCAGATATTCTTGCTCGCCTTGGTGGGGATGAGTTTGGCGTATTGTTAACACATTGTGGCGTAGATCAGGCATTACGCATTGCTGAAAATATACGCTCAGCAATTCACGCTTATCGTTTTATTCATGAAGAAAAAACTTTTGAGGTGGGTGCCAGTATTGGTGTCGTGCAGATAATTGCTTTGTCAGGTTCAGCTGAAGAGCTAATGAGCGCTGCAGACATGGCCTGTTATGCGGCAAAAGATGCTGGCAGGAATCGCGTTCATATCTATCGTCCGAGTGATACTGAACTGGCAGAACGCAAGGGCGAAATGTCCTGGGTGTCTGAAGTCAGAATGGCGCTCGATGAAGATCGTTTTGACCTGCTGTGTCAACCCATCTCTACAGCGAGCAAGCAGGTTTCCCGTCTGAATCATTTTGAAGTGTTGTTGCGGATGCGTAAGGATAATGAATGTGTCCTGCCAATGGCCTTTCTGCCGGCAGCTGAGCGCTAT
Source organism: Gammaproteobacteria bacterium (assembly GCA_036480335.1). GTDB lineage: Bacteria > Pseudomonadota > Gammaproteobacteria > DSM-19610 > DSM-19610 > JAZGER01. Next base: position 51,899 of record JAZGGH010000054.1, on the reverse strand, counting down.
AATCTGATGCCCGAAGTTGATCACTGGGTTGTTAGAAAAGTGATTGATCTTCTGGAATCTAACAGGGCCTTTGCTGAGTGTTCTGTGTTGCTGGTTAATCTCTCTGGGCAGTCGCTTTGCAGTAAGGAGTTCACCCATTTTCTTGATGAACAGTTGAGCCGGATTAAAGAGTTTACCGGTTCTTTGTGTTTTGAAATATCGGAGCAGGCAGTGATTGCTAACCAGCAATGTATTTCTGCGATCATCAAGCATCTGAAACAACTGGGTTGTAAAGTGGCGCTGGATAATTTCGGTGGCGGTATTACCAGTATGGCTAACCTCAAGGGTTTTCAGATGGATTATGTGAAAATTAGTGGCGGCATTATCCGCAACGTGTCTGATGATCCCATTGACTACGCAATGGTGCGTGCCCTAAATGAAGTGGCGCATGCAATGGGTGCAGAAACGATTGCTGAAATGATTGAGAATAAGGAAAATTATGCAGCCATAAAATCAATCGGTATCGATTATTGTCAGGGTCATGGCATTGCTTTGCCAGAGCCAATCGAACTGTATCTTGAAAACACGACTTATATGCTGAATGTGCAATAGCGATTCCTCAGCAGGTTGTTGAAAAAGTCTCAGGCGAGCGCAAGACAAGGCAAAAATTGGCGAAAAAGCGCAGTGTACATGCAGTACATGAGCATTTTGAGCCGATTTTTAACGCAGGATTGTGCCGCATGAGGGTTTTTCAACTGCCTGTTAGCGTTCCAGTATTAGCTTTCATTATGTAGCTGCTCGGCAGCATACAGAGTATTTTCAAGCAGGGTGGCAACAGTCATTGGCCCGACCCCGCCGGGTACCGGGGTTATCCAGCCAGCGTGACGACGAGCTTCCTCAAAATTCATATCTCCAGTTAGTGTGCCATCTTCCCTGCGGTGAATACCAATATCAATAACTGTTGCTCCAGGTCGTACCCAGTTACCTGGAATTAGCTCAGGTTTGCCGGCGGCTACAACCAGAATTTCAGCACGCCGTACATGAGATTCCAGGTCTTTTGTAAAACGGTGGCAACCAGTGACCGTGGCCCCAGCCAGCAACAGTTCCAGAACCATCGGTCTGCCAACATGGTTTGAGACACCCACCACCACCGCTTCACGACCATAGAATTCTTCACCAATTCTTTCCAGCAGGGTGATAACACCTTTTGGCGTACAGGGGCGAAGCAATGGCGCACGCACTGTCAGGCGGCCAATATTATAGGGGTGAAAACCGTCCACATCCTTGTCAGGCAGTATGTGCTCAATGACTTTTTCAGTGTCAATATGATCGGGTAATGGCAGCTGTACTAGAATACCATCAATGCTTGTGTCCCGGTTCAGCTGGTCAATCAGATCCAGCAGTTCTTTTTCTGGGGTGGTATCTGCTAAATCAAAAGATCGGGACAGTAACCCGGCTTCATCACAGGCTTTGCGTTTGTTTTTTACATAGATTCTGGATGCCGTATCTGAACCAACCAGGATGACAGCAAGACCAGGTCGGCGTAAGCCTTTGTTGATGCGCGCACTGATTTGAGTTTTGATGTCCTGTCGCAGATCCTCTGCGATTGATTTGCCATCTATGATGTTTGCCGTCATTCGATCAATTAATCCTAATTAATGAGGTATCCTTCAACTAACAATTTTACCGATGTTTTGTGTATTAAGCATACTAATTTATAGCACCATTAAACTGGATAAAAAAATAAATCGTCAATTAAAAATCTTTATGATTTCAGATGCTTCAGTAAAAATAGCTTCAGGATCTGGAATGGCCTTAGACACTTATCTATATTTTACAAGCTTGCACAATTGGAAAAGATTGGTTATAACATTCACATAAGTAAGGTTTTAACAATGTTTTTCATAATAATTAAAATTGGGGAGGTTGGCATGAATACATCTATTCACGCTATTTGTAACGGTAGCGATCGAAATATACTGCATTTTCTTTTACCAATAGGTTTATTGTTTTTTAGTAGTCTGTCATTTGCGGCGCCTGCCGGTAACGGAGGCAATGCGAGTAAAGTGGGCCAATGGAGCAAAGTTGTAAACTGGCCGAATATTCCGCTGCACGCTGTCCTGACTCCAAAAAAGGAAGTATTAACTTTTGGGACTGATAAGAAAGGAAAGCAGGGTGCGCATTTGTTTTATGATGTCTGGGACCCTAAAAAAGGTACTGGCGCTAACTCCCATTTCACATTACCCAACACCACGGGAACAGATCTTTTCTGTACTGCGCCTGCCATTATTCCTGCCACGGGTGATATTCTATTAGCGGGAGGAGATCAACGCGTTAAAGGGTCGGTCAATGACGGTATCAAGGATACATTTATTTTTAACTCCAATAATCGAACATTAAAACCAACAACATCGATGGCATATGCTCGTTGGTATCCCACTGCAACTGTGCTGGCTAACGGAGAAATATTCTTGCACGGAGGGAGAGCTGGAAAAAAACAACCCATTCTTGTGCCGGAAATATTTAACCCCGCAACCAGCAAATGGCGATCACTGCCAGGTGCCAGTAGTTCGGCAATCATCAGCACGGGGGGTACGCGCTGGTTTTATCCAAGAAACTTTCTGATTCCTGACGGGCGTATCTTTGGCGTCACAGGTGGCCAGATGTACTATCTCTCTACCAAAGGCAAAGGGGCATATACCCTGGCTGGCAGAACTCCGGCGAAAACGATGAATTTTACGTCTACAGCTGTAATGTATCAGCCTGGAAAAATACTTCATTTAGGTGGTGGGACGAGTGGAAAAATAAAGGCACCAGCTTCAAATCAGGCTATTATTATTGATGTGAAGGGTAAAAACCCGGTGATCAGAAGTACCGGATCCATGAAGAAAGGGCGCTCCTGGGGGAATGCGACAGTTTTGCCTACAGGAGATGTGCTGGTAACGGGAGGCAGCTCCATCGCCAATCAAATGAAAGGTACGGTTGAGGTTGCTGAAATCTGGAGTCCGAAAACAGAAAAATGGACGTCTCTGGCTTCGGCAAAACTGGCTCGTTTATACCATTCATCTGCCTTGTTGCTTCCTGATGGCAGAGTCATGATCGGAGGGGGTGGTTCGCCTGGCCCGCTGACCAATACAAACGTAGAGATTTTTTCTCCGCCGTACCTTTTTAATAATGCAGGTACACCGGCAAAACGCTTGAAGATCATCAATGCACCTGCAGCATCAGGCAATGGGAAAATAATTTCGGTAAAATATGCGATTGGCAAAGGCCAGCAGAAAGCAGTCAGGGCGACCTTGATACGCATAGGATCAGTGACCCATTCCTTTAATATGGAGCAACGCTTCATGGAGCTGAATTTCCAGCAGACCGGTCCAGATCAGTTGAATGTCAGCTTACCAGCCTCTGTCAATATTGCTCCGCCAGGGTTCTATATGCTGTTTTTACTGGATGCGAATAACGTCCCTTCAGAAGGGCATATGCTGAAAATAAATATTGGTGGCACAGGCAATGGTGGGAACGGTGGTAATACTACTGCTACTACTGGTGGGGGTAACGAAACTGTTAATGGCAATGGAGGAGCTGGGCTTTTGATAGCAGACCTGAATGTGATTGAAAACACAGGTACCGCAAAAATTGTTGTGAGTCTTGAGTCTGCTCAAAGTAAAACAGTGCGTGTTAAATACGCTACCAAATCAGGAACGGCAATACCCGGGCAGGATTTTAGAGGCCGGAGTGGAACACTGACCTTTAATCCGGGGGAAACCAGCAAGACTGTCAATGTGCCAATCATTAATGATCAGGTTACTGAGGCGGACGAAAACTTCCGCGTCAAATTGACGAATCCGGTAAATGCAACCTTGTTGGACAATCAGGCCATTGTGTCTATTACGGAAAAGGCCGGTGGTAATAATACGACGAATAATTCGCAATTGACCATTAATAACGCATTCAAGAAAGAGGGAGCAGGGTCTGCAAAAATTGTGGTCAAACTCGCACCTGCAAGTAACAAAAAGATCACTGTGAAGTATAGAACCGTCAATGGGTCGGCAAAAGCGGGTGCTGACTATGTGAATAAAGCGGGTACCCTGACATTCAATCCTGGTCAGACCAACAAGGTTATCTATATCAAAATATTGAAAGATACCAAACAGGAAAATAAAGAAAACTTCAAGGTTGTTATGAGTAACGCCAGGAATGCTGTTATCGGGGATAAGACGGGTATTGTTGTCATTAAGGATTGATGCAGAAATGAGCTGATCGAATCGGGGTTACATAATCCTGATTCGATCAGGTTCTTAAAATTAAATGATTAAGGTACCGATTTTGAATAGCGCTATTATTAGAATCCTGTGTATTTATCTTTCTCTATGTTTCTGGTTTTCAGGCACAGCTTCTGCGATCGATATCATGGAAGAAAAAGATGATGGGGTTGATTTGATGAAAATATCTCTGGTGAATACCCAGGGAGAAACAGTGCAGTTAGGGGGCTATGATAAAAAGTTTATTTTGCTGAATTTTATGTTCACAAGCTGCCATGATGTCTGCCCGATTCAAACAGCTTCACTGGCACAGTTGCAGAAAAAATTGTCCCCATCCATGAGTTCGGATATGCAGTTTGTTTCTTTAACGTTGGACCCGGAAAATGACACGCCGGAAAAACTGCTTAAAAATGCGAGTAAATATGATATTGATCGAAACTCCTGGTCGTTCCTGACAGGGGATCCCGAGCTTGTCAGGTATATTACGTTAAGGTTCAGTGCTACACGAGATGAGGATAAAGCTGATCTGAAAGAACACAGTCCACGTATATTTTTGCTTGATATAGAGGGAAACTTACTGCTTTCCTATCCAAGTACGCCACTGGACGTTGATCGGGTACTATCTGATTTACAGGGGTTTAATTGATAAAAGCAACAAGAGGATTATTATTAATCCCCTTGTTTATGCGCTTCAAAAAATTGCTATCTTACTGTGAAAATGTAATATTTGAAACGCCTCCTGCGGTCAATAGACCTGTACTGTCATTCTTACTGGATAACAGATTTTTGCTATCGATAAGCGTCCCGTTTATCTTTAAATTTTTGAATTGAAGATTGCGTATATTGCCACCTTTATTTCCATACAGGGTGCTTTGTTTGTAGGGTACGCTTGCTAGTGTAATATTCTCGAATATTAGTCCTTCAATCGTTTTTGCAGCATTCGAGCCTGGATCACCCCAGTAGACAATCTTGCCTGGATCGTTGGCAGCCTGATGGGATGTCACTAACCGTAAGCTCATGAGTCTGAGAAGATTTTTTTCTTCAATTCGTATATTTTTGAAGGAATTGTTTCTGAATGCGGCATCCTTTTTAAAGCCCATGGCGCTGAAAATAGCATTCGTGCTGCGCATTTCCGGGCGATCTTTTTCTGCAGGACTGAAATCATTAAAAACATCACTGTGAATAATATCTATATTGGATACCTGATTGCCCTGGGATACACCATTCAATTGCCAGGCAAATTTGAAAACAGCACCGGCAGTTTGTTGCCAGACGGTGTTATTCCTAATGGTCTGATTGCTGTAATACAGTTTGATATTGTCATCGGTGACTTTGATAAAACTGTCTTCTATCACTGAATTATTACCTGCAGTAATGCCATCATTCCGATGACTCCAGCTCATGAGTTTAACGTTGCGAATGGTGACAGTATTGTAACTGATAATACAGGATCGTAGAGGTTCGGATATGGTGATGCCTTCAATCAACAGGTTCTCACCTTTATTGCCACTGGAAAAATCAATGCTGTGATTGCCCCACTGCCGATGTTCGTTTGCGGTTTCAGTTTCACCCACACTTGAAAGTATACCGCGACCGCGAATAGAAATATTTTTCGGATTTTTACCCGCCTTGAAGCCACCGATAACATAGGCACCACCTGCAATATAGACCTGAGTGTTATCATTTAACTGTTTGGTTTTGCCTATTTTGTGCAAACCTGGGCCGTAATAAATAACATTTGGGCCTGATGGATTTGGTACATTGGTTTCCAGTGGATCTGCAAAGACCAGTAATGGATGTTTGACGATATTTTTCGTAATTTGGCCACTGTTTTTTAAGGGTGCACTGAGACTGTATTTTTCATCGATTTCCACAGAAACTTTGGTAGGCTTAGTGAGCGTGAATGAGCAATGACTTCCCTGAATAGTGGGCTTGATTTTCAATGATAGTGGGCGGATAACGCAGGTTTTTATGGTTTTTCCATCCAGCCGATTTGCGTCAATATTCACAGCGCCTGAGAATGAAAACGTCGTCCAGTGATTCGCTTTTTGCATATAATTCAGTGTACCTTTCCAGCCAGGGGAGGCATTATTGGTGCTCTGATAGACGAATGAATTCTTACTGATACCACTCTGTGTGACATTGACAGAAAAATGTGTGGACTTGTATTTTTGTATCTTTGCTACCGCAGGATAAACTTTCAGTGAGCCATCACTACCAGGAATACTTTCTTCGGAGACAATAACGCGTCGCGTTTCGGATGCCTCGGATGAGCCACTCTTATCTGTGACAATGGCAGTAATATCATGTGTTCCGATACTTGCGCTGTTGAGAGTGTATTTATACGGCGGGGTGGTATCTGTTCCCAACAGACTGCCATTGTTATAGAAAGCTACCTGAACCACTTGCGTATTATCACTGGTATTCGCTTTTAACTCGATACTGGATTCGATGTCGTAACTGGTGTTATCAGCAGGCGAAACAAGAGAAACGGTGAGTGCTTTCTGGGGTTTAACACTGACCTGTATAGCTACAGATTGTTGCATGTTGTTCTGGTCATCATAGGCTCGGGCTGTCAATTTGTAGTTACCCGCTGGTACATTCTCCCAATTAAAAGCGTAGGGCGATTTAAACAGGGTGGCGATTTTGGTGGCACCTGAATATAGCTCAACTTTTTTGATACTGCCGTCTTTGTCCCATGCATCAGCATAGAAATAAATCGGATTATCCGCAGTCAGTTGGTCGGAGCTGACTGGAGAGAGAATGGTTATGTTTGGAGGTGCGTTCTCATCAGGTGTAGCCGAGTCGACCGATTGTGGCGTGATATTTTTTGTGCCGGAGCTGCCACCGGAAATACAGGCGCTGAGTAAGATAGTCTGGAATAGCAGGGATGCGCCTGATAATATGCGTCTGGATAAGGGTTGCACTGTCATGTTTTTCATATTCGATTTTTTACTTATGTAATTAATTCAACGCTAATGTTCGACCTTTAGGGCTTACAGATTGTTGTTGGAGTTCACGAAATAGAAGAATTGACAGGCCGTTACAATTGAGGTCACATAGAAAAATCGCAAACTATTTTTATACACTAAGCATATAATAAATAAGTAAAATTTTATTTTTTAGGGCGGGGTTTGGATGCATATACGGCCTAATCGATTTCTATTTTTGTGAACTGATCCTGGTAGGTTCCGAGGTATTCCTGAACGGTTTTATCCTCTGAAAGCCGTGTGAATGGTGGACTCAGCAAATTGGCAATGTTGGGATCGGAGTCAAATGTATCCTGATTAAACTGGGCGATTGCATAGCTGAACAGGACAATGGCGGCGCTGGTGATAAATGCTGTCAGGCTAACATGTTTGATATTTGTAGCATACAACAGGTTGAAGTATAAAAGCAGGGCGAGGAAGCCAAGTATAATGCTCCACAGTAATACCTCGCCAACCAGTGTGCTGTTGAGAGCGTATTCAATCCATTCCTGCAGGGGTGAAACGAATTGCATCGCCAGGATGGCTAATGCGGTGAACCCCAGTTGCGCAAAGAAATTTGGCTGGTGTCGCAATAATCGGCCTGTTAATGCCCAGGTGGCAGCCCAGAAAAACAGCACAGCAGCGAAAATGAGCGCAGTGGAAAACAGTGTGTTCCATTCAATTTTTGTGACCAGAATTTGATAGGCTTCCAGTGCAGCAAAAGCTGATGCGAGAAAAATCAGGAACAGGGCGATTCCAGGCCGGGAGATAAATTGCCCGAGCCAGGAAGACTGAAACAGTTTGTGGGTTTTCTCAATGGATTGATTACCGGTGATGGCTTCTATCTGGGTACGGCCGAGTGTTAATCGGTCGCCAGAATTGATCTGTAATGTATGGGTGTTGACAGTTTTATCATTAACCATAACGGGATTGGTGGGATTAGTCAGCTGTAACTCCCAGTGCTCATCGACATACTGAAAGACAAGTTGTGTTTCGTCGATATAGAGATCATCCAGTATGACATCATTATTAAATCCGCGGCCAATCGAGAGTGTATCCCCGACACTTTTGGCCAGGATCATTTGTTGGCCATGCCGTCCTGCTGTCTTGATGATCAGGGCTTCCATTGTATTGCCTCCAGAAATTTTGCCAGTAGTGCCGTGGCATTTTCTGTACTGATGCCGGCAGCAGAGATATGCATGATGACACCTTGATCATTGCGATCTATCGACGCCAGCATTATTACGGTATCGAAGAGTTGTGGGTATTTATGGTAACTGCGACTGCAGCTTGAAATTCGAAAGGAGCGCTGCTGGATACGAATAAAGTCAGTATCACATGCGTAATTGCTTACATCGTCTTCCCGAAATGCCGTGTATTGTGATGGGTGTACAAAATTTGTTTCCAGCAAGTGGTAAAATTGAAATCTGTTGAGAGTGTCTGATGCCAGCCAGGTGTACTCATAGGAAAATGTACCTGTTTCGAGACTGCTATCAAGATAGATATTATCTTGCGACTGGCAGAATTGCTGGACTTTGTCATAACGTATTTTCTGGTTGTCTGTGGTATTGCCCCAGCATTTGAGGGAGGGACTGATTTCTCCAGGGAGCAAGAGTTTGACAAACAGGTCCTGAGGCCAGTCTTGTTTTAGAAGTGGTTGATAGAAAGCATCCTGATCTTTAAGCAGCGCTTGCTGAATTTCAGCCTCATAATCTTCTCCAAAGTTCTGTTCATCCAGTCGTTGAATGAGTGTTACCAGATTATCGACAGGCACCAGAAAGCTGAGTTGTTCATTGCCTTTGGATACATTGATACCTATGACCTGGCCTTTATCATCAATCGCGGGGCCACCGCTCATACCCGCATTGAGAGAGCCGGAGAACAAAACTTTCTGGTAGCGCGAGGTTTCGATCAGGCCATTGTAATTGCCTTCAATAATTGTCATGCCCAGATCCAGGGGGTTGCCCATGGAATACATCTGCTCACCCTTGGTCATTAGCTGGTTGCGAAAACGAAAGGAATGACCCTCATTTGCATCCCGTCTGACAATTGCCAAATCATGGATGACATCAAATCCTTCGAGTGTCAGTGCTCCGGTGGTGCCATCATGAAATACATATTCGAGCTGATATTGTTCGGGATTGTGTACATAGGATGCGACCACATGAAAATTGGTGGCGATCCTGCCGTCACTGCTGACCTGAAAGCCGGAGCCAATACTGGATTTGTCACCAGACGCATTGTCAATCACCCGTATCTGGTAAACCATCTGTTTCAAATTATCAAAGAGCTGGCTGGCCGTATCGTCTGCCAGTGCGGGACTGAGAGGAAAGTATCCCAGAATACTGATAAACAGGTAACGCAAAACTGACATGGTACTCCTCAATTGGCTGGATAGAGTCAGAAAAAGGTATTATACGCATGGGCACCCCTATTAATCGTCTTTTCGCCCGATTTCTGCGTTGGATGATTTTTTGCGATCCTCATATATGCCTTATATACTGCGGTTCTCAAAAACCATCCGCCTTGAACTCAGACAAAATCCTGATTAATAGAGGTGCCCGCACCTTAAACAGAATATAAATCTGCAGATTCCAGAGACAATTGTATCGTTTTTGTAATGATTGTGATTTTGTTACAGACAGATGGAATGGAATCCCCTAGGCTACGCGCAAATTTTATCATTATGAGGTGTTTGTCATGTCAGTAAGAAATACGATAGTGAAATATAAATTTGCAGTTGCAATGCTCCCGTTGATCTTCGCTACAGCTGTGGCTCACGCAGAAGATTCTGAATTGGTTTTTGCGCCGATATTAAAGCAAGGTTATGCCTTTGAACCGACTGTCTCGATTCTATTGGGCGGTGAAGGCGAGAATTTGAGTGATATAACCGATGGCTTTGTGTGGGGGGTTGAAGGGGCATTCAATTGCCCATTACTGAAAACTCCTGGAAATAACATCCGTCAACGAGTCAGTCTGACGAGCTATGATGAGAAGGGCCTGGAACTGATCAGTTTTGAGCTAAATCCGCATTATATGATCCCGGTTGGTGAGGGTTTTAAGGTCGGTTTTGGTCCGGGTGTCGGCTTTGTCAGTGCTGAGTTAGGAGGCGATGATGATAGTGTATTCACCTTTCAGGTGGGAGCAAGTGCTACCTACGAAATCAATCAGTTCTCTGCTGGTATTGAATTACGCCATCAATTTACTCAGGATGCCGAATTCAACAATATCGAGAACGATCTTGATAATACCCGTTTTCTAGTCAAGCTGGGTTACAGTTTTTGATGAGTCTGTTCCTGGTTTATTGATCAGAGGTTCTTGACTCCGAGCTCCCCAGCTATGCTGCGGAGCTCGGAGTTCATCACTTCTCAATATTTTTTTCCTGCGCTAATATTTGATTACGTTTTCCTTCGGCTTTTATCTTGCCATCCCGAATTATCGACTCCAGCGTCTCAGTGTCTTCATCATCTTCCTGGTCATTCAGTGTCGCTAGAATCGGCATCGGATCGATAAAACGCCATGCCGGTAGCGATGACAGAATACTACTGAGCAGTATGCCACCACGCACCAGCCAAACGATATAACCAATCGATAATCCTGTGCTCATTAGTACGCTGGTGCTGATAATTTTTTGTTGCAATAATGCGCTGTCTTTTGATTCTTCACGTAACTGATTCACTGCATCCACGAAGCTGTTCATATTTACAGCATCGTTGAGAGTATATAAATGTGTTGTTGAATACGTAAACTGATCATTGATGTTGCGACTCTGTGTTATTTTTTCCGTAGCAGTCGGTAATGTTCCCTCGTTAGGTATAAGCTTATCTATCAGCTCAACCTGTCTGGTCTCAGTGTCTAGCTCTCTATTAATCAGTAGCGCATCTTTGTCAGTTTGATCGCTTGAGTCGTTTGTATCTGGCTTGCTTTTTTCTGGAAGTGCTTCATCAGTTGATTCTGGTGATTCTTCTGGTTTTGTTGTTTCTGGCGGTGGAGCAGTTGCCATGGAAGCATTGCCGATTTGATACCCAGGCTCTGGGCTTGCCAGAGGGTCTAGCGTATCATATTGTACAGTTTCTGCTAGAGGTTCTTCTGTTAACGGATCATATGACACGACAGGAACAGTTTCTGTTGTTTCGACGAACGCAATGAATTCATCGACGATATTTGTATCTTGCACCACAATGACGGTGATACTTTCATCATGGCTGAGCCCCCCACTATCGGTTATACGTACAACCACGTGATAGCTTGCTTGTAAGGTGGCATCCAGAACATCATCATTTAGAATTAATAACTGATTCTCCGGCCCGCCAATGCTGAATTTATCGGCATCCGTGCCGCCGACTATGCTGTAGGTGGCAGTGTCACTGGTGTCTACATCTTCAGCACTTAAGGTGCCAATTGCGGCTCCAGTGCTGGTATCAGTTGTATTCTGTATTTGATTATTGGAAATACTGATAGCCGTTGGCGCGTTGTTGACGGCGGCAACAGTAACAGTGAAGAGGGTTTCAATGAATGCACCACCCGTATCGGTTGCTCGAACTGTGATGTCCGCCGTTCCATTCTGGTTCGGTGCATAGTTGAGTGACAATGTACCTGCACCAATATCAATGGTTGTGGATGAAAATAAGGCAGGATTGGTATTGTTTGTTAAAGTGTAGACGAGCGCGGCATCCAGTGTCTCGATATCATCAAATGCTGCGAATAAATCAATCACCGAAACGGGCGCATCTTCATTCACATTAGTATTGTTAATGCCGGATGTCGTCGGTATATCGTTAAGCGGATTTACAGTGACACTAAATGTAGATTCAATAAACTGACCGCCAATATCGGTGGCACGAATAGTAATATTTGTATTGCCATTCAGGTCGGGTGCGTAATCCAGTGTCAACGTACCAGCAACCGAATTAATAACAGTTGCAGCAAACAAACCCGGATTAGTGTTTGTAATCATTGAGTAGACAAGCGCATCTTCTGCATCCGAAAATGCGGCGAACAGGTCAATGACAGTATCCGCTGCATCTTCATCCACAGTGACATCAGCGAGACTGCTGGTAACAGGTGGATCATTAAATGCCGTAATATCAATAGTCATCGTGTTAGCTATCGGATCCGTATTGACGCCACCGTTACCCGTACCACCATCATCCTGTACCCGGAAAGTAAAACTGGCAAAGCCCAGCCCATTCAGACCTGGCGGCGGTGAAAACACCAGATTACCAGCACTAATATCGGCAACATTGATAAATTGACCGGCGGTCACATCTACACTATTGATCTGCAAGCTATCATTACTAACGGTTGGCAATGTAACAATTTCAACTGCCAGGAAGTTATCACCGTCAATGGTATCGGTAAAACCAAAATCTGAGAGGCTAAAGACATAGTCGGTACTTTCCATTCCCGTTAGCGTGGTATCAGCACCAGCAGGCGCGTCATTCACTGGTGAAACAGTTAGCACAATTGTGCCAGTGACCGGCACAGTAGCGTTCTCACCGCCATCCGCAATAGTGATTGCAATACTGGTGTTCTGTTCGTTGTCTGTTGTTGGGATGAAGGCCAGGTTGGCCAATGCTGCGTTCACATTGGCCAGGGTGCTGATAATATTCCAGTCACCAGTACCTGCATTGTAGGTTGCACCGCCACTGGTAGTTAATCCACCGTAAGTCGGGTTGGCCAGCGTCAGTGTAGCGGTTACCATTTCACCGCTATCAACATCGCTTACTACGATATCATCCAGTTCTACACTGGCTGCACCTTCAGTGTAATTCATTGTCTGGGCCAGGTTGGTTGCCGTAAGCTGGTCATTGACCGGTGTGACATTCATGCTCATCTGTGCGACGGTGATACCTGGGTCGGCATCGTTAACCGTGAAGTCAAAGCTCGCCAGCGGCGTGCCGTTGGCGTTATTCGCAGGGGTAAACATTAGCGTCGTGAGCTGGGCTGCTGTCAGCGTTATGCCGTTAGTCACCGGGGTGCTGCCGCTGTGTTCCAGCGTGCCGCCGGCCAGGCTGAGATTCGAGAACGTCACCGACACCAGGCTATCGCCTTCAACGTCAGAGAAGGTGAAGTCACTTGTCAAAAAGATATGCGCCGTGCCTTCCATCGTGCTCACCGTGTTCGTCACCGCCACCGGTACATCGTTCACGGCACTGACAGTAATCGTTGCGGTTGACAGTGTGGCGTCGAGCAGGCCGCTATTATCTTTGGCGATGAACTGGAAGCTCGTCACGCCATTCCACTGGCTGTTTGGAACGAAGTACAGGACTAATGCTTCGGTCGTCGCGGTATAATCGGTACCGGTAACTGCGGCAGTCGTTAAACCGGCATCGGTATACAGCGTGCCGTTACCCGGCAGGCTACTTAACTGGAAGGCATCCACCGTTCCGTCGATATCCGAGCCGGCCAGCGTAATCGCAATCGAAGTCGTGGCTTCATTACCACTGATATTCACCACATCGCTGACCGGGGCATCGTTCACCGCAGTGACATCGATGGTGATGGTGTTCGGTGTCTGATCCAGGTCCACGCCCCCATTGGCGGTACCGCCATCGTCCTGCACCTGGAAGGTGAAGCTGGAATAACCAGCACCATTATCATTGGCTACCGGCCTGTACTTCAGACGACTGGCGGTAATGTCGGCGACAGCAATCGTATCGACGGCTATAACGGCCTCTCCGATATTGATGATGCCATCACCGTTGCTATCAACATACAGCGTGCCAGTGCCTGGCAGTGTCGTAATCTTTACACCCAGCAGACTATTTGCCGGTGTGTCACCTGAATCGGTAAACCCGAAGTCAGTACTACTAAAAAGATAATCCGTATCTTCATTGGTAGACACAGTTTTGTCGTTGCTGGCAGGTGCTTCGTTGATATTATTGAGGTTGATCGTTACATCAGTCGTGCTTTGATTAGCACCATCGTCCGCCTGAACCGTGATAATGAGCGGTGTTGTGCCTTCAAAATCCAGATCTCCGGAGTCATTGACAGTAATCTCACCACTGGAAGAATCAATGCTGAACGCATCATTACCATCCAAATTCGGATTAACGTTACTAGTAATTGAGTAGATGATACCTGTATCGGTTACACCGCCGTCACCGTCATTTGCATCAATGTTACCCACTGCGGTTGTCACGGCAGAATTTTCATCGGCGGTGAAAGGACCCACAGCTTCGAACACAGGTGCATTATTGTTGGCGTTGACGGTAACCTGTAAATCTGGTGCGAAGGCTATATGACTGGGTTTGTCCAGACCAGTTACATAGGGATCAGTAAGGGATGCGATGATTGATCCATCACTGCCATCATAGCGAAGTAAAACGCCGTTTTTGGAATCAGTAACGTACAGAAGACCATCTGGACCGAAAGCCAGCCCATTGGGGGCTTCGAGACCATTTGCGTTTGCAACAACAAAGATATCGATGAATACTCCAGTGGTACCGTCAAAACGGAGTACCCTGTCGTTTGTGAGGTCAGCGACATAGAGATTTCCATCCGGTCCAAAAAGTATTTGCTCTGCAGTACCCAGACCGCCATTCTGAGCAGTCGGTATAAAAGTTCCTGCTGGATCTGGCCCGCCGTTATTCACAGGCGCTCCGGTATTCCCATCAAAGCGATATACAGTATTTTGATTATAGCTGCCAACATACAGGTCGCCATCAGGCCCGAATACCAGACTATAGGGTTGATCCATAGTGCTAGAACCGCTGCTTACGAAATTACCAATAAAAGTGCCAGTAATTGCATCGTATTCCTTGATAGAACCAGTCCCATAATCGGCGACAAATAGATTGCCATTGGGACCGAAGGTAAGGCCACCTGCTGAGGAAATACCACCGGCAGCTTGGCTAACAAATACGTCGAAGAGTATACCCGTGTCAGCATGATAACGGAGTACATTGTTGGAGGATTCACCGCTAACGTAGAGAAATCCATCCGGCCCAATGATGGGTTGAATGGTCTTGTCTAATGTTCCTTCATTGGCAAACTCTACAAGCGGATTCCCCCAGTCACCCTGAGCTCGGTATACACCGGCATCAATCGCATAGTGACCTGCGAACAGGTCGTTATGAATATAGTTATCAGGATTATCTTCATCGGTGGCCGACACTGTGATGTTGTTGGTGAAACCGGCGTTTGTATAAGTGTGAGTAACGGCCGATGGATCGCCTGGGATTGTTTCAATTGTGCCGTCACCCCAGTTGATCGTCCAGCTTGTGATTGTGTCATCACCTGGATCGCTGGCATCCAGGTTCAGTGTATATAACCCACCATCATTGGCAGTTGCTGCGCCTGTTACGGTCAGAATCGGTGGGGTATTACTGACGGTCAGTGTGGTCTGCGCAATGCTTGTATTGCCCTGACCATCAATGGCGCGCACTGCAATCGTATATGTGCCATTATCGTCGACACCCATGCCCTGTAATGTGGCCCAGCTCAGTGTCGGTGCTTCACCGGTAGATTCTGGATTAAAGGTGCTGTTGTCGTAGCTTAGATCCCATTCATAGGTTAGTGGATCAGTATCTGGATCAAAGGAAGAAGAAGCATCCAGGTTGAGTGAATCGCCTTCATTGATAGAGTACGGGCCGCCAGCATCCGCAACTGGCGCTTCATCGGATGGATTAATTGAAACACCAGCCGCTGCCCATTTACGAATAAGGGGCAGTGTCCACGAAGTATTAACTGAGGCAGCACCTGCTTCGGTGCTACCACTTCCGGTGGCTTTGTCCTGGAAAAGATCCCAGTGCTCTGTTTGTCCTGAACCGGGAACCAGATCAATATCGGCATTATGGTCGGCGGCCAGAACACCAAAAACCAACGCACCTGAGGATGATGTTATGGTGGTGGATGGCGTCGAAGATTCTCCCTCGGAGGAAGCAAAGGTACCTAAAGGTGTCGATTGATCAACACCGGTAAAGGTGGTTGCGCCGAAGGCCGCACCTATATGACTGGTTCCTGAATAATTTACCACAACATCATGTGTGCCTGTATCAGGTGCGACGAGTTGCCAGATTTCGACACGAGAACCTAACACTATGCTATTGTCCTGTGCACCTACAAAGCTCAGATTTACCCCGTTGTAGGTGATAGAACTCACGCTATCACCTTTGTCCTGCCCGAAGGAAATACCGACAAGCATCAGCCGGCCGGTTCCGGTAGTAGTATGAGAAACAGTACCACTAGCTCCAGCAGTCGGTGTGGTTCCGGTCGAGGTGGTGTCAATACTTACATTAAGCAATTGCCTCCAGTCTTGCTGTAGCTGCTGACTGAAGGCTATGTTTGTCTCAATATCGCCGGTGAAATATTCCAGGTCCCAGTCACCACCGAATATTGCCTGTCCTGTCAAGTCATCTGATGCTGCCACATCAGCACCCGTGAGGTCACTCAGGGATTGGGTTAATGCCTGGCCTGTTTCGCTTGCGGCCAGATTACAGCCATAGATCAAAAGATCAGCCTCTTCGCCGAGCACCTGATTCCAGCTGGCGATGGCATCCGAATACTGGTCGAGAGTATTAATATCCAGCCAGCTGTTACCGAGATTGATGCGGCCACTATCACCGTGCGATAGTATGTGAATGGCATCAACATCCTGTTGGCCGTTAAGGGTTTCTGAAATCTGCTCAATACCATCACGGTCATTGTCGAGCACATATATGTCAAAGCGTCGGCCGCTATCCTGCTGACTCAGCAGGTCATTTAGTAATTGTTGGTAATCGTCTACACCTGCATCGATAAATACAATTTCGTAACGGCTGGACTGTGAAGCAGAGGATTGATAGCTATTCTCAGTTTGAATGAGTTGCGATTCGGCCGGGCCGGAATCGAATGGCTGGAAGATTGCATCCTGATTATCTGGCAGGACGACGATAGAATCGGCGGAAAATAGCAAGCGCGGCTCTAGTTCTTCCATTAATGGAATATCTGAACACGACCGGGCCTTTTTACGGCTTGCTTCCCCTGAGCCTGGAAACAAGCTGATGATCCGCCAGAAGCCATTGGATATAGGTGGTTTTTTGATTTTCATGTATCGTAGTCATGCTATGCGATGAACAGTATCTTGTTTATCCTTATATACATAGCTCCCTATATATAAAGACTCCTGGTTTCATATCGACAGCCAGGGGTTTGACTTAAACTGCAGTTTGCCTGGCTGATCCGTTTGGATTGATGCAAATTAAACCCTTTTGCGTCGTGTCCGATAACCTGTCAAGAATGTAAAAAAGAACGGTTATTCCCGTTACCAGGTAATAGCTGCATGGACAGGAACAGGAGGCAGGATGAGCCAATTTGCACGCATGGAAATCGACAGGGTTTTTTTGTCTATTCTGGATGAAATATTCAGTAATATTATTGGTGTGAGTGAGCAGGCTGCCAATGAAATTCTTGATATGTCGTCCCAAATTTCTACTGAATCTGCACAATCTGCTGTGCAATCCTTCCAGGTACTCTATCAGGCTGATCAACGCATCAATGATATCAAGTGCAGCTATAATCGTGAAATAGATGGTCTGCTGGAACAGGGACGGGCAGACAGCGATAAGACAGCCTCGGATCATCCGGTCACGTCGGTGCAGCAAGATGGTGAAAAACTGGCCGAAGTTCAAGCATTTCTGGAGCAAAAGGTTAATCGTGATCAGCAATTACAGGCAGAAATTTCTCCGGTGATTGTGGGTATGCAGTTCGCTGATACGACCAGCCAGCATCTGTCGCGACTATCGCGAATCTGGAGAAGTGTGGTTACTGCTGGCAGCGCTAACGGAGATATTGACCGCGACAGTTTGTTGTCTGAAATACAGCAGATTTTGCAGGCTCAGGTGGAGCTTCGAGCTTTCTATAAGGAGCTGGCTAAAACCGATCCACCTGATTGCATTGAAGAGGAAAATTTAGCTGACTGGATAGATGATCTATTTGAGGGAACGGTATGAGCCAGCAAGAATTATCAATGAGTGATATGGTGCGATTCACCGAGACAATAATGGAACATTGTCGTGGCGAGGCACTGCATGCCACAGAAATTGTTATGGGAGCCTTGAATTTTCTGACAGAGAATGTGCCTGATCAGGAGTCTCAGATAGCACATGAAAAGTTGTCATCTGGCAGTTTGAAAGACTATCTGGAATCATTGGATATTCAGGAATCAGATGACGCTAGTCGTCAGCAGATGATTAACTCAATCGTTCAGCAATTGCAGTTTCAGGACTATATGAGCCAGCAGTTGCATGTGCTCGTGCAAATGATGCACTGCTGGTTGGATGCCCGAAGCACTGTGGCCGAGGCTGTAGATTTATCAGATCAGCAGTTGACTGATTTTGGCAATGCACTGATTGCAGAAACCGTTAGCGAAACAGAAAAAGGGATTATTCGGCGCTATATTCCCCAGGCGAGTGCCGCTGTAGAAGAGCCTGCTGAGGCTGATGATTGTCTGTTTTGAGTGGGGTTCGAAAAGGCTAAAGGTACCCGCCTAACGGCCAGCCATCCATGGCTGGTGGTGATTAATCCTTGTGACGGTAGATCAGTCCTGGTCTGACCAGTAATTCGTCTTTCTTTAATTGATCCAGTGGAAAAGAATCGGTTTTGTACTGGGCTATCCTGTCAAAAATATAAATGTCATCCTGAACTTCGATGGATTCAAAGATTGGCTTGCCCATGTAATTACCAATCGCTTGATGACTTTGGTGGCTCACTATGTTTTCTCCTTAACGGTGTTTGCTGATTGCAATCCGCGTATCGGCGATACATAGAAGCGCTTTAGTGATAGGATGACTGTTTTTGAATTAAGTCTGTAGAATGTGAACTATGTCCGGAAATAGCATTGGAAATTTGTTCAGGGTCACCAGTTTTGGTGAAAGTCACGGGCCGGCAATCGGCTGCATCGTGGATGGGTGTCCGCCAGGCCTGGCTTTGACAGCCGAGGATTTGCAGCAGGATCTCGACCGGCGTAAGCCAGGGACTTCGCGGCATACAACCCAGCGTCGTGAAGCGGATGAAGTGCAGATTCTGTCGGGTGTTTTTGAAGGTGTTACGACAGGCACACCCATTGGGCTGCTAATTCAGAATACTGACCAGCGTTCCAAAGATTATTCGACTATCCTGGACCGTTTTCGTCCAGGTCATGCTGACTATACATACCAGCAAAAATACGGTTTTCGGGATTATCGGGGGGGTGGACGATCCTCTGCCAGGGAGACCGCGATGCGAGTGGCAGCCGGCGGTATTGCCAAAAAATACCTGTTTGAAAAGCTCGGTTTACAGATTCGTGGCTATTTGGCACAACTTGGCGAGATAGCCATTGAGCACAGGGATTGGGATGCTGTTTATGAAAACCCCTTCTTCTCGCCGGATGCCGGAAAAGTAGCAGAACTGGAGGCGTACATGGATGCGCTGCGCAAGTCTGGTGATTCGATTGGTGCCCGTGTCAATGTGGTTGCCAGTGGGGTGCCGGTGGGTTTGGGTGAGCCGGTTTTTGACCGACTGGACGCCAACATTGCACATGCCATGATGAGTATCAATGCAGTGAAAGGGGTCGAGATTGGTGCGGGCTTTGCCTGCGTCGAGCAAAAAGGCACCTACCATCGGGATGAAATTACCCCTGAAGGATTTTTGAGTAATCATGCTGGCGGTGTGTTGGGTGGTATTTCTTCCGGGCAGGAAATTCTTGTAAGCATCGCCATGAAACCCACTTCCAGCCTGCGACTGCCTGGAAAAACGGTGAACATACAGGGTGAGCCAGTTGAAGTGATTACCACTGGCCGACATGACCCCTGTGTGGGTATTCGTGCAACGCCGATTGCCGAAGCTATGCTGGCGATTACCCTGATGGATCATTTCATGCGTCATCGGGCGCAGAATGCAGATGTGGATCTGATGACTCCGGTGATACCGGCATCGCCTGAAAATCCCTGATAGCCTCTGGAGCAGGGGAGCAGTCTATGACCTACTGGCGCCTGTCAGGATTCTATTTTTTCTATTTTGCCAGTCTCGGGGCGCTGATACCCTATTGGGGTCTTTACCTTAAATCGCTGGGCTACGGAGCCGTGCAAATTGGCGAGCTGGTGGCTATTATTATGGCGACCAAAATTGTTGCGCCCAATATCTGGGGCTGGATTGCAGATCGAAGCGGGCAACACATGCGTATTGTCCGGATCACCAGTTTTCTCGCTGCCGTAACCTTTGCCGGTATTCTATTAAATCAGCAATATGCATGGCTGGTTTTTGTGATGCTGTTGTTCAGCTTTTTCTGGAATGCGGCATTACCCCAGTTTGAGGTAACCACACTCAATGCACTGGGTGATGACACCCACGGTTACAGCAAGATCAGGTTATGGGGTTCCATTGGCTTTATTCTGACGGTGGCCGCGCTTGGGCCTGTGATTGAACAAACCGGCGCTGAACAATTGCCAGTGACGATACTGCTGCTGTTCTGCGGTATCTGGCTGGCGAGTTTGCTGGTGCCGGAACAAAAGACACCGCAGCAACAGTCTGCTAGTGAACCTATTGGTCAGTTGCTGCATAAACCCGCGGTGATTTCGCTGTTGCTAGTCTGCTTTTTGCTACAGGCAAGTCATGGACCCTATTACACTTTTTACAGTTTATATCTGACCAGTCATGGTTACAGCGAATCGGCTGTTGGTCAGCTCTGGGCGTTAGGTGTGTTGGCAGAAATTGTTGTATTCCTGAGAATGCACCGCTGGCTACCGGCATACGGCGCTCGATCCCTGTTAATGATTGCAACATGTCTGACTGCCTGTCGATGGATAATGATTGGCTTGTTTGTGGATTATCCATTGCTGATTACCCTGGCTCAATTACTCCATGCTGCCAGTTTTGGTGTGTATCATGCTGTTGCTATTTTTCTCATTCACCGTCATTTCAATGGTCGGCATCAGGGTAAAGGGCAGGCGCTGTATAGTAGTCTAAGCTTTGGGGCGGGTGGTGCTATCGGTAGTTTTGCTGCCGGATATTTATGGGAAGGAATCGGCGCTGAATGGATGTTTTTCATCGCAGCTAGCGTGGCTCTGGCTGCAATGGTTGTTAGCTGGAAATATATTGAATGACGCCTAATTATCTTTCGGGTTAGAAGTTGCCTTTTGCCTCGATTTTGCCGTTAGATCATTTTTGCGACCTTATGTACTTTTGTATACTGTGATACTCGAGGTTAATCTCCTTGAACTCAAACGAAATTCTAATTAATAGATATACCTAAAGATTGAAGTTGGTGGATTTTGACGGTAGCATCCGCCTGAGATGGTGTTTTTTGGTGAATGCGGATTATTTTTGCAAGCGGCATGTAAGTTTATGAATTGATCAAGTGGTTCCAGCACTATTTATAGAGAGTTTCACCCAAATTAATTTCAAGGAGAATAACGATGGGCATGATTTCGGAATTTAAAGAGTTTGCGATCAAAGGCAATATGATGGATATGGCCGTTGGTATCATCATTGGTGGTGCATTCGGCAAGATTATTTCTTCACTGGTGGCCGATGTGATTATGCCACCGATTGGCGTGCTGATGGGAGGGGTAGATTTTACTGACCTGGGATATACCATACAGGCGGCAACCGCAGATGCACCTGCAGTCGTTTTGAAGTATGGTAACTTCGTTCAGACTGCACTGGATTTTCTGATTATTGCTTTTGCCGTTTTCATGATGGTCAAGATGATTAACTCAATGAAGAAAAAGCAGGAAGAAGCTCCGTCTGCACCACCAAAACAGGAAATGTTGCTTGAAGAAATTCGTGATCTGTTAAAGAAATAAGCCTATGATTTCTAGCCATATGAAAATCCCTGCTGTGCAGGGATTTTTTTATTCATAATGAATTCCCTATCTGAAAATGTATTAAATCCTGTAGATATCCTGCGTGATAGCTGGCAGTTTTTTCGTAGCAGTTTTGGTGAATTACTTGCGCTGTTTATTCCCCTGCTATTCATAGCGAGCATCTTGCAAATTCTGCTCCTGGGTGTGGTGACGGATGATCAGAAAATGCGCGTGGTGTGGTTGTCCGGCCTCATTTTTAAACCGTTTTATACTGCCCTGATGGTGCTGTATGTTCAGAAAAAAACTGTCCAGGAGGTTATTGGTAACCAGGCTTTAATATTTTCGGCCATCAAATTATGGCTGCCGATCTGTGCTGTCACAATGGTTGTGGGGTTGCTAACAGTGTTTGGACTCTATGCCTATATTATCCCCGGGATCTGGATAGCTGCAAGGTTGTCGCTGGCAGAATATTTCCTGATTGTTGAGCATAATGGACTGGTTGAAGCTGTACAGAAGAGTTTCATGGCAACTGCGGGATATTTCTGGCAAGTTATTGTGGTTCTTTTTGTTGCAATCATACCGGTTCTGGTTGCGGGTATTCTGGTGAAAACGTTGTTTAAATCGGAAAATGCAAATATCCCCGCGAGTATTTTTTCCCAGATGTTGGTGTCTTTTATCGGCTTGTTCAGTATCGTCGCTATTTACCGTGTCTATATGAAGTTGTCTGCGAATCTTGCAAAGCCAGAGCTTCCTTAAGGTTGTAGTGCCTCAACAAAGCGCATGGCCGCGTTGGATAATGTGCGCTCGCGATGATAGACAATCCCCAGAGATCGCTGCAGATTGAGTTCTCTGACAGTCAGTTTGCAGGTGTTTTTATCCAGCATGGTTTCAGGTAAAACACTCCAGCCAATGCCTGCCGAAACAAGCATTCGAATGGTTTCCAGGTAGTTTGTTGACAGGTAAATATTCAGGCTCAAATCAAATGCAGAAAAGGCTTTCTCAACGATCTGTCGTGTAAATGTATTTATCGAAGGAAGTACTGCCGGGTATTGTGATAACTGTTGCAGGGTGATTTTTTTTCTGTCCGCCATGGGGTGGTTTTTCTCGACGGTCACAGCCAGTGGGTCATCCCAGACCAGCACGGTTTTTAATGTCGGCAGTGGTGACAGTGGCAGAGTAACTACGGCCAGTTCGAGCTCCCCTGATTCAACTAGCTGGCAGGCATTTTCAGAATCCATGAATGAGATATTGAGTCGCACATCCGGGTATTGGTGACTGAATCCTTTGAGGATATTGGGTAGACGGTGTAGCCCGATGTGATGGCTGGTGGCAAAACGCAGTTCACCGGTTATTTCAGTGCTGAGATTGGTAACCGCACGAATACTGTCTTCGATATCAACGAGAATTTTCCGCGCGCGGGGCAAGAGCATTTTGCCTGCTTCAGTGAGCGTGATAGTACGCCCGATACGGTCGAAAAGTCGGGTGTTCAGGGATGTTTCCAATAGCTGCAGACGTTTGCTGACGGCGGGCTGGGTGAGGAATAGCAGCTCTGCCGCTTTCGAAAAGGAGCCCGTATCGGCAATCGCAATGAAGGCTTTGACAGCAGATATTTCCATAATATATATTCCTCATAGGAATCGAATATATTACTATTATGAATTAGAGTTATCAAGAATAACGCCGTATACTGCCTTGAACTGAACGGGAGGGTGTATGAAAACCCTGTATGACAAACTTTGGCAAGCACATTGCGTGCGTGTCGATGAAGATGGCACAGCACTCTTATATATAGACCGCCACCTGGTCCATGAAGTGACATCGCCGCAGGCATTTGAAGGCTTGAGGTTGGCTGGTCGATCTCTCTGGCGAACGGATAGCGTGCTGGCGGTGCCTGATCATAATGTCCCGACAACGGCAAGAGCCGGCGGGGTCGCAGATATTGCTGATCCGGTGGCGCGAATTCAGGTAGAAACGCTCGACAGTAACTGCCAGGAATTTTCGCTCAACGAATTTACCATCAATGATATCCGCCAGGGAATTGTGCATGTCATCGGTCCGGAGCAGGGTGCAACCTTGCCGGGTATGACGGTTGTGTGCGGTGATTCGCATACCTCAACCCATGGTGCTTTCGGTGCGCTGGCATTTGGTATTGGCACTTCTGAAGTTGAGCATGTTCTGGCTACCCAATGCCTGATTCAGAAAAAATCCCGCAATATGCAAGTGCGTGTCGAAGGTGGGCTCGGCCAGGGCGTCACGGCGAAAGATGTGGTGCTGGCAATCATCGGTGAAATGGGTACTGCAGGTGGTACCGGTTATGCAATTGAATTTGCCGGTTCAGCGATTCAATCGCTGAGCATGGAAGGGCGCATGACCGTCTGCAACATGGCGATTGAAGCGGGTGCTCGTGCAGGTATGGTGGCGGTTGACCAGAAAACCCTTGATTATGTAACTGGGCGTCCGTATTCGCCGCAAGGTGAAATGCTGCAACAGGCTATTGAGGCCTGGCGCGATCTCAAGTCTGATCAGGGGGCAAAATTTGATCGGATAGTCACGCTGGATGCGGCCAATATTGAGCCGCAGGTAACCTGGGGAACATCGCCTGAAATGGTTGTAGCCGTGAGTGCCTGTGTGCCGGATCCGAGCAAAGAAGCCGATGCCAGTAAACAGAATGGCATGCGCAAGGCGCTTGATTATATGGGGCTGGAAGCAAATATGCCCATTACCGATATCAGGCTGGATCGCGTCTTCATTGGTTCTTGCACCAACGCACGTATTGAAGACATGCGTGCTGCAGCAGCTGTTGCAAAAGGTCGGCAGGTTGCAGCGTCAATTACACAGGCAATGGTGGTGCCGGGTTCCGGGCTGGTCAAGCAACAGGCCGAAGCGGAAGGACTGGATAGTATTTTTATCGATGCCGGTTTTGAGTGGCGTGAACCGGGTTGTTCCATGTGTCTGGCCATGAATGCTGACCGACTGGAAGCGGGTGAGCATTGTGCATCCACATCCAACCGGAATTTTGAAGGTCGGCAGGGTGCCGGCGGCCGCACGCATCTCGTCAGTCCGGCGATGGCTGCGGCGGCTGCAATAGCCGGCCATTTTGTCGATGTCAGGAATATGTAGAGGGCGTCATGGAAAAATTCACTCAACACAAAGGCCTGGTTGCGCCGATGGATCGACCCAATGTCGATACTGATGCGATCATTCCCAAACAATACCTCAAGTCTGTCAAACGCAGTGGTTTTGGCCCCAACCTGTTTGATGACTGGCGCTATCTTGAGCCTGGAGAGCCAGGTGATGATCACAGTAAACGCACGCCTAACCCTGATTTTGTCTTGAATCAGCCGCGCTACCAGGGGGCTTCCATCCTGTTGGCCAGAGAAAATTTTGGCTGTGGCTCGTCTCGGGAACATGCTGTCTGGGCACTTGAGGATGCCGGTTTTTGTGCAGTGATTGCACCGAGCTTTGCGGATATCTTTTTTAATAATTGTTTCAAGAATGGTGTATTACCGATTGTGCTGGATGCGCAAATTGTTGATACCCTCTTCGAGCAAGAAGAACAACAACTGGGCTATACGCTTACCATTAATCTTGAGCAGCAACTGATCATCACTCCTGCAGAGCAGCAGATCGACTTTGACGTCGATGCCTTTCGTAAATACTGTTTGTTGAATGGTCTGGATGATATTGGCTTGACACTCAAACATGCGGATGAGATTCGCCAGTTTGAAGAAAAATACAGGCAGGTATCGCCCTGGTTGTTTTCCTGATTGAGAGAGAAACCTATGAGTAAGAAAATTTGTATTCTGCCCGGTGATGGCATCGGCCCGGAAATCATTGCCGAAGCGGTCAAGGTGCTGGAACATCTGATGGATCAGGGGCTGGATATCGAGATGCAGCATGGCCTGGTGGGTGGTGCGGCTTATGATGAGACCGGTTCACCGTTACCCGAGGAAACATTAACCCTGGCCCGGCAGTCGGATGCTATTTTGCTCGGTGCTGTGGGTGGCCCGCAGTATGAATCACTGGATCGACCACTGCGCCCGGAACAGGGCTTGCTGGGATTACGTTCGGAGCTGGAGCTGTTTTCCAATCTGCGTCCGGCGATTCTGTATCCGCAACTGGCCGCAGCTTCTTCGCTAAAGGCTGAAATAGTCTCCGGGCTGGATATCCTGATCGTCCGCGAACTGACTGGCGGGATTTATTTTGGTCAGCCGCGTGGTGTACGCACATTGGATAGCGGAGAACAGGAAGGCTACAACACTTATGTCTATCGCGAATCGGAAATCGAGCGAATTGGCCATTCCGCTTTCCAGACGGCGCGTAAACGTGGCGGTAAACTCTGCTCTGTTGATAAGGCCAACGTACTCGAAGTGACAGAGCTATGGCGTCAGGTAATTACCCGCCTGGGTAAAGAATACCCGGATGTGGAGCTGAGCCATATGTACGTGGATAATGCCGCCATGCAACTGGTGCGTGAGCCGAAACAGTTCGATGTGATTGTCACAGGAAATATGTTTGGTGATATTCTGTCAGATGCGGCAGCTATGTTGACTGGTTCAATTGGCATGTTGCCATCGGCTTCGCTGGATGCCAATGGTCGTGGTATGTATGAGCCCATTCATGGATCAGCGCCAGATATCGCTGGTCAGGAAGTTGCCAATCCATTGGCGACTATTTTGTCGGTGGCAATGATGTTGAGATACAGTTTTCATGAAGCGGCTATTGCCGAGCGGATCGAAACAGCAGTGAGCAAGGTTCTTGATCAGGGGTTGCGAACACAGGATATCGCTACGGTGGAAGAGAAATGTATCAGTACCTCTGTTATGGGTGATGCGGTTGTTGCAGCCTTGTAACAAGACACTATTTTGGGGAGTAATTGTGAAATGAGTCGTACGTTTGATGTTGCAGTAGTTGGCGCCACAGGCGCTGTTGGCGAAACCATGCTGGAGATTCTGGAACAGAGAAAATTCCCGGTGGGTAAGGTGTATGCCCTGGCCAGCGAGCGATCAGCCGGCAAAACACTGGTGTTTAACAATAAACAACTGGTGGTTGAGGATCTTGCCGAGTTTGATTTTTCAAAGGCGCAGATCGGCCTGTTTTCAGCAGGCGCATCAATCTCGAAAATCTATGCGCCAAAAGCCGCTGCTGCGGGTTGTGTGGTGGTTGATAATACCTCCCAGTTTCGTTACGACGACAATATTCCCCTGATTGTGCCCGAGGTCAATCCGGAAAAAATCGCGGATTATAAGGAAACGGGCATTATTGCCAATCCAAATTGTTCAACTATTCAGATGCTGGTCGCTCTGAAACCCATTTATGATGCTGTGGGTATAGAACGCATTA
Organism: Gammaproteobacteria bacterium; assembly: GCA_036480335.1. Taxonomy (GTDB): domain Bacteria; phylum Pseudomonadota; class Gammaproteobacteria; order DSM-19610; family DSM-19610; genus JAZGER01. The sequence continues at coordinate 24,581 of JAZGGH010000054.1, read as the reverse complement.
ATGTTTGTACCTACCAGGCGGTATCGGGTACCGGCAAGGAAGCCATTGAAGAACTGGCCGGGCAAACTGCCAAACTATTGAATGGTAAGCCAGCTGAGGCAAATGTGTATCCAAAACAGATAGCCTTCAATGTGTTGCCACAAATTGATGTATTTCTGGACAATGGTTATACCAAAGAAGAAATGAAAATGGTCTGGGAAACGCAGAAAATTTTTGATGATGAGGCTATTCAGGTGAATCCGACTGCGGTGCGTGTGCCGGTATTTTACGGTCACTCGGAGGCTGTGCATATTGAAACCCGAGATAAAATTTCCGCAGCGGAAGCGACTCGCCTACTGGATGCTTTTGAGGGTGTGACAGTGCTGGATGATCGCAATGATGGCGGTTATCCGACGGCTGTCACCGAAGGTGCAACGGAAGATCCCGTGTTCGTCGGACGTATCCGTGAAGACATTTCTCATCCCAGAGGTTTAGATCTCTGGGTGGTTGCCGATAATGTGCGCAAGGGAGCTGCCCTTAACAGCGTACAAATTGCCGAAATACTGGTAAAAAACTATCTTTAATTATATAGTTGCAAAGATAGCTTAACAGCACTTGAAAACGTTCTCTAACGTCATCAAGCGTTGTATTGTCGCAGGCAGCAGGTAACATACAGAGGAACCTTAATGGGAATTTTTAGGAAATCGGTTTTATCTATAGCTACGGCTACGGCACTTGCGACCGGAAATGTATATGCACTTGGATTGGGTGAGATTGATGTCAAATCTGGTCTGAATCAACCTTTTAATGCTGAAATTGCTATCGTTTCTGCCGCTCGCAGCGAGCTAGACGAGATGCGCATCAGTCTGGCGCCTGTCGAAGCATTTACAACAGCGGGCATTGATCGCCCGCAGTTTCTGTCCGGGTTGCGTTTTAACCTGGGGCAGAATGATTCTGGCAAGCCAGTTATTCGCGTTACCAGTAAAAAGGCAGTGCGTGAACCTTTCCTCGATTTTTTGATGGAACTGTCCTGGCGGAATGGCAAGATTCTGCGTGAATATACCGTCTTGATTGATCCACCACTGACTATGCAGGCCCCGGCTCCTGCTGTGATCGCTGCACCGGTTGCGGTAACCAGCAACACTGCAGTACCAGCGGGTATTTCTGTGGCCACGCGTCCTCCGGCTAGTTCGGTCAGCCAGGCAGCAGCACCAACTCCGCAAACCTATGGCCCGACCAGACGCAACGACACGCTGTGGCAGATTGCAAAAGATATTAAGCCTGCAGAGATTCATGTTGATCAAATGATGATTGCTCTGCTGGAAGCTAATCCACAGGCATTTTCTTCAGACAATATCAATACACTCAAATCTGGATACACATTACAGGTTCCTGCGGTTGATGAAATAAGCCAGAGCAAAAGCCAGGCAAGCCAGGCGGTCAGTGAACAATATCGATCCTGGAAAGCAGCCAGGGCAGAGGCGAAGCATTCAGTAGCGAAGAATTCGGGCTCTATCGAACGATCGGATTCCACTTCCGTCAGCAATGATACGCCTGCTCCATCTGCTTCCCTGCAACTGGTAGCGCCGGATGACGTTAATATGTCACCAGCATCTGCTGGCTCCAGTTCTTCTACGTCTTCTTCCAGTGATGTATCCGGTCTGAAAAAAGAACTGGTACTCGCTAATGAGACACTGGAAGCTCAACGGCTTGAAAGTGTAGATATGTCTAAACGTCTGAGTCTGCTTGAAGAGCAGATTCAGAACATGCAGCGCCTGATACAGTTAAGGGATGACGAGCTAGCCAGCTTACAGGCCAGGGCGGGCAATACTGCAGAAGAGGCCGCTGAAATACCGGTGGTTGCAGATATTCAGAATCAGGCGGAAGCCGTCGCTGACTCCATGGAATCGGAGCCAGTGCCGGTTGTGGCTGACACAGAAAAATCTGCCGACCCCACTTTTGTTAACCAGATGCTGTCTTCTATTACCGATAACCCGGCTCTACTGGCGGGTGGCGGTGCAGCTTTGTTATCTTTGCTGGGTTTTGCTGTATGGCGTCGCAGACAGCAAGATGACTATGTGGAATATCAGGAAAGCATTCTGCGCTCACCGGATGAAGGTATGGAAGATGCCCCGCAGGGCGATGTTATGGATTCAGATATTACCGGAACGGTTGGCGGTGATACCTCATTACTGAGTGAGTTTGCAGTCAGTAATATATCCGGTGGTAGTCTGGGAGATGAGGCCGATCCACTGGCAGAAGCCGATGTCTTTCTGGCCTATGGTCGTTACCAGCAGGCCGAAGATCTGTTGCAGTCAGCATTACAGGAAACGCCTGATGATGAAGATCTGAATCTGAAATTATTGGAAATATATCAGGCATCCGATGATAGTGATGGTTTTGATAAACATGCACAGTCCATTCTGGATCAGTTGGGTAATAACCGACAGGCTCCACTCTGGTTGAAGGTTGCTGATATGGGTCTGACGCTCAGTCCGGGTCATCCATTGTATATTGTGGATGATGAGTCTGATGATATGACACAAAATTCAGTTGCTCCCGCCGAGTTGACTGACAACACGTTAGACTTTGTACCACCTGTAGGCGGCGCTGACTTTCAGACTGAATCCGATGCGGTTGATGTTGCGGTTGAAGATGAACCTGTAGCCAACAATAATGATGCAATGGACTTTGATCTTGATGGACTGGATTTCAGTGCCAGTGATGATATGGGTGACGGTGAATTGGCTGATGCTGATGAAGTAGCAACTAAACTGGACCTTGCCCGTGCTTATATTGATATGGGTGATCCGGAAGGTGCGAAAAGTATCCTTGATGAAGTGGTTGTCGAGGGTAGCAATGTACAGAAGGGTGAGGCTGAGGAAATATTGGGTAAGCTGGCTTCCTGATAACAAAGGTATCTGGTCGATAGAGATACAATCTATATGATAAATAAAAAGGGCGCTGATAGCGCCCTTTTTATTGTCAGCTGAATCCCAATCAGGCTATCAGATTTGATCTCATACACAATTTCGGTAGGAATACATGCTGAAACTGTACTTCTTATTTGCTTGAAAAGATCAACCGTAAGCGCAAAACAAAGTACGGAATTGCCGATGGCTGAAACCGTCGAAGCGATTGAGGCATTGCTACCGGGGAATGTACACAATGAGCAGATCGTTGCAGGTTAGGCAATTCCGTACTTTGTTTTGCGCTTACGGTTCTTCTGGCAATCACAGATATAACAGGACATTTGTACTGCATTAAGGAAACAACAATGAACGAAGAAAATCTCGATCCGATTGTTATAAGTGAACAGCAGTTCGATAAAGCGGCTATCTATATTACGGATTTAAAAAAAGGACTGGTTGATTTTCTCAAGCAACCTAAACGCATTAACATAATTAATTTTCCTGTCGAACTTGATGATGGTTCGGTGCAAACCATACAAAGTTATCGTGTCATTCATAATCGCGTGTTTGGACCAGGTAAGGGAGGGATTCGCTATCACCCAGATGTAACTATTGAAGAAGTTACCTCACTGGCAAAATTAATGACATGGAAATGCGCCTTAGTTAATATTCCTTTTGGTGGTGCAAAAGGGGGCGTTGTTTGTAACCCAAAAACGTTGAGTATTAATGAACTCCGCCGTATTACTCGTCGATTCACAACTGAGTTATTTGATATCATTGGCCCATACACAGATATACCAGCACCTGATATGTACACTAATGAACAGACGATGGCATGGATTTACGATACTTATGATGTATTGAGTCCGGGCAAAAACAATTTGCCTGTTGTGACCGGAAAACCGATAAATCTTGGTGGTTCACTAGGTCGCCATGACGCAACCGGTAAAGGCTGTCTGTTTGCAACGCAACGGTTTTTATCTAAAGCGTTGATACCCAAACAAATGGAAATTGCAGGTGCTCGCGTGGCGATTCAGGGCTTTGGCAATGTGGGTGCAGTCGCTGCGGAAGAGTTCTGCCGCCAGGGTGCCAGAATAGTTGCGATAAGTGATAGCTCGGGGGGCATTTATACTGAAGATGGTCTGGTTCCTGAGAAAGTTGCAGCATTTAAAAAAGAACATGGCTCAGTTGTCGGTATGCCAAATACTCTTACCCTGACGAATGAAGAACTGTTGGAAGTTGACTGTGATATTTTAATACCGGCAGCAACCGCTGTGCAGATTAATGTCAATAATGCGGCCAAAATAAAAGCAAAACTCATCGTCGAAGCCGCGAATAATCCAACGACACCAGCAGCTGATGAGATTCTACGAGAACGAGGGGTTTATGTTATCCCCGACATACTGGCTAATGCTGGTGGTGTCACGGTCAGTTATTACGAATGGGCACAGAATCAGGCGAACGAACAATGGGATCTGGATACGGTTAATCAAAAGCTACAGAAAAACATATATACAGCAGTTGATACAGTCTTCGATCTTTGGCAGGATTACGTTGTCGGCGGATTACCTGAAGTTACGGATGGAGGCCCTTCATTGGAAAATAATCATCCAGATTTTCGAACAGTATCATTAATCATCGCGGTTAAACGTGTTGCAGATGCAACATTATTACGTGGGATTTGGCCGTAGTTACTGGTGTTGTTGAGACTTAATCAGAGCTTCCTTAGGTTAGCAAAAACAGGCATAGGATTGCCTTAACACTATGAGGTGAAATAGTAGTTGTCATGGAACGAGCACAGAATTTACTCAACACTACATTCGGCTATTCTTTGGTTTTCAAGGGTGGGTGTTCTTTGTCGATGACCAGAATTAGATGACCAGAATTGTATGTGGGCTGGAATATGACGGCAGTGCTTATCGTGGCTGGCAGCGTCAATTGGCAACGAATACGCCGACGGTTCAGGGGGCACTGGAAAAAGCGTTGTCTTTTGTGGCTAACCAGCCGGTTGACGTTGTCTGTGCTGGCCGCACTGATTGTGGTGTTCACGCGACCTCGCAGGTTATTCATTTTGATACAACAGTCGCTCGCAGTCACCGTTCCTGGCTCATGGGAGGCAATGCTAATATGCCGGCTGATGTTCGCCTGCAGTGGGTTAGGGAAGCCAGCGAGGATTTTCATGCACGTTTTTCGGCGATATCCCGAAGCTATCGGTATGTGATTTATAATCACACGTTGGCCTCAGCAATTCTGCGCTCACGGGTTTGCTGGGAACGGCAGGCTCTGGATGAAACACGCATGGCAGATGCAGCCAGTTATCTGGTTGGAGAGCACGATTTTACCTCTTTCCGGGCGCGCGCCTGTCAGGCAAACAGGCCGGTTAGAACCATTACCCGTTTACAGGTTACCCGTCAGGGGCAGTTTGTTTATCTGGATATTGATGCCAATGCCTTTTTGTACCATATGGTACGCAATATTGCCGGTGCGTTACTGGAAGTTGGGCGCGGTGAGCGCGAGCCTGAATGGATAGCTGAGGTTCTGGCTCAGTGTGACAGGGACAAAATTGGCATCACAGCTCCTGCTGACGGTTTGTATCTTGTCCGGGTTGAATACCCCGCTGATTTTGATATGAGTATGTCTGCTTACCTACCTGTGTATGGTTAGCTTATTCTGTTAGAATTCTTGCCTTTCTACGAACCAGAAAGCCCTTAGATCTATTTCATGCGCACCCGGATTAAAATTTGTGGTATTACCCGACCAGAGGATGCTATGGCGGTTGTTAACGCTGGGGCTGACGCTATTGGGCTGGTTTTTTATGCCCGTAGTGCGCGTTATGTGTCGGTGGATCAGGCCAGGCGCATTTGTGCGGTGTTACCGCCTTTTATAACCACCGTTGGCCTGTTTGTGAATGCGTCGCGAGAAGAGGTTTCCGGGGTGCTGGATCATGTTCCGCTGTCGTTACTCCAATTCCATGGTGATGAATCCGCCGCTGATTGCCAGGGGTTTGCCGTGCCTTATATTAAGGCTATCGCTATGCAAGAGGGTTTGGATCTGCTGGAAAAATGCCAACAGTATCCGCATGCAGCCGGGTTTTTACTGGATACCCATCAGCCTGATACTTATGGCGGCGGCGGTATCGCCTTTGACTGGATGCAAATCCCCGAAACCGTCGATAAACCTGTTATTCTTGCAGGCGGCCTGACGCCCGATAATGTTGCCGAGGCAATCCGACAGAGCCGGCCTTATGCAGTGGATGTGAGCAGCGGCGTTGAAGTGGCTAAAGGGATAAAATCTGCAACCGCAATTCAGGCCTTTACTGAGAGTGTTGAGAAAGAAGATGCAAAACGGACAGCAGGGTAAGACATGACTTATACACATATGCCTGATGATCGCGGACATTTTGGGATTTATGGTGGGAGTTTCGTGCCTGAAACCCTGATGGTTCCCCTGGCCCAGTTACGCGAGGCCTATGAAAAATATATCAATGATCCGGCGTTTATTGCTGAACTGGATGCTGATCTGGCCAATTTTGTTGGTCGACCATCACCGCTTTATCACGCCCGTGGCTGGAGTGAAAAACTCGGCGGTGCGCAAATTTACCTGAAGCGTGAAGACCTGAATCATACGGGTGCGCACAAAATCAACAATACAGTTGGTCAGGCATTGCTGGCAAAGCAAATGGGTAAAACGCGAATTATTGCCGAAACCGGTGCCGGGCAACACGGTGTGGCTTCTGCAACGGTGGCAGCCAGATTAGGCATGAGCTGCGTGGTTTATATGGGCGCCGAGGATATCAAGCGTCAGGCAATCAATGTTTATCGGATGCGCTTATTGGGTGCCGAAGTCGTGTCTGTTGAATCCGGTTCAAAAACCCTGAAAGATGCGCTTAATGAAGCCATGCGTGACTGGGTAACCAATATTGACGATACCTTTTATATTATCGGTACTGTTGCCGGGCCGCATCCATATCCGGCGATGGTGCGTGATTTTCAGGCCATTATTGGTCGCGAAGCGCGTGCCCAGATTCTTGAGCAAGCAGGGCGTTTGCCCGATACCCTGGTGGCCTGTGTGGGGGGTGGTTCGAATGCGATAGGTTTGTTCCATCCTTTTCTGGACGATGCCGATGTTGCCATGGTGGGCGTTGAAGGCGGTGGCGACGGTCTTGAAAGTGGCCGACATGCTGCGCCATTGTGTGCAGGACAGCCCGGTGTATTGCACGGTAACCGGACCTATTTGATGGAAGATAAGGATGGTCAGATTATTGAAACGCATTCGGTCTCAGCCGGGCTTGATTATCCAGGCGTTGGGCCTGAACATGCCTGGCTGAAGGATCAGGGACGCGTCAGCTATGTTGCCATTACTGATGAAGAAGCTTTGTCAGCCTTTCATGACCTGACGCGGATAGAAGGTATTATTCCTGCACTCGAATCCAGTCATGCGCTGGCGCAGGTAAAAAAACTGGCGCCAACCATGAAGCCTGACGAAATTATACTGGCGAATCTTTCCGGACGTGGTGACAAGGATATTCATACGGTTGCCGGTATTGAGGGAATTACGGTATGAGCCGGATAGCGAAACGCTTTGAGCAGCTTGCGACCAGTCACAGGACGGCACTGATTCCCTATATTACTGGGGGTGATCCAGCGCCAGAAATCACCGTTCCGTTGTTACATGCTCTCGTCGATGCGGGTGCAGATTTACTCGAAATCGGGGTGCCTTTTTCTGACCCGATGGCTGATGGGCCTGTTATACAGGCAGCCTGCGAGCGAGCATTGAAACACCATACCAGTTTGAAAGATATCTTTGCGATGGTGAAGCAGTTCCGGGAACAGGACAGGGAAACTCCGGTGATATTAATGGGCTACCTGAATCCGATTGAAGTGATGGGGTATGCCGATTTTGCACGACTTGCCAATGAAGCCGGTGTTGATGGTGTGCTCACGGTTGATTTGCCACCAGAGGAAGCAGAGGATCTGGTTAAGCAGTTAAAATTGGTGCAACTGGATGCCATTTTTCTGGCAGCGCCAACCAGTGATGAAGACAGATTACGGGCGATGGATAAACTGGGTGGCGGGTTTTTGTATTATGTTTCATTCAAGGGTGTCACCGGTGCCAGTCAGCTGGATGTCAGCGCCGTTGAGAATAAACTGAAAATGATTCGTCAGGTATCTCGATTACCTGTCGGCGTCGGTTTTGGTATCCGTGATCCGCAATCGGCTGCTCAGGTTGCTCAGGTTGCTGATGCCGTAGTGGTGGGTAGTGTACTGGTCAAAAAAATTGCTGAACTGGAACAGTCCCCGGAAAAAATACCTGGCGAAGTTGCCGGTATCCTTTCTGGTATGCGACAGGCGATGGACAATAATGGGTAGATATTTATGAGTTGGTTTGAAAAGCTGGTTCCTTCCAAATTAATGCCTTCAAGGATTCGTACCGAAGGTGGTACCAAGCGATCCATGCCGGAAGGCTTATGGACCATGTGTCCGGGTTGTGATGCGACATTGTATCGTTCCGAACTGGAACGCAATATGGATGTTTGTCCCAAGTGCAATCATCACATGCGTATCGGTGGACGTCAGCGTCTTGATTATTTTCTTGATGAGTCGCCGCGTGAAGAAATTGCGATAGATCTGGAACCGGCTGATCCCCTGAAATTCAAAGACAGTAAAAAATACCGGGATCGCATTACCCAGGCGCAGAAAATCACGGGTGAAAAAGATGCGCTAGTCGTTATTCGGGGGCAGGTAGAATCCATTCCACTGGTGGCCGCAGCGTTCGAATTCCGCTTTATGGGCGGATCTATGGGTTCAGTGGTTGGAGAAAAATTCGTGCGGGCTGTGAATGTCTGTCTGGAAAAACATCTTCCACTGGTGTGTTTTTCTGCCAGTGGCGGTGCGCGTATGCAGGAAGCTTTGTATTCATTGATGCAAATGGCAAAGACCAGTGCAGCGTTGACAAAACTTGCGAAGGAAAAATTGCCTTTCATTTCTATCCTGACTGATCCAACGATGGGCGGCGTTTCAGCCAGTTTTGCTATGCTTGGTGATGTCAATATTGCAGAGCCTAAGGCGCTGATCGGCTTTGCTGGCCCAAGAGTTATCGAGCAGACGGTGAGAGAAACATTACCGGAAGGTTTTCAACGCAGTGAGTTCCTGATGGATCATGGTGCGGTAGATATGATTGTTAGCCGGCTGGATATGCGTAAAACGGTCGCTTCATTGCTGGCAATGTTTACCAATCAGGTGCCGGTATCCAGTCCGATTGAAGCGGAACCCGTTGATCAGGCGCCACCTGAAAAACCGGAATAACGGGATACAGATTTCTGACCATGCCGGTATTTGAGACCCTGGCTGACTGGCTGTCCTGGCAGGAAACATTACATCCGCAAGAGATTGAACTAGGGCTGGAGCGGATTCAGCGGGTTTATCATCGGCTGCAATCATCGCCCTTTTCAGTGCCAGTCATTACTGTTGCCGGAACTAATGGCAAGGGTTCCAGTATTGCTATGCTGACTTCCATATACCAGCAGCAAGGGTATCGCACTGGGAGTTATACCTCTCCACATCTGTTACGTTATAACGAGCGTATCTGTATTAATGGACAGCCAGTGTCAGATGAAACCCTCTGTGATGCTTTCGAGAGGGTGGAGCAGGCTCGACAAACTGAATCACTGACTTACTTTGAATTTGGCACGCTGGCTGCGCTGGATATTTTTCATCGACTTGAACTTGATGTGATCCTGCTGGAAACCGGCCTGGGCGGGCGTCTGGATGCGGTGAATATTGTTGATACTGATGCCGCATTAATCACCACGATCGACCTGGATCATCAGCAATGGCTGGGGAATGATCGGGAAGCTATTGGTCGGGAAAAAGCCGGTATTTTCAGGTCAGGCAGGCCTGCTATCTGTGCGGATACTTCGCCGCTGGAATCATTGAAGGCTGAGGCTGAACGTGTGGGTGCCAGCTGGCTGGTTGTGGGCAGCGATTTTCACAGCCAGGTTGAAAAGGATCACTGGTGCTGGCACAGCGCCACGCTGGAACTCACCGATTTACCCTTACCTGCTTTGCCGGGAGCTCATCAGTTGAGAAATGCGGCCGGTGTTTTAATGGTGATTAATCAACTCTCAGATCGCTTGCCGGTTATTGCGGATGCTATTCGCCAGGGTTTACAATCTGTCACATTGGTAGGAAGGCTGCAGCGTATTTCTGGTGATGTCGATATCATTATGGATGTATCACATAATTTGCAGGGTATTACAGCATTAACAGCCTGGATAGAGAAACAAACCTGTTCCGGCCAGAGTATCGCCATTTTTGGCATGATGGCTGACAAGGACCTGACTGCTGTGATTGAGCAGTTATCAGGCACAATTGATCTCTGGATCACTGTTGATTTGCAGATTCCCCGTGCAGCCACTGCGGCAAGCCTGTGTGATGCGGTGAATGCCGTCTCAGTGGATACACCCTGTCATGCCTGCGAGAACATGGATGTTGCCCGTCGCCTGGCAGAAAACGCTTCGCGGTCAGGGGATCGTGTTATTATCTGTGGTTCTTTTCATACTGTTGCAGAGTGGCTTGCAAGCGGGGGTGGCTGAGGATGGATTTTCTGCTAAAACAGCGTCTGGTTGGCGCAATCGTACTGGTAGCGTTGGGGGTGATTTTTATTCCTATGCTGCTTGAAGAAAAGATACAGCCATCCATCCCTCCGATGCAATCTATTCCGGCACCGGAAACGTTGCCCCAATACAAGCGTCAGGAAAGCCACAATCTGAAAGGAACAAAAGTTACCTTGCCCCCTGTGAGTGTGTTGCCAGCACCCGTTGCCGAGAAAAAGCCTCAGCCGCAAGTCGCTGCAGTAACAAAAAAAACTACCATTAAAAAATCTGACATCCAGCAGTCCGCCAGCAAAGTGATTGAGAAGAAGAAGCCGCTGCCTCCTATTCAATCAAAGAAATTTGGCAAGGTTGTTAACAAAACAAATAAAGTGTCGGAGAAAAAACAGCCACAAACTGACATCAAAACTACCGGTCCAAAGAGTTGGGTTATTCAGGTCGGTAGCTTTTCAAGCCAGAAAAATGCTTTTGGTTTAAGGGATAAACTCAGGAAGGCGGGTTTTGTTACTCAGGTGCATCGCTTTATGTTGAATGAAAAAGCCACTTTTCGGGTGCGTGTCGGCCCTTTTGTGAATGAGACTGATGCTAATAAAGCGATCAGGGAAATTTCCAGTAAATACAGCCTGACACCTAAAATCCTGCGTTACCCGAGAAGTTGATTCTGCTATGATTGCATTCTCATTTTTTGGCTTCAAGCTAGGGGATTCAGCATGGTTTGGGTAGATTACCTGTTTATCGGGATTATTGCCTTATCAGTACTTTTCAGTCTGTGGCGAGGTTTCTTTAAAGAAGCGCTGTCTCTGCTTAGTTGGGTTGTGGCACTTGTTGTTGCAGTTATGTTTTTTGAAGAACTCAGCGAGTTGTTGGCATCGTGGATAGAGTCACCAACCATTAGAAACATTGCCGCTTTCGCGTTGTTATTCCTGGGGGTATTATTGCTCGGTGGTATCATCAATTATCTGGTGAGTCAGCTGGTCAGTAAAACCGGGCTTACTGCGACTGACAGAATTCTGGGAATTTTCTTCGGTGCTGCAAGAGGCATCATTCTCTCTGCCATCCTGGTGTTGGCAGCTGGTTTTACGTCATTACCACTTGAGCAATGGTGGTCAGATTCCATGTTGATCGAATATTTTCAGGAGCTAGCCATCTGGTTGAAAAACTATTTGCCAGAAAATATTCAGGAACACATTAGCTTTAGCGAAGTGGAGTAACGACTATGTGTGGAATTGTGGGGATCGTTTCGCAGAGTGCTGTCAATCAATCGCTCTATGATGCAATGACCGTTCTGCAGCATCGCGGCCAGGATGCGGCAGGTATTATGACCTGTGATGATGGCCAGTTATACCTGAGAAAGAATAATGGTCTAGTGCGTGATGTGTTTCATACGCGACATATGCTGCGTTTACGTGGCCGGATGGGATTAGGGCATGTGCGTTATCCTACCGCCGGCTGTGAGAGTTCTGCCGAAGCGCAGCCATTTTATGTCAATTCCCCATATGGTATAACGCTTGCGCATAACGGTAATCTGGTCAATGCTCAGGAACTTAAAGATAATCTGTATCGGGATGATCTGCGCCATATCAATACCGATTCAGATTCAGAAGTCCTGTTGAATGTGTTTGCTCACGAATTGCAGCAACGTGGAAAATTACAGGTAACAAAAGACGATATTTTTGCCGCTGTCTCTCAGGTACACAAACGCTGTGTCGGTGGTTATGCTGTCATTGCGATGATCACCGGCTACGGCCTGGTAGGTTTTCGAGACCCACATGGTATTCGACCACTTGCCTATGGTGAGAAAAAATCGGATGAAGGCGGCAGTTACATGATTGCCTCTGAAAGTGTTGCCATGGATGGGCAGGGTTATACCTGTCTGGGCGATGTTAAACCCGGCGAAGCGGTTTTTATTTCACTGGATGGTAAACTGGCAAAACAGCAATGTGCTGAAAATCCGATGTATTCTCCCTGTATCTTTGAGCATGTGTATCTGGCCCGGCCCGATTCGATTATTGATAAGGTCTCTGTATACAATGCTCGTCTCGAAATGGGGCGCAAGCTTGCCGGTAAGATCAAGCGTATTCGACCTGATATTGATATTGATGTGGTTATCCCCATTCCCGATACCAGTAGAACCGCAGCTCTGGAACTGGCGAATAATCTTGGACTGAAATACCGTGAAGGTTTTATCAAGAATCGTTATATTGGTCGTACCTTTATCATGCCGGGACAACAGCAACGCAAAAAATCTGTTCGTCAGAAACTCAATGCCATAGATCTGGAGTTTGAAGGAAAAACTGTATTATTGGTTGATGATTCAATTGTTCGAGGTACCACATCCAAACAGATTATTCAGATGGCCCGCGAAGCTGGCGCCAAAAAAGTATACTTTGCATCGGCATCACCACCCGTTCGTTACCCGAATGTATACGGTATCGATATGCCATCAAAAAATGAACTGATAGCATTTGGGCGTAGTGATGAAGAAATCGCCGAAGCTATTGGTGCCGACTGGCTGGTCTATCAGGATCTTGATGATCTTGTTAATGCAGTAAAAGAAAATAATCCGGAAATCACTGGTTTTGATTGCTCCGTTTTCAATGGTGAGTATGTGACTGGTGGTGTTAGCAAGGATTACCTGGAACAAATTGAAAATGCGCGGAATGATTCTGCAAAGGAAGATCGCCGCGATTCAATGCATGAGGTTATTGAAATGCACAACAATGCATAAATAGAATGAAGGGCACCTCTGTTAATCAGGTTTTCGTCTGAGTTCAAGGCGAATGAATTTTGAGAACCGCAGTATATAAGCATATATGAGGATCGCAAAAAATCATTCAACGCAGAAATCGGGCGAAAAGACGATTAATAGAGATGCCCTGATGTGATATCAGTCACGGATTGAATCACATGCGAGTATCGGGTCACGCTTTTCCTGAAATAAAGTTAGCCCTGTTCTATATTTTGTGAACCCTGACAATATTTTTTAAGTCTGCCTGGACGATCATTGATTTCAACAGCAGTTATCAATGAGAGTCTAAACAGTGAAATTAAAATCCCTATCCCGAATCGTTTGTGCCACCCTTCTGCCATCCATGTTATTAGGCGCAAATAGCGCTGAAGCCGCTAAAAAAGGTGTAAACAAATCTGCGCCAGCACTGGTCATCAATAACCGGCGAGTGAATGAAAGTGCCGGATATGTTCAGTTGCCCGTTCGCTTACTGAGGAAAAGTAACAAACCGGTAACAGTACGTTATGCATCTAAACCCAGATCAGGAAAACCCGGTAAGGACTATCGAGGAGTAAGTGGAAAGCTGACTTTTAGACCGGGCCAGACCTGGAAATCTATCCGCATTAAACTTATTGATGATAATGTTCATGAGAGTACAGAACATTTTGTTGTCAAAATATTTGCAGCAAAAAATGCGAAGATTAAAAAAGGTCAGGCTCTGGTAGCTATTCGTGATAATGACAAGGTGACAGCGAAGGGCAGGAAAGCTGTGAAGAAGCCTAAACCAGTAAAAACCACAATCAGTAGAGCACCCCGTTCGTTGGCCCAGAAAGCACGACAGGAGCCAAAAAATGTACCCAGCAAAAAAGCGCCAGTAGTCAGGGTTGTACCAAAACAACCTCCAGTAACCAGTGTAGCGAAGAAACCACCTGTTGCTACCCCTGTTGCGCCTGAAAATATCAGACCGTCTATTGATCTGGTTTCACCCAGTGATAATACAAATTATGTTGCCCAAACAAGCATTCAGCTTGAAGCAACTTCTGCAGATCGTGATGGTAAGGTAGTTAAAGTTGAATTCTACAATAATGGCAGCCTTCTAGGAGCAGATGCAACTCGCCCATTTTCCTTTAGCTGGACGAATGCAACGGTAGGGTCGCATGATATTAAAGCGGTAGCGGTTGATAATGAAGGTTTAAGCCAGGAGTCTACGACACATCGAATTATTGTGGCAGAGAGTGCTCCAGTAACAGGTTCTGGTAATCTTGTCGTTTATCCGGCAACACAGGAAATCCAGAATAAATTCAGGTCAGATCGATTTTCTGTCGAGGTTTCGCAAAACGGTGTGAAGCGAAATTCTTTTGTGTATAAAAGTGAGAATGATGCCAACCCTGGATGGTCTGGCACGCTTGATTATATGCAGAAAGCCAATCACTGGACGACTTTTTCCTTTGGTGGTTCTGTGAATGTTAAGGCAAAACGTCTCGATGGAAAGACAATTCAGACATGTGTTGTTCGTCCTCAATCATTAAATATTAAACCTGTCGTCACTGGCAATACCTGCTCATTCAACTTGAATAAAGCGGCCAAGGTTTCAGTAGAAATAGATGAGAAAGTGACGATCAGTGAATCAATGCCCAATGTAGGCAAGATTACCAAGCAGATTGTGAAACATCCTCTGTTTGTTTTTGCTGATCCGCTTGAAAAGAATATACCTACACAAGCTACAGAAGGGGTCCTGTATTTTGGTCCTGGTATGCATCGGATTGGCAAGCAGCACAAGCTATCGAATGATACTCAGGTTTATATCGCCGGTGGTGCTTTCGTTATCGGAACATTCAAATCTGCTCAGTCAAATCCAAAAAACATCACCATTCGTGGTCGTGGAATTCTGTCTGGTACAGGTGTGTCTGAAACTAAACAGGAACATGGGCAGTGGGGTAATCATGCCATTGACTATACTAATGGACGTGGAGGCAGTAATTTGTTGATAGAAGGGATTACGATTGCTGATCCATTGCGTTCATGTATTGTCAGTTATAACAGCGTTAATATTCGTAATGTTAAATTGATGAGCTGGAGTCATCGTAACGATGGTATTACTGCGGGTGCTAATTCTATTATCGAAGACAGTTTTATCAAGGTGACTGATGATAATATCAAACTGTATTACAGTAACCAGACTGTACGTCGTAATGTTGTCTGGCAACAGACAGCGGGTGCTGTGTTCAAGTTGGCCTGGCAGTTGAATGGCGTATCACAGGGGCACAATGTCCATGATATCGATATTATCCACAGTGATGTCTTTAATGATTACCAGCGTAGTGAAAAAGATCGTCCTGAAATGCGCAGCACCAATGCGATTTTCAGTTCGATGGGTTTCAGAAAAGGCGCTGCTTTCAAGGGTGCATCCTTCAAAGATATTCGTATCGAAGAGAAGAATCTGTATAAATTAATGGGGCTGCGTATGGTGACAACACACCTGAATAAATTCTGGGGTGATCCAAGCCTGAGTGCGTCAAAACAGATTGAAGGGATTACTTTTGAAAACATCAGCATTGCCGGTGTACCTCATAAGCAGAGTACCCTGTACGGTAACAAGGGTGGTCGTATCAGCAATATTCGCTTTAAGGGATTGAAGATCAATGGTACAAAGATTACCAGTTCCTCCATGATGAGCAGTAGAAATGATGGCAATGGTCTTATAACACTAGGTAATGTAGATAACGTAACTTTTTCTCCATAAGCACATCCCCCCGATTGAGATATGATCGGGGGCTTTCCTTAATAACCCGGGCATTGATTTCTCAGTGTTCGGGTTTGTCGTTTCATCTCCCAAATAGATCATGTTAAAGTAGGCTAATTGAAATCTGTTTGTGGAGAATGACATGCCTGATAATCACGAATTTGAGTTCCAGACTCGAGCGGTCAGGGTAGGGCATCATCCGGGTTCTGAGCACGAGCATGCTGAATCTATTTATACAACTTCCAGTTTTGTTTTTGATAATGCTGCTGCTGCAGCAGCCTGCTTTTCCGGTGATACACCGGGTAACCTGTATTCCCGCTTTACCAACCCTACAGTAAGAATATTTGAAGAACGCCTGGCTTCGCTGGAGGGCGGAGAATCGTGTGTGGCAACTGCCTCGGGTATGGCGGCGATTTATGCGACCTGTCTGGCGCTGCTGACGCAGGGTGATCATATTGTTGCTTCCAGGGATATTTTTGGAAGTATCACCATCATGTTTAGTAAATACCTGAGTCGCTCCGGTATTGAGACAAGCTTTGTTGATCCGACTAATCTGGAAGAATGTGAACGCGCCATACGACCAACAACCCGGATGATCTTCATTGAAACGCCCTCGAATCCGCTGACGACAATTACCGATATCAGGGCGATGGCGGCATTGGCCCACAGTCATCAAAGTCTGCTGGTTGTTGATAATTGTTTCTGTACGCCTGTATTACAACGACCACTGGAACTGGGAGCGGATATTGTGATCCATTCTGCAACCAAATACATTGATGGTCAGGGTCGTTGTCTTGGTGGTGCGGTTGTGGGCGATAAAAAACGTGTTGGTGAAGAGGTCTATGGTTTTTTACGCACCTGTGGGCCGACAATGAGCCCATTCAACGCCTGGGTGTTCCTTAAGGGGTTAGAGACGCTATCTATTAGAATGAAGGCGCATTGTGATGCCGCTTTTACCTTTGCAAACTGGTTGAATGAGCAGAGCCAGGTGCAACGGGTCTACTATCCTGGCCTGTCTTCCCATCCACAGCATGAGCTGGCTGGTAAACAACAGAGTCAGTATGGTGGTGTTGTTTCTTTTGAGGTAAAAGGTGGGCGTGAAGCGGCCTGGAAACTGATAGATGCAACCCGAATTTGTTCAATTACGGCAAATCTGGGTGATACACGCACAACAATTACACATCCAGCGACCACAACACATGGACGACTGACTGACGATCAAAAACGGGTAGCAGGGATTACGGACAGCTTGATCAGAGTGTCTGTGGGTCTGGAAAATATCGATGATATTTGTACTGATATAGACAGGGGGTTTGAAAAATGAAATTTCTTCATGTGAGTGGTTTTCTGTTTATGATGATGCTGCAGACACTGGTTGTTGCTGATGAGGATAAGCAGCCAATGGATCAGGTGAATTTCCAGATTGATGTAGATACTGAAGTCGAAAATGACCAGATCAATGTGGTGCTCAGTATTCATGAAAAGAATCGACATCCTGCACAGCTGGCAGTAAAAATTAATGATGCCATGGCCTGGGCGCTGGAGATTGCTCGTTCATATGACAAGATTGATATTAAAACGGGCAGCTATCAAACCTATCCTGTGTATAACAACAAACGCATTTCCAGTTGGCGCGGGCAACAGGATTTATTACTGCAAGGCAGTGAAGTGAGCGCAATCAGTGAACTTACTGGCAGATTGCAGGAACGTTTGCAGGTGCAGTCCATGCGTTTTTCTGTTTCACGTGAGCGGCAGAGGCAGGAGCAGGAGAAACTGATCAGTGATGCGCTGCAGGCTTTCCAGAAACGGGCAGCCTTAATTGCGAAGAATCTGGGTGCCACGGGATATGACATTGAAACTGTCTCTATACAGTCATCAGGTCAGCCCTATATGCCTCGTATGCGTATGGAGTCAATGACAAAAACAACCAGTATGGCAAGTGCGCCTGCGATGGAAGCCGGTAGTAGCAAAGTTCAGGTGACTGTTTCAGGCGCTGTCAGGTTGCGTCAATAGCACTGATTATTCCCTGTTCAAACCAGCGTGACAGGTATTGCAGACCGATTGAACTGACTTCAGAGGCGTCGTGTCTGGATAATATTAGCTCGCATAAATCTGCGAAAGATTCACCACCAATCAGCATAGACAGATACTCAAACTCCTCAATATCCAGCGGGCGAAATTCTGAGACCCGTTCATTGCCGCGCCACAGTAGCCAGTTACTATCAGTTTGTCGCTCGGCCTGCGGAGGATGTTGCTGTTCTTTAATGGCTTTCCAGCATTCAACGCTATTCCAGTCGGCAAGAAATAACTGCACGCTGGCATGGAAACGCAGTTTCATTGTCGGCCAGTCTGTGGGTGGCAGAGTTTGCAGAGCAGAAATATCCAGTCGGTCCGTTTCAGCAGCATCAAAAACATCCAGTAACCTGCGTTCAAAGGCGGCTATTTCTGTTAGCACAGGGTGATCACTGAAAGGAGGGGATGATGCTAGATAGTCTGGAAGATTATTTGCAAACTGGCGTAAGGAGATATGCTGAGATGGATGTGTTGCAATATAGCCTGCAGCCATCTTGTCAAATAATTCATCACCCAGATAGATGCCGAGGATTTCGTGATCTGTTTCCAGGGCATCCTTTAACCTGAGCTGATATGCATTCTGGTAAATATTCAGGCGAGTTGATACATCGACCGATCCCTGCTCAGCCACATGTTGTCTGAATGCATCTGTTTTTCCAGTCAGATAATCGATAAACTGCGCTTGTAAATCAGGTAGTCGGGGCATTGATAGCCAACTCTCCAGGCAAAGTTTTGTAAGCAATTTCCCGGGCGGTTTCTAGTTCATTCAGCAGTTCCGGAAATTCGGGAATATTGTCATCACGTTCAATCATCGTGCTGATAGCGCCAAAGCGCTTCAGGGCCTCGGCATAGAGTTCCCAAACTGGATCGACGATAGCATGATCGTGTGTATCAATGACATAGTCACCACAATCAGTATGTCCGGCCAGATGAAACTGGCGTACATGTTTCTGCTGGATGCCTTGCAGATAAGTCGCTGGTGAGAATCCATGATTGCGTGCGCTAACATAAATGTTATTGATATCCAGCAGGATAAGACAATCCGCCCGGCTTGCGATCTCAGATAAAAATTCCCATTCCGGAATATCAGAGGCATTGTAAGCAAGATAGCTGGAAACATTTTCCAGAAGAATGCGGCGCCCGAGGAAATCCTGAACCTGTTTGACACGGTTGGCAACATGATTAAGGGATTCTTCATTATAGGGAAGCGGCAGCAGATCGTGGCTATTAATATTGCCAACGGAGGTGAAACAGAGGTGATCAGATATCCACTCTGGCTGTATTTCGTTTGCCAGTACCCGCAGTTTTTTCAGGTATGTGGTATTTAGCGGGTCGGTACTGCCAATCGACAGGGATACGCCATGCATGACCATCGGGTAATGTTCGCGAATTTTATGCAGATAGTATTTCGGTTTGCCACCGGCCACCATATAATTTTCCGAGAGAACTTCGAACCAGTCTACTGAAGGTTTGTGTTCCAGCACATAGTCGAAATGGGGTACTCGCAAGCCTAAACCAAAGCCGAGGAAGGGTGTATTTGACATATCGTCCAGAAGTGGTTGTCATCAAAGAGGCTATAAAAAAGAAAGGCCTGATTACAATGGTCAATCAGGCCTTCACTCTATCACGTTTCACTCAATTAAGAGAGGCGCTTAGCTTTTACCACCAATATCGCCACAGGCCTTGGCAGGCATGGCAACAAAACCCTGCCCTTTACAGCTTGCATGACCAGCACAGGAATTTGATGCTGTTTTACAGTCATTATGACCGCCGCACTTGTTGACACCAGTACAGTGAACCAGATCGGCTTTGGTTATGCTGCCTTTCCAGTCGTCTTTCGCTGTGCCACCTACATCACCGCAGGCTTTTGTTGGCATTTTCACATACCCCATGCCTTTACAGCTCGCATGGCCGGCGCAGGAGTTTGATGCTGTTTTACAATCATTATGCCCACCGCATTGATTGACACCGTAGCAATGAACCAGATCTGCTGAAGCTGCTGAAGCGGTAGCCATTTTAGTCGATGATGGGTTCATGCTTTGACAACCACTCAGCAGACCAGCAGCTGCGACTGCCAGAGCTATTCCCGTAGATAATTTTTTCAATTCCTGTTTTTTCATAAATCCTCCGATTTTCCTTAAGGTGTTTAAGAGCGATATTCATTTTCGATCATTACTGTACTGACTATATATCACATATTTATCACGATAGCGTGTTCAATGATGCTCAGAATTATTCCAGGCGGCTATTAGTCGGGGGCTTAAGGGTTTTATTACATACTGTGAGCCAGAGATCTTGTTGATCTGACATAGATCAAGATAAATATAAGTAATGACCCTATGCTGGCTATTAATATAATCTGAATATTGGGTGTTTATTGATGGACGCAATTAAAAAATGAATATACTGAGCGTGATAATTGCAGGAATACTTGGATTATTAATGGTGGTTTATATTACGTTGTTGTTTGTAACCATTATATTTAATGTAAAGATTGCGGAAAATTATCGTCAGGGGCTGGCGGAGAAACTGGATGAATTACGTTTAAGCAGCATGCTTGATGTTATGGGTATTAATATCAATACTTACCTGCATAGCGAAAGTATACTGGATATCCGCAGACAGATGGCGCAGTGTTCAGACTGTCAAAATATTGATGCGTGCGATGAAACAATAAAAAATCACGATAGTGATATTTCTGATGATATTTCATTTTGTAATAATGAAGATGAAATAAAGACTATTCTCCAAAGAAAGTCAAAAGAAGAATGATTTTCTCTACAAATTCTGTCTAGTGTCACGCAGGCAGATAATATAAACTTATCCAGCCAGTTTTTGATCTACATCATGGGCATTACGTGCCGTTAACAGTATATATTAGTTGAATAAAATATGACGGGGTAAGTAGCGATGAATGAAGAATATGACAATGTACTGGCAGAGTTAGCCACCTACAGGGATGAGCCAAAACTGGCAACCAAAAAAGATATTAAAAAACTCGGCAAACGGAAAATATTTTCGAATGCAAATTACCCCTACAAGAAAAAAATGCGCCGGGAAGAATACGAAACAACAAAAAAACAGTTACAGATTGAATTGCTCAAAATGCAGAACTGGGTCAAAGAAACGGGACAACGTGTTGTTATGCTCTGTGAAGGGCGTGATGCGGCGGGTAAAGGCGGCACCATTAAACGATTCATGGAACACCTGAATCCTCGTGGTGCGCGTGTTGTTGCACTGGAAAAACCGTCTGAAGAAGAGCAAGGTCAGTGGTACTTCCAACGGTATTTAAAACACATGCCGACTTCAGGAGAGATCGTCATGTTTGATCGTTCCTGGTATAACCGTGCTGGGGTTGAACGCGTTATGGGTTTCTGCAAACCTGGAGAATACCTCGAATTCATGCGTCAGGCACCGAACCTTGAGAGAATGCTGGTGCGCAGTGGCATTCATTTTTTCAAACTCTGGTTTTCAGTTAGCCGTAATGAGCAGTTTCGCCGATTCCAGGGGCGCAAGCTTGACCCTTTAAAACAATGGAAACTCAGCCCGATTGACATGGCATCACTGGATAAGTGGCAAAATTATTCTGAAGCCAAAGAAGCGATGTTCTTTTATACGGATACCGCTGATGCACCCTGGACAGTAATAAAATCTGATTGTAAAAAACGTGCTCGCCTGAATGCCATGCGCTTCATCCTGAGCCAACTGGATTATCCAAACAAGGATCATGATGTCGTTGGCCAGGCGGATCGCCTTATTGTCGGTTCCGCCAAGAATATTTATGAAGCAGGAGAGCATTACCTGGAAAGTGGATCAACTGATAAAGAGGACAGTAAAAAGTGAATCAGGCAGAGCATGCGGCACAAATGACACAACGTTTTCGGGATCTGGTTGAAGAGTCGGGTGATACTTTGCCTACTCAGCATTATGACCAGCTTCGTTTAATTATTGAAGCAGGCCTGGATACCTCATTGGTTGAAGCGATGGATAAAGTTACGGATAAACTGACGAAGATCGCGCATGAAATCAAAAATGAAGTGAGTTTTTTTGATTGAAGTCGATCTTTCATTGCCGATTGTGCATGTTATACGATCCCTTGAGCAAATCATTGAATGGCGAGGGAGCCGGTGACATCCGAGAAACGGAATGCGAGCGGGGTTTTGGCATGATGACCTCCTTATCGTCGTAGCCATTCCTTGGAGAAGTTAACGATATAGAGTAGTTCTTTGCATTTCAAGAGGTGGGTGCTCAAATGGTGCTACTCTTGAGTTTGCAAGCGGTGGGTGTCCATTTGTTTCCCCAGCTGGCCGATGTGCAGCAGGACCGGTGATCACAAAAATGATGGCGTCTGCCGGCGTGATCAACCAGCAGGAAAGTGACAGAAAGCTGGCCGATCTGATCGCGCTGGAAGATGCCTTGCGCGCACAGGCCGAACAGAAACAACGCGCAGACCGTGCGGTTAACGCCATTGAAAAACCCAAAGACCCTGTCCCGATACCGGCGAGAAAACGCCGGTCATTTCAGTGATACTCATCCCGGATGAAGCCTTTGGACACACCCTCACCTATACCGATAAAACGCATCAACGCAGCACCGGTGAGCTGGTCCAGATCACCGAAGACACCCTGTGTAGTGGCATAGTTAATTTGGCCACCTAACTAGAGATGATATTATTCATCTCCTGACAAAAAGGTGACAAGATGACTACAGGAACAAGACCAAGCTTTACGCCGGATTTCGACGGGAAACCGCTCAGCTAGTGGTTGATCAAGGCTATTCGACACAAGAAGCAGCGAAGGCCATGGGTGTGGGTAAATCAACAACAAACGGGTGATTAACAAAGCCATTTATCTGGCCCTGGGTATTAACCTTGAAGGCAATAAAGAATTACTCGGCATGTGGCTGTCTGAAAATGAAGGTGCCAAGTTCTGGTTATCGATTTTAACCGAGCTGCAAAACCGAGGCATCAAAGACATCTTTATTGCCTGTGTAGATGGCTTAAAAGGCTTTCCTGACGCGATTAACACAGCTTACCCTGATACCAGGTACAACTCTGCATTGTCCACATGGTACGCAACTCACTGGCCTAACATGATCACGTTGTTTGATTATCCTGAAGAAATCCGACGAATAATTTATACCAGCAACGCGATTGAATCGTTAAACAGTGTGATCCGTAAGGCGATTAAGAACCGAAAAATATTCCCACATGACAACTCAGCATTAAAGGTTGTCTGGTTAGCCGTTCAATCTGCATCCAGGAAATGGACCCTGCCACTACACCACTGGAATGTTGCACTGAATCGGTTTATGTTGGAATATCAAGGTCGGTTGCCGAAAGGCTTCTAGCGTTGACTAACCGAGCAGCTGAATCAGGGTTTTTAAATCCCAGGCAGCGGTTTTTTCCTGATCCACATGCAGTACCACATGGTAATGATTACTCATCACCGCATAAGAACAAACATCCCGGCGAACGCAACGCGAAGTACAGTGGTAATAGGGTGAAACATCCAGAGACACGATTTCACAACGGGGTTTGGGCATGATGATCTCCTTATCGTCTTAGCCATTCCTTGAATGGGTAACGATATAGAGTTAGTCTTGAGTTTGCAAGCGGTGGGTGTCCTTGGGTGTTGTTATACGATACTGGTGAAGGCGGGCAAAAGACATTGCTCAGCAGTCGTTTTTGTTTCGATCTGAATATTGTTATTGTTTGGACGGTCGTACTAGTGGGTCGGTAACGCCTTTTTACCAATAAAGATTGCTTAGAAATATGGGTCCAACGACCTGCTCTCGCAGGCAGTTGGAATGGTTAATGATAGTGACTAAAATAACTCGTTTTCAAGCGAGCTAAGGAGAGGGATTTGACTTTCTATTGTTCGCTTGATTGCATCCCGCTCAGGGTTGTTATACATCTTTTGATCCAGAGAGGATAATACAGAGTTTAATCTTGCAATCGCTAGCGTAGGGTCTCCATTCCAGCAAGCTTCAGCGATTCTTCCTATAGCCGCTGCAGTTTCATCCTGCGCCTGCTGGCCAGACGTGACACCCTGAAATAAATCCCAGTCCAGATTCCAGGTTTGCTCCTCAAGCACAATTAAGTTGTCTGAAACAGTTAATATTTTTTCCCAGGGATCATCACCGAAATCCGGGCTAGCGAGCGCAGTCGGATTTCTCATCCAGTTGATAATTGCATCAAAAGGGACGATACGCACGTCAGGGTGTGATAATGCATATTCGATGAATTCTTCAATGACTTCCTGGCGTTCGATCACGGAAATCTGGCTCATAGCTCGTTGAGAGGTGAAATTGCCAGTATGAGCACCGAGCATGAGGGGCGCTCGATTACCTGCTAAGCGTAATTCAAGCGTATTTATCAAGGTTGCTAACGTTTCTTTTTTGGTCATCCTGGCTGCACCAACCCACAGGTTCCAGTCAAATGCTGTGATTTTTCCGCTGTCAGAATCCAGCCAGGGCATACGTTGTTTGATTGACTCTCTATCTTCGACAGGAATAATCAAAGGGGTTACGCCC
>JAZGGH010000053.1:0-12600 GCA_036480335.1 Gammaproteobacteria bacterium | reverse complement strand
GGCGATTGGCGATCTGAATTTTTTCGTTGATTTCGGGAACGACGCGGTAGCGGTTGTAGATTTCGCCCTGGTCGAGGCCGATGGATTCAATGCAGTGCTGGTAGGTCCAGGTGTGCATGGCTTCTTCGAAAACCTGACGTGCCTGATATATCTGCAACTCGGGTGCGGTCATTTTTTCCATCACGGCCAGGCCGATGTTGCGCATGGCGAGGATGTCTGAGGTGGTCAGGTAGGAGAGGACATTTTCGTAGACGTGGCGTTCTTCCAGTGTGAGTTTGTGCTGGTAGTCGTGTACGTCCTGCGCCATGGCAATGTCGAGCGGTGTCCAGTGATTTTTGTTGGCGTTGAGGAAGTAGTTCCAGGCCCAGGGGTAACGGAATGGCGCGAGCTGGTTGATGTCGGCTGAGCCGTTGATAATGCGCTTGTCTTCGGCGCGGACGGGTTTTGTAGACTCAGGTGTAGGGGCCGGTGCGGAAGCTACCTTTGCTGTTTTCTTTGCTGCTGGCTTTTGTACAGGCTCTGTCGCGGGTGTCAGTGTCTGTAACGCGGCATCGACAATCGGCGCTGCCGGTTGTGAATCTGCCGGACTGGCAGTATTGATTTTGCCGGTAACGGTTGAGGTTTTGGCACTTTCAATTGGATCATCCCAGTCTAGCATGATGTTGTTTCCCTGTTGTTTCATGGTGTATGCATGCGGCCAGCATAATTTCTGGCCGTTGATTGGTTACTGCTACAGATTTGCTTTATCTGCATTTTACTGGCAGGCATCGCAATCCGGATCGAGGATTGAACAGGCCTTGGGTGCAGCGGAACCGACCGGTTCGGCAGCGCTACTGCCCTGTTCCATGTGTGTGTTTTTTTCTACGTGTGTAGCACCCAGCGAACGCAGGTAGTAAGTGGTTTTCAGACCACGCACCCAGGCAAGCTTATACAGCAGGTCAAGATTTTTACCAGACGGTTGCGCCATGTAGAGATTCAGCGAATGTCCCTGGTCGATCCATTTCTGCCGACGGCTGGCCGCTTCCACCAGCCAGCGTGAATCAATCTCGAAAGCGGTAGCATATTTGGCCTTGAGTTCGTCGGGGATACGATCAATCGGCTGTACCGAACCGTCATAATATTTCAGATCATTAACCATCACATCATCCCAGAGATTCAGCGCCTTGAGGTCTTCAACCAGATAGGAATTGACCACGGTAAATTCACCAGACAGATTCGATTTAACGAAAATATTCTGGTAAGTCGGTTCTACTGACTGACTAACGCCACAGATATTGGAAATGGTCGCGGTCGGTGCAATCGCCATGGTATTGGAATTGCGCATACCCACTTTCTTAACGCGTTTGCGCAGGCTCTCCCAGTCCATGCGCTGTGTTTCATCGATATCCAGATAATTGCCGCGCTGTTCACGCAACTTCTGCAGTGAATCGATGGGCAGAATACCCTGACTCCATAGCGAACCCTCGAAGCTGGCATAACTTCCGCGGGCATCGGCAAGATCAGTAGACGAATGAATGGCGTAATAGCTGATCGCTTCCATGGTGGTATCAGCAAACTCCACCGCCTGTTCCGAAGCATAGGCGATATTGAGTTTGAATAGCGCATCCTGAAAACCCATGATGCCCAGCCCAACCGGTCGATGCTGCAGATTGGAACGGCGCGCCTGCGGCACCGAATAAAAATTGTAGTCGATCACATTATCGAGCATGCGCATGGCGGTGTGGATAGTTTTTTTCAGCTTCTCCATGTTCAGGCCATTTTCATCAACATGTGCCGCCAGGTTTACCGAGCCAAGATTACACACGGCAATTTCACTGTCGTTGGTATGCAGGGTTATTTCAGTACAGAGGTTCGACGAATGCACTACACCGGCATGCTGGTTGGTATAACGAATGTTGCAGGGATCTTTGAAGGTAATCCATGGATGGCCCGTCTCGAACAACATACCGAGCATTTTGCGCCACAGATCAACCGCCTTGAGGCGACGGAAAATCTCCATTTCACCTTTATCTGCTTTGGCTTCATAGGCTTCGTATTGCTCGCGAAAAGCACTGCCGGTCAGCTCATGCAGCTCAGGTGTTTCGTTGGGTGAAAACAGCGTCCATTGCTTGTCTTCGGCAACGCGTTCCATGAACAGATCCGGAATCCAGTTGGCGGTATTCATGTCGTGCGTGCGGCGGCGTTCGTCGCCGGTGTTTTTGCGCAGTTCAATGAAGTCTTCGATATCGATGTGCCAGGTTTCCAGATAGGCGCACATGGCTCCTTTTCGTTTGCCACCTTGATTAACTGCTACTGCCGTATCATTCGCCACTTTCAGAAACGGCACAATGCCCTGTGACTTGCCGTTGGTGCCTTTAATATGGGCGCCCATACCGCGCACACGCGTCCAGTCATTACCCAGACCGCCGGCAAACTTGGAAAGCATGGCATCATCTTTAATGGCGCTGAAGATACCGTCGAGGTCATCCGGCACGGTGGTCAGATAGCAGGAGGACAACTGCGGCCGCAGGGTTGCCGAATTGAACAGAGTTGGCGTGCTGCTCATGAAATCAAAACTGGAGAGCAGGTTGTAAAATTCGATGCTGCGTTCTTCACGGTTAATTTCATTCATCGCCAGACCCATCGCCACGCGCATAAAAAATGCCTGTGGCAGTTCAAAGCGGATATTCCTGTCGGTATGAATGAAGTAGCGATCATAGAGGGTTTGCAGACCAAGATAGGTGAACTGCTGATCTCGCTCTGGTTTTAGAGCCGCAGTCAGTTTTTCAAAATCATATTCATGCAGCCGACTATCAAGCAACTCAAGTTCAACGGCGCGTTTAATATAGGCAGCAAAATACTCCGGGTAGAGCTTTGCCATTTCTTTCTGCGTGGCTTCTCTCGGTTGGCCATGGAGATAACTCAGCGCTTCATGGCGCATATTGTCCAGCAGCAGGCGCGCGGCCGCCTGTGAATAACCAGGATCACGTTCGATCAGGGAACGCGCACTCAAACATTGAGTGGTACGCAAATCCCGGTCGGCAATACCGTCAAAGAGGTTGTGCAAAATATCTTTCAGAATCAGCTCAGCATCCACACCCTTTAGCCCACGGGTGGCCTCTTTGACAACTCGTTCAAGGCGTTTCTGATCCAGTGGATGTTTGCTGCCATCATCAGCAACCACATGTAGCGACAGCTTGTGTGCTGCCGATTTCTTGCTCGTCGATTCCTGTTCCCGTTTTTGTGACTGCCTTTCACGATACAGCACATAATCACGCGCAACTTTATGTTCACCAGCACGCATCAGCACCAGTTCGACCTGATCCTGAATGTCTTCAATATGGATCATGCCGCCTTCTGGAACCCGCCGCATCAGCGCCTGGGTTGCCTGATCGGTCAATGCATCGACAGTTTCGTGGACGCGACCCGATGCGGCTGCCTTACCCCCCTCTACCGCAAGAAATGCCTTGGTCATGGCCACCCGGATTTTACTGTCATCAAAGGCCGTTAATTTGCCATTTCTGCGAATAACCTTGTAATCACCCACTGTTGCCTGACCCGATGGGGCCGACGATTCCAGATTTTCAACCGGGGTGGTTACCAATGATTCGGGCGATGACTGTCCAGATGGGTATGATTCCATGACTTCTCCATATAATTTTAAGATCTAATAATTTCAGATCAAATTCCAATCAAATCGAATAACTGCCGTCCAAAAAAGGGGCAGAATGCGCTTTTAGCGCTAAATAGTGCGTCAGTACAAGAATCGCCAACAGGCACAAGATATAGTGTTTTCTGTCAGCGGAAGCACAAGATAATGATAAATGAAGAGAATTACAAGTCTTGACTTTCAGGAAAATTAGAGGTTTCTTATGGATATAGGGTTATTTATCAAAAAACCCGTACTGGTTCCCACGGGATCGTGGAAACCAGGTCAAAAATCACATCAGTAAGCGGCATTCTGAGTGAGTCTGTCGCGAACAAAAATATCTACCTGGTCATTCGTATCACCAGAGACCAGGTCACTGGACGACCTGGACTGAAAAGCAACAAACCGACCATTGGTGCTAATTGAAAGAGGCCCGGCCCAGGTATTTCCCTGGGTTCCATTACTTGCCACCGAAACCCGTGTCGTTAATGCAATCCATTACTGGAACGCATCCGTAAAATTATCGCATGAAGTTCACTCACACTTGTCGAGGTATTGATTTCAGCCAGGTAGGCAGCGTGAATAGACTGATCGAAACCTTTGGCCTCCAGCAGCTCAAGAGCAATGCCGCGTTTCCATGTCAACCTGGAATCAACGGCTGCTGGAATTCCCTGATAAAAAACCTTGAAGGTCGATTCAACGACTTCACCCGTATTCGTCGTACCCCGCACAACAATCAGGGCAATGTAAGGTCCTTCCGTGACAAGATCCATTGCTTCACAGGAAGCAGATTCGCCAGCTTCAAGTGAACCCAGACTGCATACTGTTTGCCACTCACCAAAGAATCGAAATTTCTGACGCGCACGGACTGTCACATCATGCAAGGTTGTATTGCCTCCATTATTGGCTATGTAGGTCCAGGTCAGGTTACTGCCTACGGAAAGAACCGGACCGGGTTTAGTCGCAACCTGATTATTGACCTGTACTGTTATTGCCATTGCAGGCTCTTCCGGTGAGGAAGGCTTATTCAGCTCATAAAGGAAAAGATCTTCTTTTCCATTGGTATCACCAGGAACCAGATTGTCGGACTTTGATTTAAATGCCATATACTGGCCGTTTGTGACAGCACCCGCCCAAATTGTTTCCTGGTCATAATCATCAATCCCCTGTAAAGCATGGGTAGTTTGACCAGTAAGCCTGTCATAAACATACGTAAATCCCTGCTGGATTGCGTTAAACAATGTATAACGCCCATCAGGCGAGATTGAAACGCTCCAATAACCGATATCATTTCTTCCAACATCTATTCTGGAAGCAAGATCAATCTCTCTTTTTACCCGATCATAAACATAAACATCTTGAGATCGATCTATATCTTCTGGCATCAGGCTAGCATAAGTCTGAAAAGCAACATATCGACCATCAGCGCTGGTTACGACTGAATCATTATAAAAAACATTTTCATGTTTCAAGGGAAGGAGCTGTGTCTCACCGTTCGCAAGCTCATGAAAAAATATACCTTCACTGATATTTCCGAAACTATTAGGGAATAACTCATCTCTGGATGTAAACACAATAAATTTGCCATCACCCGTAATTGACGGTATGCCCAGATCTATCACCTGAGCATCGCCAAAAACCGGAACCTCGGTTGTCGTTCCGGCGACCCGGTCATAGAGCAGAACCCTTCCTGATGATTCTAACCACCGATTGAAGTCTTTTTTAATGCGTTCCCGGGCAACAATATATCGGCCATCTGCGCTTATAGACGGCTCATCATAATAGGCTAATTGAGTTTCATGACTGAAAGGAACAAGGCTAGTTGTATCCGTCTGTCGGTCATAAAGATAAATATCGTCCCTGTAGTAATCATTATCATCAGGCACAAGATTACTGTTAGAAGAATATGCGATATAACGACCATCTGCACTGATTGCCACATTGGAACGAAATATACGGGAACCATCATTTGATATCGAAATTCGATTGAGTACTCCAGATACTCGGTCATAAAGAAAAATATCGTCAGCATCATTCGTATCATCGACTACCAGATCGCTTAGTCCAGATGAGAATGCAATATAGTGACCATCCTCACTCATAACTAACGAGGTTATGGAGCCCTCATTCCTTTCAAGGCCATTAATGCCAGCAGATATTCGTAATATGGATGACCCTTGATAAAAAGCCCTGTTTGTTGATTCGACGACTTCACCACTGCCCGTTGTACCACGGACAACATTGAGTGAAATATTAGCACCGCCATCTGTTGCAATACCGGCTACTTCACACAAAGCGGACTTGCCTCCCTCAATAGTACCCAGAGTACAAACTGTTTCCCAGCTTCCTAGAACAGGCGACTTCTGGCGGACAGTTACCGTCACATCATTTAGCACTGAGGTGCCGGCATTTTCTACAGTATAAACCCAGGTTAACTCTGACCCGGCAGTGATAATCGAACCAGGTTTGGCGGTGCTCTGGCCATTCACTCGGCTTGTTATTAATACCGCGGCTTCGGGAGCAGGATCAGGTGATGGAGGTTTTTCTCCCCTGAGAATAGCGGCAAGGACCTGGCGACCAAAAGCATCCATTGCAGGAAAGCTGGAACCTGAATAGCCATTTTCCAGATCAATGCGGGAGAGTAAATTAGTGTCGCGATCATAAACAAACGGATCGCCAGTATGTCCAGTATCGTTAACCAGTAGATTGCTGGCATCTGACATGAATACAACGTATCGGCCATCAGGGCTGATGGATGGGCTGTAAGAATCACCATCGGCTTCGTCTGCAGAACCGGCAACTGGAACCGAGATACGCGTAAGAGTACCGGTTACAGTATCAGAAAGAAAAATATCGTTAGCATTATTGGTATCATTAAATACCAGGTTAGCATTGGATTCGAACGTGACATAACGCCCATCAGCACTGAGGGATGGGTTCAATACATCGCTACCATAAACACTAACAATATCGTTGTGTGAATCACTTACCCGATCGTAAACATTAATAACTGACCACGCATTATAGTACGCAATATAACGACCATCAGCGCTCATTGATGGGCTATTATCCCACCACCCAGCAAGCAACGTAACTTCATCTGTGCTTCGATCATAGAGATAAATTCTATCTATATAATCAACAACAGAAGACCGAGGATCAAAACTAGCAACAAAGGCAATAAAATTGCCATCAGCACTGATCGATAATTTTCTTTGAAGTGCTCTGGGCATCTCATCTGCCCTGACTTGTGTGGTTTCTCCGGTTATCCGGTCATGAACATACACACTGTTTGGCCCGCTGCTTCCTTCTGCTAAATCAAGATTGCTGGCGGATGAATAAAAAGCAATATAACGACCATTCGCACTTATTGCAGGAGAAGCTGACTCGTTATTCCCCTGCAAACCATCACTGGAAACCGATACACGAGTGGTTTCAGCGCTCACCCTGTCATAAACAAAAACATCTGTTGCGTTATTCGTATCACCCTGCACCAGATCACTGGAGGCAGAATCAAATGCGATATAACGACCATCAGCACTCATTGCCGCAGCTATACTCGAAGGACTCCATTCAGCAGATATTTCACGAAATGTTGTTGATTCAATACAGTCGTAGTCGCGTTGATCGCATCCTAAACGCACAAGGTAAGTAACATCTTCTGTATAAGGTATTATCGCTTTGCCGCCAAAACAACCAAACCCTTCAGCCTCCCCGAGGCTACGAGACCTACAAATTTTGCCAATGCGTCCATGTATTGTTGCCGGATCTGCTTCCAGAATAGACATCGCAAAGCGTGTGGACGACGACGTCGTTACTGTTAATTTTTTGCCTGGCCCTGGTTTGATATAGTATGCCTTGATTAGCCGCGTATTCGTGACGCCATTTTCAAGCAAGACAGGCCGCCCGGAGGAGAGCGACCATTCCAACGTGGTATTGACACTGTCTCCACTTTCATTTGTAACGCTCAGGCGAGTCAGGTGATCACCCACCGCATCATCACCAAGATGCCCGCTTATCAGACCGGTTGCATCGATTGTCAAACCAGGAGGTAAACCGGTGGCATGAACGGTTACAGCTTCATTGTTGGCATCCCACAGTTGCCACTGCATCGAAAAATCCCGGTTACTCATCATTGAAATCGGGGCAAGTTGCTGATCTGCCAGCAAGGTATCCGAGAAAACACCATTACTTGTCCAGTACGCTTCAAAAACATATGGGATAGGCGGGCAAGTAAAATCCCTGCGAGGTAGGCAGTGTTGCCGTCCGCTAATGGTATACAAGGTGTCTGTAGTGTTATCAATTTGACAGACAGTAAAACCATTACCTCCGTCAGTTATATCTCCAACAGTAGGAAAGTCGTTGGAAATAGCGCAAACCACTCCCGACTCTGCGGAAGTAACAATAAAACTAAAATGAGAGGTGCCGTCAGCCCAATCCGCCTTTAATCTGATAATCAGTTTTTCACCAATAGCCGGATTGACTGTAATGTCTGCTCCTCTGGTTCCTGAACCTGTATACCCTGTTTCATATATCCCTGTTTCGATCACCTGGCCCGAAAAGGCTGGAAACGACGCCATCAGACAAAAGACCAAAGTAATAATATGTAATTTCTTCATTACTATTCTCCCCGTGCAATAACAATAATTGCCTCTTTCGATAACAACCTAGCACGGGGCAGACTATGGTGAATTGACCTGTCTCAACAATGGAAGTCACCTCATTCTTTTTATTCGTCCTGGTGCTGTAGAGGTTTTTAGTTATTTGTCCACATACCGAGTATTATTTTCATTATGGGGCACGTTGCAGGCAACACAGACGAGCTAATCACATCAATTATCAAACACAGGCATCAGGGTCAGATCGCCTTCCTGTGGCCAGTTATTATCTGTAGCCTGTGCAGCTAATTTGCGAATACGTTTAGCACTGGCAGGATGCGTTTGAAACATCTCAGGCATTGAACTGCCCTGCTCTTCTTCTATTTCAAGAAATTTTTCAAATATCCGGCTGGCTCCGTTCACATGGCCGTAGCGCTGATAGATGGCAGCAAGCCCTTCCCTGTCGGCTGCAGTTTCCTGGCGACGGCTGAAATTCAATGTGGTTAATAATCCTGCATTGCCCAGCATTTTTCCTGCCAGTTCGTTACCGCTGGTACCGATCACCAGAGACAAAACACTCTGAGCCAGCACACCCCGCCCAATAGCAACAATCGGGTCACGGTGTTTAACGTGGGCGATTTCATGGCTAATCACCATCGCCAGTGCATTTTCATTGGGTGCCGCTTCCAGCAGGCCGCGAAATATCATGATGTGTCCGCCGAGTGTGGCGAAGGCATTGACCATATCATCATCCACATAATGTGCCGTGATGGTCATGCCTGCAGGCAGATCAATGGATTTGGATAATTCATCGGTCATGGCCTGCAGGTATTTTTCTACTGGCGAATCATTATCCTTGTCGAGTTCATCAGCAAAACTCTGGGCAATGTCCTGCTCATAGGAAAAAGGGATGAATCGAGCCAGCCAACCACCGGCCCAGCCGGTCATCACAACCAGCAGAATACCGGCCAGCAACAGGCCTGCACCAAGCAGAAAGAATTCCTTTGCCGGGTGGTCAGTATTGCGATTAACGTGATCAGGAACCTTACGATTCTCGTAGTCCAAGCGTCATTCTCCAGTCTTGGGAATCAGTGCTGTACCATATGCCAGCACCTCAATAGAACCAATTTTTTGACGTCGCCCCTTGGAAATGGAGGCTGTTTCCAGTTTGATGTTAATCACCTTGTCAGCGCCCAGAGATATCGCCTCTTCCTGCATACGCAGTATGGCCTCGCGGCGCGCACGATCAATCAGGTTTTCATAGGATTTCACGCGTCCACCAAAGAAAGCGCGCAAGCCCGCCAGGAAGCGTTTAAAATAATCTATAGAAATAACCACACTGCCCATCACTATTGCAGAATCATTCTTCCCACGTGGTGGAATACGCGTCTGGATAAGCATTAACTGATTGCGATACTGATCCTCACGGTCGCGGATGGATCGATAGTGGCGCTTTTCAGCATATTGCCCAAACCCGTAACCGAGCATCAACAGGATCAGGAAGATATACAGATCCATCAGATACCTTCAAGAATAACGGCAGTACCGTAGGCGAATAACTCTGCCGCTCCCTGAGCCACAGACGAGGTTGAAAAACGCACATTAAGAATGGCATTGGCACCAATGGATTCAGCCTGTTGCTGCATACGACTGAGGGCTTCTTCGCGGGATTCCTGTAGCAGCTCGGTATAACCTTTCAATTCACCGCCAAAAATATTCTTCAGGCCTGCCATGATATCGCGGCCGGCATGTTTGGCTCTAACGGTGCTACCCTGCACCATGCCGAGATGTTTGCTGATACGTTTTCCAGGTATGACTTCAATATTGGTAATGATCATGACGGCCTCTTTTCTATATTCGAATTTGCACACAAGTTTGCATCATTCCGAGCACAAAATCGACTTAAATTACTGACTGATCACGCAAAAATTGCATAATCCATTGCCGCGAACGCGCACTGCTGAAACGCGCCACTTCTTTACCATTCCTGAACAACATAATGGTCGGAAAACCACGCACATTATATCGACCAGCGAGCTTCATATTCTCGCCATCATCCACTTCAACCTTCACTAGCCCGACCTTGCCATCAAGCTCATCAATAAGCTGATGCAATACCGGCGCTATGACAAGACAGGGTGAACACCACTCGGCCCAAAAATCAACCAGCAGTGGTTGATTATGAGAGGCTTCCAGGACATATTCCTGAAAAGTGTCAACAGATGCATTAATTGAAGTGCTCACGGTCATTCCCCGAGTATTTAGGGTACCTCTATTAATTAGGATTTTCGTCTGAGTTCAAGGCGGATGAGTTTTGAGAACCGCAGTGTATAAGACATACATGAGGATCGCAAAAACTCATCCAACGCAGAAATCGGGCGAAAAGATAATTAATAGAGGTTCCCTTTAACGAAACTTTGATTTGTTTCGAAAACATACCATGTCAGGCCAACATATCAAGCAGATACGCATTTTTAGCGGCCGGTCACAGTTTCAGGTTATAATGATACTATAGATTATCAGCGTTACTTTTTAAAGATGGGGTCTTTCGATGGGTTTTCATGGTCGTATTGTTACAATTTCCTGTACATGGCTGGTTTCACTCTTTCTACTAACGGGTGTACAGGCAGATGAATCAGACACAAAAGTTATGATTGCTGAAGGCATTCCTTTTGTTGATGTTGACCATCAGGGCGTCAAGGTGCGCATCAAACGTATACAGGATACTGAAAACAGACTGGTGGATGATTTTTCAAAAACCTCACGCCCCTGCCCACCTTTTTGTATCCACTCCATGGAAGCAGCACCGGGGGTTCATACCGTTGGCGAACTAGAGCTGATCAGATTCCTGTTAACGGATGTTGCCTCTGAAACTGGCCTGCTCATTGATGCGCGCATGCCAAACTGGTATGAAAGCGAAACCATTCCTGGCTCTGTGAACATCCCCTTTGTTATTTTTACCAGTCCATCAGCAAAACGCGACTCGATTATGCAGCTGCTTGGGGGCATTAAAGCCAGCGCTGAGAAATACACGTTCAAAAACCCGAAGCTCCTTACCCTGTTCTGTAACGGCCCCTGGTGTGACCAGTCGCCTAGAGCAATTCAAGGGCTGATCGAAATGGGTTATCCGGCTGACAAACTCACCTATTACCGAGGTGGGATGCAGTTGTGGAAATTATTCGGGTTGACGACTGTGCTACCTAAAAGCCGCGAAGTAAAATAACAATAATGACGAGGTGAAATGACCATGTTCCTGAAAAACAAATTGCTCTCAGTGCTGATTTTATTAAACCTGCTATTTTTTGGTGCAATCTATTATCTTCTGATGGGCGACAAAAAAACCTCAATCGAGACTGCTAATGACACTGAGGTTATCCAGCTTAACGACACGTCGGAGATGGTAGAACAAACTTACACCGGTGAGGACTCTACACAAACAGCAGTGACGATGGTAACAGCCGATGCTCAGAACACTAGCATTCAATCTGCCGAAACTGTGCGAGGAATCACGGCATACAATGGTACCAACTCTGTCGCGAATAATGCCACACAAACCAACACACAAGTTGAAACCAAACCTGAAACAAAAATAGAAACGGAAACTGTGAAGATAGTCTATAACGGTAATCTTGTGCGTGTGGAAGAAACCGACGATCAAGGTAACCAGCACATTACTATCAGCAATACGCTAGAAGATATGGATCTTGATAAACTCGGCGCCTCAGATACGTCTTATCTGAATGCTCTGGAAGAGATGAAAAATGGTTCTCGTAACGAAATCACGATTACAAAGGAAGTCGCAGACACTGAGGTTAAAAAAGTTGCCACTTCCAGCCAAACCGAGACAGAATCTATCGATCATTTCAACAAGGTTGATGTTAGTAGCCAGGTAACCTCTCCAACCAAACAATTAAGCCTGGTACAACAGATTGCTCAAATTGTCTCCGATACTGATAAAACCGAGCCTGAAGCCACATCCAGTGATTACCTTAAAACTCTGGCAACGGAATCACTTGAACGCGCCAATGAGATGCGTACTATCAAGGTGAAAAGAGGCGACTCACTCTGGGTGATTGCCAGACGTGCATACGGCAGTGGTTTTGAATACCCTAGAATCTTCAAGGCAAATCCGCACCTGACTGATCCTGACAAAATTAAGGTGGGCACTCTACTCAGAGTGCCTTTATAAATAAAACTCAATACAAAAAAATCCCCGCCAAAGCGGGGAAAAGTGGAGGCTCTATTTATTATGGGCACCTCTATAAATTAACAATTTTTTGATCCTGCCAGAGGTTTTGAATTGCTGTCTGGAAAAGTATCAGAAAACCGGCTTACGATGCCTGTTGATATGCCGTTTCCTGCCTTTTCTGTTCA
>JAZGGH010000052.1:0-6304 GCA_036480335.1 Gammaproteobacteria bacterium | reverse complement strand
TCGATTTCACCCTTACGCGCCTTTACAGTATCTTGAAACACCGCAACGTGTGGTTGGCTGTCGAGATGAATGATCACCCGAACTGTCTGTTCTCCATGGCTGCCTGGCAGTCGCGACGCTATCTTGGCTGTCAGCGCATTATCAATGACAGGGAGAGTAGCAAGTGGTGGGGTTATCCGGGCCTGTCCATCTTCTCCAAGGTTGGTTTGTTTAGTGAGAGTTTGCGAACGCAGTACAGCACTGCGATCATCCAGAAAACCGGTCAATGCACGTGGCGTATTGTTTTTACTCTGAGCTGTTTTGTTGAGAGAGCCGCCATTAGGTGCGGCCAATAGAATTGGTTGAAATGTTAACGACCATGACAGCACTACAACTAAACATTTCCTGGCTATCTTCCTGATGCTCTTTTCCTGATGCAGATTTGTTAGCTGGGTAGTACGTTGATTGTGGGTAGTTGATGTCTTCATGACTTAGCCCTCATCTAGAATAGAAGCAAGATCACTTGCGAGGGGCTATTATTGGAGATAGTTGGGTTATGGTTCAGTAATCAATTCACTAAATATTTGTGACTTATTACCAATGCAGTCATAAATCTTATTGCTCATAGTGAACGGTACAAATTCTGTAGGAGCGGCTTCAGCCGCGAATCTCACCGCCGAATGTAAATATTTCACAAAAAAAATGTAAATAAATCACATCGCTAGCCTCATGCACTTGATATTGTCATCCCGTAACAGCCTCAGAGAGGCTACAATCCAGGTGCTGCTGTAAGCAAATGCTATAATTACCAGCACTATCTATATACCAAACGCAAGGAGTGGATCCTTATGTTAACCAGTAATATGAATGTTACGACGACACGGATGCAGAGGCTCGCCAGCCTGGCGCTCTTCCTGCTTCTTATTCCTGCATTAGCCATTTCTGGGTCACGCGATACCACATTGTCGCAGTCACTCTCCAGCAACAGCATACAAACTAACACGACAACATTTACCGTCACGGTAAAACTTCGTGTGGGTGGCATACCGGCGCCGGCCAGTCATCTGTTTGGTCATCGGATTTTTCTGGAATTAAGCGGCCCGAATGGTGAGCTCATCGCCAAGGGAAGCGGTACAAATGATCAAGGAGAAGCTGTTTTTAATCTGGGCCCTGAACTCTGGCAAGCACCCGGCAGCTGGGAGATTATAACCAGGTATCAGGGGCCTGATTTTCAACCCAGCAATTCACAAATTGAATATGTGACCGTCAACACCCACGCCGGTTTCGTTATCCTTATCGAAGGTGCCGTATCCGGTTTCGTAGGAGAAGACTCACACAACAAATCTGCAAACAATGTCTACCGTACCTTGAAGAACCTGCGAAACTTCGAAGATCAACGGATTTATTATTTCAACCAGGCACAATCTGTTATACCACCTGATATTCAGGTAGACAATGTACCATCGCTGAGCGTAATCGATGCAGCGGTTAATGACATTATCAATAAAGTCGCCAGTGGTGCGGATGACCCTGGTCCGGTTCATTTCATATTGGTCAATCATGGTAATGTCGATAAGTTCCACTTGAATGATGGGGGAGAAGTGCTCGACCCAGGCCAGCTCGACAATTGGCTGGAACAACTGGAATCGATTCCGCAAATTCGTGCCTGGCCCCGCACTGTGACTCTGGCAGCGTGTTTTTCTGGCAGTTTTATTCCTACACTTAGTAAGTCCCCCTTTTCAGCAAGCCGCGTGATTGTTACCAGCGGCTCGGATGATGAAGAAACCCTGAAGGGGCCGCTTGAAAGCGATGGTGTCCGCATCGGTTCCTTTTTTCTGGAAGAATTCCAGCAAGAATTAAAACGGGGCCTGAGTTTTGAACAAGCCTTTAACCCGGTGGCCGAGCGAACCCGTGTGCATGCCCGTGCCGATGATGCAGACAGGCAACTGATTAACCAGTACAACGACAATTCCAGACAACATCCGCTGCTGGATGACAATCAAGACAAGATCGGCACCCATGCACTATCCAATGGTAGCCCGTTAGCTGACGGACAAGTCGCGAAGAAAGTCCATTTGGGATACGGGCCTAATTTGCCGCCTGACAATGGTGGCATCGGTATCACACCAGAGGTTTACGAATCAACTCCAGGTACGTACACGCTGTCTGTTTTTTCATCAGAAAGTAAACAGTGCACTTCTGCAACCGCTTTTGTCCGGGTTCCAGGCGCGGTTGTTCCGGCGCCGACTGGCTCCAGTGAGCAATTGAATTCACCTTATGTAACTGTACCCCTGATTTTTACTTTTTCTAATGGTGTAGGAACGATATTCTTTGATAATTTCAACTTCACCACGCCAGGCAAATATGAAGTGCTGTATTTCCTGGAAGGTTGTAATCAAGGCATAGGACGTTCAACCATTTCCCTGACCTCGATCTTCTACATTGATGCCGCTGGCAACCTGGTGCCTGAACCTACGTTCAATTTACTTTTCCCGGGTGCAGATCTGTCAACCCCCATACCAAACGCCAAAACCCGTCAGCTTTTTGATTGGCAACAAGCCCTTGATAAAAACGGCGATGCAGTGACCTACAACCTGTTCATTGCTGATGAGGCAGGCGGTAGTTGTGAAACAGATCCCGGCACCGGTGTTTTGTTAGACCCGATATTCAGCCGGTATGGCATCCCCTCATCACAAACCTATGTCGGTGGTGAAGGCGGTCTGACTGATCTGGGCATCTACTGCTGGCAAGTGCAGGCCGTTGACCCCTTTGGCGGCCGCAGCTCGAGTGATACGTTCCGCATGAGAAGTGACGACACCAATTATTTTGGTGGGGTTGTGGGGGGGAATATGCGCCGGGCAGGGTCTTCTCTTTCACTTGAAGGTGTGATTGCTGTTATTAGCAGCCGCAGTGCCACCACTGACGAGGGTGGTTATTATGTGATTGAGGGTTTGCCGGTACCTATCGCTGCGACAGTTAGTGCGACAAAACCTGGTTTTAACAATGCGAGTTCGAGTGTGACTGTGCAACAGACGAATGCATTAGTAACGCAGAATTTTAATCTGGTGCCGTTTGATACTGACTTGAATAATGATGGCGTGACCAACGGCCTGGATGTGGGATTGTTAAAGCTGGCATTCGGGACCAGTGATCCCAATGCGGATTTTAATGGTGATGGCATAGTTAACGGGTTGGATGTGGGTATTATGAAGATTCATTTTGGGAAACCAGCACCGCCATAGGTAGTGATCAACGACCATGTTGTACAGTTATTAGGAGCGGCTTCAGCCGCTCCTACAATTATGGTTTTTCACCAGAGTTTTTACATGCAGCCTAGCAACAATGCGGGTTGATTTTGATAGGTTGTGGAGAGGGCGATGGCTTGTCTGGGTGGCTTCAGCCGTGAAAGGAGTGCTGAAGAAGAATAAGATGCTGTCACCAACCCTTCCGGCGAAGGCGGTATTCCCGTCTGCGAAGCCACCACAAAACTACTTGCCGACGTACTTGCACGCGTAGCACAACGATTCCGTAATAGCGCGCCCACATCCAGGTAGGCAACCGGTAATGCCTGCAGAGAATTGCTGATCTCGCTGTCCGTGGTGTCAATGCCAACTTCGCCATCAATACCGATATTTGAACTGGCGTCAATTTGGCTGCCGGGCGAGGCAATTAAAAAATCAGTGACGATGTTGATATTACCACCGTTACCAGCATCGGCCCGGGCGATAATGTCACTGTCGAGCAAGACGACAAACACCGGATCAATCATTATATCGCCACCATTGCCACTGCCGTCGGCTACTGAGGAGGTGATGCCGGAATTTTCAAGGATCAAACGTTCCTGAACGTTCACTTCGATTTTGCCACCTCCGGCTGCTGAGGCTTCGGTAGTGATTAATGCGTTGTTAACCAGATGGATTTGTTCCCCGGCAAGGACAGTGATATTACCGGCATTACCTGCGCCTGCACTTTTAGCTGACAGTGTGGCTTGGTCTGATAAGTTCAAGGTGTTCGCAGTAAGGTGAATGCTTCCGCCTGTGCCGGTAACTGTAGTCAGGCTATCGCTTGGAGCAACATCAACATCACTGTAAAAGCCCGATCCTAAACCGGTTGAATCAGCTCCGCTGGCCTGAACCTGATTGGCGTTTATTACAATTAGTCCACCATTGCCAGAACCTCTAGTGCTCGTGCTAACACGGCCACCGTTATCCAGTTTTATACTACTAGCTATGAGTTGAATATCTCCAGCCTTGCCTTCTTTTTGTGTTGATGAAATCACAGCTGCGCTGTTTTCAATGCTTAACAAATCAGTCTGGACAGAGATATTGCCACCATTACCTAATGCAGTGGTTGCACTGGAAATCAGGCTTGGGTTACTACCATCTGAAGATAATCCAGAAATATGTACTTTCCCGGTATTGTGAATGTCGATGTCTCCACCCAATCCATTCGTAAAATTGCTTGTATTTATCTGCCCACCACTTTCTATGATCAACTGAGTTGCCTGTATGTCTATTAAGCCGCCTTTAGTCTGACTGTCAGGTTGAGGTTGACTACCAAACGGACTGGATTCCAGCAAGGCCTGTATCACTCCCCTATCTGTCAACTGCACTGTTGACGCAAGGATTGTGACGATACCACCATTCCCATTACTGAAGGTATTGCTGTTGATGCGGCTGTTGGAAAGCGTATCATCGGGTACGAAACCGGTAACCTCTACCGTATCGGTTGCACTGATTGTGATGCTCCCTCCATCACCGGCACCTTGAGTATCTGCATCGATCGTGCTGCCACCCAGTATTTGTATGTTATCGATCTCCAGAGTAATGGCACCTCCAGCACCTTCGTTAAATGTGGATGTGCTGATGACAGATTCATTATCCAGATTTAGATCCGGGCTTTTAATGACAACAGACCCTGCCTGACCTGTACCGGAAGTATCCGCAAAGACGCCGCTACGTTGGTTTCCGATCAGACGTGTTTCGACGGGGCTACGGCCTGACAGTAAGACGGCTTTACTGGTTTCAATCGTGATCACGCCACCGGTGCCCGTTGTAAATGTTCTTACACTTATCTCGCTACCACTTTCTGCGTTTAGTTTTTTAGCTTTGATAATGACGGCGCCAGGGCTACTGCTGCTACCATTTTTTTCTGCCTGAATTCGTGATTCATTGGCCAGGAGAATATTGTTGCGGATGTCGATATCAACCAACCCGCCTGCCCCGGCTTTGTGCGTGTTAGAAAATATAGCGCCGTTATCGGCGATGATTTCACCTGCGCGAATAATTATTTTTCCTGCACTATCGCCACTGCTATCGATATTGCCAATAAAAAAATTGGTTTGATTATCTTTAGGGCGTTGTAGAAAGAATCTTGAATCAGTGATCTGTAGCGTACCCAGGGTGGCGATGTTATCCGTGCTGGTTGCTGCACTGGCATTAACGTCTATTTCACCTGCTGATGCAGTGCTGATGACATGGAGCTGGCCGTCGGAAGCATAGAGTGAAGCATCGGCAAGGGTGATATCCCCAGCGACGACTGAAAACGTTTCACCCACCGGTGT
Source organism: Gammaproteobacteria bacterium (assembly GCA_036480335.1). Taxonomy (GTDB): domain Bacteria; phylum Pseudomonadota; class Gammaproteobacteria; order DSM-19610; family DSM-19610; genus JAZGER01. The sequence continues at coordinate 762 of JAZGGH010000052.1, read as the reverse complement.
GCGCAAGTCGCTGCCCGAAAATTGAATAGCCGCCGGTGAGTTTCCAAGAAAACCAAACGCGCTGGGAGGGGCAACGCTGAGTACGGTATTGACTGGCAGGCTTGCATCGAAACGACCTGTGTTACCAAGGTTTATATAATCAGCGCTGCTAACATGAAAAGAACCGGATATATCAAGTGCGGCGTTGGGGCCAAATAAAACACCGGCCGGGTTGAGCAGGTAGAGGTTGGCACCCGGGATGGATGAACGGATCAGGCCATCGATGTTTGAGGTGGTACCGCCAGTGACACGACTGATGATGTTTTCAACGGTATTAAGTCCGAGGAAGGTGGCAGTTTCTCCGGTGTTGATGTCAAAGTTGGAGAAGCTGTGGAATAAGTTGGGGCCGTTTTGGCTGCCTATGCGGATGAAACTTTCCTGATTAATGATGGTAACGCTGGTACCGAGTGTGCCGTCGGGGGTTATTTCTGCGTGTAGGGGTAGGGTTGTTAGTAGGAGGGGGATTAGCAGGTTTTGTTTAGGCATGGGGTTCATCGCGGCTTAAGCCGCTCCTACATGTGGGTGTATGAAATTTGCATGATGATTATTGTAGGAGCGGCCTCAGCCACGATGAACGCGCCGGTGTTCGTGGATCGGCGGTGATCGCGGCTGAAGCCGCTCCTGCATTTACTGGGCATAGGCGGCTACTTCTGTCAGGCCTACTTGTTCTAGCAGTGCTGCACGTTGTCCGCGAAATTGCTCCGACTGTTTGCTATCAATCAG
>JAZGGH010000051.1:0-182686 GCA_036480335.1 Gammaproteobacteria bacterium | reverse complement strand
TGATTCGGGTGACCAGCAGGCTGTTGAAAAGTCTCAGGCGAGCGCAAGACAAGGCAAAAATTGGCGAAAAAGCGCAGTGTACACGCAGTACATGAGCATTTTGAGCCGATTTTTAACGCAGGATTGTTGCCGCATGAGGGTTTTTCAACAGCCTGCTGGCGGACCAACATTTCAGGATTTCAAACTTATGAAAGCAGACACACATCCAGTATACGAAGAAGTATCCGTCACCTGCAGTTGCGGAGACAGTTTTAAAACACGCTCGACTGCCGGCAGGGATCTTTCAATTGAAGTCTGCTCCCAATGCCACCCCTTCTACACGGGCAAGCAGAAAATTCTTGACAGTGGTGGTCGTGTAGATCGCTTCCGTCGCAAGTATGGGAACATGAAAAAGGCCTGATGCTCAACCAGCAAGGCAGACAGAAGGCGCCCGCAGACGGCGCCTTTTTTGTTTCTCTTCAGAGCATTATGGCAGGCACTGCTCTGCTCCTGTGCTGCGCACTGGAGGCGGTTGCCGACTGCTCGGTACCAACCTCTTCGAACGTGCAGAAAATACAGATTCGGCATGTGTATGATGGCGACACTCTGACACTGAAAAATGGATCACGTGTTCGCCTGATCGGTATTAATACCCCGGAAATCGGACGAGAGGGTCGACAAAATCAACCTCTGGCCATCACAGCTAGAGACAAACTGAGAAAACTCCTGTTTATCGCTGGCAATATTGCATTACTACAACCTGGCCAGGAACCCAAAGACAGACACCATCGCCAACTGGCGCATATCTACCTGCCTGATGGTCGCTCTATCGCCGAATTGCTGATTGCAGACGGGCTTGGCTGGATGGTTGCTGTTGGGAAAAACACACAATCAGCAGACTGCTTACGTGCTGCGGAAGATCAAGCTCGTCGTCACAACAAAGGCATCTGGTCAGTCGACAACTATGCCAGCAAGAAAGCCGGCAACCTCAAACTCAGAGACAAGGGCTTCCACCTCACCCATGGGCGCGTAAGCCGATACCGTGAAACACTTAAAACGCACTGGCTGTATCTCGATAACCGTGTAGCCCTGATGATTCCAAAATCAGCACTCGCCGCCTTCATACCCCGGCCATCAACGGCCTGGATTGGCGAACAACTTGAAGTTCGTGGCTGGATTTACGGCTCACGTGGCCAGTTAAATATGAAACTCACACACCCCGCCGCAATACGAACCCAAATTATAGACGCTGCCACCTCTGACAGCTTACAATCACCGACTACACACTAGAATGGGATAGACAGTCCATGTTTGACGACCTGAAAAAAGCAGCGCTGGATTACCACGAAAAACCCACACCAGGAAAAATCGCCATTCAGCTGACCAAAAAATGTGAAACCCAACAGGATCTGTCTCTGGCCTATACCCCAGGTGTGGCTGAACCGGTTCGGGAAATCGCTGCTGACAGCGAGGCTGCCTACCGTTATACCAGCAAAGGCAATCTAGTCGCCGTCATTACCGATGGTAGTGCTGTTCTTGGGCTTGGCAATGTCGGCGCTCTGGCTGGCAAACCCGTCATGGAAGGCAAAGGCGTCCTGTTCAAGCGATTTGCCGATATTGATGTCTTTGATATTGAGGTCGACACTCAGGATGTTGAGGCTTTCATCACCACCACCAAACACATTGCCGGCGGATTCGGTGGCATTAATCTCGAAGATATTTCAGCGCCGCGCTGCTTTGAAATTGAAAAACGCCTCATTGAAGAGCTTGATATTCCGGTTTTTCATGATGACCAGCATGGCACCGCCATTATCATTTGTGCTGGCCTGCTGAATGCGCTGGAACTGGTCAAAAAATCGATCAGTAACATCAATATTGTCTGCCTTGGAGCTGGAGCCGCAGGTATCGCCTCCATTAATTTACTGCATGCATTAGGTGCTGAGCCTGAAAAAATTCTCATGGTTGATCGTCAGGGCGTCATTTATAAAGGCAGGGATAATCTCAACGAACAAAAACAGACACTGGCAGTGAATACGCAGAAACGTACTCTTGCTGATGCTATGGATGGTGCCGATGTCTTTATTGGCGTTTCCGGCCCTAACCTGATCACTAACGACATGATCAAATCCATGGCTGCCAATCCGGTGGTATTTGCCTTATCCAATCCTGATCCGGAAATTCTCCCTGAAACGGCACTGGCGGTTCGTGATGATCTGATTATGGCCACAGGCCGTAGCGACTACCCTAACCAGGTCAACAATGTGCTGGGGTTTCCGTTCATTTTTCGAGGCGCACTGGATGTGCGTGCAACAACCATTAATCAGGCGATGGCCATCGCCGCAGTCAGAGGTCTGCAGGCGCTCACCAAAGAACCGGTACTCCCGGAAACCCTGGCCGCCTATGGTCTGGATGCCCTTGCATTCGGCCCGCAATACATTATTCCTAAACCATTAGACCCAAGGCTGATTGATTTTGTGCCAACGGCAATTGCACAGGCCGCCATCAATTCTGGGGTTGCTCGTAGCGGTTACCCGAAGCACTATAAACTGGTGCCGTTTAAACTCGATTAATCAACCACCAACTAACAGCGCCTGCACATCAGCCAATGATGCGCGTTGCATGGGATTGCCATCGACAGGACTCATTGGCGCTTCCCTGAGACCGGCAACAGGAAAAACAACCAGCTCTATTTGCTCTTCTCCCGCAGTAAAATGAAATGCCGGGTATTCTCGGAACTCATCACGACTGAATCTAAAACGCATACTGTCTGATTCAAAAGGGATATTTTCACCCATTAAACGGAAAATGACATCTTCCGGCGTGTCTGCAAACAGATGTAAAGTAATCACAGAATGCCTCGATGCCGTCCCTGCCAGTACCTGGCCTACCAGACGTGGTGAAAACAACTTGAAGAACTTCATCGCCTCTACAGCAGAATTGCGCTGTACAGACAATGCCTCAAGATAAGTGTCAGCCTGAAATAAATTGAGATGAGCGACTACCGCCTTTTCTATTTCAGTATTTGCCGGCAACAGCTTACTGTCCTGAAAACCGAGCATGCTGGCAGCCTTACGTTTTGCCAGCAAATAATCCCTGACACCACTTTCAACCACTATTTTAGCAGCCTCCTGGGCTATTACCTCCCTGATATGGCTATATTTTCTTGGCATTGCACTAATTTACCACTTTTAATGATTTTTTATGGCCTGTGGGAAACACAAGAGAATTCGAGGCTAAACAAATCAGAATAAGGGTTCAACCTCTTCCTGAATCGCTCCACCATCAGGCATACTGATAACCCCACCAAAGCGATCAACAGCAGATTCGCTGATTTCTTCCGGTACATTACCCTCGCGAAAAAACTCCTCAATGCCGCTACGACTTTCAGGCGGCATCAACAAACCATTTTCCGAATCAATCCTCGCCGTTACAATCCCATCCGGCGGTGTCAGTATGACTTCCGGGACACCTACAAGAGCGATTCGCATATAGTCCATCCAGATAGGTAAAGCCGCTTTACCACCATATTCACCATTCCCCAATTCCTGAACCTGATCGAAACCAACCCAGACAGTCGTTACCAGCCGACTGTTGAAGCCGCAAAACCAGGCATCGCGCTGATCATTGGTGGTGCCGGTTTTTCCGGATAGATCACTACGGCCCAGCGCCATCGCCGCCTTACCGGTCCCCTGTTTAATCACATCTTGCAGCATTGATGTCAGCAGGAATACATCTTCGTCTGGCATCACTTGTTTTGCCTGGGTTATCCCCTCTGCTGGCACAGCCGAATCGCGTTCATAGCAATGTTGGCAGGCGACAACAGGCTTAGCCGTGAATATTTCTTCATCTGTCGTCGTATCAATCACAGATTGAATAAAATAGGGTTCGACAAGATAGCCACCATTCGCTATGACGCTGTAGGCCCTGGCCATTTGCATGGGTGTCACCGTACTGCTGCCCAGAGCCAGCGATAAATCCCGACGAATCTGCTCAGGAGTAAATCCAAAACGTTCAACGAAATCTGCGGCATAGGCTATACCAATCGATCTAAGCAAACGAATAGACACCAGATTGCGAGAATTGGTCAAGGCAACACGCATTCTTGTCGGTCCATAAAATCGGCCACTGGAATTACGCGGTCGCCACATCGTTTCTAGTTCCGGATCATCAAAAACGACGGGCGCATCATTAAAAACGCTCGCCAGCGTATAGTCTTTCGCTAATGCGGCTGAATAAATAAACGGCTTGAAACTGGAACCAGGCTGGCGTTGAGCCTGAACAGCTCGATTGAATTTACTCTTGAAAAAATCAAACCCCCCGGCCAACGCAAGCAGCGCCCCATCATTTGGGCGCAGCGAAACCAGTGCACCCTCCACATCCGGAATTTGCGCCAAACGCCACTGATTTTCCGCTAGCGCCTCGACACGGATCAAATCGCCGGGCTGCAGAATATCCGCAGACTGCTGCGGTTCCTCGCCACGTTTATTGACATCAACATACAAACTAGCCCAGGATAAGCCATCCCAGTTAATTGTGACCAAACCGATTTCTGATACAAAAACTTTCGCCGACTGCTCTTTGGTCGCTATTACCAGTGCTGGTAACAAACGACTGACAGAAGATTTTGCCTCCAGAAAAGACTGCCAGACGATTTCATCGCCGTTTTCTGGCAAATCAACATGCCCTTCAACGCCACGATAACCATGGCGTCGATTGTAATCCAGCAAACCTGCCTGAATTGCCCGATTCGCCGTATCCTGAAGCTTGCTATCAATGGTGGTCACCACCCTGTAACCCTTGCTGTAGATTTTTTCACCGAATTCCTGAATCATCTGGTTACGCACCATTTCAGCAACGTAGGCCGCTTCCAGCTCCATATCTGCTGTATGTACTGTAGCGTTATCCTCCACCTTGATGGCATCCAGATATTCCTGAGAATTAATAAAATTAAGTACATACATACGCTTTAATACGTAGTTTCGTCGTATCAGAGCGCGCTCTGGATTACTGATCGGATTATTGCTTGATGGCGCCTTGGGCAAACCCGCTATCATAGCCATTTGTGGCAGAGCCAGATCATCCAGTGGGGTGCCATAGTAAACCCGGGCAGCGGCACCAATACCATAGGCTCTCTGACCAAAGTAGATTTTATTAAGATACAGCTCCAGAATTTGCTGCTTGCTCAACGCCCGCTCTATTTTTAAAGCCAGAAATATTTCATTCAACTTCCTTAAATAGGTTTTTTCACTGCTCAGGAAGAAGTTTTTCGCCACCTGCATGGTAATGGTGCTACCGCCCTGGCTTTTCCGGCCGGTGCGAAGCAACTGGACACCCGCTCTCAGCAAGCCCCTGTAATCAATTCCCTTATGCTCAAAAAAGCGGTTGTCTTCTATCGCCAGAATTGCCTGTATCGCCTGCTTCGGCAAGTCTTCATATTTGGTCGGCCGACGTCGCTGCTCGCCAAATTCGCCCATTAACTTGCCATCACGGGTATAAATTCGCAACGGCACTGAATACTGAACATCCTGCAATTGGTCAATATTCGGGAGTTTTGGTTCGATATACAAGTAGACCCCCAGGACTGCGAGCATAGCCAGTACCGACAACGATAAAAACGAATACAGGGTAAAGCGCGTAAAGCGTCTGAATAATGACATAGTAGAAATGTGACCTGCCTATAAAAATTAATTTACTGAAACTTCTAAACTTTTAGTATAAATCGTCCGATAAATGGAATCGAACCTAGGATGAAAAAAACCGACGTTGACAGCTAATTGTCATTGTCATTTAATCCTTAACCTGTAAATACGCAACTAACCGCGTGTCATAAAGGAAGAAATTCAGTGCAAATACCGCAACTGTTTACAAGGAAAACACCGCCGATGCTGGGCCTGGATATCAGTTCTACATCCGTCAAGCTTGTTGAATTAACCCAGAAGAATGGACGTTATTGCGTTGAAAGCTTTGCCGTCGAACCTCTGCCACCCAACTCGGTTGTTGAAAAAAACATCAATGACGTTGAAGCGATCGGCGAAGCCGTGCGTCGGGTCATCAAACGCGCCAAGGCAAAAAGCAAGCATGCCGTGGTTGCTGTTGCCGGCTCAAGCGTCATCACTAAAACCATTACAATGCCAGCCAATCTGTCTGATAGCGAAATGGAAGAACAGATCGAACTGGAAGCGGATCAATATGTACCATACCCGCTGGAGGAAGTCAGCCTGGATTTTGAAATACTGGGGCCGACTGAAAACAATCCGGACACCATTGATGTGTTGTTAGCGGCTTGCCGAACGGAAACCGTTGATATGCGCACAGCCGCCATTGAAAGTGGTGGATTAACAACAAAAATCGTCGACATCGAAGCATACGCAACCGAAAATGCCTGTCAACTACTGCTAGACCAGATTCCTAATCAGGGCATTGGCAAGACAATCGCTTTGGTGGATGTTGGCGCAACCATGACCACTCTTAATGTCCTGCATGACCAGAAATTGATTTACACTCGTGAATCCATGTTCGGTGGCAAGCAACTGACGGAAGAAATCATGCGTCGCTATAGCCTGTCCTACGAGGAAGCGGGCATGGCGAAGCGCCAGGGCGGTCTACCTGAAAACTATACAACCGAAGTCCTGGAGCCTTTCAAGGACACCATGTGTCAACAGGTTAGCCGATCTTTACAATTTTTCTTTTCATCAAGTCAGTACAACAATATAGATCATCTGCTGCTAGCAGGAGGAAGCGCCTCCATTGCTGGCATTGATGAACTTATCAAGGAACGAACCGGTATCGAGACCACAATCGCAAACCCGTTTGAATCCATGACCCTGTCATCGGATGTCAAACCCCAGTCACTGAGATCTGATGCACCTTCTCTGTTGATTGCCTGCGGCCTGGCATTAAGGAGCTTCGACTAATGGCACATATCAATCTACTCCCCTGGCGCGAAGAACAACGCAAACAGAAACAACAAGAATTTACCTTCATTGCAGCAGGTGCAACGGCTTCTGCCATTTTACTGGTTCTGCTTGCCCATACCCAGATGAGCAGCATCATCAGCCAGCAAAACGAACGTAATGTTTTTCTGGAAAAGGAAATCACCTCTCTTGATGCCCGCATTGTCCGAATCAAGAACCTTGAAAAAACCAAATCTGCTCTGCTCGCACGCATGAATATCATCCAGGAGCTACAGCAATCCAGACCACAGAGCGTACATTTGATGGACTCTCTGGTCACAACGCTTCCAGATGGTGTTTTTCTTAACAAGATCGAACAGAAAGGCGAAGAGTTAACGCTGTCGGGCATTGCACAGTCGAATGCTCGTATTTCCGCCTATATGCGTAATATTGATAATTCAGTCTGGATCGCAAAACCCAAACTTGATGTTATCAAGTCGAAAAAAGGCGGGGTACAACGCACAGCCGAATTCATTCTTCGTGCTCAGCAGATGAAAAACGATGACAGTATTGATGAGGAGCAGGGCTAATGGATCTATCAGAATTAAACGACCTTGATCTGAACAACATTGCAAACTGGCCACTCGCTGCTCGCGTTGTCATCATCGGATTACTCTTTTCTGCCGTCCTGGGCCTTGGTTATTATCTGGATATCAAGAATCAGCGTGTAGAATTATCCCGGTCTGAGGCTCGCGAAACAGAATTACACCAGCAATTCGAGATTAAAGCCAAACAGGCCGTCAATCTTGAAGCCTATGAACAACAGCTGGCGGAAATGCAGGAATCCTTTGGCGCCATGCTGAGACAGCTGCCGAATAAAACTGAAGTGGCAGAGTTACTCGTGGATATTTCCCAGACGGGTCTTGCCAGTGGACTTGAGTTCGAGTTATTCAAGCCACAGACTGAAAGCCCTCAGGATTTTTATTCAGAGATGCCTATTAGCATCCGCGTGAAAGGCTCTTACCACGAATTTGGCCGCTTTATCAGTGGCATGGCTGCATTGCCGCGAATTGTCACGGTGCATGACATCAACATTACTCCAGCACAGAAAGAAAAAGACCTGACAATGGAATTGCTAGCAAAGACATACCGCTACATGGATGACGAAGAACTGGGAGATGATGATGAATAAAATAGCAATCAGTCTCGCCCTTGCACTGGCTGTTAGTGGCTGTAAAAACGGCAATGTGAAAGACTTGCAGGCCTATGTTGATGGAGTCAAAACCCAGCAACCGTCGAATATTGAGCCTTTACCAGAATTTGCCCCATACGAAACATATCTTTACAGTGTAAGCAACGAACGCGGCCCATTTACACCACCTTCCTCCATTTCACATGAAGAAGGACTTGCAAAAGTATCATCTAATGGTATAAAGCCTAACTTTAACCGTGCGCGTGAGCCACTTGAAGTCGAACCTCTGGACAGTCTGCGAATGGTGGGTACATTAGCAAAATCAGGCAAGTCTTTTGCTCTGGTACGCGCTGGCGACAGTACTATTTACCGTGTTCAGCCTGGAAACTTCCTTGGCCAGAATCATGGAAAAATAACGCAGGTAACTGAAGCAGGAATTGACGTAACAGAAATCATACCTGATGGCCTGGGTGGATGGATCGAGCGACAGGCATCTCTGGCACTCAGCGAATAAATAAAGGATTTTCAAAGGAACTTAACACCATGATTGTTTTACGTAACGGAATTCAACAACCATTTGCCAGACTGCATTCTCTTTCTGGCCCCGCAGGGCTGTATGTCCTGTTATTCCTTGGAATAGTCTTTGGCTGTATGCAAACCGCCTGGGCGGAAACTGCAACCTCGCTGAATACGCTGAAAGCCATTTCTTCAACCGGCCTGTCAGGCAATCGTGTGCAGATCACTCTGGAGATGTCTCAACCCATCGCCAATCCAGCCAGCTTTGCGATTGATAACCCAGCCAGAATTGCCATTGATCTTCCGGCAACCAAAAGCGCTCTGGGCAAAGGCAAGCGAGCCATTGGAATTGGCGCCGCTGACAGTCTCACAGCTGTAGAGGTAAAGGGTCGAACCCGTGTTGTCCTGGAGCTCAACAACAAGGTGGCATACAAAACCCACTCTGAAGGCAAAAACATTATCATTATACTGGGTGAGTCAGGGGCTGCTGCATCCAGCTCATCAGCTAAAACATCGGTAACAGCAAGCACCCATAACAGTGTCAACAGCAGCATACAAAATATTGATTTCCGTCGTGGTACAGATGGAGAAGGCAGAATCATTGTGAGTTTGTCTGACCCATCTGTTACCGTCGACATGCATCAGCAAAGCGGTAAGATTATCCTTGACTTCCATAACGCAACCATCAGTGATGAACTGCAAAGACGACTGGATGTTGCCGATTTTGCCACCCCTGTAAAACTGATTGATACGAAACGTCGCCGCAAGGGTGTACAGATGAAAATAACACCGGTAGGCGAATATGAACATCTGGCCTACCAGTCAAACAACCAGTACATCGTAGAAATTCGGCCGACAACGGAAGAAGAAAAAGCGCTGCGCCGCAAAAAAGAAGAGAGATTCACTGGCGAGCGTCTGTCACTTAACTTCCAGGATATCGAAGTTCGTTCCATCCTGCAGTTACTGGCTGATTTTACGGGTACGAATATCGTCGTCAGTGATGCTGTTTCCGGCAACCTTACCCTGAGAATGCAAAATGTTCCCTGGGACCAGGCTCTGGATATCGTTCTCAAGAGCAAGGGACTGGCCAAACGCCAGAATGGTAACGTCATGCTGATTGCGCCAACCGAAGAAGTAGCCGCGCGTGAAAAGCTTGAGCTGGAATCCCTGAAACAGATCGAAGAACTGGCTCCCGTATATTCTGATTTTATCCAGGTCAATTATGCCAAGGCCTCTGACCTGTCTACCCTGCTAACCAGCGGCGGTAATTCGATGTTATCCGACCGCGGCAGTGTTTCCATTGACGACCGTACCAATGTTTTGCTGGTTCAGGATACCGCCGAGAAACTTGAGCAGATCCGTGCCCTTGTCAAACGTCTGGATATTCCCGTTCGCCAGGTGCTGATCGAATCCCGAATTGTGCTGGCCAATGATGATTTTGCCAAAGATCTTGGCATTCAGTTTGGCCTCAGTCGTACCAGTCGCTATGATAATGACCATTTCTATTCAATCGGTGGTACACGCCCTGGCCGTACCGAATTTGGCAACGATGGTTCTGAAGGTAGTGCTGGTATCGTTACCGGTTTCGGAGTTGATGGCGTAGAAGGGCTGGCGGTCAATCTGCCGGTCGTCAATGCTGCCGGCTCACTCGGACTCGCAATTGGACGACTCGGCAGTCACTTGCTGCAACTGGAACTGAGCGCCATGCAGGCGGAAGATCGTGGTGAGGTCATTTCCAGCCCTAGAGTTATCACTTCCAACCAACACGAAGCCCTGATCCAGCAAGGCGTTGAAATACCTTATCAGGAAGCGTCCTCCAGTGGTGCAACCTCAGTCAGCTTCAAGGAAGCGGTACTGGAGTTGAGAGTAACACCACAGATTACGCCAGATAACCGGATTATCATGGATCTCAAAGTCAGCAAGGATAATGTGGGTGTCGTGTTTAACAACATACCCAGCATTAATACACGAAATGTAGAGACTCAGGTACTTGTTGATAACGGCGAAACTCTTGTTTTGGGTGGAATTTATGAACAGGAACGTGGCAAGGAAACGGATCGCGTGCCTTTCTTTGGCGATCTGCCGGGGCTGGGCTGGTTATTTAAAACCGAGCGAAATGTGAACAAAAAGAGCGAAATGTTGATCTTTGTTACGCCCAAAATCATTGAAGATGGCATAGCACTTAATTAACAGTTGTCAGACAGACAACTTTCTGAGATAACTGCCCGATATGAAGATACCGGGCAGTTTTTTTTTGGTCGGCCCTATGGGATCCGGCAAATCCACCATCGGTCGCCAGCTGGCGAAAACGCTAAAAAAAGATTTTTTTGACAGTGACTGGGAAATAGAAGCGCGAACTGGCGTTGATATTGCGCGAATTTTCCACCAGGAAGGCGAAAACGGTTTCCGTCAACGTGAACGGGAAATGATCGACCAGTTGACACAACAACAAAATATCGTGCTGGCAACAGGAGGTGGCGCCATCCTGGACCCGGAAAACCGCAAACACCTGGCCTCTCGCGGTCTCGTTATCTTTTTGCATGCGTCTGTAAAACAGCAGTTGAAGCGTACCGCTAACGACAGCAAGCGACCCCTGCTACAAACGGATAATCCGAAGGCCAGGTTAGTTGAATTGATGCAAATACGTGAACCTCTCTACCGTGAGGCTGCCGATATAATCATCAAAACTGATGGCAACAGAGTGCGCGATATTATTCGAAAAATTATCGACCAGGCGAAACGCCGTCATCCTGGAAATTGCATCTGATTCTGGCAAGCAGATACCGAATACCGTTACAATATGCCCATGCATACTACACTCAATCTCGACCTCGGCATTCGCAGCTATCCGATTCACATTGGCCCTGGCCTGCTCGGCAATCAGGATCTGTTGCGAGAGCATATCCCTGGCAAACAGGTATTAGTTGTTTCCAATGAAACCGTTGCGCCCCTCTATCTCGAAGCCGTTCTGGATAGCCTGTCCGGCCTTACTGTACAAACAGTTATCCTTCCCGATGGCGAGAAATTTAAAACTCTGGACATTCTGAACCAGATTTATGATGGCTTACTCGAAGCACGTTTCAACAGAAACTGCTGCCTGATTGCTCTGGGTGGCGGCGTTGTTGGTGACATGACGGGTTTTGCTGCTGCAACTTATCAGCGTGGTGTGGATTTTATCCAGATACCTACCACGCTCCTCGCTCAGGTGGATTCATCCGTCGGCGGTAAAACCGGGGTCAATCACCGCCTGGGGAAAAACATGATCGGTGCTTTTTACCAGCCGCGTTGTGTGCTGGCTGATACCTCTACATTGAATACGCTGGATGATCGACAACTCTCAGCAGGCATTGCTGAAGTCGTCAAATACGGCCTGATTCGTGACGCAGGCTTTTTTTCCTGGCTGGAAAAAAATATGGCATTGTTGTTGAGTAGAAATACCACTGCACTGGTGCATGCCATCGAACAATCATGCCGCTGCAAGGCCGAGATTGTTGCCGCCGACGAACATGAAAGTGGCCAACGCGCCTTACTGAATTTTGGCCATACATTTGGACATGCCATAGAAACAGGTATGGGTTATGGCAACTGGCTACACGGCGAAGCCGTTGCTGCAGGCATGGCAATGGCAGCAGATTTATCCCTCAGACATGGCTGGCTAACAGTGGATGACGTTGCCAGAATCAAAACATTCCTGCTGCAGGCGGCACTGCCTGTGAAATTGCCGGAATCAATAAACCATGACCAGTTCCTTGCATTAATGGCAGTGGATAAAAAAGCCGTCGACAGCGGCTTACGCCTGATACTACTGCATGCCATTGGCGATGCGTTTGTCTGTGACGATTTCGACCCTGCATTATTGTCACAAACCCTGCAAAATGGTGCTCACTAAATTGATGTAAAAAAATAAGACCCTACAGACAACGGCTTCGATAACTGTATAATTCCAATTATAATTCTTGAGATACACGACTCAGGATACTATTCAATATAATGCAACGAATGGCTTATGCTAAATCGGATTAGCTGATCAGGGCACAGGACAATATTCAATATGGCGCAGCTCACAGCTGATAAAACTGATTATCTCGGTCACTATGCATTGCAGGTTGCGCCCTTCAAAAATGACATTGATGGCCAGTTTTTCTTTGCCGGCCGCACATTAATGCAGCGCCTTGATCTACTTTCACATTTGACCCAGTTTGGTGACTCCATCGTTGTTGTCACCGGCCCGCAAGGCAGCGGCAAAACAACCTTACTTGATCATCTGGCAAAAACTGCCAGAAATGACTGGACCGTCTGCAGCCTGTCCGCATCTCAAGTACCCCAGCTACAACATATACTGGCAGCCCATCTCGGCGGCTATCCTGATGCAACTTCAAGACTTCTAATCACCGAATGGGTCAACCGCAGTCATGATAATGACCTGCTGGTAGTCCTTCTTGACGACGCTCATGAACTCACTCAGGATGACCTCTCACGACTCGCGGTTTTATTTGATGAACGCGTGATTGACCATACTCGCCTGATTTTATTCGGCGCGCCTGAATTAGCCGATGTGATACAAAATGCGGTGAACAACAATATCCTCAATCATGGCACCCAGCTACTGGAAATGCCTCGCTACACAGAAGATGAGACAACCGCTTACCTGCAGCATCGTCTGGCCGTTGCCGGCTACAGCGGCGACAGCCCTTTCACTGAAACAGAGGTTCGCGCAATCTGTAAAGCAGCAGATGGCCGCCCGGCCAGTATTAATACGCAAGCTGAACTCTGTTTAATTGAAGGCTTTGGGCGCCCGCATATCAAGACAGTGGCTCATCCAGCCAGAAAATCGTTTCTGTCGCCGATGAAAATTGCACTATTATCTGGTTTTATACTGACCGGTTTGCTCGGCTGGTTTTTTTCTTCAACACAAAAAACCGGCAGTCCTGATCTGGTCACTCAACAGGATCAGCCATTATTATTACCTCCGAGCCAGCCAATCGATTCCATTCAATCTTCAGTGAATACTGATGCAATTGTACTCACCGGTAGATCTGGCCTGATAGACCGCTCTACAACCATCACCCCGGAAAAAACGGTACCACTACAACAAAACAAAACAGAATCGATCATTACGCCCATCGACGCAGCGAGAGTTTCACAAACTGCAGTGGAAACGCGCGCCGAAACAGAAAATCAACCGGTCGAGACCTCGGAACTTATGACCACCGCTAACAAAGCTGTTGATTCGCTGGGCAGTTCGGCTACAAAACCCGACGATCAGAAACCGCAGCCAAACGAAACACCCGCCACACATGTTCAACCAGACACTGAAACGGTTACTGAAAAACTTGTCGGCACAGCCGACGATGTTTCGAAGATAACATCCAACGAAACTGATGACCCTCAGAATATTGAACACGCCAGAGACGCACTAAACCTGGCTAAAGATCCCGCTTCTGTTAAGCAGGCTAAAAATGATGTGTCGATCATAAATACATCCGCTACTGATACCAACACAGCCAAACCTGCCAGCACAACCAACAACGCCCTAAGCCAACGCGAAGACTGGCTGAAGAAACAGTCGTCGACAGCATGGACTCTGCAAATTCTGGGCTCGCACAAAGAATCTTCTGTACAGAAATTTATACGTGACAATCGACTACCCGCAGACAAAACCACTTATTACCGCACAAAGTGGAAAAATCGTGACTGGTATGTTGTTTTATATGGCATTTACAAGAACAAAGATATAGCGGTATCTCGCATCAGTGATTTGCCCGATGGAATCCGCTTTAGCAAACCCTGGCCAAGAAAAATTGGCCATATACAACAAACCCTGAGAAAATCTGGCAATAACTGACTCAAATACAGTTTTTTTCGCCGAAAAGCTGGCGAAAATGCGGTGACTCGATTATTCTTTCCGGCCGTGTTTCGATCTCACCAGTTTGGCACAGTACGAACGGTTATCGTCACGGAGAAAACAAATTGATGATTGTCTCCGAAACCATAAAGAATACGAGGTTGACCAATGAGTCACAGTGGTTTTCCCAAAAAACAGGGGCTGTATAACCCTGAAAACGAGCATGACGCTTGCGGCGTCGGTTTTATTGCCCATATTAAAGGCACCAAAAGCCATTCCATTGTCCGCCAGGGTCTACAGATCCTTGAAAACCTGACACATCGAGGTGCTGTCGGCGCTGACCCGCTAGCTGGCGATGGTGCCGGGATTCTGATTCAGATACCGGATACGTTTCTGCGCGAGGAGACAGCAAATCTGGGTATCACACTTCCTGAGGCTGGCCGTTACGCCGTTGGTATGCTATTTCTGCCCCAGGATGGCAATACTCGCTCCCATTGTGAAGCGCTGATCGAAAAAACCATCCGCGATGAAAACCAGGTTTTGCTGGGCTGGCGTGATGTCCCAACAAACAACGCCGGACTTGGCGAATCAGTCAAAGAAGTAGAGCCGGTTATCCGCCAGATTTTTGTTGAATCGGGTGATGACTGTGCCGACCAGGCAGACTTCGAACGCAAGCTGTTCATTATTCGCAAGCTCATCGAAAATACAGTCAGAGATTCCGACTGGAAGGACAGGGAAAACTTTTATGTGCCTTCTTTTTCCAGCCAGACGCTGCTTTTTAAAGGCATGCTGCTCGCCAATCAGGTAGACAGCTATTACAAAGACTTGAACGATGAGCGCATTGTCTCGGCACTCGCGCTGATTCACCAGCGTTTTTCTACCAATACATTTCCCTCATGGGATCTTGCTCATCCGTTCAGGATGATTGCCCATAATGGTGAAATCAACACCATGCGTGGTAATGTCAACTGGATGCGGGCACGCCGACATTCCATGGCATCCGAACTGTTTGGCGCAGATCTGGAGAAAATCTGGCCGCTGATTCCTGAAGACCAGTCAGATTCTGCCTGTTTTGATAATGCGCTGGAACTGTTGGTGGCAGGCGGGTATTCACTGTCTCATGCCATGATGATGCTGATTCCTGAAGCCTGGTCTGGCAATCCATTGATGGATGAGAAACGCCGCTCATTCTACGAATACCATGCTGCGCTGATGGAGCCCTGGGACGGGCCAGCTGCGGTTGCCTTTACCGATGGAAAACAAATCGGCGCAACACTGGACCGTAACGGTCTACGTCCTGCCCGCTATTTAATCACCGATGATAACGTCGTTATCATGGCCTCAGAAATGGGTGTATTGTCCATTCCCGATGAAAAAATTGTTAAAAAATGGCGTCTGCAACCCGGTAAAATGTTCCTCATTGATACGCAACAGGGCCGCATCATTGATGATGCCGAACTAAAAGCTGATCTTGCCGACAGCCACCCCTATCAAGACTGGCTCGACAGCACACGTATCCTGCTGAAAAACCTGCCTGCAAATGTGAATGGCCTGAACAGTGACCGGGAAACCTTGCTGGATCGACAGCAAGCTTTTGGTGTTACCCAGGAAGATCTCAAAATCCTGCTCACACCTATGGCGATGTCAGGACAGGAAGGTATTGGTTCGATGGGAGCGGATAACCCAATTGCCGTTCTTTCCAGCAAAGCAAAGCATCTGGCCAATTATTTCCAGCAAAACTTTGCTCAGGTAACCAACCCGCCTATTGATCCGATTCGAGAAGAACTTGTCATGTCACTGGTCTCCTTCATTGGTCCGCGGCCGAATTTACTGGATTTACATTCCGGTGGTGAGCACATGCGGCTGGAAGTTTCCCAGCCGATACTGACCAACAAGGATCTTGAGCGCATTCGCTCTATCGAAGACAACAGTGAAGGCGCTTTCCGCACCAAAACCCTGGATATCTGTTATCCCGCAGAACAGAATTCCGAGGGCATGGAGCCTGCGCTCACACAACTTTGTGAAAAGGCAAAAGCTGCCGTGGAAGATGGCTACAACATCCTGATTCTTTCAGATCGATCTGTTTCTGCTGAGTTCATCCCAATTCCGGCTTTGCTGGCAACGTCAGCTGTTCATCATCATCTGGTACGTGCTGGCCTGCGTACTGAATCCGGTCTGGTGGTAGAAACCGGTTCTGCTCGTGAAGTTCATCATTTTGCCACACTCGCCGGTTATGGCGCGGAAGCCATCAACCCCTATCTTACCTTTGAAACCCTGGCTGAGATGAAACAGGATCTGCCAGAAGATATTGATGATAGTGAAATCAACAAACGTTACATCAAAGCGGTTGGCAAAGGCATGCACAAAGTCATGTCCAAAATGGGGATTTCAACCTATCAATCCTACTGTGGCGCACAGATATTTGATGCTGTTGGCCTGAATTCTGACTTCATCGATCAGTATTTCACCGGCACTGGCAGTGTGATTGAAGGCGTTGGTATAGAGGAAATCGCCCGCGAAGCTGTCTGCTGGCATGGTAATGCCTATGGCAATAACCCGATTTATGCCAATGCCCTCGATGTTGGCGGAGATTATGCCTACCGGATTCGTGGCGAAGACCACATGTGGACATCGGATACTATTTCGAAACTGCAACATGCCACTCGCGCAAATGATGCTCAAACTTTCAGTGAATTCTCAACCCTGGTTGACGAACAGAATGAACAGCTGAAAAATCTGCGCGGCCTGTTCCAGCTAAAATTTGCTGATTCCCCCGTACCGCTTGATGAAGTTGAAGCCGCCAGCAAAATTGTTAAACGCTTTGCCACCGGAGCGATGTCTTTTGGCTCCATATCGTTTGAAGCACATACCACTCTGGCAATTGCGATGAACCGCATCGGCGGCAAATCGAATACTGGCGAAGGTGGTGAACTGGTTGAACGCTTCAAGCCAATGGACAATGGCGACTCCATGCGTTCCGCGATTAAACAGGTAGCATCCGGGCGTTTTGGTGTCACCACAGAATATCTGGTCAATGCAGATGATATCCAGATCAAAATGGCGCAGGGTGCAAAGCCTGGTGAAGGTGGTCAATTACCTGGTCACAAAGTAGACGAGACGATTGCACGAGTGCGTCATTCGACCCAAGGTGTCGGGCTAATTTCACCACCACCGCATCACGATATTTATTCCATTGAAGATCTGGCACAGTTGATCCATGATCTGAAAAACGTCAACCCTACAGCCAGAATCAGCGTTAAGCTGGTTTCCGAACTTGGCGTTGGCACCGTTGCGGCGGGTGTATCCAAGGCACATGCCGATCATGTCACCATTTCCGGTTTTGATGGTGGCACTGGCGCTTCACCGCTAACATCCATCAAACATGCAGGATCGCCCTGGGAAATCGGGCTGGCTGAAACTCACCAGACATTGGTGCTAAACAAACTGCGTGGACGTATAGCGGTGCAGGTTGATGGCGGTCTTCGTACCGGTCGTGATGTCATCATAGGCGCTTTGCTCGGTGCAGATGAGTTTGGTTTTGCTACCGCACCGTTGATTGTTGAAGGTTGCCTGATGATGCGTAAGTGCCATCTGAACACCTGCCCGGTCGGCATCGCTACTCAGAACCCGGAGCTGCGCAAACGCTTTACTGGTCAGCCTGAGCACGTAGTCAATTATTTCTTTTTTATCGCTGAAGAAATTCGCCAGTTGATGTCCAAACTCGGATTCCGTCATTTTGATGAAATGATTGGTCGTATGGATCGTCTCGATATGCGCGATGCTCTGTCACACTGGAAAGCAAAGGGTCTGGATTTTTCCCGTATTCTACATCAACCGGAACCGCCCAAAGGGGTTGCGATATATCACTGTGAACAGCAGCAACATGGCATCGAAAAGGCACTGGATAACAAACTGCTGGAGCAGGCAAAACCAGCTCTGGAACGTGGTGAAGCGGTGTCCTTTCAATCCCGGATAGAAAACGTCAACCGCACAGTTGGCACCCTTCTATCTGGCCGAGTCGCAGCACGTTATGGCCATGCCGGTTTGCCAGATGACACCATTCATATCAAATTTAACGGTGTTGCCGGGCAAAGTTTTGGCGCCTGGGCAACTCATGGAGTGACCCTGGAACTCGAAGGTGAAGGCAATGATTATGTCGGCAAGGGTTTGTCTGGTGGGCGCCTGATTATCTATCCGCCACAAAACTGTCCTATCGTCGCGGAAGAAAATATCATTGTGGGCAATACCGTACTGTATGGCGCAATTTCAGGTGAAAGTTATTTCCGCGGTGTCGCTGGTGAACGCTTTGCTGTGCGTAATTCGGGTGCCACAGCGGTTGTTGAAGGCACTGGGGATCATGGTTGCGAATACATGACTGGCGGCATTGTTGTTGTGCTTGGCGAAACCGGCAGGAATTTTGCGGCGGGGATGTCAGGAGGTATTGCCTATGTACTCGATGAAAGCAATGACTTCAGGGATCGTTGTAATCTGGCGATGGTCGATCTTGAGCCGGTACCGGAAGAAGATGACATGCTGGAAGCCCATCATCATCAGGGCGGTGATCTTGAGACACATGGGGCTGTCGATATTCTTAGCGACATGACGCGTCACGATGCGGCCCGTCTACGCTCAATTATCCAGCGACACCTACATTACACTAACAGCAGCGTTGCAAAGAATATTCTCGACAACTGGAATGATTCTCTTCCTAAATTTGTCAAGGTAATGCCTGTAGATTACCGTCGAGCACTTGAACAGATGAAACAATCACAAACCGAGTCGGCCAGCACTAAGCCGACCGGCGGAGGCGTTTGATTATGGGAAAGCCAACCGGATTTCTCGAATTTGAAAAACAGGACAGAGTGTATGGGCCTGTTGAAGAAAGAATCAAAGATTACCATGAGTTCGTCATTGCGCTATCAGACGATGAAGTAAAAACTCAGGGTGCCCGCTGCATGGATTGTGGTATACCATTCTGCCACCAGGGTTGTCCGGTGAACAATATAATTCCTGACTGGAACGATCTTGTCTATCACGACAACTGGGAGCGAGCATCAGAAATACTGCATTCGACAAACAATTTTCCTGAATTTACGGGTCGCGTCTGCCCTGCTCCCTGCGAGGCATCCTGTACGCTGAATATTGATGACAATCCGGTCAGCATCAAAACCATCGAATGCGCTATCGTTGACAAAGCCTGGGAGAACGGCTGGTTAAAACCCAATCTGCCTGCTCAAAAAACCGGTAAAAACGTGGCCGTTGTCGGTTCTGGCCCAGCCGGTCTTGCCTGTGCTCAACAATTAGCCCGTGCCGGACATACAGTGACTTTATTTGAAAAAAATGACCGCATTGGTGGTCTCATGCGTTACGGCATACCCGATTTCAAACTCGAGAAAAACATTATAGACCGTCGTATGGAGCAAATGACTGCCGAAGGGGTTAGCTTCAAACCGGGCACCCATATTGGTGTTGATATAAAAGCCAGCCAGTTACTCAAAGATTTTGATGCAATCAGCCTGACTGGTGGTTCGGAACATCCTCGTGATCTGCCTGTTCCGGGACGTGAACTTGATGGCGCTCACTTTGCCATGGAGTTTTTACCGCAACAAAATAAACGCGTGGCGGGAGACTCGGTTGCAGATAACATCAGTATCACAGCTCAGGATAAACACGTTATTGTCATTGGTGGTGGAGATACCGGTTCAGACTGTATTGGAACATCTATCCGCCAGGGAGCTGCCTCAGTAACCCAGATTGAAATTATGCCGCGCCCTCCGGAAAGTGAAAATAAAGCACTCACCTGGCCTGACTGGCCAAACAAACTGCGCACATCCAGCTCTCAGGAAGAAGGCGCCATGCGTGACTGGAGTGTCGCGACAAAAGAAATCGTGGGTAAAAATGGTAAAGTAACCTTGATTCGCTGCATTCGCGTTGAATGGTCAAAAGATGACAAGGGCGCCTGGAACATGCAGGAAATTGAAGGCAGCGAATTTGAACTCAAAGCAGACCTGATCCTGCTGGCAATGGGCTTTGTACATCCGGTTCATGAAGGCATACTGGATGATCTCAAACTTGAGTATGATGCCCGTGGTAACGTGAAAGGCGAAACGGAAGGCTCTGATGCCTATACAACGTCCATTGACAGGGTGTTTTCGGCAGGCGACATGCGCCGCGGTCAGTCGCTCATTGTCTGGGCTATTCGTGAAGGACGGCAATGCGCACACGCTATTGATACTTATTTAATGGGTTCTTCGGAACTCCCCTGCTAACTTTGCAGGAAAAAGGAAGCTATGACTGAACTGAAAAATGACCGGTTCCTGCGCGCACTGATGCGTGAACCTGTTGATAAGACACCTGTCTGGATGATGCGCCAGGCTGGCCGCTACTTGCCAGAATACCGAGCAACCCGGAAAAAAGCCGGTAGCTTCATGGATTTGTGTACCACGCCGGATCTGGCCTGTGAAGTTACCCTGCAACCACTGCAACGATTTCCGCTGGATGCCGCCATCCTGTTTTCCGACATTCTGACGATTCCTGATGCCATGGGGCTGGGTCTGTATTTCGTCGAAGGTGAAGGACCACGTTTCAAAAACCCGCTACGTGATGAGGCGGCTATTAAAGCACTCGCCATCCCCGATCCCATGCAGGAATTACGCTATGTAATGGATGCGGTATCAACCATTCGCCGCGAGCTGGATGGGCGTGTCCCGCTTATCGGCTTTTCTGGTAGTCCGTGGACACTGGCAACCTATATGGTTGAAGGCAGCTCCAGTAAAGACTTCAAGATCATCAAGGCGATGCTCTACGAACGCCCCGAATTGCTTGATCAACTTCTTCAAACAGTTGCCGAGTCAGTTGCCCTGTATTTGAATGCCCAGATAGAGAGTGGTGCTCAAACCGTGATGATTTTTGATACCTGGGGTGGCTCTTTAACACCATCGGATTACCAACGCTTCTCGCTACAGCCGATGAAAAACATTATCAGCAAGCTGACCAGAGAACGTGATGGTCACCGCATACCGGTTATTCTATTCACAAAAAATGGGGGGCAGTGGCTGGAATCCATGGCCGATAGCGGTGCCGATGCACTGGGACTGGACTGGACGACTGATCTCAGTGACGCCCGTAAGCGGGTGGGTAACCAGGTTGCCCTACAGGGGAATCTGGATCCTTCTGTTCTGTATGCATCACCTGATGTTATTCGTGAGCAGGTTGGGAAAGTGCTGGCAAGCTATGGCAAAGGCAATGGTCATGTTTTTAATCTGGGCCATGGCATCCACCCGGGCATTGATCCTGAACATGCTGGGGCAATGATTGAAGCGGTGCATGAGTTGAGCAAGCCTTACCATAAGCTGATGTAGTTATCATTGTAAGCCTACGTTTGGCAGTTCCTTTGTACCCGAGTCTATTTTCGGCTTCAGGTACGCAAAAAGACGCGTACAGGCGCCAAAAATAGACTCGGGTACAAAGACTCACACCGGTACAGACCATCAACAAACAAGTATTAGTATGCCCGATATATCAACCTTTCACTTCACTCAATAACCTCTGCATCATTGCCCGTGCCTGCGATAGGTAACTGCCGCCAAACAGATTGAAATGATTCAGGACATGATAAAGATTGTAGAGATTTTTTCTCAGTGCATATCCTGTGGACAGGGGTAACCGTTCTTCATAAGCTGCGTAGAAATCCTTACCAAAACCCCCAAACAGCTTTGTCATGGCAAGATCAGTTTCTCGATCTCCATAATAGACAGCCGGATCAAAAATCGCAGGTTTGCCCTGCAGTGTCCAGGCATAGTTACCAGACCATAGATCGCCATGCAAAAGAGAAGGCGCCGGTTGGTGGTCTGCGAGTAGATCTGGCAGGGAAATCAGCAAACTCTCACCCAGACCAATGAATTGTGAACCCGCCCCATGGACGGCAGCCATTTCCAGCTGTATCCGCAGTCGATGCTCTCGCCAGAAGGTTAGCCAATCATTTTCGAGGGTGTTGATCTGTCGGGTTGATCCGATCGTATTTTCCCGTAACCAACCAAATTTTTCTGCTGTAATGCCATGCATTTCAGCCAGACCTCTACCCAGCTCTATCGAGTTCCCTGAACCACCTAACTCCAGATCATTCATCACCAGCCAGGAATGCTCATCTGCGACACCCGAACAAATGGGTACTGGTATGTTCAGCAAACGGCACTGTTGAAGCTCCCGCAAACCGGCTTCTTCTGCTTCAAACATGGCGAGCTTGCTGGCCTGATTAACCTTGATAAATAGCTCACCAGCGGATGAAGGCACTCGCCAGGCCTGATTAATACAACCACCGCTGACCGAAACCGGATGACCTAATCGACAATTCTTGCCGGTTTTCTCACTGACTTCAGCGGCAATATCACTCCACATGACGCGAAACAGAAATCCGATTTATTCTGAACGACTTGTCACTTCCAGTAAATGATAGCCAAACTGAGTTTTTACTGGTCCCTGAACGGTATTCGGTTCCGCATTGAAGACCACCTCATCAAACTCTTTTACCATCTGGCCTGGACCAAACTCACCCAGATCACCACCTGACTGGCCCGAAGGACAACTGGAATGCTGACGAGCAATCTCAGCGAAATCAGCCCCATCAGTGATCTGTTTTTTCAAATCTTCACATTTTTCATTACTATCTACCAAAATATGACGCGCTGTTGCTATTGCCATGATTTTATCTCCACTATTTGTTCTTACTATTTATAATTCAGGCTTAAATTATACCAACCTCAAAGCTTAGCAAAATACTGTATAATTTTCATCAATCCAATGGCCTTCCAGCTCAATCAAGTTATCAGGAATCTCAATGTCAAGCCCAATTAAAAAACTCTACGATGCTGAACCTCTATCCACTCTTTACGTTGCAGTGAATCGCGTGCTGGTTGAAAACGACCCAAATCTGATGCGCATGATGAAGCAGGCCAGCTCAAAAATGTGTCTGGCTACTGCCCTGACACCTGGATTCAGAGGCTTTGACCTGATGAAACAGGTCGGCGCCTGCCCGATGGGAATGCGCTGGGGAGCCAGTTCCGACATGCGCCAGACTCTATCGCATATCTGGATTGACCAGATTACTTACTGGGACAGCGTTGATGCCCATGAAAGCTTCCACGAAACATTTGAAGATGTTGTTGTGGATACCTGCGCCAAATGTGGCGATGTCCTGCTCGATGGTCCGGAAGAACCCGTCTATCGCATCGTAAAAAGTGATTTGCCGAAACTGATTTCAAAAAACCAGATGCTGAAAATGGGCTTTGAAAATAATGGCAATACAACTGGCTACGCTCTGAATTCAGGAGAAACGGTGACTGTCATGGCTCAGCATATTATCCGGCCAGGCAAAGAAGCCGAGTTTGAAGAGGGTGAAACACAAACCATGGAGATGCTGAAAGAAACCAGTGGCGTTATTGGTTACCAGATCCTCAAGCGTATCGGCATGTCGACACTTGGCAGTGGTCATGCCACGGTAGAGTCCATTATGGAGGACATGAAAGACAGCTCCGGGACGAAACTCAAGCGCACGGCTGAAGTCTGGGAAGGTTACACACTGCCTGCACAGTATCTCGTGATGGTGGAATTTGAATCTCTGGCGGCTGCACAAAGCGGCATGCCTCATGTGCATGTAAAGCCAGAAATTTTGTTTGTTCACGGCCCAAAAGTTTTCAATAACTGCATCCGCACCCCCAGCGTTTACCTCTCTGACAGCATGTTTGCGGAACACAGTTACCGGGAAATTTTGCAGGGCATAAAAAAGACATAAGCTACATTTTCAATCGCGCATGCAGCGGGCTACTCCTGGGAAAATGCGCGCGCAGGAATTCCATCTGATCCGCCAGTATGCGCTTACCCTGCAAAAAGATGTATTCAGCGTGTGTTGGTGTAAATGGGACAGCCAGTAATTTCATGTTTGCCTGTTCGGGAGTACGACCCGCCTTGTGATTATTACACCGTCGGCAGGCAGTCACCACATTAGTCCAGGCGTCTTCGCCCTGGTGGCTGATGGGTGTTACATGATCACGCGATAAATCCCGAATAGGAAATTTATCCCCGCAATACAGGCAGATATGACTATCTCGCTTGAACAGGGCCGGATTATTCAGGGGCGGCACATAACAGTCACGCGCCTTCATCAACTTATGATTATATCCCTGAGTCGCAATAATTGAATTGATATCAATAAAACTGCGTAACCCT
This sequence comes from Gammaproteobacteria bacterium, assembly GCA_036480335.1. Classification (GTDB taxonomy): domain Bacteria; phylum Pseudomonadota; class Gammaproteobacteria; order DSM-19610; family DSM-19610; genus JAZGER01. The sequence continues at coordinate 158,037 of JAZGGH010000051.1, read as the reverse complement.
GTACACGCATTGATACCGCCGCGCATCCGATACAGAATGCTGCCACAACTGTATGCCACCTGTTGCAGGTGATAAAGCCGTGCAGCATCCTGGCAATTGATCCATTCCAATGGCATTCCGGATGCATCCGTGCGTAATATCTGGAGATGTAAGCTAAACATTGTTTTATACCTCTATTTGTTCTATTGATACCCTAAATTGCCCTCGTTGTAAATCTCGAATTTCCATGCACTCTGTAATCCGTTATGATTCATTTTTTGGTGACCACAAATAAATACTGATCACCACAGTAAACTCATTAACACCGGAGTCTGTTTATGCCATTAAGACTGGCCGTACCCAAAGAAACCTGGCCGGGTGAAAAGCGCGTTGCACTGGTGCCAGCCATTGCTGATAAATTCGCTCAATTGGGCGTTAACGTCCTGATAGAAAGTGGAGCGGGTGCTAGCAGTTATTTTGCTGACACAGCTTACGAGACGGCTACTATCGTCAGAAAAGCCACAGAAATCAGCAGTGATTCAGGTGTCATTCTGCATGTTCAGCCGCCGAGTGAAAATGAAATCAAGGCTATGAAAGAAGGCACTGTCGTGGTTGGCATGATGTTACCTTTCCGCTACCCGGAACGGATTGTGCTGATGCGTGACAGGAATATCACCAGCTTTGCCATGGAACTGATTCCACGTATTTCTCGCGCCCAGAGCATGGATATACTCTCATCTCAGGCGGCTGTGGCGGGCTACAAGGCCGCATTAATGGCTGCCGACCGTGTCAGCGGATTTTTCCCGATGCTAACAACGGCAGCAGGAACCATACGCCCCGCCAAAGTGCTGGTCATTGGCGCGGGTGTTGCCGGACTGCAGGCCATTGCTACCGCTAAACGTCTTGGTGCTATGGTTGAAGGGTATGATGTCCGCTCCGCCACCCGTGAGCAGATACAGTCACTGGGTGCTAAATTCATTGACACCGGTGTCTCGGCTGATTCTGCGGGCGGCTATGCACGCGAACTCACTGATGAAGAAAAACAGAAACAGCAGGGTATCCTCAATGATCACATAGCAGCTGCGGATGCGGTCATTACCACCGCCGCAATCCCTGGCAAACCATCGCCGAAAATTATCAGCAAAGATACCGTTAAACGCATGAAACCCGGCGCGGTTATCATTGATCTTGCCGCCGAGGGTGGTGGCAATTGTGAAGCCACCAAACCCGGCAAACAGACAATGGTAAACAAAGTCATTATCTATGGCCCTTTGAATGTGCCAAGCGAACTACCCGTTCATGCCAGTGAAATGTATGCCAAAAATATTCTTAATTTCCTTACGCCGATGATCACAGAAGGCGAATTCACACCCGACTGGGAAGATGAAATCGTTGCCGGCAGTCTCTTAACACGCGATGGCAAAATTGTGAACGAAGCCAGCCGCGAGCAGGTGGAAGCATTATGATTGAAGGATTTACCGCTCTCTATATCTTCATGCTGGCCGGTTTTACCGGCTATGAAATTATTTCCCGTGTACCGACAATATTGCACACGCCACTGATGTCCGGATCCAATTTTGTCCACGGCATTGTTCTGGTCGGTGCCATGGTTGCTCTGGGTCATGCCGAAACCGGCATGCAAACCCTGGTTGGCTTCATCGGTGTTGTGCTTGGCGCAGGTAATGCGGTGGGTGGCTATGTTGTCACAGAACGTATGCTCGAGATGTTCAAAAGCAGTAAAGGGGTGCCCGATGAGTAATCTTATCCCTCTAAGTTATTTTGCAGCAGCCGTTCTATTCATACTCGGCCTGAAAAGAATGAGTGCCCCGGCAACCGCGCGTGACGGTATTGTCTGGGCCGGTGCCGGCATGCTGGTCGCCACCTTTGCAACGTTCTTCCTGCCCAACATGCATAATTTTTTCTGGATCATTTTGGCCATCGCAATCGGTGGTGGTGCGGCCTGGAAAACTGGCAAAACAGTTGCCATGACCGATATGCCACAAATGATTGCCATCTATAACGGTATGGGTGGTGGTGCGGCAGCGGCAATTGCTGCAGTTGAATTGCTCAAGGGTGACTTTCATTCCGCAACATTCCAGAACCTGGCTGTTATCGGTGCCTTGATCGGCTCCATCGCCTTCTCTGGCTCCATGGTCGCATTTGCCAAACTGCAAGGCCTGATGAAGAAATCTTTCTTTTTCCCTAACCAGCAGATGATCAATCTGGGTGTCTTTGCCCTGACCATCGTACTGGCAATTGTCCTGATGCAAGCCGATATCCCGGGTGGCTTTGCAATCTTCCTGTTTTTTGCTCTGGCTCTCGCCTTTGGTGTACTGATGACACTGCCCATCGGCGGCGCTGATATGCCGGTCGTTATATCTCTTTATAACGCATTAACCGGACTAGCTGTGGCTTTCGAAGGCTTTGTACTGAACAACCCCGCGATGATCATTGCAGGCACGGTCGTAGGTTCTGCAGGCACATTGCTGACCCAACTGATGGCGAAGGCCATGAATCGTTCACTCGGCAATGTTTTGTTCTCAGGCTTTGGATCTCATACAGAGATCACCGCAGGTGAAGAAGAACAGGGTGAAATGAAAGAAATGCAGGCCAGCGATGTTGCCGCCATGATGGCTTATGCCAACAAGGTCATTATCGTACCGGGTTACGGCATGGCGGTTGCCCAGGCTCAACATAAAGTATGGGAATTTGCCAAGATACTGGCCGAACGTGGTGTTGATGTCAGTTTTGCCATTCATCCTGTTGCCGGGCGTATGCCGGGGCACATGAATGTTCTGCTGGCAGAAGCAGGTGTCCCTTACGACAAGATATTTGATCTTGAAGAAATTAATGCCGAATTTCCACAGACAGATGTTGCACTTGTCATTGGTGCAAACGATGTCGTCAACCCTGTTGCCAGAACCAATCCGGATAGCCCGATATACGGCATGCCTATTCTCGATGTCGACAAGGCTCAGAATGTCATTGTGGTAAAACGCGGTAAAGGTAAAGGCTTCTCCGGGATTGAAAATGCACTCTTCTTCCTGGAAAACACCCGCATGTTATACGGTGATGGGCAGGAAGTTGCCAATAAGCTAGTGTCAGAAATTAAGCAGGTATAATCTGCTAAGTTGGCCAGATAATAATTATCGCTCTGGTATCGTAACCGCATACTAGAGCGATTCCTGATGGCGTTACATAATGAAACAATACTGGGTAAATTGTGTTCGCCAATAGACTTCGTCATCTGTGCGGTTAGTACCTTCGCATCTATGGAGCGCCCCGAATGCAAAAAATAAAATTATACATCCCCACCTGGTCTCTATTCTGGCTATTTCTCAGTCTACCTGTAATCGTTAATGCTCAGGTTTTAATTGCCACAGATGATACCTACTACGTACCCTTTGATCCATTTGAGAACCCCGTACTCGTTGAGCCTTTTGGGGTAATGGAGAACGATACGCTTGACGGCAACAATGCCGGTGAAGAAGGTGCCACAGTTCTATTGGTTAGTGGTGTTACTCAGGGAACATTAATCTGTCCGGGTATTGGGCCCGGATTGTGCGCGGATGGGAGTTTCGAGTATAGACATAACCTCTCTGACTACGACGCTTTTACTGAAGGTTTCAACGGACTTGATTCATTTACCTATCAGCTTATATCTGCGGGTGCCACCAGCCAGGTAGCAACAGTAACACTGTCGGCTTGTACTAAGGGGCCGGTATTTGCCTGCTGGAAGCGCCCAGCATATCTGGCGAAATTGGCGGAACTCGGACTCACTCATTTTTTTGAGGGGCAGCAAGGGATACCCTGGGACGTTACCCGCAATTCAGCTGTATCGAGCGTCGATTCAATGGATATCCGATGGACATCCAACCATCCAGCTAATACTTCTATTGCTACCAGTGCGACGCCGGATTCGAAAGTTGGTGGTGAATATCTTGTTTTGGACACAAGCCACGGTTTTGCAACGTGTGAGTTGACGTCGTGCAGTCCGACGATCTGCGATGTCGATTCCCCACCAGAATCGTGTTTACCCTATGATGGCGTCAGTGGTTCCGTTATCAATAGCAATAGTGTTTTACGTGCAGTTGGGGTGTACATAGATGACGTTTTTGGAGGCCCTGGCTCTGGCAGAATCGAAATCATACTGGATGGTGTAACGCATGTAGGCTTTAACAATGCACCATCATATCTCGATGGTTATTTTGCTGTGATCGATACAAGGCCCGCAGGTTTTAGTCATTTTGAGATTCGTGAAACGAGTGGCAAGATCGGCCAGCAAATGCCAATATGGCTGGCTGATTTTAATATTGTCCTTGAGAGCCCTATAGTCGCAGATGGTGATCTTGCACCAAGAGGGCAGCCCGATGGTGTGATTAACGCTGCGGATTATATGATAGCGATGCAGATTGTTCTGCAACAAATTACCCCGACAGCAGACGAAATAAAACATGGTGACCTATACCCAGTCGCGGGCGGTGATGGGCAAATTACACTTTCTGATGCGATACGATTGATGAAATTGGTATTAAATTAATGGGGTTTTTTAATAATCTCCGCCCCTTAATTATGTAACGACCAGCTCACTGGTGGCAATGGAGCGCAGCGGAATTGCCATCCAGTGCAGCATCTTGTTATGCGTTTTTATTCTCACTTTTGTTGTCTGCAATAATATCCATTACGGGGCGGTTGCCTCTTCTAGAATTACAATGCAAGCAGGCAGTTACTAAATTGTCATACGAGTTATCACCACCTTTTGACACTGGTTGAATATGATCTAGGGTGGCAGTAAATCTTGTGAGTTGCTTATTACAATAGTGGCAATGAAACTCGTCTCTCTCAAATACTCGAAGCCTATTTTCTGGAACATTATAGAAGTCCAAATCCTTTTCTTCATTAATGTATTCCGCGACTGGTTGTGCAACTGACTCCTTGATTAATTTCTGACAAGCAGGAATCTCTTCAGGAAGCAGGACTTTGTATGGTGTCCCAGTTCTGTCAGGTTCTCCGGCAGTCAAAATTGCTCCCTTAGATTCAAGCTCTTGTAACGCTCCGCATGTTGCACCAATACTTAGGCTCTCCGACTTGCCGCTTGATGAAAGTACAACTCCACTCATGAGCCCCCTGGTGCTTACTTTGCAATATTGCTTGCCTGTGCTTAGCACCGATTTCTCAAGCATATGCAAATAGATAGCTGCTTCATATGGTTTGAGCATTGGTTGAAGTGTAATTCGTACTGCTTCTGTATATGGTTATTCGCACGTAAGCGGTAATATATAATCAACCATACAATTTCTTCCTGATTCACCTCCCACTATTCTAACAGGGATCGTTATCCCTATCATTCAACTATTAAACTGTTGCTTAATCACCTTGAGGCCATGTAAACAACTGAAATTTCGGGTAATTATAAAGTTTTTGTGAAAATTGAGATGCTGAGCAACATCTATCATGGAGACTATTAAGACTCAGGACAAAGACAAAATCAGGACTTTTTCTTCTGAAAGTATGTCGACTACTTGTGATAGACCACCAAATACATCTGATAGGCTGGACGTTTGATGATAACGAATAAAAAAGGGCATTAAATTCTCATTTAATGCCCTTAAACGGTTTATATACATCTACAACCGGCAGGAGTTAAACCTCACTCTCTACCGGCAATGTTTACGCTACTGACAGACACCCAGATCTTCCAGATTGAAATCAGCTGTCTGCAACAACTTGTCCTTACCGACAAAGACATTCGAGCCAGCAGGAATTAACTGGGAACTGAAGCAGCTTTGTGCGCCGTTTGGAATCACAGTGCTGAAGCCATCCAGACCACCACCGCCAACTTTCAGGCTGTAGTCAATGGTTGCGTCGTTAGCAACTGAATCCAGAATATCGCTGGCTTCGAGGCTAACACCTGTTGCGGCTAAGGTACTGGTTGCTGTTAATGCACCCGCATACTCTGCCCAGGGGAGTCCTCCACCCACAGCGCGAACTTCCCAAAGAGCATCAGCACCACCTGCACTACAGTCTTTCCAGAGGTACAGGCCTGGCTCAGCGCCTGTATCAAAAGTTGGCATTCCACAGCCTGGATGCGCAGTCGCACCACTACAGGACTGGAGAGTCTCAAGACTGAATGCGCCATTCATCACTCTACGGCCTGCACCGATCTGTACCTGCGCACCGGCAGGCAAACTCTGTGGTTCAAAACAGGTTGCAGAACCTGCAGGAAGGTCAATCTGGAAACCGTCCTGACCGGCATTACCTGCTTTCAGCACATAATCAATAATGGAATCACCCTGAGTTGAGTCAAGCACATCAGAACCTTCCAGACTAAAGCCGGTAACTGCCAGAGTACTGTCTGAACTCAGAAGACCTGAGTAGGTTGAGAATGTTGTACCACCACCGGTAATACGCAGTGTCCAACGAGCCTCTGGTCCGGCATAGCTACAATCTTTCCAGAGGAACAGTCCCAGATCACTACCACTATCGTAAGTGGGCTGGCCACAGGCATCGGCCACAGGATTGACATCATCCAGTGGATTCAGAGGATCAGTGCCATTATTGACTTCATCACCATCATTCACACCACCGCCATCGGTATCTGCCAGATTTGGATTGGTGCCCAGGGTAGCCTCTTCGTCATCACTCAGACCATCGTTATCACTATCCACTGCTAGCGGACAGGCAGCCCCAGTATCCAGACTCACGTCTCCAGCTGTCAACAGGGTACGATTACCGCCCAGATAGACTGGGAGATTGCTCGGACTTTGCGGAATAAAGCAGGTATTTGCGGGTGCGACAAAGTCAATCCCGTCCATCGCTTTGTTATAAATAATGAACTGGTAGTTCAAAGCATTTAGGTTACTGGTATCGACAATATCATTTGCTTCAAGGGCGACAGCGGTAACACTTGTCAAACCACCCGGCACTGTTATCTTGCCAATATAATCTATCCGACTGGGAGTGCCGCCACCGGTTACGCGAAGATGCCAGGTAGCTGTCGCGCAATCCTGCCACAGGAATGTGGCGCGTTCTGTCGCACTGTCTAGCACGGGATCACCACAGAACACATTGTTGCCTGACGATCCTGAGACCTGCCAGCTGAAGTTACGTGAGGCACTGGAACCGCGGCCATCGTATACAACAGCAGTGACAGAATTCGAACCCGTCTGGGTCAGATTTCCTGAAATCAAACCGGAAAGCGAATCAACCGCTAAACTGGCTGGCAAGCCTATCGCCTGATAATCCAGTATGTCTCCATCAGCATCATTTGAGTTGAGCTGCAGATTTATCACATCATTGATCGATGAGGTCTGGGTGACAACATTTGTTAATGCCGGCGCAGTATTACTGCTGCCACTTCCGGCCGCTGTTACAACCACGTCGTCAATCAGAATATCTGTTGATTCATCGTTGTATGTCTTCTTGTTATTGTAACCACCAATAGCAATTGTATGTTGACCCGCAGATAACGTCCCCAGACTTACCTGGAATGTACGCCATCCGGTAGAAATCGGAACACGCGGGCTGCCCTGGCCATCACCTGTTACCTGAGCCAGGTAATTATTTGGCGAAACCCCGATCAGATTGCCGTCCAGGCTGAATAATGCCTGACTGTATTCATCGCTTTCATAAGGCTCTGTTTGAGTCAGGTTATAGCGGAATGAAATCGACACATTAGTCGCACTGGCTAACTGGAAGGATGTTTGCCAACCACCAGACATACCGAATATATCCGTGTTATTAATCCCGCCTAACAGGACTTTTAATGTACCACTCGATAGTGTGCCTGAAGCGTAACTAGCAGCATTCGTATTACGGAATATGTCATCAGCATAACTAAAGACACCTGTTCCACCGCTGAAGTTTTCTGAAATCAGGGTAGTCGTTGTGCTCGTTGCTGTCACTACAAAACTGGAACTGCTTTGTTTACCAGTAGAATCTGTAGCAGTTACTGTCACTGTTGATGTGCCAGTGGTTGCAACGCTGCCTGTGATGATACCGGTAGATCCCAATGTCAGGCCAGCAGGTAATCCAGTTGCGGCATAAGTAATCGCATTATTGCCAGCTACATATGCAGTTACCACCAAATTTACCGCATCGCCGACAACAATGTTCTGATTGCCAGGCTGCAGGATCACTGGTGCATTATTAGGAATATTTGGATCATTAGGTGCAGGGTCACTGTTATCACCCACGCCATCACCATCACTGTCAGCAGTTTCAGTTGGATCCAGTGGGAAGGCATCATTCATATCCAGAACACCGTCACCGTCATCATCCGTGTCGGTATTATTACCGATACCATCGTTATCTGTATCCAGCGATTCATTAGGATCTAACGGAAAAGCATCCAGATTATCTCTGACACCATCGTTATCATCGTCAGTGTCTGCATTGTTACCAATTCCATCACCATCGGTATCAACAGATTCAGCAGCATTCAAAGGGAATGCATCATTCACATCAGGAACACCGTCATTATCGTCATCAGGGTCTGTACTATCCGGAATACCATCACCATCTGAATCCACAGAGCAGCTACCTAACTTAACCAGGTCAAGCGGACCATCAATGCGTTTATGACTGGAACCGACAATAACTGACGCTATATCCTGCGTCGTAAATGACATACAGGCGGTACTTTGCGAACCCGTATTCAGATCAAAACCACGATCATTCGTAAACCAGGTACCCACTGAGAAATCCAGAACGTTTGCAGGACTTGTCAATACATCTGCGCCTGTCAGGTTAATCGGCGTAGAAGATGCAAATGCCGCATCTGCAATAATAGAACCCGCAGTGATCAATTTCTGCGCTTTTTCACGGCCACCTTTCATACGTACATGCCAGGTATTTCCGGGACAGTCTCTCCAGACAAGTACAGCAGGGCCATAATCCAGAGAATACGGGGGTTCGCCACACTCGTCTCCGGCAGACACTGTTGTTTTAATCACAGGACCTAGAACGGCAGGTGTAATCGCACCGCCTTCGTTGGCTTTATATAACCGGTCTACTGTGACGTTTGTGTAAGTATCTGTCTGACCGGATGGCCATTGAACAGTAATATCGACTGAGGTATTAGCCGCCAGACCAAAATGTATTCGTTTATGATTTTGTGACCAGCGATGGGTACCTGTATTTTGCTCACGCAACTGGATAACACCACCTGCAGTTGCAAAGACTTTAGCACCAACACCGTCCCTATTAGAAGTACTGCCAACTAGATCAAGTTCGACCCAGTGGTTTGCATTACCCTTATTTCTGATCAGGCTATCTATGCCCCCAATACCATAAGGATAGAACTGCAGGCCATTGGCAACGGCAAGATCCATAAAGCCATCTACATCATAATCAGCAGTGACAACACTATCGGAAGTACCAAACTGCAAACCGGCACCAACTGGGCCTTCTCCTCCATGACTTGTTGCCAGAACAAATGTGCCATTACCCTGATTGTCATAATAGCGGTTCGGTAAATTACGCGCCCCCTGACGACAGGCTAGATAGATATCAAGATCCATATCATTATCAAAATCGGCAGTGACACCACTTGCACAGGAAACAGGTACAAACAAACCGGTATTGTAAATATAATTCAAACCGATGCCTGAGTTAACTGCATGCATCATTTCCATCGGTAATTCTGTTAATTCCTGACCAAAATTGACCGGATCACTCACCGCATTGGCTGCATGAACCTGAACATATGCCTGCCTGGTACCAATATAAGTTACCGTCCACTGGCCCGAGCTATAATTGATACTGACCTCATTGGCGATTGATGCGGAAGTAGGACCACTGGTATTCAAAACCCGAACATCGGGCGCACTGTGTGCACCAATACCTTCGTAATCAACCGTAATGGTTACTTCACCCGTTGCAGAAAATGTAAAACCCGGATTACCACCGCGGAACCAGGCCTCAATACTATTTGTACCGGTTCTGGCGGAGCCTGATGGACGCAGCGTGCCACGCACCATGACCATGTCGGTCTTCAGATCATTATTAAAGTCACCAACAATGGTGTCATTCACGTTATTCGTAAATGGAAGAACCGAGGTGATATCTGAAAAACTACCCGATGAGTAATCATAGATAAACTGCGGGAAGTCACCCTGGCGACCACAGATATAATCAAGCGTGCCATCATTATTCAGGTCAGCCAACTGGCCATAGTCACCATGGCCTGGGCAGGGATCCATCAGGCTGTCGGTATAACTTAAACTGGAAGTATTTCTGCGGCGCAGATAAGAGCCATACGTGTAATGCTGAATCAGATCCAGTAATCCATCGTTATTATAGTCGAACCACACACCAAGCCGGGCTGTTCTATCCTGAGCTATATTTGCAGCGAAACCCTGCTCTGAAAACCCGCCCCCGGTATTAATATTATTCACTAATAACTGGGCTGGGCCACTTGCACTTACCGAAATTAAAATATCATCATCACCGTCGTTATCTATATCGGCGAGGGTTGCACCATGAGTGTCATTAAAAATATCATTTATCCAGATATCTCCAGGATCATATTGATAAGCAACATCTTCAAAAGTGCCAGCACCTGTATTCTGATACATACGCGGATAAATACGGTGTCCCTGGTAAAATAAGTCCGGCCAGTTATCGCCATTAAAATCGCCCCAGGAAAGCCCCCAGGTTTCAGAATGACCCTCCATACCTGCAGCGATTGATGTATCCTCAAACTGAACAGGTGTGGCTGTTACTGATGTTACGATGCTAAAAGCGCCGACAAGTAAAAAAGATCGCTTATTCATTATTTAGAATCCTGAATCATTAAAATTAACTGATGGCAACCCTATAAAATTGCTTCCATTCCGGGTGCCTACCCCTGTAATACCAAATTCCAACAAATTTGTTTCAAAATAACAATCAGCTTTATTAAGTTGTTCTGAACTGACTATCCAGCAATCATAACGGCATTCTTTATTATTATTTTACATAAATTGCACATATATATGTTCTATTATCGACGAAAAATGAATAGAAAGTCAAACTTGAGCCCTTTAAACAGCACAATTTAGCCTTGCAGAAATACTCGATAAATGGATTAATTTTCTAATAAACAATGCTTTAAAACAGCCTGTCTTTAATTCGATTAAATCTCAGTCAAGTCAATACCTCGGTATTTTTATTTCTCTAATTAGAAAAAGGTCACCGCAAAAATTGACAACTATTCACAAAATATTTTGCCGTACAATTAGCTCTTATGACCCGACCATCTTCCCAATCTTGCATTATTCTCAGAATTGCGGTGCCCTCCCCAGTCAATCGTCTGTTTGACTATGCTCCACCTGAAAAGGTTGCTACAACTAGCATCCAGCCTGGTATCCGGGTACTGGTCCCTTTCGGCAGGCGACAATTGACTGGCATTCTGATTGAAACAGACACATCCACTACGATCCATCCTCAAAAACTAAGGGCTGCACTGGAAATTCTTGATCACACCCCCGTTTTTGATCAACGGCTGCTGGCTCTGATCAAATGGGCTTCACGCTATTATCACTATCCTCTCGGCGAAGCCTGTGCCACTGCTTTACCGGTTTTATTACGCAACCCGAAACAGCAAAAACGCAACATCTCATTCTGGTGGACACTTACCGACACAGGCAAAAGCATTCAACCAGGCAGTCTGAAAAATGCCTCACGTCAGGCGACAGTCATTGCCCGCCTGCAGGTAAATGCAGAAGGTCTGTCTGGTGATGCGCTGGACGCGCCTCTATCAGTACTGAAAACACTTGAACAAAAAGGCTGGCTAAAAAAAATTCCTCCGCCGGAGATGATTAAACAAACCTCAGCCGCCTATCACACTCAACAAATTACCCTCAACGCAGCACAAACATCCGCGTTTGAACAGACCCGTAACAAACTCGACAGTTTTTATCCCTGCTTGCTGGAAGGTGTCACGGGCAGTGGTAAAACAGCCGTTTATCTGGCGCTGATAAAAGAAGTTCTTAAGCGCCAGCAACAAGTACTGGTACTTGTTCCCGAAATTGGTCTCACACCCCAACTGGTGCAACGCTTTGGCGAGCAACTCGATACGCCACTCGCGGTGATGCATTCCGGCCTAAACAAAGGTCAACGCCTTGCTGCCTGGCAACAGGCCAGAAGTGGTGCTGCAGGCGTCATTATCGGAACTCGCTCCGCTGTTTTTTCCGCGCTCGCCAAACCTGGGCTAATCATTGTTGATGAAGAACATGATGTCTCTCTGAAACAACAGGAAGGGTTTCGATATTCAGCCCGCGATCTTGCTGTCTGGCGTGCCCATCAATACCAGATTCCCGTTGTGCTGGGATCGGCAACACCCTCGCTGGAATCCCTGCACAATGTGCAAACAAATCGATACACACTCTTATCACTGCCTGAACGTGCTGGCAATGCAAGCATGCCTGATATGACGTTACTGGATGTACGCCAATCATCCATGCAGGACAATTTATCAGACACCCTTATTGCCCAGATTCAATCCCATTTGACAAAAGGCGGGCAAGTTTTACTGTTTCTGAACCGCCGCGGCTTCGCACCAGTGATGCTCTGTCATGATTGCGGCTGGTCTGCAAAATGCCAACGTTGTGATGCGAACATGACTTACCATCGTTCATCACGCCAGCTCCGCTGTCATCATTGTGATCATCAACAGCGCTTACCCGTACAATGTCCTGAGTGTGGCAGTAGCGAACTTATTGCCATTGGACAGGGCACCGAAAGAATCGAGGCCGCTTTACAAAAATGCTTTCCCCAATATGAAGTACTGCGCATTGACAGGGATACCACCAGCCGCAAAGGCAGTCTGAAAAAGGCACTTAAACGCGCTAGCAGTGGTCAGGCGCCCATCCTGCTCGGCACCCAGATGCTGGCTAAAGGCCATCATTTTCCAGGTGTCACTCTGGTTGCCATACTGGATGTTGATCAAGGTTTGCTGAGTGCAGATTTCCGTAGCAGCGAACGCATGGCTCAATTGATTATTCAGGTTGCCGGACGTTCCGGGCGTGGTGAACAACAAGGTGAAGTCATTATTCAAACGCATCAACCCGAGCATCCTCTGTTACAGCAACTTATTAGCCAGGGATATCCGGCTTTTGCAAAGCTGGCTCTGCAGGAACGCCAGCTTGCGCTGTTACCCCCCTACACACAACTGGCCATGTTGAGGGCGGAATCACCACAGGCAGACGAACCCATGAACTACCTTCTAAACGCCAAACAACTGGCAACGCCACTGTTATCCGATGGAATTAATTTCTGGGGGCCAGTACCCGCACCAATGGAGCGACGTGCGGGTCGTTACCGTGCTCAACTACTGGTGCAGTCTGCCGAACGCGCTTGCCTGCAAAAATTTTTACGGCAATGGCTGCCACAAATTGCCAATCAGAAATCAACCCGGGTACGCTGGTCAATTGATGTTGATCCTCAGGATACCTTTTGATTAGCACGAATATTCAAATAAGCACGATCCGAAATATCTGACCATTGCATGACCTGTTGCCGGTAAGCCGAATACGATGCGTAAATTTTCTGCGCCTGTGGATTCTTCCCCGCCAGCTCCTGAACAACATCCTCAGACAAACTCCGCAAAGTATTCAATACTTCATCCGGTAGTCGCCGCACATCAACCTTGTGCTCATTCACCAGAGTTTGCAGCGCCTGGTTATTCAACGCCGTATATTCTGCCAGCATATCCAGATTGACCACACGGGCAGCATTGCGAACGATGCTTTGTAAATCTTCAGGCAAGGCATTCATTGCCTGAAGATTTACGATAGCTTCCAGGGTTGCACCTGGCTCATGCCAACCTGGGTAATAGTAATACTTCGCGGCCTTGTACAGGCCAAACGCCAGATCATTATAAGGTCCAACCCATTCCGTCGCATCAATCGCACCAGACTGTAGCGAGGTAAATAATTCACTACCCGGTAACGTAACCGGTGTCCCTCCAGCGCGCGCAAAGACCTCGCCACCTAAACCAGGAATACGCATTTTCAATCCTTGCATATCCTTGATCGAATTAATTTCCCGGTTAAACCAGCCAGCCATTTGCACCCCTGTGTTGCCCGCAGCCAGTGGCTCAAGTCCGAATGGCTGGTAAACATCACGCCAGAGTGTCATACCACCACCATGATAAAGCCAGCCATTCATCTCATCTGCCGTCAGGCCAAATGGAACAGTGGTGAAAAACTGCGCTTCCTCAATTTTTCCTTTCCAGTAATAGGCAGCACCGTGACCAATTTCAGCCGTTCCGCGAGAAACCGTATCGAACACCTCAAACGGTGGAACCAGTTCATTCGCACCATAAACTTTGACAGTTAGCCGACCACCACTCATCGTGGTAATCAATTCAGCCAGTTTATTCGCACCTGTTCCAAGACCGGGAAAATTCTTTGGCCAGGTGGTGACCATTTTCCAGTGTATCGGTTTACTCTTAGCGGCTGTGCTCGTCGTCGCTACCGCGGTTGCGGCATCCTGATTACAACCCGAACCCAGCAAGGCTCCAGAAACAATCAGCCCACCACCAGCCTGGCGAATGAAATCACGTCGTTTCACCACAATTCTCCTAAATATTGATGATATGGACATTCTACCGGTCCGCTTCCCGAAAGACGAAAAATTGATTTAAGTGTTGCAAATTTCGCAGGTTATGCCATTATCTTACCTAATACATTTCAAATAACCACTAAGCTATTGTTTTATATAATTATATAGCTAGGCAAATCTAGGTTGGAACTGCATGAAAGACATAGCGGAGCGTATTGGACGGCGTTTTGCGGTAATCCTGTTTTCAGGTTATCTAATAACACTGGTGGGCGGCTTCGTCAGCGCTGTACATTTCGGCATTCTTCCCAGAGAATATAGTACTCTGCTGGTTAATCAGGGCGTGCTGCCGCTTGCCGGACTTGTTTTTGTGTTCTGGAGCTTGCTGCATTTCCAGCGTTTCATTACTCCCTTTGCCTTATGGGTAAGAGACTATCCGGATACCGCCCAATCCACAGCGCCCAATCATCTACACTTGAAACTTGGCCAATTCAACCGTGAGTTCTGGTTATTCCATCTCGGCTATATCATTAGTAGCACTCTATTACTGGTGATTGCGCTTCGATTCAATGGTATTCAACTGCCAACAGGGAATATTTTACAATTCCTGTTTATACAAACTGCCGCCGCATTACTCACAGGATTACCTGTCTGGCTATATGCCCAGAACCAGCTTGGCTCCATCTCGTCGATGCTTAAACCGCAGTGTATTCATGCCAGTCTGACAACCCGGATAATACTCCTTGTCGGAATAGCTCCGATACTGGCGTACTTCTTACTCATTGATCATTTTCTGATGAATACAAGCAACTTTGAAACAGGCATGATGATTCTGCCAGCCACCCTGCTATTGTTTACATTGATTGTTACCTGGCAAGCAGTCAATGGCATCAGGCAAGCATTCCAGCCTTTTCAGCAACTGTTTGAAACTAGTGGTGCCTCTACACATGCCGTTCTTTCCAGCATTCAACCGGCAACCCTTGATGAAATTGGCCAACTTACCCGAACCCTGGGAAACGCCTATCAACGCATAGCCGACAAAGAAACACACATGCGCAGTATTGTTGACAGCGCTGCGGAAGGCATTATCGTCGTCGATAGTAAAGGTCTGATTGATACATTCAATGCGGCCGCAGAAACACTATTCGGCTATAGTGCCCTGGAAATTCGAGGTAAGCATATGTCGTTGTTACTGCCCGACCAGTTTATTCCCTACACCCCAATTGCAGCCCAGCTTGATGAAATTGAAGTGATCGGTAGGCATCGACAGGGGCAATCAGTGCAGGCATCCCTACGTATTTCAAAAATGATGATTAGTGGCAAGCGTATGTTTACCTGCCTGGTTGGCGATATTCAGCAACGCAAGGAAGCCGAAAAAAATCTTTTAGATATCGAACAACGCTATCGTTCGCTGGTTGAAACAGCACATGATCTGGTATGGTCTGTCGACCACAAGGGCTGCTGGAGTTATCTGAATGCCTCCAGCCAGTTGATTTATGGGCTGGCACCGAAAAATATGTTGGGACAGGCTGTTGCCAACTTCTCTGCAGCTGAATGCATTGATACCGATATGATTGCATTCTCGGCTGTAGGTGACAGCTTCTCTGGCTACGAAACTATTCATATCGATGCTGACGGCAACGCTCGCCACCTCAGTTTCAATGCGCGCAAACATAGAGATACGCAGGGCAATGTGATTAGCATTAGCGGCACCGCACGAGACATCACTGAACAGAAAGCCTTTGAAGACCGGTTAACTTTCCAGGCCGAACATGACAGTCTTACACGCCTGTTTAATCGCTATTACTTCCAACAACAATTACACAAAGCCATACGACAACTCACTCATCAACCGGCATCTACAACCTCTTTGTTTTATATTGATCTCGATCAGTTCAAGTATGTCAATGACACACTCGGACATGCGGCTGGCGACAAGTTACTCATCGCAGCCACACAGCTTCTGAAAAAACAGCTCCGGCATGAAGACCTGCTGGCTCGCTTCGGCGGTGATGAATTCACCCTGCTGCTGTACAACATCAGCGAACAGGATGCAGAAAAAGCCGCGGAAGATATTCGCAAGACTTTCGATAAATTTACTTTTATCGAGAACAGCAAAAGTTTCAACATTACCTGCAGTATTGGCATAACCCGTCTCAATATTTCACACAGCAGTGCAGAAGAAGCATTATCGGAAGCCGACATAGCCTGCAACCTGGCTAAATCTCAGGGAAGAAATCGCTGCCATATATATAACCCTGCAAAACGTGATCAGGCGGGTATGGCGGAAGACATGGGCTGGGCCAGTCTGGTTCGTGAGATGCTCGAACGTGATCGTTTCCAGCTTGTTTATCAACCCATCCTGTCGCTGGCAGATAATCAGGTTTATCATTATGAAGTTCTGGTACGGATGCTTTGCGATGATGGCAAAGTTATTCTACCAGGTGGCTTTATGCCGGCAGCTGAACGCTTTGGTCTGATTCACAGCGTCGATCGCTGGATTATTCGCCACGCCCTGTGTGAACTTGGTCGCCTGCAACAAACCAACAGTACCATTTCATTTGCCATCAACCTGTCAGGCAAGGCCTTCGAAGATTCAGGCCTTTTATCTCTGATTCATAACCTGATTGATGAATACAATGTTGATGCACCGCGTGTTTGCTTTGAAATCACCGAAACTGCAGCGATCGCTAATCTTGATAGTGCTTGCGAATTCATCGCTGCGCTGAAAGCTATCGGTTGTCAATTTGCACTTGATGACTTTGGTTCCGGTTTTTCATCCTTCGCTTACCTGAAAAAATTACCCGTCGATAAATTAAAAATTGATGGTGCTTTTGTTCAGGGACTGGCAGACAGCAGAGTCGATCAGGAAATGGTGAAATCAATGAATCAGGTTTCTCATGCGTTGGGTAAGGAAACTGTCGCAGAATATGTAGAGAATGCGACAACATTACGCCTGTTACGCAAGCTGGGTGTTGATTATGCTCAGGGCAACTATATCGGCAAGCCGCGCGAAATTCCGATCAATCTGGCCCACTCTCGCAATCCGTCAGAGATACGCGAGCTGAATGCCTGATTAATATTTGGGGCCAGAGTATAAACTTTCCTGATAGATAAATAATAACCGATTGTAAGTTTTTACTCTGGACTCAAATATTAGCTACATTTTTTTTAGCTGTTTATGGAAATGGCTCAATAGCTTTTCTCGTAATTTCGACTGTCGGTGTTTGATCGCTGCATCACGACGCTTCTGTGCCAGCTCAATGAAAGTTTGCTGTGAGCTGTATGACTCTTTGCCCTTAAGCGGTTGACGTTCTTCGTAAGTACCATCAGAACGCATCTCCCAAACCTTGTTGCGGCTAGATAACTGAGCATCAAGAATAACCCGTAACTCCTGACGTAATTTTTCATCCTCCACTGGCACAACAACCTCAACTCGGCTTTCCAGGTTTCGGGCCATTAGATCGGCCGAACCAATGAAATATTCTTCATCACCATCATTGTGAAAATAATAAATGCGCGCATGCTCCAGAAAACGGCCAATGACACTGATGACCGTCATCGTTTCACTCAGCCCTGGAATACCCGGACGAACTCGGCAAGTATCACGCACAATCAGGTCCACCTTTACACCCGCCTGGCAGGCACGATAGAGACTTTTACAAATATCGATATCTTCCAGCGCATTTGTCTTCAACTGAATCAGGCTTTTTTTTCCAGCAGCCTGGTATTTTATTTCCTGGTCGATTTTGTTGAGCACTTTCTTTTTCAGTGTATAAGGTGCTGTAAGGATTTTACGATAACGAGGTGGGGGTGAGTAGCCAGTCAGATAGTTGAATAGCTCTGTCAGATCATCGGCCATCTCCTTGTCACAGGTTAACATACCAAGGTCGCTGTACAATCTGGCCGTTCCCGAATGATAATTTCCAGTTCCAAAATGCATATATCGGCGCAACCCATTGTAATCCTTGCGCACAACCAGGATAATTTTTGAATGCGTTTTCAGGCCAACGACGCCATAGGTAACATGAATACCCGAGCGCTCCAGCCGTCGCGCCCAGCGAATATTTTCAGCCTCATCAAAACGTGCCTTTAATTCCACAAGAACCGCAACCTGCTTTCCATTTGACGCGGCCTTCAACAAGGATTTAATGATACTTCCTTCATCTGATGTTCGATAAAGTGTCATCTTGATCGCCAGCACTTTGGGGTCTTCACTGGCTGTTTTCAGGAAGCGTTCAACGCTAGTGCTGAATGATTCATAAGGATGCTGTAATAAAATAGCACCTCGCTCTCTTATAATATGAAATATATTACGGCTATCATGCGCCAAACGAGTGTTAGTTATGGGTTTATGCACTGGATCATGCAATTTGGGGTGATCCAGTGCGGCGATTTCAAATAAATCGCGCATGGCCATCATGGACTCTGCTTCAAAGACATCAAGCTCCTCATTCAGACCCAACTCTGCAGACAACATGCCCTTGAGCACAGGATCCATTTCACTACTGATCTGTAATCGCACAATGGGTGCAAAATGCCGGTCACGAAGTTCTGTTTCAATCATTTCAAGCAAATCATCAGCTTCTTCTTCCTCAATTTCAACAATGGCATTTCGTGTCACCCTGAACAGATCGCAGGAAATTATTTCCATACCGGGAAATAACAAGTCAAGGTTATTGCTGATAACGTCATCCTGCGTTACAAAAATATCCGTATCACCGACAGGTAAAAATCGTGGTGCAATATCTTTCGACACGGGAACTTTGATACGGGCTATATGCGTCGCACTGCCACCAGGATGTCGCAGCACAACCAGCAAATTTAGCGCCAGGTTCGAAATAAATGGAAAAGGGTGTCCCGGATCCATTGCCAGAGGAGTCAGTAGCGGGAAAATAGAATCTATAAAATAGGCCCTTAGCTGTGCCTGTTGTTCCTCACTCAATTCTGCATATGACTTAATACAAATGTTGTATTCCTGTAGCAGCCCAACAACATGGTCATATAAACTATTTTTTTTCTGATCAATTTCCTGCACAACTTGCTGGCAGGCAAGCACCTGTTCTATCGGTGTCATCCCATCTACGCTCGGCGTGCGAATACCCGCTGCTATCTGTTGCTTCAAGCCACCGATACGCTTCATAAAGAATTCATCAAGATTGCTGGAGACGATAGCCAAAAATTTAACTTTTTCAAGAAGCGGTGTCCTCTCATCTTGCACCATACTCAACACGCGCTGATTGAAACTCAGTAACGTTAACTCTCGATTCAGATAAAGGTCTGGTGAATTTAGCGTTTTTACTGAACTGATGGCTTTCTCCGGCAAACTATCAGTTCCTGTACTGGCATCATACGCTGGCGGATAGTGATCTTTATTTTCTGTTTTTTCAGACTCTAGCGGGGATATAACTTTTTTCATCAAGCAAACCTTTTCAAAATACCTGGAATACCAGTCAAGGGATAATCATATCTGTATAAAATGTGGTAGCACCAGTAAAATAATCGCAGTCAGCGCAAATGCGAAAGCATTACTGACAAAGTAAGGAAAAAACATCAAACCTATGCCTGATATCAGGACAATACTGTTCTTCTGTCTACGCCCATAGACAAAATACCCGAGACCAATTGAACTGCAAACCACGCCCCAGAGTAATATGGCTTCATTCATAGAAATATCCTGCTAATAATTTCTGCTCTGAACATCTATTCTATGCGTACCATCCTTGATACATTTCAGGGTTTTGCTACTGGTATAGGTACACCTTGCTACATGCTTGCGTGTCCAGCCAGTCTTTACCCTGAATCCTGTTTCGGAACTCTCGTCTTCAGAAGCATGTTGCTTTTTCTCAACATCCAGAACCAGATTTTTGTAGGTGACTGTAAAACTGTCCTGTGAGCCCGGGATTTTTGTAATGAAGGATTTCACCTTAAAAGTAATCTTGTTGTCCATACGTTGTTTCTGAAGCTCACGGCTGAAACAGACAATACGCTTTTTCTCCCGCGTACAATCATTCAGGGAAGATGGCAAAAAACTCATTAATTTGCCATTCGAACTCCATTTTTTATTCAACAGGTAATCAATTCCAAAATTATTATTCTTACCTCCATCTAGCTCCCTGATAATGGATGCTGGACCTGATGTGTTCACTGCTGGCCGAGTAGCAATGCTCCGCGATAGTTTAGTACGCGACTTTTTCTTTACTGGCTTTTTATATTTGTTTCTTACCACTTTAACTTTTGGCTTTTGCTGTATTTTTGGTTTCGCTTTTGACCTGACGACCTTTTTTATTGTTGGAGACGCCAGAGGTGCTACGACATTTGTCACTACCGGCGCTTTTTCAATGGTTTTCTTTATGCTCGACTCTTTGGCTACCTGAGTCCGTTTATGCTTACCCCGTTTAATTTGCTCTTCAATGTTAATCGCCTTGCCAACCGCACGGCCAAAACCACCAACCGCAGCTCTGTTATACCAGGTGAGAGACTCTTCCAGATCTTTTTTTACACCCATGCCTTCAGCATATGCCTCGCCCAGGTAATACTGGGCAATAACTTCACTGTCAGCCACTTTTGAAAATTGTTCAACTGCCCTCTGAGCATCCCGACTGACGCCCTCACCTTTGTAGAGTCTTATTCCCATCTGGGTGAGAGATTTTTTGTGGCCCTGTTCTGCCGCCATGGATAACCAGTTAAAGGCCACCTGATGGTCAATATTTGTCCCACGGCCTGTATCAAGCATCATACCTACATCATATTGGGCATTCGCATTTCCCTGTTCAGCCTTTTTTACCAACCGGGAAAACTTCTGGCTGTTCTTTTGCTCCCTGGCCAGTTTGCGTGTTGCCTTTGAATGGCCCTGGTCAGCCGCTCTTTGTAGCCACTCAAGACCTTCAACACGGTCGGCAATGGTACCCTGACCTTTCAAATACATAATGCCAGTTTCATATTCTGCATCTGCATTGCCCTGTTGTGCACTGGCCAGATTTTTTTCAAAATGGGCCGTCCACATATCCGCTGCAACCACTGACTGCCAAAAACAGCTTAGTAAAAAAACTATACTCAAAAACAGCTTCATCTCTGATCTCCCTGATGCTTATATCCTTGATAACTCGTTTATCATTGTCATGCCATAACGAGTAAATGCAGATATTACAAACGCTTAAGCAACCCAAAAACCCTGCACCATCCAGTTCAGCAAGGATTCCCTTCTAAAGCCTCATGAGGCTCTTCTCAGGACACGACAGAATAAATCATAAACTTAATCTTTATGGCTGGACTCATTCATGCAGATTTAAGGCTAAGTGCTCGTCTATAAACAGAATTATCGGCCGATGGGCCATTCTCTACACCTGAGATTAACCAAGTTGGGTTTTCAGCTAAATGGGTTCCAGATTTGCATAAGTGACCACCAGCCATTTAGCCCCAGCGTCCTGAAAGTTCACCTGAACACGTGCATGACTACCCTGTCCTTCATAATTCAATACAACACCTTCTCCAAAATTGCTATGTCTAACCCGCTGACCCAGTCGATAGCTGCCGGTATCTGATTCTTCGAACTGCGCCGTTGCTCTCCGGAAAGTGCTAACCGGTCTGCTAACCTGAATCTGTGGTCGAATTTCCTGCAACAATTCCGCAGGAATTTCCCGAATAAATCGTGACGGAACGCAGTAATTGTCTTTTCCATGCATGCGGCGATGCTCTGCATAACTGATAACCAGCGCTTTTTTTGCTCGTGTTATGCCCACATAACAAAGCCGGCGTTCTTCTTCGAGGCGCCCAGGTTCCTCAATCGACATGCGATGAGGGAATAATCCCTCTTCGAGACCCACCAGAAAAATATGATCGAACTCAAGGCCCTTGGCAGAATGCAGGGTCATCAATTGCACACAATCTTCCCAGGCATCTGCCTGACCCTCACCCGCCTCAAGTGCCGCATTGGATAAAAAAGCGGATAATGGATCCATATCATCTACAGGCTCAGCCCCTTCAAACTCCCGTGCCGCATTGATTAATTCATCCATGTTTTCCAGTCTTGCCTGCCCTTTTTCACCTTTTTCTTTTTCATAATGCGGCTTTAAGCCACTCTGATCAACAATGTGTCCAACCTGCTCACTGAGTGTAAGAGATTCGATCGTTTCGCTGAATGCATTGATCAGGCGAATAAAACCAATGAGTGCGTTTGTAGCTCGGGCATTGAGTGATTGCGCTTCGATCACAGACTCCATTGCATCCCACAATGATTGTTCCTGCAACCTGGCCTGTTGACGTAAAATATCGAGGGTGCGATTACCAATCCCTCTTGGCGGCTGATTGACGATACGATCAAACGAGGCATCATCGTCCCGATTCATACACAGGCGTAAATATGACAAAGCATCCTTGATTTCCTGTCGCTCGAAGAAACGCAGACCACCATAAACCCGATACGGCACCCCCGTTTGCAGCAATTTTTCTTCAAAACTGCGCGACTGAGCATTGGAACGGTAAAGAATGGCAATATCACTTCTGGCACTGCCTTCTTCAACCAGTTGTTGCAGTCGCTCAATGACATAACGTGCTTCATCCTGTTCATTGAATGCACTGTATAACTGTATTGGATTGCCTTCTTCGCCCTCAGTCCAGAGGGTTTTCCCCAGACGCCCGGTATTATTAGCAATCAGTGTGTTAGCTGCTTTAAGGATAACCGCTGTTGATCGATAATTCTGTTCTAGCCTCAAGGTTCTCGCGCCAGGATAATCAGCCTCAAAACGTTGTAGATTATCGATGCGCGCGCCGCGCCAGCCATAAATCGACTGATCATCGTCGCCAACAATGGTCATACCGATATCTTTACCTGCTAACAGTTGCAACCAGGCATATTGAATCGTATTTGTATCCTGAAACTCATCCACAAGAATATGCCGAAAGCGTGCCTGATAGTGCGCCAGTACATCAGCGTTGTTCAACCAGAGTTCGTGTGCCCGCAACAGCAGCTCTGCAAAATCTACCAGTCCGGAACGCTGACATGCATCTTCATAGGCCTGGTAGATCTCCAGCTGGGTACGCAGGAAGGGATCATCCTGATGTTCAATATGCTTTGCCCGCAAACCTTCATCTTTACGCGCATTGATAAACCACTGCATCTGCCTGGGTGGCCAACGAGTTTCATCCAGCTCCATTGCCCTGATAATCCGTTTCAGGACACGAAACTGGTCATCAGAGTCTAGAATCTGAAAAGATTGCGGCAATCCCGCTTCCTGCCAGTGAGCACGTAATAATCGGTGCGCGAGACCATGAAAGGTACCAACCCACATACCCCTGGCGGGAATATTGACCAGTTGCTCAATCCGCGAGCGCATTTCACCTGCGGCCTTATTCGTAAAGGTAACCGCCAGGACGGCAAAGGGTGATATATTTTCGACCTGTATCATCCAGGCTACCCGATGAACCAATACTCGGGTTTTGCCACTACCCGCACCTGCCAGCACCAACAACGGTGCCTGAGATGCGGTGACGGCTTCGCGCTGTGCGTCATTTAGAGATTCAATAATATGTGATACGTCCATGGCGGTATTCTAGCAAATTTACTATCAAATACTGTATGTTTATACACCATTCAAATTAATGCGAAGGGATATCCAATGCAGGCACTGTCTATCGGAGTCGTTAGCCAGCAAGTTGAATCACGCAGGCGTGCTCAGCAACTCGCTGAGCAGTTGCGTATCCCTTTTGCCGAACCGGCTGAGACATTTGAACTTTTGCTTGTAGTTACACAACAGCGTCTGGAACTCAGACAGACACACACAAACAGCTCAGTATATGTCGACTTTGTCAATGGTGCACTGGCTCACAGGCGACGTTTTGGCGGCGGACGCAACCAGCCTCTGGCGCGCGCCATCGGCATGAAGCCAGGATTTAATCCCAGCATCATTGATGCAACCGCCGGTCTGGGTCGTGATGCCTATATTCTTGCCAGCCTCGGTTGCGAGGTTATCCTGTGTGAACGCTCACCGATACTTGCTGTTCTACTCGAAGATGGTCTGCTGCGTGCCGCTAATAGCCGAGACACCGCTGCAGCTGCAGAGCGTATGACCTTGATAAAAGAGGATGCGATCAACTATCTGAAACAATCAGCAGTACTGCCTGACAGTATTTATCTGGATCCTATGTTCCCGCAAAAAAAGAGTTCCGCACTGGTAAAAAAAGATATGCAAATATTGCAGTTGCTTATTGGTGCAGATATGGATTCTGGACAACTATTCAATGCGGCCATGAGCCAGGCGGGTAAACGTGTGGTGGTCAAACGACCGGCTTCCGCCAAACCTCTCGATCAAACCAGGCCCGCAGGATCAGTCTGCAGCAAAAAAACCCGTTATGATATTTATGCGGTAACTAACCCCTAATGACTATTCAGGGAATCTGGTTTGCGATTAACCCTGTTTTACAAACGCAGCAGAATGCCGTAATACTGCTCGACTTCTGGGAACAATAACATCTGCCGAAGCAACACTTTCAACCAGTAAATACAGATCGGGGAGGTAGTCTAATATTGTATTATTTCCGTCATCCTGCTGCCTTTCTGGCGCAACCAGTTGAATAAACAGCGGCAGCACTGTTCTGTCCAGTTTTGACCAGAGTGCAGCGGGAATATCAGTCAATTGCCAACTTTTTCTATCGCCTTTTTGCATATCTACATCAAGATCAAAGCGGTATTCCTTGCCCTCAATGCGTTTACAACGCAGACCATTACTGGCAAAACATTCCATAGTCAGAGAAAGAATCGGTTGTCCATCATCCATCAGCGAAATTTCCATGGCAAAATCCAGATCCCGTTGAATGGTCAAACGCAAATCATCACCCAGCGGTAGCCAGTTATTTAATTTCACCTGACAATCAAATATCGATAACCATCCCTGCGAATATTCTCTTAACAAACCTGAGAATTCTTCTTTACCCGCCTCATTCATTAACTCGATCACCACTGGCTTACCTAAATGACGCTCCAGGATAGGGTCAAAGGAATTCCCCATGGCGCCAACCGCCTGTGTGGTGATTTTTTTCAGGCGCGCATCCTGCGTCTGGAATAAGGTTTTTATAGGGGCGCGCATAATGCAATTCCAGGCCATTGGGAAACACATCCATTCTCCCCCAGACTTTCTGGTCTTCCTGTAATTGCAAAATAATTTGATAACCCTGAAATTCAGTCAGTACGCGATCACGTTTACGGTGCTGAAAAAAACTGCCCGCCAATGCAGTGATAAAGACCAGAAAAATGCTGAGTATCAGTATATTATCCATATTTAGTCAGTCGTGCTTCGGCTACCACGCCCCTGGTACGTTGTGGATAATTTTTGTGCGCTGCCCAGCTCTTCTCGATACTGATCATAAATCGTATGATGCCTTTCAATATACGCCTGTTTTTCCTGATTTATATCCCGCCATACCTGATCAAAAATCTGTCGAAGCTCAACATCAGCTGCAGCAATCCGTTGCTTAATCCCCTGATACGCAGATCGCGCCAGAGAAGGCTTTAGCTGTTTCAGCAAAATATAGGGGACCAGCCAGCCAAGGCCGATCAACATCAGGCTGTGTATGGCGAAATTAATCCCCAAAAAATCACCACCATCAGTACCCGACTGGTAACGCATTACCACATGGTAGGTCGCCCAGAGAGCTGCAGAGAGGGGTAACAACCATCGTAGCCCACGTATCATCCGGATCATAAACCGGCTAATTGTTGTTCCAGGTTTGTCAATACCGGCAGTAAAGCCGGTGACTGTCATGCGTACTAGCATCTCCTGGCTATCCTCAGCCGCCTGACTGAGAGGCCTTCGAACAAGCGCTGTTGAAAAATCCCGTTTCGTAAAATTGTTTTCAACTTCATCGCGCAAACGGTAAAGCAGTGTTGATACACTTTGATCACAAATTGCATTCAGTACTTGCCCTGCATCTTTTTCCATCGTTTGTTCTTCGAGCAAAGGCAATTGACCTGGTTTGTTTTCTTCCTGTAATGCCCATTGATTGAATTGGGTATCTGTATTTCGTTGAAGACGCCCGGTGACATCTTCCAGCCCCTGATCCAGCGTCTTGTTCCAGTCGTCTTTCAGCAATGCCCACTGCTTTGAAGATTCAAGCCTATGCAGTAACGATCCAAAGGATTGTTGCAAACTGCGCCACTGCCTTACCCTGGCCTGTTGCTGCAATGCTTCAAGCCCCGTCTCTTTCAGGGTTTGCTGTAAACGTGCTTCCAGTTCAGAAAACTGGTCATCCAGTATTTTAATTGTTGGGTGGCAACTGGTTACCAAAATAACCGGATCACTAAACCCTGCACCCTGTAAACGCTGGCGAAAATCTTCTCGCTGTGAGGCTTCACCCTGATCCCAATGATTGATGACAAACAACCAGTTATGTTTCTCACCACGTTGTTGTACAAACCGCCAGCCCTGTTCATCCTGGTAGCGTTCTGGCGTCACCACATAAATTAACCAGTCAACAACGGGTAACCATTGCTCCACGATAGCTCGATTGTGCTGCTCGGTGCTATCTATATCTGGCAAATCCAGCCAGGCAAAATAACGTTTGTTATCATCCTGATGATAAACAATCTTTGTATCCTCAGTCGGCAAGGTATGTTCTTCCAGATGGTCCTTATAGGCCTCATGAATATATAGCGTGACATTATGTGATGTCGGGCGGATTGCACCTACTCTGGCAATTTCCTGATCCGATAAGCGATTCAGCAGACTGCTCTTACCCACACCCGTACCGCCAAAAAAGGCAACCAGTAGTGGGCGTTGTGATGTGTCGAATAACCGGTCTGCGGTTAATTCATCTACCTGCTCGAATACGGTCAATGCATCTTCGCTCAACCAGCCCGCTTTTTCAGCATCAGCAGCCCATTTTTTTATTTTACTGTAGCAGCGATTAAATTTATCCATCTTGTAATCCGAGTTCCTTTTCTACAGCTGATAACTGACTCAAGGATAAATTATACAATCCTTTCTGTGACATTGATGACTGTAAGCCATTCATTCTTCCCTGTAGTGTCTTTGTAATTAAAAGATTACAAACGGCTTCTTTTTGCGATTTTTTCAATTTTCGCTCGACACCCTGCATATATTGCCCCAACGCACCTTCGGTCAGCATGGAAACAAATGACAACATCGCCGGCGTCAGCACCAGGTCGTTCAAACCTATACCGCCGGTTTTCAAGGCTATGACGACGGCTGCGGCATCTGTCGTCACTCTTGCCATGCGCAGACCATTTAGTTTTGCAGGGTTTTCCTGAAGGTGTGCATATAGCTCATCCGCTGCCGCATCTATTTGCTGCTGAAAAAGCATCTGATATTGATCAACATCGATGGAAAAATCACGGGTAATTGAATCTGATTGCAGGTCAATAATATTAAACAGATTTTTCCACCATTGACGGTCAACATGGTTTCCTTTTGCCAGTTGCTTACCGGTATGGTGCTGCAGTGAAACCAGTAACCGCGCTAGCTCATCCTGCAATATTTCTTTTTCCTTATCGAGTTGAACGGCCCCAGCCACAACGGGTAATTTTGCCTGCGCAAACATAGCGCGTATTTTTCTGGCAGGCCAGGTAAGCGCTTTGCGCGCATGCACCAGCGGCGCAGCCAGGCCAGGCACTTCAATCAACTCCAGCAGGCGAACCATCGCTTTTTGCAACGTGCCCTCATAGAGTGGTCCCTGCAGGTAATCTGTTTCATATTGTGAGCTCATATCATCCAGTGATTCTGCAACAGTAGCCTGCCACTGAGCCAATAATTCGATTTCATGGTAGGCATCTACTGTCCATATTTTCCAGTGTTGTCTGGCAATAGTCCGAATAACATAGGGAATGTCACGATGCTCGCACTGTTTCAGTAACGGCTTCAATGCTTCGCGCAGACGTTGAGCATGCTCTTCACTGTTCTGGGTATTCTCCAGATAGGGAATATTAATCACCCCTGCCTGTAAACCGGCATTGGATAAACGCTCATCCAGCTCAGGGAGAATTTCATTCGCCGCATCTTGCGGTGTTTTGTTCAGACAAATCAACAATGGCGTATGCAAAGGCTGGATGATTTTCAACGTATCCCATACCGTCTGATCAGCATATTTTTCCTTACTGACCATAAACACAATCACATCCGCAAATGCGAGCAATTTCAGGGCAACCGTTCGGTAAGCTTTTGAACTGATGGAATCAAAGTCTGGCGTATCCCAGAAAATAATTGGTTGAGAGTATTCTTTTTTGGCATCTACCCGGGTTATAGACCAGGCTGACAGTTCCTGATTGGTTAATTCGGATTGCTCAACCCGTTCCCACTGATTAAAAAAATGCTCCAGATACTGTTCGATATTCGCTAGAAGCTCTACCGTAATAAAACCTTGTGCATGCCGTGTATAACCTGCCAATGCCTCAGCTTTTGCAGCTTGTGTGCCGGTTAACCAATTGATGGTGGTACTTTTTCCCGACTGAGTGGGACCGACAACAACAACATTGAGTGGACATTCAGAGCCACAATCAGCACTGACCTTATTATAGTGGGCAAGTGCTTCTGTCAGCACCAGCGCATGATCTATATCATCTTCACCCGTTTTGTGTCCTTCCTGTTGCTTTTTAAGCAACTGGGCCAGACATTCTTCCACAACGTGCAAAATAGCTCCTCTCTGCTTACATCAATTATATTGCTGGAGTATGCGTTAATGATACACTCCAACTGTTGTATCGACAGCTATTTGGATGTGATTAATGGAAAATTTCTGGGAAACCAAATCGCTGCAAGCCATGACCGAGGAAGAGTGGGAACAACTTTGCGACAATTGTGGGCGCTGCTGTCTGATCAAACTCGAAGATATCGACACAGACGAATTACACTATACGAATATCGTTTGCCAATATCATGATTCGGAGCGTTGCCAATGTACCCGTTACCAGGAACGCAGCTGGCTGGTTCCTGATTGCATCAAAGTCACTCCGGAAGTTGCGGCGACACAAAGCTGGTTACCTGATACCTGCGCCTACCGATTGCTTGCTGAAGGAAAACCCCTGCCAGACTGGCATCCCTTGAACAGCGGCCTTTCTAGCAGCATTCATAGCGCTGGAATTTCTATTCGTGATGCGGTCGTTTCCGAAGTTTTTGTACATCCCGATGAATACGTGGAACACCTTATCAGTTTTTCTGACAACGATACTGAATAACCTGATCTGTTCAGGAAGCAAGTTAGGCCGCTTTATCCAGACTTCATTATTTTTGCACTGACCAGAGCTAGCTGCATACCTTCCTCATCAAACACGTCAGGAATCAACGGATAACTTGACAACAGGGCAAGCGGATTTTTGAAGGCAGCCTGTTCAAGATGTTTCCGCTGTCGTGTCGATAAATCCTGATGAGCCAATAACCAGGGTGCCTGCCAGTCATGATAATCCCGCACAAGATCAGACACCATTTCACTTGAGCAGATCTCTGAAACCAGCAGATCAGGAAAGTCATTTGCCAGATATTTTTTTCCGTTGATCCCTTCATCAACACGCAGACCACCCAGGCCTACTCCCGACCCATTCGGTGCCCTCTTCATCCACTGTGCAACTGGCATTGGTCGTGCTCGATTATTGATTTGCTGCTCTAGCAATAATCTGTGAGGTAATTGTGATTGACTGCGCCGTGAAATGGCTTTCTTTGACATCAGGCTACTGGACACAAAATCTACACCCGTATGTGCAAACGGCTCCCATCTGGGATTTGTAACGCTGTCCATTTCACTCTCTCGGTAACGGGTTTTGAGTAATGCCAATGGCAAACCGGTTTCTTTATCTAGCAGCCAACATTCATATACATCACGAATTGGAAAGGGTACGTTGGGTTTGTTCTCCAGTGCGACCAGTAAATGGTCAGCATTCACCAGGCTCACCCGGCCCATTCCCTCATCACGGACAACTGTTGCCCCCCAGCGAAAACTCCCCGAACCTGTTTGCTGTCGAATTCGCCATGACCTGCCGTTAGTTGAATACGCACAGGCATCGCCCACATCTATTATCTGAATTACGCCCAGATACGGACCAAAACGTCGCACGCCATAGTATGGTGAATTAATGGAAATTTTGTCTGCCATATTCAGGCAGTATACGAAAATAAATGGCGGGAGACTTCCCGCCATTAGAATACCTGATCAGACGTCCGCTACTGAAATGTGGGACTGAATGATTTTCTTGTTAGCTGCGGTGTGTAGATTCGCAATTTTTGGCTTACCACCGCCTAAATATGCTTCGAGGCTAATCGTGGGCACTTTTTCAGTATCTACCAATGCAAACATGTTGCACTTTTCGCAAGCTCTTAACATAGGCTGTGCCCCTGCTGGAGCCTTACCTACAGGTCGTTTACGTAAATTCTCACAATTTGTTGTCCGCATATAAGCTTGTTGCGGGATACAATAGAACATCATTTCCTTGCTCAAGAGGATTCTCCTTGTAGGCAATGGATAAATATTGGATTAATCAAATATTGTACCATTTTTACAACAATTCTGATATAGATAAATGGCTAGAGTCAGATAATTGTCGCCATGTAACCGATGTATTGCAAAATAAGCTATAATAGTTTCAAATAATTTAAGGTTGACGGGATAGAAAATGGAAAAAACCGATAAAATGCCCCTCTGGGTTTTTTTAGCTTTTTCTAGTATAAATTCAAGGAAAGCTGCGCTCTGGCTAATTTTGGCGTGTGTTATTTTTACACTTTATTGTATCCCCTGGACACAGTTCTTCAAACATCAAACATGGATAGATACCCTGTTTCTAATCAAGGACTGGAGCTGGTTCGCTATGATGGTACCCATTATTCTCTGGTACTGGCTTAGTTTGAAATGGGTTGATAACAATACTGGCTGGGATACTAAGGATTCAGAATCTAACTAGCGCCTATTCTACTGTTACGGATTTAGCCAGATTTCTGGGCTGATCAATATCAGTGCCTTTCAATACGGCAACGTGATAAGAAAGCAGTTGTAGCGGAACCGTGAAAATAATTGGCGCAACAATATCAAGAGTTGCGGCAACCGGAATCAGCTGAACATTTTCAGTCTGCTCAACACCTGAGTCAATGTCTGCAAAGACCAGCATTTGCCCACCACGAGCACTGACTTCCTGAATATTAGATTTCAGCTTTTCAAGCAATTCATTATTGGGTGCGACAACGATAACGGGGATAGTATCGTCTATCAATGCCAGCGGGCCATGCTTTAGCTCCCCAGCCGGATAGGCTTCCGCATGGATATATGAAATTTCTTTTAATTTTAATGCGCCCTCCATGGCCACAGGATACTGCGCCCCCCTGCCTAGAAATAGCGCATCCATTTTATCTGCAAATAAACGAGATATCTTTTTTATCGATCCATCAAGCTTCAACACATCCTCAACCTGTCTGGGAACATGCGAAAGCTCTCTAACCAGGTGATTTTCTGTTTCTTGCGTCATACTGCCGCGTCGACCGAGAACAATCACGAGCAGCATTAAGGCAACTAACTGGGTGGTAAAGGCTTTTGTCGAAGCCACGCCTATTTCGGGGCCTGCCCGAGTCATCAACACCAGGTCAGATTCTCGTACTAGCGAGCTTTCAGGCACATTACAAATGGACAGTGAATAGCCAAAACCCAGCCTTTTCGCTTCAGCCAGGCCCGCCAGCGTATCAGCAGTTTCTCCTGATTGGGACAATGTGACTATAAGCGAATTATTTCGCACAACAGGTTTGCGATAGCGAAATTCGCTGGCAACTTCCACACTGCATGGGATCCCGGCGATGGCTTCTAGCCAGTATCGGCCTATCAGGCCGGCATGGTAACTGGTGCCGCAGGCAATGATATGCACACCTTTAATCTGATCAAATATCTCGGTAGCTCGCGCTCCAAAACTCTCTTCTAGCACAGTCTCATTAGTTATCCGGCCTTCCAGTGTTTCGGCTATCGCACGCGGTTGCTCAAATATTTCTTTGAGCATATAGTGTTTGTATTCACCTCGCTCAACAGAATCGGCCCTAAGCTCTGACACCTTTTGCGGGCGACTCACCTGCTGGCCATCTGCAGCAAATATTTTCAATTCATTCTGGCGAATATCGGCTACATCCCCTTCTTCCAGAAAAATAAATGTCTGGGTTACCGGCAATAAAGCTGCGACATCGGAGGCAATAAAATATTCATTGGAACCTACACCAATAACAAGAGGACTACCACGTCGAGCAGCAATCATTCGGCCGGGTTCCTGCGTGCTGATAACGCCCAATGCGAAAGCGCCTTCAAGAATATCGCAACACTGTTGAACCGCCGTCAGCAAATCGCTGTCTGGCCCAACAAGATTATGACAAATCTGATGCACAATAACTTCGGTATCTGTTTCAGAAGTAAATTCGTATCCCAACTCAATCTGCTGCTTTCGCAAGGCCTGGTAGTTTTCAATAATACCATTATGTACGATCGCCACTTTTTCACGACAGATATGCGGGTGGGCATTTCTTTCTTCCGGTTTACCGTGTGTCGCCCAACGAGTATGCGCGATGCCCAAAGAGCCAGACAATTTTTGCTCTGTCAGCTTTACTGCCAGCTTTTCTACTTTCCCCGGTGTGCGTACACGATTCAATAATCCATTATCTTCCAGAATAACAACACCGGCTGAGTCATATCCACGGTATTCGAGCCGCCTTAAACCATCCACTAAAACTGGTGTTATATCACGCAACGATACAGCGCCAACTATGCCGCACATTGCTTAATTCTTCTAATCATTGAGGTCATTTATTTTTTACCGGCTTTCCTGGGTCGAATCCAACCCATAATCGTTTGCTGGGGAGCCCTGCTCAGTGTCAATTCACTTGCTGGTGTATCTTTGGTAATCGTTGAACCCGCACCAATCGTCGATCCATCATTGACAGTAACGGGTGCAATTAATTGGCTATCCGAACCAATAAACACATTATCGCCAATGCGCGTCAAATGTTTATTAGCGCCATCGTAATTACAGGTAATGGTTCCCGCGCCAACATTCACGTCAGAGCCCATTTCAGTATCGCCAATGTAACTCAGATGATTAACCTTTGAACCTGCCTGGATATTTGATTTCTTTATTTCAACAAAATTTCCGATATGCACCCGTTCATCCAGCACTGTTTCCGGACGAATCCTTGCAAACGGCCCAATAATTGATTGTTTTCCTATATACGCATTATCAATTACCGTATTGGCCTTTATATACACACCGTCTTCAATGCTTGCATCTTTTATTATGCAATTCGGTTCAATATGTACGCCATTCCCCAACGTAACCTTGCCCGAAAACACTGCATTAATATCAATAAAACAGTCCTGACCTGTGTTCAGCTCACCTCGCAAATCAAAGCGGGCTGGATCAGCAAGCGTTACACCACTATGCATTAACTTTTCAGCACAGCATTTCTGAAAATGTCTTTCGATTATAGCTAATTGTTGCCTGTCATTGATTCCCTGAATCTCAAACAAATTATCTGCCAGGCTGCTGGATATCTTTGTATTTTCTTTTGCTGCAAGGGCAACAATATCAGTCAGGTAATATTCACCCTGCGCATTATTATTTGTCAGCTGCGATAACCAGGATTTCAATTTGCCAGCGTTACAGGCAAGAAACCCTGTATTGATTTCATTTATGCTGCGTTGATCGTCGGTCGCATCTTTTTCTTCTACAATCCCGACCAATTTGCCATTACTGTCCCGGATCATGCGTCCATAGCCAGTAGGTTCATTCATTAATGCTGTTAAAACAGCCAGACCACCCTGTTCCGCCTGAATAATCAATTTTCGCAAAGTGGTTTCAGTAATTAGGGGAACATCGCCATACAAAACCAATACAGTCGCTGTATCCTCAATATCTGGTAAAGCCTGTTTGACAGCATGGCCTGTACCCAGCTGCTCCAGCTGTTCCACCCATACTATATCTGGTTCAGAAATCTGATTTACGACCGCTTCGCCGCAATGGCCATATACAACATTTATCGTATCTGGCTGCAATGTCCTCGCGGCATCTATTACATGCTGTAATAATGGCTTATCCCCGACACAGTGTAATACTTTCGGTAAAAAGGAATACATGCGTGTCCCCTTTCCCGCTGCCAGGATTATTACACTAACCGACATTACAACTCCTTAATTTACTCACTCAAAGCAGATAAAGGAACAACACAAACAATTATTAACTTGACCGAGAATTAATGATTATTTTTCTTTTCTGAGCTTCTGAATAGTACGTAACTGAGCAACAGCTTCCGCCATTTCTGCCTGAGCCCTGGCGTAATCAAATTCTGTTTTCTTATCCGCCATAGCCTTTTCTGCAGCATCTTTCGCTTTAATGGCGGCGGCTTCATCGAGATCATCAGCACGAATGGCCGTATCTGCTAGCACAGTGACCACGTGAGGCTGTATCTCCAACATGCCGCCGGAAATAAAAAACATTTGTTCTTCCTTGCCTTCCATTTGCAAACGGACTTCGCCCGCCTTTAACCGCGTTAGTAACGGTGTATGCCGCGGAGCAATACCAAGCTCACCCATCACCCCGGGTGCAAATATCATATTAGCCTGACCGGAATAAATTTCAGCCTCAGCACTTACAATATCAATGTGAATTGTCATCGCCATTTTTAGCCCTGCATCTATTAAAGAGATTTAGCCTTTTCAATCGCTTCATCAATTGTGCCTACCATATAAAACGCCTGTTCCGGCAGATCATCATAGTCACCATCCACAATGCCTTTAAATGCAGAGATGGTATCCTTTAGAGAAACATATTTACCCGGTGCGCCAGTAAAGGTTTCGGCAACAAAGAATGGCTGGGACAGGAATCTTTGCACTTTACGTGCCCTGGCAACCACCTGCTTGTCTTCTTCCGATAACTCGTCCATTCCAAGGATCGCTATAATATCGCGTAATTCTTTATAACGTTGTAACGTCCCCTGAACTGCACGCGCAGTATCATAATGTTCATTACCGACGACCAGCGGATCGAGCTGACGAGAGGTTGAATCCAGTGGATCCACTGCAGGGTAGATGCCTAACTCTGCAACCTGACGTGAGAGAACAAGTGTTGCATCCAGATGAGCGAATGTTGTCGCTGGTGATGGATCAGTCAAATCATCTGCAGGAACATATACAGCCTGGAAAGACGTAATCGACCCAGCTTTTGTCGATGTGATTCTCTCCTGCAGGGCACCCATTTCTTCAGCCAGCGTAGGCTGATAACCCACAGCTGAAGGCATACGTCCCAATAATGCAGATACTTCTGTACCAGCCAGGGTATAACGATAAATATTATCGATAAACATCAAAACATCCCGACCATCATCGCGGAAATGTTCTGCCATGGTCAATCCCGTCAGAGCAACCCGTAATCTGTTACCCGGTGGTTCATTCATTTGTCCATACACCAGAGCAACTTTTTCTAGCACACCGGCTTCTTTCATTTCGTAATAGAAATCATTCCCTTCACGAGTGCGTTCACCAACGCCTGCAAACACTGACAAACCACTATGCTGCTTGGCGATGTTGTTAATCAACTCCATCAGAGTAACTGTCTTACCCACACCAGCGCCACCAAACAAGCCTATCTTACCGCCTTTCGCAATTGGCATGATCAGATCGATAACTTTGACACCAGTTTCGAGGATTTCTACACTGGCTGCCTGGTCTGCATAGGCGGGTGGATCTCGATGAATCGGCATTCTTTTGTCGGCGTCAACCGGGCCAGCTTCATCTATCGGGTTACCAAGCACATCCATCACTCGGCCGAGCGTACCCTGACCAACGGGAACTCTAATAGCCTCCCCAGTATTGCTCACAGCAACACCACGTTTGATACCATCGGTTGAACCCATTGCGATAGTTCTCACTATACCATCACCAAGTTGCTGCTGAACTTCAAGCGTCAGATCAGCTTCTTCTACCAACAGGGCATCATAAATTTTCGGTACCGAGTCTCGAGAAAATTCCACATCTACTACCGCACCGATTATTTCAACAATATTTCCGGAACTCATGACAAAGTCCTCATTTCAAAATTAAATTCTATAAATGACATTAAACTGCAGCAGCCCCACTAACGATTTCTGACAGTTCCTGAGTGATTGCGCCCTGACGCGCCTTATTGTACACAAGCTGTAATTCATCAATCATGTCTCCAGCGTTATCGGTTGCAGCTTTCATTGCAACCATACGCGCAGCCATTTCACAGGCTATATTTTCAACTACACTCTGATAAACCAGTGATTCAATATACCGCATCAGCATACCGTCCATAACATCCTTAGCGCCTGGTTCATAAATATAATCCCAGTGATGTTTCAGTTCTTCGTCTTCATCATCACCCTTTACAGGCAACAATTGCTCGACAATGGGTTGCTGGGTCATTGTATTGACAAATTGATTATTAGCCAGATAAAGATGATCAATTTTACCTTCGTCGTAAGCGATTAACATCACTTTAACAAAACCAATCAATTCTTCAGCTGAGGGCGAATCGCCCAAATGCGTCACCTGAGAAACCAGATTACCGCCCAATCGCTTAAAATAGCCTAGCGCTTTCGAACCTATTATAGCGATATCAATTTCCTGTCCCTGTCCCTGGAACTCTTTCATTTTCTCAACGACAGCTTTAAATAGATTCGTATTCAAACCACCGCACAAACCACGGTCTGATGACACAATAATAAGGCCAACGCGTTTCTTTTCACGATTGATCAAATACGGATGTTTATATTCAGGATGTGATTTACCAATATGAGAAACCACTGAACGCATTTTTTCAGCGTAAGGTCTGGATGCCCGCATCCGTTCCTGAGCCTTACGCATTTTGCTGGCCGCAACCATTTCCATCGCTTTAGTGATTTTTTGCGTATTCTGAATACTGGTAATCTGCGTCCGAACTTCTTTTCCAGCAGCCATTAAAATGCCCCATTGGCGACAAAATCTTCGATCACCTTACGCATAGTGCTGGCAACCTCGTCATTATAATCCGGGTTTGCATTAATGGCATCCATGTCACTGGCAAAACTGGATTTGAAATGTGACAACAACCCAGCTTCAAAGGAAACGACCTTATTCACATCGACGTCATCGAGAAAACCTTCGTTCGCGGCAAACAGGGAAATAGCCATTTCGGCAACAGATAATGGTGAGTACTGACTCTGTTTCATTAATTCTGTCACACGTTGACCCCGTTCCAGCTGTTTACGTGTTGTTTCATCAAGATCAGAAGCAAACTGAGCAAAAGCCGCGAGCTCACGATATTGCGCAAGCGCCAGTCGAACACCGCCACCCAACTTCTTAATGATGTTCGTTTGCGCAGCGCCACCAACACGTGAAACAGAAAGACCGGCATTAATTGCTGGTCGAATACCTGCATTAAACAAATCCGACTCAAGGAAAATCTGACCATCGGTAATTGAAATAACATTGGTTGGTACGAATGCAGATACATCACCTGCCTGGGTTTCAATGATCGGTAACGCCGTTAGCGATCCTGTTTTACCTTTCACAGTACCCTTAGTATGTTTTTCAACAAAGGCCGTATTTACTCGTGCCGCGCGCTCCAGTAAACGTGAGTGCAAATAGAAAACATCACCCGGATAAGCTTCACGGCCAGGTGGGCGTCTGAGCAACAGGGAAACCTGCCTATATGCCCAGGCCTGTTTGGTCAGGTCATCATAAATAATGAGAGCATCTTCACCCTTATCACGAAAATATTCACCCATAGAACAGCCCGAATAAGGTGCAATATACTGCATTGCTGCCGAGTCGGATGCTCCCGCAGATACCACAATGGTATGTTCCATCGCGCCATGTTCTTCGAGCTTTCTAACCACCGCAGCCACAGATGAATTCTTCTGGCCTATGGCAACGTAGATACATTTAACACCGGTGCCTTTTTGATTAATGATGGCATCAATCGCAACAGCTGTCTTACCCGTTTGCCGGTCACCAATAATTAATTCTCGTTGACCCCGACCAACAGGTACCATTGCATCAATCGCCTTAACACCCGTCTGCACAGGCTGATCGACCGATTTTCTTTCAATAACACCCGGTGCAATTTTTTCTATAGGAGAGAATCCAGCCGCTTCAATCGGGCCACGGCCATCGATAGGATTACCCAGAGAATCTACTACCCGTCCAAGTAGTGCTTCTCCCACTGGAACCTCAAGAATACGACCTGTGCATTTAACCTTGTCGCCTTCTGTAATCGTTTTGTAATCACCCAGTACAACAGCGCCCACAGAATCACGCTCCAGATTAAGCGCCATGCCATAAAGCTCATTGCCAAAGTCAATCATTTCACCTTGCATAACATCGGCAAGGCCATGAACACGGCAGATACCATCGGTCAGACTAACCACTGTACCTTCACTTCTGGCTTCAGATGTTGCTTCAAAACCTTCGATTCGTTGCTTAATCAGATCACTGATTTCTGATGGATTTAATTGCATTACTTGAGTCCTATTAAATTAGTGAACCAGTGCACTGGATAATTGACGCAAATGTTCGGCTGCAGACCCGTCTATCACCAAATCACCTGCCTTGATGACCGCACCACCAACCAGATCTTCGTCAACAGAACAATTCAGTTGCACATCTTGGCCAAAACGTTTTTTCAGCGCC
This sequence comes from Gammaproteobacteria bacterium, assembly GCA_036480335.1. GTDB lineage: Bacteria > Pseudomonadota > Gammaproteobacteria > DSM-19610 > DSM-19610 > JAZGER01. The sequence continues at coordinate 118,869 of JAZGGH010000051.1, read as the reverse complement.
TCGGTAATCGCTTCTTTTTGCGAATCACTTAACGGTAAAGCAGATACCACGCTGACTTCCACTGTTCCTTCAGCTTCATAACGATAATCGTTGTAAAGCGATGAAATCATCGGCAATTCGCTTAAACGGCTATTTTCTGCCAGAACAGCCAGCAAGTTTCGTGCTGCAGTATCAATATCATCACCACATGCCTTGATAAACACATCAGCAGTTTGCTGATGTGTCAATTGTGGGTCATCAAGGATTTTTAGCATGACGGGATCCTGCGAAACCGCAGCCATTAATGCCAGTTTATCTGTCCAGGACTGAAAATCTTTTGATTTTCTTGCCATTTCAAATGCCGCTCTGGCATAAGGACGGGACAAGGCCGCTTCACCCTTCTGCTGCTCAGTCTCATTTGTCGCTAAATCTGACATAATGCGCCTTAAATCTGGGAGACCAGATCCTTGATAAGATCATCGTTTGCCTTAACATCCAGCTCTTTTTTCAGAATTCGACTGGCACCTGCTGTTGCTATTTCAACCACCTGACTACGCAGCGATTCTTTCGCGCGATTAACTTCCTGGTCTATTTCTGTCTGGGCAGCCACTTTCAATCGATCACCCTCTTCTATCGCGCCTACCTTTGCTTCCTCTACAATCTCTGTCGCACGTTTTTCTGCACGCGTAAGAATTTCAGCAGCCTGCTGTTTAGCCTCATGAAGCTTTTCAAGCGCCCTCTTTTCAGCCAGCTGCTGCTCTTGCTTACCTCGATCAGCTGCTGCCAGACCTTCAGCAATTTTTTCCTTGCGATCAGTAAGCGCCGTCATAATCGGAGGCCAGACATATTTCATGCAAAACCAGACAAACAAAAAAAACGTAATCATCTGGCCGATCAATGTCGCATTAAAATTCATATTTGCACCTCAACGATCTGTTTGTTGTTAGCTGCCGACGACTGCAAACATGATATACATAGAGAGACCAACCGCAATCATAGGCACCGCATCAACCAGACCCATTACAATAAAGAACTGGGTACGCAGCATTGGGATCAATTCTGGCTGACGAGCAGCGCCTTCCAGAAAGCGTCCGCCGAGGATACCAATACCAACAGCGGCTCCCAACGCGCCCAGACCCATCATTAGAGCACCGGCGATATAAAGCAGAGCGTTTTCCATTTTTATCTCCTAAAAGTATAAATTAATAAAGTAATAATCAAAAAGCGTGATTTCAATCAATGATGTTCCTGGTGAGCCATATCCAGATAAACGATGGTTAGCGTCATAAAGATAAATGCCTGCAAGGTGATAATCAGGATATGGAAAATCGCCCACCCAAGTTGCAAAAACCCACCAAAGATTCCCATTACCATACCACCGCCATACATCAGAGCGATAAGTATGAATATCATTTCACCCGCATACATATTGCCAAAAAGTCGCAGTGACAGGGAAACTGGTTTAGCGATCAATGTCACGCCTTCGAGCAACAAATTGATCGGCATAAAAAATATTTGTAGTAATTTGTTATTCGATTGAAAGGGCGCCAGTGTTAATTCACCAGCAAAACCAGCCAACCCTTTGATTTTTATACTATAATACAGAACAAGCCAAAAAACGACCAGTGCAAGCCCGAAAGTTATATTAGGATCTGTAGAGGGGACTATTTTCAGGTGCGAAACGCCAGCCATGCCCGCAAGCCAGGGCAAAAGATCAACCGCAAGCAAATCCATAAAGTTCATGCTAAACACCCACAGAAAAATTGTCAGTGCCAGTGGTGCAACCATATCGTTTTTAGCTGAAAACGAACCGCGTACATTTTCATCAATAAACTCAACAATCCATTCTACAAAATTCTGTAGTTTGCCAGGAACGCCTGTAGTCGCGTTTTTTGCTGCTTTTCTAAATAACCAAAGAAACAGCACGCCAAGACCAATTGAGAAAAACATACTATCAACATTTATCGCCCAGAAACCCATTTCTGCCGCTTCGACAGATGAATGCGCAAAACCCCAATGACCGTCAGCATGCTGCCCAAAAGTCAGGTTGGTCAAGTGATGCTGTATATATTCTGATGACGACTGCGGTGTTGATGACATAATTGATTTGCTATTTAACTCTTATCAATCCAGGCAGAAACAGTATCGACTGTCCCATGATAAACCCCACTAGCACAGCTAGCGGCACTAATTCCAGCATACCCAGGCTCGCATAAAAGAGCAGGGCGATTATAATAAACCTTTGTAAAACACATAGATACATTGCAGCGAGCGTCTTATCAGCAGATCTTACCACGCGCAATTCACGTTTCTGGCAACGCTGCAACAAGTACACATTCAAAATGGCCATACTGCCGCCAAACCAGATAGCTTCAAAAGCTTGCATCCCTCCAATATATAGGCCGGGAAATGCAACAAAACCAATCAGAGCCAGCTGCACAGGAAACCACATTCTATTCACCAGAATAGCTTCTGCTCTAAAGCAGCGCATTATAAGAAGAGCATATGCTTGCGGTCAACAATTTTATACTCCTTATTGGATATGCTCGAGTATTCCATCCAGTTCATCAAGCGAACTGTAGTTAATGGTTAATTTTCCCTGGCCTTTCTGATTGTATTGAATCTGAATAGTGGCACCGAGTTTATCGGACAAGTCTTTTTCCAGACGCACTAGATTAGGGTCCCGGCCTGAAACTGCAGGGTTACCATCATTTTTACTTTCAGCAAGAATTTTTTTCACCAGATTTTCTGTTGCACGAACACTCATCTTGCCGTTGGCAACCTTGTGAGCCGCTATATCCTGGTCTTTTCCGGACAGTGAAAGGAGGGCGCGAGCATGCCCCATTTCAATCGCTCCGGCTTTAAGATGCTCTGTAGTAACCGCGCCAAGCTCTAGTAATCTTAACAAATTGGAAACGGCAGCACGCGATCGGCCAACGGCTTCAGCCGCCTGTTGATGCGTCATTTCGAATTCCCTGATCAGGCGGGAGAGGGCGAGCGCTTCTTCCAGCGGGTTCAGGTTTTCACGCTGAATATTTTCTATCAATGCAACGGCAATGGCTGCACGATCATCCAGATCACGGATAATAACTGGCACATCTTTCAATTCGGCCAACTGGGCCGCACGCCAGCGCCTCTCTCCAGCAATGATCTCATATTTACCTTCCGCGACCGGCCGCACCACAATCGGCTGTACTACACCCTGTACGCGGATGGAATCTGCCAGCTCATCAAGACTATCCGGATGCATGTCGGTACGTGGCTGGTATTTACCTCGCTGTAGCTGCTCAACACCGAGGATTTTAAAACCATCATCCGTTGTCTTTATGGCGCTTTCCGTCGAAACTGGTTTTGCACTTACTGATTTAACGGGTGCAGATCCAAGTAAAGCATCCAGACCTCGCCCCAGACCGCGCTTTTTCGTCGCCATATATTTTAATTTCCTGTAGAAGCAATTGAGGGCAGGGCGTCATTACCAGATTCATTCTTTTCTTCATTCTGCTGCATTTCCTGTTCTCGCCTGACCAGCTCACCTGCTAAGGCAAGATATGCAATCGCACCACGCGATGTTTTATCGTACTTGATGATTGGCAAACCATAGCTAGGTGCTTCTGCCAGTCTGACATTGCGCGGAATTATTGTCCGGTAAACCTTGTCACCAAAATGTTTTAACAACTGATCAGAGACCTGATTGGCAAGGTTATTTCGAGCATCAAACATGGTGCGTAACAAGCCTTCAATTTTAAGATCAGGATTGACCGAATTTTTGATCTGCTCGACAGTACCAACCAAAGCGGATAACCCTTCCAGAGCGTAATATTCGCACTGTATCGGTATAAATACCGAGCCTGCAGCTATCAATGCGTTCAATGTCAACAAATTTAGCGATGGTGGGCAGTCTATCAGAATATAATCAAATTGATCTTTGATAGATGTCAAAGCCAACGCCAGGCGTGTATGCCTGTCTTCACCGCTAAGCAGTTCTACCTCTGCTGCAGTCAGGTCACTATTACCCGCCAGTAGATGATAACCCGCGTCTTTTGAAAAAATAATCGCCTGTTGTAGCGCCACCTGACGCATCAATACATGGTAAGTGCTGTATTCAACAGTATTTTTATCGGTGCCACTACCCATTGTCGCATTTCCTTGCGGGTCAAGATCGACAAGCAATACACGGCGACGAGTTGCGGCAAGCGAAGCCGCAAGATTGACTGTGGTGGTGGTTTTCCCAACACCCCCTTTTTGATTGGTAACAGCTATAATACGTGTCATCAGTTCAGTTATTTCCAGGCTTCCATTTGACAAGATGCCTCTCTGCATCCAGCCCTGTTATATTGAGTTCAATAATTTCCGGCTCTACACCCAATGCCACCAACTTGGCTATTTCATCATTGTGTATTTTACCCTTCATCGCCAACAAACTACCTTCGGGTTGGCATAAATGACGAGCCTGAGTATGCATATCGGATAACGAACTGAATGCTCTACTCATAACCTGATCATACCTGTTTAGCGGATGATATGCTTCTACTCGACTATGCACCGTTTGTGCATTCTCCACATCAAGCTCGCCGATGACGTGTTGCACAAAACGTAATTTCTTTGCACTGGCGTCAAGACAATCTATGTTTATCCCGGATACGGCAAGGGCAAGTGGCATGCCGGGAATGCCAGCACCCGTACCTATGTCAAGCAAACTTCTTCCATCAATATAAGGAACAATTGCTAAACTGTCCAAAATATGATGACTCACCATCTTTTGCTGGTCGCGGATAGCCGTCAGGTTATACACTTTATTCCAACGACTCAGCAAACATACAAAAGCCGCAAGCCTTGCAACGATGTGTTTCGAAACAGGCAAGCTAAGGGAAACGCAACCCGATGCTATCAAACTTTCAAGCTCAGTGGACATCCAAAACTCCAGAAATGATATATGTATCAGGCTGTTCGACGCCGCCCACCATTTTTCTTCAGATACACAAGCAGCAGTGAAATCGCAGCCGGAGTCATTCCTGGAATTCTTGCCGCCCGTCCAATTGTATCGGGACGCACGCTTTCAAGTTTTTCGCACGCCTCTGTAGACAGGCCTGTCACTTTTGTGTAATCCATCAAATCTGGCAAAACCTTATCTTCAAAACGTTTCTGGCGTTCTACTTCTAAAGACTGCCTATCGATATACCCCTGATATTTCGCCTGGACATCCACTTGTTCTGCAACCAGCACGTCAGTCACGCCCGGACCAAAGTCGTTCAAGCTCATAAGAATCTGATAACTCAGGGCAGGGCGGCGCAACAAATCGCTCAGCCTTTGTTCCTGGCTTATTGTTTCTCCACTTTGGCTGGTAAGTTCTGCTGCCTGTGGAGTATTCGGGCGTATCCAGCAATCGCGCAACCTTTCCTGTTCACTAGCAATAGCCTCTTTTTTTTCATTCAATCCCCGCCATCGCTCGTCATCGACAAGATTAAACTTATGGCCTATTGCTGTTAAGCGTAAATCCGCATTATCTTCTCGCAGCATTAATCGATATTCAGCCCGACTTGTAAACATTCTATAAGGCTCTAGCGTCCCTCGGGTAATCAGGTCATCCACAAGGACACCCAGATAGGCCTCATTTCTTGCTGGGCACCATGGCTGCTCACCACGCACCTTCAATAGAGCGTTGATTCCTGCCAGTAAGCCCTGAGCTGCAGCTTCTTCATAACCGGTTGTGCCATTAATCTGTCCTGCAAAAAACAGGCCTCGAATAAATTTAGTCTCTAAAGAAGCATGCAGATCGCGCGGATCAAAATAATCATATTCAATGGCATAACCTGGACGGGTAATGTGTGCCTGCTCAAAACCAGGCATCGATCTAACCAGTTCCAGCTGGATATCAAACGGCAGGCTCGTCGAGATACCATTAGGATATATTTCATGGGTATTCAGGCCTTCAGGTTCAACAAAAACCTGGTGCGAAGCCTTCTCGGAAAAACGCACTACCTTATCTTCGATTGAAGGACAGTAGCGAGGGCCAACCCCTTCAATTTCACCGGTATACATAGGCGAACGATCCAGTCCACTGCGAATAATCTTATGCGTCTGTTCAGTCGTTTTTGCCAGATAACAACTTATTTGCTGCGGATGTTCTTTACCCGTTGCCATAAAAGAAAAGGAGGGGATGGGTGAATCGCCAGGTTGTTCTACCAGCTGATTGTAATCGATCGTCCGGCCATCAATACGAGGCGGGGTTCCTGTTTTCAGGCGTTGAATGCGGAACGGTAATGCATGTAAGCGCTCGGACAGAGCATTTGCAGGTGGATCTCCAGCTCTGCCACCTTGATGGCTCGACTGTCCTATATGTATTCGACCCGAAAGAAACGTACCCACTGTCAGGATAACCGTCTTCGCCGTAAACCGGAGACCCATCTGGGTAATAACACCGCGTATCTCATCCTGCACAATGATCAAGTCATCAACGGCCTGCTGAAAAAATGTTAGATTTGTCTGGTTCTCCAACATGCTTCTGATTGCATGTTGGAAAATCTGGCGATCTGCCTGACAACGGGTAGCGCGAACTGCAGGCCCTTTACTCGCATTCAAACGGCGAAACTGAATACCCGATAAATCAGCCGCTTTTGCCATAACACCGCCAAGCGCATCTACTTCTTTTACCAGGTGACCTTTTCCAATACCACCAATCGCTGGATTACAGCTCATCTGACCGATTGTTTCGATGTTATGGGTTAGCAAGAGGGTTTTTGCACCGCCACGCGCTGCTGCCATCGCCGCTTCTGTTCCCGCGTGTCCACCGCCCACAACAATGACATCAAATATTTCTTTATACTGCATAACGATTCTATGATTTAACGACGTGTTTTCAAAAAGGGACATGAGTTTACCTGTTTTCTGGAGAGTCCTCCAATTTTGGCGGCCTATTTACCAATACAAAAACTGGAAAAAATCTCTCCAAGCAAGTCATCACTACTAAATTCGCCAGTGATCTCTGAGAGTTTTTGCTGGGCTATTCTGAGCTCTTCTGCAATCAATTCTCCCGTTTTATCCCGCAGTAAGTGTTGCGCTGAAATCACATGTTTCAACGCTTGCTCTAGCACCTGAAGATGCCTGCGTCTGGCACTAAAACCACTTTCCATCTCATCATTCAAGCCTGCCCGTTGCTTTATATGAGAGCGTAATTCATCCAGTCCAGTACGGATTTTCACGGATATGGCAATACTGTTATCCGTAACCGCTCCAGCCTCTCTACCGGATTTATCTACTTTGTTATAAATACGGCTAACGGGTATATGTTGTGGAAATTGCTTAAGCAGCGCCTGGTTTTCCTGTTCCCTTTGGTCACTATCATCAATAATGTGCAGAATGAGATCGGCTTTTTCTATCTGTTTCCAGGTTCGGTTCATCCCTTCTTGTTCTATCGGATCGGCACTATCATGCAAGCCCGCCGTATCGACCAGATGTATCGGTATACCGTCAATATGGATATTTTCATGAATAGCATCCCTGGTCGTTCCAGCCATTGCCGTTACAATGGCGCAATCTTGTCCAGCCATTGCATTCAGCAAACTTGATTTACCTGCATTGGGTAGACCGGTAATCACCAGATGTAAGCCTTCGGTTAATAAGCGTCCCTGTTTCGCCTGTTTAAAAACCGTGTCAAACACGTTGAGAATATCCTCTATCTGATGCTCTACCTGGCCACCCGCCAGGAAATCAATTTCTTCTTCAGGGAAATCAATTGCGGCTTCGACATAGATCCGCAAGTGCGTTATTTGCTCAACAAGGCCATTGATATGTCGAGAGAATTCGCCTTCCAGCGAGCGCATCGCTGCTTGCGCAGCCTGGCGGCTTGAACTGTCTATCAGATCGGCGATAGATTCTGCCTGAGCCAGATCCAGCTTATCATTCAAAAAAGCCCGTTCAGAAAACTCACCTGGCAATGCCTGCCGTATATCCAGCCCGAGTAGCCGTTCCATCAACCAGTCTTGCACGACGGGTCCACCATGCCCCTGAATTTCAAGGACATGCTCACCAGTAAACGAATGTGGGGCAGGGAAGTACAAAACAATACACTGATCAATCAGGGTATTGTCCGCGGTCCGAATAAGACAGTATTCTGCTCGCCTGGGTTGCGGCAAGCAGCCGAGTAACTCAGTCGCAACGGCAGGAACAGCCGGGCCTGAAAGTCGGATAACCCCGATTCCACCACGTCCGGGTGGCGTCGCAATGGCTGCTATTGTGTCAAGCTTCTCCGGCTTCAACACGTTTGGTAATCACCCACTGCTGAGCTATTGACAGGGTATTGTTGACCACCCAGTACAACACCAGCCCTGCTGGGAAAAAAGCAAAAAACACAGTAAAAACAATGGGAAGAACCATCATCACTTTTGCCTGTATGGGATCCATGGGCGCAGGATTCAGTTTTTGCTGAATCAACATAGTAACACCCATAATGAGCGGCAAAACAAAATATGGATCTGCAACTGAAAGATCCTTGAGCCAGAGCATGAATGGTGCCTGTCTTAATTCAACGCTTTCCAGTAAAACCCAGTAAAGAGCGATAAACACCGGAATCTGAACAAGTACCGGCAAACAACCACCTAGAGGATTAATTTTTTCGGTTTTATACATATCCATCATGGCCTGATTTAACTTTTGTTTATCATCGCCATAGCGTTCTTTCAGTGACTTTAATCTGGGTGCAAGTTTGCGCATATTGGCCATAGACTTATAACTGGCTTCAGAAAGCTTGAAAAATACCAGCTTAATGAGCATGGTTAATATGATAATCGCCCAACCCCAGTTATTCACAATTCCATGAATTTTTTCAAGTAGCCAGAATAAGGGCTGCGAAATAAATGTCAGGATGCCGTAATCGACTGTCAGGTCCAGCCCGGTAGCAATACTGGCAAGCTTGTCCTGATCTTTGGGCCCTGCGTATAAACGTGAGGACACTGTTTGCTGACTTCCTGGAGACACTCTGGTCTGCTTACCTACATAACCCAGCACATAGCGATCACCATCAACCACCCGACTATAATATTTACCGTTAATATTTTCTTCGGGAACCCAGGCGGCGAGGAAATAATGCTCGATCATTGCCAACCAGCCGCCAGAAATATTGCGGTTTAAATTCTCATCTTCCATATCATCGAAACTGATTTTTTCATATTTTTCTTCAGGACTGTAGATAACACCACCGGTATACGTTTGTGCAGCAAAAGCAGAAACACCTCCTGGGTTCTCTGGTCGATTACGTTGTAACTGAAAGTAACTGCTTGCCAACCAGTCAGCTGAGCCCTGATTCTCAATGATAAACTCAACATCAATCTCATAACTGTTACGCCGCAGTCGAAACAGTTTTGTCACTGTAATTCCGCCATCATTCCAGACGAGTGGGATTTCCAGCGTCTCGGCATTATCCTGCAACTGGTAGCTTTCTGCAGTCGCTGTGAAACGGGCATAATGATTCGGTTCATTTTTCTTGCCACTGCGTAAACCGGACTGTGCAATAAAAAGATGATTGCGGTCAGTTAACATCGTAAAAGGCGGGCTTTCGGGCTCTGTAGATTCAGGGTATCCCAGCAGTTTTACCACACGAACATCACCACCCTGAGTATCTATTTCAAGATGCATCAGATCAGTCATTACCTGAATTCGCTTGCCCTGCGGAATGGCTGGCGATTCAACAGACAGCGGAGCATCTCTTTCCTCGACTACAATAGAGGGTAGATCATTACCTCCAGCTCCTGTTTGTGCTGGAGTGCCTGTTGTTTCTGTTACTACAGCCTGTTCTCCAGTTTTCGTCTGCTGATAGTCCTGTTGCCAAGTTTGCCACATTATCATGACAAGAAATGATAATGCTATGAACAGGAGTAAACGTGGATTATCCATGATGATGTATTTTCTCCGGAACCGGATCGGTCCCACCGTGATGCCAGGGATGACATTTACCAATGCGTTTGATGGCTAACCAACCACCTTTTAACGCACCAAATCGTTCAATCGCCGTGGTAGCATATTCCGAACAACTTGGATAGAAGCGACAACGGTTTCCAAGGAACGGGCTGACAAGTAAACGGTAAGCCTTGATAAATAATATGATCAATTTTCGCATTTTTTGTTGATGGTTTGCCAATGCGTTAACAACGCTTTTGCAATGCTGGGATTATCTAATGCGCTTATACCTGAGCGGGTTAACACAACATAATCATTCGCTTCCAGGCTTTCACGATTGACTCGAAAAGTCTCCCGAACGATACGCTTAAGCCGATTTCTATTCACAGCATTACCACTGTTCTTAATCGATATAGCCATTCCCAGCCTCGGATAATCGAGTGAATTAGGAATCGCGAGTATCAAAAGATATCGATCACCAGATTTAAAGCGCGTTGTTTTAAAAACCCTTTGAAAATCATCCGCAGATCGTAATCTGAAGTGAGCAGGGAAGTGCGCCCTGGTGACGCTCGCCCTCGTTACGCTCAAAAAGAAGGAGCTATCAAGCGGACAGTTTTGTACGGCCTTTTGCTCGGCGCGCCTTGATGACTCTTCTACCAGCTTTTGTCTGCATCCTGGCACGGAAACCATGTGACCGCTTTCTCTTCAAGTTGCTGGGCTGAAATGTTCTTTTCATAGCGCTGAAATATCCTGATAATTCATCTAAATGCAAAGCCACTATGGGCAAGAGGCGAAAGATTACTGACAGACAGCAGCTATGTCAACTTTTGATTACCATACTGATTCATTCCAGCCTGTGGATAAGTCCTGTTGAGAAGGTTAAACTCACTTTCAATTCGTTGATAATACGTTTGAGGTCATCCTTTGGAAACACAACTCTGGCAACAATGTCTGGGTCAGCTGGAAGCCGAATTACCCGAACAGCAATTTAATACATGGATACGCCCACTGCATGCCAGGTATGAGAAAGACAGACTCACCTTGCTTGCCCCTAACCGGTTTGTAAAAGATTGGGTGAACGACCATTTTATCACCACTATAACCGAGACGGTAACTTTACTGGCTGACGAACAATCAATACAGGTTGCTATTGAAATAGGCAGCACCCAATCTGCAAAAGCCAACATCCCAAAAACCTCTGAATATCAGACTAACCTGAATCCAAAATTCACTTTTGATACCTTCATCGAAGGTAAATCAAACCAACTGGCCAGGGCGGCCTCCTTACAGATTGGTGAAAACCCTGGCAGTTCTTATAATCCTTTCTTTATTTATGGCGATGTGGGTCTGGGTAAAACACATCTCATGCAGGCGATCGGTCATATGATCCTTTCCAGGAAAGCAGATGCAAAGGTCGTTTATCTCCATTCTGAACGCTTTGTAGAAGATATGATCAAGGCTCTACAACGAAATGCTATTAATGATTTTAAAAAGTTTTATCGTAACCTGGATGCCTTACTCATTGATGATATTCAGTTTTTCGCCAACAAAGAACGTTCCCAGGAAGAATTCTTTCATACTTTTAATGCTTTATTAGAAGGGCAAAAACAGATTATCTTGACTTGTGATCGTTTTCCAAAGCAGGTTGAAGGTCTTGAAGAGCGTTTGATATCTCGCTTTGGTTGGGGATTAACCGTTGCTATAGAACCACCAGAACTTGAAACCAGGGTTGCCATCCTGGTCAATAAAGCGGAACAGGAAAATATATCCATACCTCAAAACGTTGCTTTCTTTATCGCCAAACATATACGCTCAAATATCAGGGAACTGGAAGGAGCACTAAAGCGTGTGATGGCCAGCGCAAGGTTTACCGGAAAAACCATCGATATAGATTTTGCTCGCGAAGCATTACGTGATTTACTTATCGTTCACGATAAACTCGTCTCTCTGGATAATATTCAGAAAACGGTCGCTGACTATTATAAGATCAGAATCTCGGATCTACACTCTGCCAGGAGAACACGGTCTATCACACGACCTAGACAAATTGCGATGGCGCTGTGTAAGGAACTGACCAATCATAGTTTACCCGAAATCGGTAAAGCATTTGGGGGCAGGGATCATACAACCGTTCTCCATGCTAAACGTAAAGTTAAAGAATTACTCGAAACGGATCATCGTATTGCTGAAGATTATAATAACTTGTGTAGAATTCTCAGAGCATGATGTGGATAACCTGTGGATAACAATCTTTGGTCAACTTATTCACAGCTATCCACAGGTTATCACCAGACGTTCAACATTCAGTTAATAATGTTACACTTCAGATAAGATGATGATATTTATATAAAATAGTGGGTTACTAACAGGTTTTATTCCCCCTTATGATTATGATTATGAATTAAATATGAAAATCAAAACGACAAGAGAACAAATATTAAATCCCTTACAGGATGTTAGCGGTGTTGTAGAAAGAAGACAGACCTTACCTGTATTGGGAAATATACTTATTGTGACGGCAAAGGATCATATTGAGTTAACCGCAACAGATCTTGAAATAGAAATCACATCGCGATGCGAAGCTCAGATACTCGAAGAAGGTAAAACGACAATTCCTGCAAGGAAATTATTTGATATCTGTAAAGCACTATCTCCTGGTTCCAATATATCTCTTACAATTAAAGGCTCCAAAGTTTTGTTAACGTCAGGTAGAAGTCGATTCACTTTAGCTATATTACCAGCCGATGATTTTCCATTGGTCGATAAAGTAGCTGCAGATACACACTTAAGTTTGACACAGATAGAACTGAAACAACTCATTGAACGAACAAGTTTCTCTATGGCACAACAGGATGTGCGTTATTATCTCAATGGATTATTATTTGAATTTACGGATGATTTATTAAGAGCTGTTGCTACAGATGGGCATCGTTTAGCAACATCACTCTTACCCGTACCCCTAAAAATCCCCGGAAAACAACAAGTTATAATGCCAAAAAAGGGTATACAAGAAATTTTGCGTATACTCAATAATTCGGATGAGCTAATAAAAATGGATATTGGCAGTAATCATCTACGTCTATCTACCGAACTGTTTTCTTTTTCTTCTAAATTGATTGATGGGCGATTTCCTGACTATGAACGTGTCATACCAAAAGGCGGCGATAAAGTCATCCATGCTGATCGTGAAGCGTTAAAACAAGTACTTATTCGAACCTCGATTCTTTCTAATGAAAAATATAGAGGTGTTAGATTATCGCTCGATAAAGGGTTACTAACGGTGCAGTCACATAATCCTGAGCAGGAACAGGCAGAAGAACAACTGGAAGTTAATTATGACGGCCAATCACTAGAAATTGGCTTTAATGTTACATACTGGTTGGATATCCTGGCACATATAAAAACTGAACAAGTGGAGATCATTCTCAGTGATGAAAATAGCAGTTGTTTATTACAGGAACCAGATAATGACCAAAATACTTATGTTGTCATGCCAATGAGGCTTTAGAATATTATTTAACAGGCTATTGTGAAAAACCCTCATGCGGTACAATCAGCTCAAAATGCTCATGTACTGCGTGTACATTGTATTTTTGCCAATTTTTGCCTTGCGCTCGTCTGAGACTTTTACAGCCTGTTAATGGACTCCTTCAATTAGATCATGACTCTCGTCAATTTGCAGGTTACTGATTTCAGAAATTTCAGGTCAGCAGAACTCAGTTTATCCCCAGAGCTCAATATCATTTATGGGGATAATGCTGCAGGTAAAACCAGTTTGCTGGAAGCAATATATGTACTAGGTCGGGCAAGGTCTTTTCGAGCTACCACACTTCAAAAACTGGTTAATAATAAATCCTATCAATTTACTATCTTCGGACGTCTATCTGAAGATATTAACAACACAGTCCCTCTAGGTGTTGGATATAAAGATAAAAAACTAACGGCTAAATATAATACAATGGATATTTCTCGTCTCTCAACTTTGGCTAAATATTTCCCTATTGTTGCTCTCACCGGTAACTTGCACCAAATTATAGAAAATGGGCCTAAATACAGACGACAGTTTATGGATTGGGCATTGTTCCACGTGGAACCACAATACGAAAGTTGTTGGAAGATTTATTCGAGAGCACTAAAACAAAGGAATGCGGCATTAAAAATCGGAACCAGACTATCTGAAGTAGAGGTGTGGGAAAATGAGCTTGCAAAATTTGGAGAAAAAATAGATTCGTACAGACTTGGCTTTATTCAGTCCTTAACAGAAGTATTTTCAACAATTTTTGGGTCATTAGTAAATTGTAATGATGAATTTATTTTAAAGTATATGTATGGACATAAAAAAGGATTTTCTTTATTAGAAACCCTTAAACAAGATCATACAAAAGATTTGAAAAGAGGATTTACGCAAGCTGGGCCACACCGTGCCGATATTACTTTCATAACTTCCAAATCAGAATATTATTTATCACGAGGTCAGCAAAAGCTGATGATAATCGCATTGCAACTCTCACATATTGTTGTTGCAAGGAATTTAGGAATACATATCCACTTTTTATTGGATGATTTTGGAGCAGAACTTGATAAAGTGCACCAGAAAAAAGTCCTTATGGCGGTAAAAGCAACAAAAGCGCAGTGTTTTATTACTATGCTCGAAAAAACCCAAAAAGATTTTCCAGTCGATAGATTGTTTCACGTGAAACAAAATACAGTTATTACTCTTTAACATCAGGTAATAATCTGATGAACGTGTTTTGTTTCACGTGAAACAAAACACCTGTAAGCACTGTATGGTGTACAATAACCCTTTGATTTCTGGTGCGCGTAATGACAGACAAAAAAACATATGATTCTTCAAATATTAAGGTCCTTAGGGGGCTTGACGCCGTTCGTAAACGCCCAGGAATGTATATAGGCGATACTGATGATGGCACTGGTTTACATCATATGGTATTTGAGGCTGTTGATAATTCTATTGATGAGGCGCTTGCAGGATATTGTAGTGAAGTAACAGTCATTATTCACAGTGATGATTCTATAACTGTAAAAGATGATGGTAGAGGAATCCCTGTAGATATACATCCTGAGGAAAAGAAATCTGCTGCCGAAGTGATAATGACAGTATTACACGCAGGCGGTAAGTTTGATGATAACTCGTATAAAGTCTCAGGTGGATTACATGGAGTTGGCGTTTCTGTTGTTAATGCGTTATCGGAATATCTTCGATTAACAATTCGCCGTGATGGAGAGGTTTATTTTATAGAATTTGAAAATGGTGAACCTAAAGAAGCATTAAAAGCAATTGGTAAGACTGATGATACGGGTACTGAAGTACGTTTTAAGCCGAGTAAAAAGATCTTTGCAATAACAGAGTTTCATTATGATATTTTAGCTAAGCGATTGAGAGAACTGTCTTTTTTAAATTCTGGTGTCAGAATTCGTTTAGTTGATGAAAGAAACAGTAAAGAAGATATTTTTCAGTATGAAGGAGGCATCGAAGCTTTTGTAAAACACCTTAATCGGAATAAAACGCCATTACATCCAACGGTATTTTATATCCTTGGAGATAAAGATGGGGTATCTGTTGAGGTCGCTATGCAATGGAATGATTCATACCAGGAAAATATTTATTGTTATACAAATAATATTCCTCAGGGAGATGGTGGAACCCACCTCGCAGGTTTTCGGGGGGCACTCACCCGTACTCTGAATCAGTATATGGAAAGAGAAGGTATCAATAAGAAGAATAAAGTCAATACGACCGGTGATGATGCACGGGAAGGTTTAACGGCTGTTTTATCGGTTAAGGTACCAGATCCTAAGTTTTCATCACAGACAAAAGAAAAACTTGTTTCATCGGAAGTGAAGGGTATTGTTGAATCAACAGTTGGAGAGAGGCTAGAGAGTTATTTACTTGAAAATCCGGTTGAAACAAGGGCTATAACAGCAAAGATTATTGAAGCTGCTGTGGCACGTGAAGCGGCAAGAAAAGCACGGGAAATGACACGGCGTAAAGGCGCTCTGGATATTGCAGGCTTACCTGGAAAATTGGCAGATTGTCAGGAAAGAGACCCTGCATTGAGTGAATTATTTCTGGTGGAGGGTGATTCTGCTGGTGGTTCAGCTAAACAGGGACGTGATAGAAAAGCACAGGCGATACTTCCTCTTAAAGGAAAAATTCTCAACGTCGAAAAAGCACGTTTTGATAAGATGTTGTCCTCAGTTGAGGTTGGCACTTTAATTACTGCTCTTGGATGTGGAATAGGCAGGGACGAATTTAACCTGGAAAAACTGCGTTACCACAGAATAATCATCATGACGGATGCTGACGTTGATGGTTCGCATATACGGACTTTATTACTCACTTTTTTTTATCGACAGATGCATGAGCTGGTCGAAAACGGGCATATATATATTGCTCAGCCACCTTTATATAAAATTAAAAAAGGTAAGCATTCTCAATATGTTAAAGATGATTTGGAGTTAAATAGAACATTATTGGCGCTCGCTGTTAATGGGGCGAGCCTTTTTGTGAATGAGGGTGCACCAGCTTTACAGGGTGAAGCACTGGAAACAATGATCAAACAGTATCAAAAAGTCACTGCTTCCATAAATCGATTATCTAGACAATATGATGTGGAAGTACTGGAATTGATGGTTGATATGCCCGCCTTGAATGAAGAAGATCTTTTTTCACAAGACAAAGTCCAAAAATGGTGTAAAGAGCTAGAATTAAGAGTCAATAAAACAACGGAGACAGGACAACGAATAGAACTCGAAATTGCTAAGGACGATAAGGACGGGTTTAATATTATAATAAAACGATCCACTTACGGAATTCTTTCTTCTGAACAAATAATGCATGATGATTTTTTCTCCAGTGCAGAATATGCGCGAATGATTGCATTGGGTGAGCAGTTAAATGGATTAATTGGAGAGAATGCATATATTCAACGCGGAGAAAAAAAGCAGGAAATACCCAGTTTTAAGAGAGCAGTATCCTGGTTAATGGATGAAGCGAAAAAAGGTCAGCATATTCAGCGGTACAAAGGTTTGGGTGAAATGAATCCTGATCAGTTATGGGAAACTACACTTGACCCTGAAAATCGTCGACTATTACAAGTAAGAATAGAGGATGCAATTGCTGCAGATGAGATTTTTACAACACTGATGGGAGATCATGTCGAACCAAGACGTGAATTCATAGAATCGAATGCGTTGTTAGTCTCCAATCTGGATGTTTAGTAAAAACTGTTTTCGAAACCAACTAAAGAATGCTCCTGCTTCCGGATAATAGAACTTCCCAAATGATATAATCGTCCTGATATTTTTGACTAAAAAAAGAAGATATTTGTAATTATTTCAAATATTCGGATAAGGTAACTGAGTAAGGAAAATACGTTGACATCGCTCCCAAGAATAATGACATTGCTAGCAGGTTTTGTGACGGGTTTATTTTGCGTTTACCTGGTACAGGAGTGGCTATCTTCCAGTCAACCAACGTCACCAGAATTTACCCAGAACTCTATCCAGAAAGTAGAAAATGAAAAACTGGTCAGTAAGAAAATAAGAGCGCTGGAACAAGCTGAGGTAGAAACCAATTCACAGGATAAGATGAGTTCTGAGAAGCCTCTTTCATCGAAACCGATTACTATGATTGCTGAAGAAGAATTTATTACTTCTGATAAAAATAACGTAGAAATAAATGAGAAAGAAAATTCAAAGGCCATTCAGAAAAACCCGACCGAGTCAGAAGAAACTGTTGATTCCAATGATATAGAAAAACCGACTCAATTAGATCAAGGTAATGAAACTAAGCAGGATAATACTGGGGCTGAAGAAGTTGTTGTTAGTAAAAAACTATCCGAGGGTGGTTTATCTAAAGATAAAAGAGAAACGGTACTGGTAGCAAATGAAGTAGCCGATGCTACTCAGGTAGAAACTAAGAGAATTAAAAAAAATAGCGCTAAAAATCTACTTACACCGGTGAAAGAAACCAGGGCAACGCAACAATCTAAATCTACTGTTAGTGATATAGTGGATAAAAAAAATATTTTTTCAATGGCATATGTTCAGGATAAGAACTGGGTGATGAGACAAGAACCTGTTGTTTTTCTACCATCAAAAATCAATACTTGCTCGGAACAAAATAATAAAATTATATGTAATAGTAGTATCCTGGAAAAACAACGTTCAGGCAAAATAATCAGGTATAAGGTAAAAGCAATTATTAAGAAAAAACTGGATTCAGTGGATAGCATTCAATCGGTTTACAGAAATCTTGTTCTGGATGTCACCAACATTGATTCAGGAAGTAAATCACCACCTGTAAAGAAGGGCTGGTCATTGAAACATATAGCTACATGTACCTATGAAGGCGATGATTTACTGCAGTGTGTTATAGATGGAAGTAGATCCAGAGAGCTCAGGGTTGATGAGTAATATCCTGCATTTGTGCTTCAATCCAGTTTTCAGCTAAAACAAGTATTTCCTGGGCAGTCTTACCTTCAGGGGGAATCGGTTTTCCGATGCGGACTTGAATGGTACCTGGATATTTTACAAAACTGTGACGAGGCCAGTATTGACCCGCATTATGGGCTACCGGTATAACAGGGTAACCCGTTGCAGATGCCAGCATTGCACCACCTAGTTTATAATGCCCTTTTTTGCCGGGTTGTGTGCGCGTGCCTTCAGGAAAAATAATAACCCATCGGCCAGCATCCAGACGTTTACGACCCTGTTCAATCAGTTGATCGACAGCTTTTCTTCCCGCTTTTCTATCCAGTGCAATGGGTTCAACCAGACGGGCTGCCCAACCAAAGAATGGCACTGACAATAATTCTTTTTTTATTACCCAGGCTTCCGGGCTGAATATGGTTTTTAAAGCCAATGTTTCCCAGGTTGACTGGTGTTTGGAGAAAACAATACCGCAGGGAATGGTTTGTATGTTTTCACGGCCTTTGATTTCGGCATCCAGTCCACAGGTCAACTTAAGCCACCAGAGATTTAGGTATGTCCAGGTCGAAACCAGCCAGTAACGGTATTTAAAGGGAAGAAAAAAAAGCAGTAAAGCAATGGTGGCAATGATAATGGTGGAAAAAAAGAAGCCAAGCCAGAAAAAGACAGATCGTATAGCAGGCATGTTACATATCCCGAAATTCTGAAACGCGAATTTTGCCATTGATCATACGTGACTCTCGTTGAATTAGTTTTTCCATTTTATCCCAGAAAGCCTCTTTCAGGTCAAATTCTCCGGCAATAGCTGTTCCTATTAATAATATAAAAAGGTCAGCAACTTCTTCCGATAGTTGATCTTTACTTTTACCCTTGGTGACACAAGCTGAGATTTCACCAAGTTCTTCGGCCATCAGGGCAATACGGTATGGCATATCTTCGCCACCTGTATTTTTAAAGTCATGCTTATCGTGAAAGGCCTGTACGGTTTCTAGCATATGTCGATAGGAATCATTTTTTTTCATCTTAATGATAGGCTCCTAAACTAACTCTGCCAATGAGAAAAATCTGCAACACGTAGAAATAATCGGTTGAGTGACTGGAGCAGTGATAATCGGTTATTTCTTACAGTGTGATCGTCCACCATAACCATAACATCATCGAAAAAAGTGTCTACGGGTTCTTTTAATGCGGCGAGCAAGTTCAGCGCTTCGGAATAATTGCCCGCATCAAAAAGAGTGTTCACTTTATCAGACAAATCTGTCAGTCGTTGTGCAAGGATAATTTCGGCTGACTCTGTCAGTATATTCTGGTCAAGCTGTTCAGGAATATTGTTTTTGGTTTTCCTGAGGATATTCCTGATGCGTTTATTAGCGGCAGCCAGACTTTCTGCTTCCGGTCGCAAACGAAACTGTTTACAGGCTTGAATACGTTGTTGAAAATCTGTTAGTCGTGTTGGGCGTTGGGCGAGGACAGATTCAAACAAATCAACAGCAATATCCTGGTCAGCATAATAGCCTCGCAAACGGTCCATAATGTAATCAAAAACCTGCGGTACTACAGAAGCTGCGTCCAGGGAAAAGTGGCTATCGTAGTTAGTCGCGGCATTTTCTAACAAATCGATCAGATCAGTATCCAGTGAAGACTCTGTCATGATGCGTATCACACCGAGGGCGGCTCGCCGCAATGCGAAAGGATCTTTGGTGCCGGTGGGTGGTTGACCAATCGCAAAAATACCCACCAATGTGTCGAGACGATCAGCGAGTGCCAGCGCCTGCCCTGTTTTAGTCCGGGGTAAAATATCACCAGCAAAGGAGGGTTTATAGTGTTCCTCAATGGCGATGGCCACTTCTTCCGGTTCACCGTCATGCTGTGCATAATAGCGGCCCATAATGCCTTGCAGATCGGTAAATTCAATTACCATGCTGGTTAACAGGTCGCACTTGCATAGCGATGCTGCGCGTTGCGCATATTGTTTGTTGCTACCGGTTTTATCAGCAATGGTTGCCGCTATGGATGCGATGCGATTTTGTTTGTCCTGTAACGACCCTAGTTGTTTCTGGAAAACCATATTGTTCAGATTGTCGGCTCTTGAAAAGAGTGTCCGCTTACGATCCTGGTCCCAGAAGAATTTCGCATCCGCCAGTCGTGGCCGAATAACACGTTCATTCCCTGCCTGGATTTCCTGCGGATCTTTGCTTTCAATGTTAGCAACCGTGATAAAATAATTGAGCAATTTACCCTGTTGGTCAAGGACCGGAAAATATTTTTGATGATCCTGCATACTTGAAATTAAGGCTTCGGCAGGGACTTCAAGAAAACGGCTATCAAATTTACCTGATAGTGCGACTGGCCATTCAACCAGCGCGGTGACTTCATCAAGCAAGTCGTCGTTAATCAGCGCATTCCCGTTTAAACGGTTAGCCTGCTCAACAACCTGGGCACGTATGGCTTCCCGGCGAGCTTTTTGATCAGTAATCACATGCCCTTCGGTTTCAAGCAGTGGCAGGTAGGCTGATGGGGAAGAAAGATACATACTATGCGGATGGTGGAAGCGATGCCCCTGTGTATGATTGCCAGACTCTACGCCAAGAATTGTTGCTGGAATCACTCTGTCGCCATACAGCAAAACCAGCCAGTGTGTCGGGCGAACAAACTCAACGGTATTGTTTCCCCAGCGCATGCGTTTCGGGATGGGTAAATTAGATAAAGCCCTGTCAACAATGTCTGGTATCAGTTCATCAATCGTTTTGCCTTTAGCAGTGCTGCGAAATATGAGCCAGCTACCTTTATCAGTTTCCAGTGTTTCAAGATCTTCGACACCAACCCCACAGGAACCGGCAAAGCCTTTGGCTGCCGGTGTCGGGCAGCCATCCTCTGCAAAGGCGGCACTAAGGGCGGGGCCTCGCTTAAACGTTTGCTGCTCTTCCTGGCTGTCTGGTATATCGGTTACTAAAACCGCGAGTCTACGTGGTGTTGCATAATCAATGATGGCGGAAATCGTCAGATCAGCGTCATCTATGCCTTTTTTGATGCCCTCACGAAACGCCTGTGACAATTTGAGCAGAGCTTTTGGAGGTAATTCTTCGGTGCCGAGTTCAATCAGCAAATCATTAACAGTGCTCATGACGGATCCCCTTCTTTCAGTAACGGGAACCCAAGTTCTTTGCGGCTTGCATAGTAAGTTTCCGCAACGGCCCGGGATAAGGTGCGGACCCGTAAAATAAAACGCTGCCGTTCGGTAACTGAAATGGCACTGCGAGCATCCAGTAGATTAAAGGTATGAGATGCTTTTAACATGAGTTCGTAAGCGGGTAATGCAAGACCCGTTTCGATAAGTTTCTTACTTTCACGTTCACAGTTATCGAATTGGTTAAACAGATCTGAAGTGTTAGCGTGTTCAAAATTAAAGGTAGACATTTCCACCTCATTTTGATGGAACACATCACCATAAGTCACCGGACCATTTTCATTGCTTGTCCAGACCAGGTCATACACGCTATCTACACCTTGCAGGTACATTGCAATGCGCTCAAGCCCATAAGTAATTTCACCACTGACAGGTTTGCAATTAAGCCCACCGACTTGCTGGAAATAGGTAAACTGGGTAACTTCCATTCCATTGAGCCATATTTCCCAGCCAAGCCCCCAGGCACCCAGGGTGGGTGATTCCCAGTTATCCTCAACAAAGCGAATATCGTGCACCAGTGGATCAAGACCCAGTTCCCGTAGAGAATCGAGATACAATTCCTGAATATTATCCGGATTCGGTTTTAACAGAACCTGAAACTGGTAATAATGCTGTAAACGGTTTGGGTTTTCTCCATAGCGACCATCTGTTGGACGGCGTGATGGCTGTACATAGGCCGTTCGCCACGGCTCTGGCCCGATGGCACGAAGAAAGGTGGCCGGGTGAAAGGTGCCGGCACCAACCTCCATATCTAGCGGTTGAAGGAGAATACATCCCTGTCTGGACCAGTAATTCTGTAGAGTCAGAATCAGTCCCTGGAAGGTTTTTGCTGTTTCGACAGCAGTAATATCTGGCACGTGAGACCTTTGAAAGAATTGTTGTTTATAATATTCAGGAAATTATAACGTGATGGCGAGGCTGTTTGTATGATTTTGAGGGGTGTTTTCCAGAAATATATGGGAGACTCTGTGCAATTATTGATTTATCTGAGAAGTTTTTAACCAGTAACCACCACACTGAGCATGTTTTCTGTCATTATTTTATGGGTACAATAGTGATTCATTCGAGCTTAATTGTGCAAGGCATTCAATGACAATATTCCGAAAAGCGGTTGCCCTGATATCCGGTGGGCTGGATTCGCTGTTGGCAGCAAAAGTTCTGCAGGAGCAGGGTATCCATGTTGAAGGTATTAATTTTTTCACCGGCTTCTGTGTTGAAGGACACACACATGCGATCCGCAAAAACGACAGCAAAAAACCCAAACGGAATAATGCCCTTTGGGTGGCCGAACAATTAGGCGTAAAATTGCATATTGTTGACATAATTGAAGAATACAAGGATGTCGTCATTAATCCCAAGCATGGCTATGGGGCAAACCTGAATCCATGCCTCGATTGCAAGATTTTTATGGTAAAAAAAGCACATGAGTGGATTAAGGCGAATGATTTTGATTTCATCATTACCGGTGAAGTGGTTGGTCAGAGACCCAAATCGCAACGTCGTGAAACCATGCCAGTGATAGCGGACGAATCAGGGGCTGATGATTTGCTGCTTCGACCATTATGCGCAAAAAATCTTCCACCAACTCGACCAGAACTGGAAGGCTGGGTTGATCGCGATCAACTATATGATTTTGAAGGACGCAGTCGCAAGCCACAGATGGCCCTGGCCAGACAGTTTGGTTTTGAAGATTATGCGCAACCGGCGGGGGGCTGTTGTTTCCTGACGGATAAAAACTATTCCGTCAAATTGGCTGATCTATGGAAGACGCGCGGTGAGCGTCGGTATGAGATTGACGATATTATGCTACTAAAGGTTGGGCGACACCTTCGTCCCCGACAGCATTTCAAAATGATTATTGGCAGAGAGGAAGGAGAAAACCGTTTTCTGGAAGGCTATCGAAAACAGTTTATTTCAATGGCAGCAAGTAGCCATAACGGCCCAATGACTTTGATTGATGGCGAAACGAATGAGGAAGATTTGCAGCTGGCGGCAAGCATTGCAGCGCGTTTTAGTCAGGGTCGGGATGCTGACCAGGTTTCGATCAAGCTCCGATTGCCTGCCGGTGAGGAAAGGATAATACAGGTGAAGCCGCTGGCTGGGCATGAAATACCCAGGGAGTGGTACCTGTGAGTGAGTTTGAACTGGATGCTCGTCGTTTATTGTGCCCATTACCTGTTATCCGTACGCAGGATCGTATTGCAAGCCTGAAAACAGGGGACTTGCTGATTGTGACCTGTACAGATCGGGGGGCTTTGCATGACATACCTGCATGGTGTCGAGTCAATGGCCACCGAGTTGTCACCATTGAAGAATTTGACGATGAAGTGAAGGTAACCGTCGAGGTTCTGGAACAGTAGAGGTAATAGACGTGCATACACAAACAGAATCGGCTACGAAAGACAGACGCTATGCCAGTATACGTAAGGTAACACTGGTTGGCTCAGTTGTTGATCTGGTTCTTGGTTTGATGAAAATATTCATAGGCTGGCTGGCAAATTCGCAGGCATTGATCGCCGATGGTATTCATTCCCTGTCTGATTTATTAACAGATTTTTTGGTGCTGTATGCGGCGAAACATTCGCATAAGGAAGCGGATGAAAATCATCCGTATGGTCATGGTCGTATTGAAACACTGGCAACTGTTGCGCTAGGGTTTGCCCTGATAGTCGTCGCTGTAGGTATTGCCTGGGATGCTATTGTTCGTCTGGACAGGGCACAAACACCTTTAGTATTCGGTAGCCTGGCACTGGCTGTCGCGGTACTTTCTGTTTTATCCAAAGAAGCAATTTATCACTACACCATCAAGGTTGCCCGGCAAGTGCGTTCCGACTTGTTAATGGCGAATGCCTGGCACAGCCGTTCTGATGCAATTTCTTCTATTGTTGTGCTCATAGGCGTTGCTGGTGCGATGTTGGGGCATGCTTATCTGGATAAAATTGCAGCGATTGTGGTGGGAGTAATGATTGCTAAAATTGGTTTTGAGCTGGTGCGTTCCAGTTCTCAGGAGTTGATTGATACTGCCCTGGAGCCGAAAGAGGTTAGCGCCATAGAGTCTGTGATTAAAGATACGCCCGGTGTCGATGCGGTGCATATGTTACGAAGCCGAAAAAGTGCTGGAGATGCTTTCATAGATGTACATATTCAGGTTGCACCCAGGGTCAGCGTTTCAGAAGGGCATCAAATCAGTGAAGCGGTGCAACTACGTTTAATTGATCAAATTGACGTTGTGTCTGATGTTACTGTACATATTGATCCGGAAAATGACGAAATATGCAGCCCCTGTGAGAGTTTGCCGGGACGCGACGAAATTATCAGAGTACTGCAACAACAATGGCCTGATATACCTGCATCATCAATAGAGAATATAACGCTGCATTATCTCAGTGGAGAACTGCAGCTTGATCTGACATTACCGTTGAGTTTTCTGGAGACAGGCGATCATCCGGAAGCCATCAGGCAGAAGTTGATGAAAGAAGCAGAATCAGCTCAATGGCTGGGTGATATCACATTAAGTTTCGCCTGAAAAAGGTGCGTTTAGGGTTGTTTAGGCACTAAAACAGTGCAATTGGTCATGGTGAGTTTATTCTTATCCCCTTTTTCTGCTTGTGCATGGCATAATTATCAACCACTGTTTTTCAATCTGACAATCGATTCTGAAATGTCATTCATGATTTGTTCGTCAGATTAGCAAATTTATTGAGTCATCCTACTGGAGAAAAATTCATGTCTGTAGCAAAAGTTAACAAGATGATTAAAGATAATGGAGTCAAATTTGTTGACCTCCGTTTCACCGATACCAAAGGCAAGGAACAGCATGTGACTGTGCCGACATCCGAAGTAACTGCGGATTTCTTCAAAGAAGGTAAAATGTTCGATGGCTCCAGTATTACGGGCTGGAAAGGCATTAATGAGTCTGACATGATTCTAATGCCGGATGTCAGCACTGTCCTGATGGATTTGTTTGCTGATGAACCGACTATGAACCTGCGCTGTGATGTGCTTGAGCCAGCAGATATGCAGGGTTATGAACGTGATCCACGTTCACTGGGTAAGCGTGCTGAAGCTTATCTCAAATCAACCGGTATAGCGGATACGGCGTATTTTGGCCCTGAAAATGAATTCTTTATTTTTGATGATGTGCGCTGGGGTGCGAACATGGGCGGCGCTTTCTACAAAATCGATTCCGATGAGGCCGGCTGGAACTCTGAACGTGTATATGAAGATGGGAATATCGGCCATCGTCCTGGAGTGAAAGGCGGATATTTTCCAGTGCCTCCAGTTGATTCGCTGCATGATATGCGTTCATCCATGTGTCTCGCCCTCACTGAAATGAACTGTCCGGTAGAAGTGCATCACCATGAAGTGGCAACTGCAGGGCAGTGCGAAATCGGAACTGTTTTTAATACGTTAGTTGATAAGGCTGACGAGGTACAGGTTTTTAAATATGTGGTCATGAACATTGCCCACAGTTATGGAAAAACGGCGACTTTCATGCCGAAACCACTGGTAGGCGATAATGGTAGTGGTATGCATGTGCATATGTCTCTGGCAAAAGGGGGCAAAAACCTGTTCTCTGGTAAGCAATATGGTGGTTTGTCTGATATGGCCCTCTATTATATTGGTGGTTTGATCAAACATGCGCAGGCAATCAATGCCTTTGCAAACGCTTCGACGAATAGTTACAAGCGGCTGGTTCCAGGTTTTGAAGCACCCGTTATGCTGGCTTATTCGGCACGTAACCGTTCTGCATCGATTCGTATTCCTCATGTTACCAATCCAAAAGGACGCCGTATTGAGTTGCGTTTCCCTGATTCAACAGCTAACCCTTATCTGGCATTTTCAGCCATGCTAATGGCTGGCCTGGATGGTATCCAGAACAAGATTCACCCTGGTGACGCCATGGACAAAGATCTTTATGATTTGCCCGCAAAAGAAGAAGCTAAAATACCCAAGGTTTGTTATTCGCTGGATCAGGCACTGGAAGCACTGGACAAGGATCGTAAGTTTTTAACAGCCGGTGGCGTGTTTACGGATGACGTAATTGATGCCTATATCAAACTGAAGATGGAAGATGTCACAACACTGCGGATGACCACGCATCCTGTTGAGTTTGATATGTATTTCAGTCTCTAATCGTTTCGGGCCACAGTATTCTGTGGCCTTTTTCAGGAACCAATGTTTCAATCTGCTTTCTAATCTCCTATAGTCGGTATTTATTATTGGCGAAACTATAATATATAGGTCACTGAATGAGATTAGCCTCTGTTTTAATTCTTTTTTTCTATTTTTCACTCCCTTTGAATGCGGCTGTGTATAAAACAGTTGATGAAAATGGGAACGTCAGTTATACAGACAAGCCACAGGAAAATAGTGAAGCACTCAAGTTACGTGGTTTATCAACCTATCGAGCAAGAACTCTCCCTCAGGGGTCGGGTCGGGGAAATAAAGAGATAGCGGAAAAGGTCTTCAATTATTCTCGTATCCAGATAGTAATACCTGGCCAGGAAGAAACTATATGGGATAATTCAGGTGCCTTCAGGATGCAGGTTTCTATTGAGCCGGAATTACAAACTGATCTGGGGCATAAAATCCTGTTTTTTCTGAACGGAAGTAAACAGGGGCAGGCTTCTGTCAGGGATTCAATCCGGCTTGTTAATGTTAGTCGAGGTGAACACAGCGTTTATGCTCGCATTGTTGATGAGAAAGGCGAGACGATTAAACAATCGGATGCGGTTACGTTCTTTCTACAGAGGCAATCCGTGAATCATCCGGCAAGAAAGCAATAAAAGCTTACCACCCCACCTGGTACTGATGTGTAGTAGCGATCAGCTTTATTATGAGTAGCAAGAATACATTAATGATTTCGCTTACTGACCAGCTCAGTACCGCTGTGCTTATGTTGAACGGTTCTCTGGAAATCTTTTACCTGAATCCGGCTGCAGAGAATTTATTAGAAATTAGCCTGCATCAGGCACAAGATTGTTCCTTTGTCGATTTGATTCATACCAACCATTATTTGAAGAATCAGTTGCTGGTAACGCTGAAAGAGCAGCATCCGTACACAGAACACGCTCTTGTTGTTCATGTGCCGAGTGGCCAGAAAACAGTAGATATTACTGTTACTCCCATATCTAGTTCGGAGATAGTCATCGAACTTATTCACGTGGATTATCAGCTCAAAATAAGTCGTGTAGAAAACCTGTTGTTACAGCAACAGGCAATGAAAGATTTGTTACGCGGCCTCGCGCATGAAATTAAAAACCCCCTTGGAGGGTTGCGAGGTGCTGCGCAGTTACTTGAACAGGAATTATCGAGTGTAGAGTTGAAAGAGTACACCCAGGTGATTATCAATGAGGCGGATCGATTGAGTAATCTGGTGGATCGAATTCATGGTCCACGCCACATGCCTAAAAAATCGATTTGCAATATTCATGCAGCCATTGAACGGGTAGTGCATTTGTTAGTCGCTGAAAATAATCAACTGGAGATTATTCGTGAGTATGATCCAAGTATTCCTGAACTGTTTGCAGATCAGAATCTTTTGGTGCAGGCTCTGCTCAATATAGTACGGAATGCTGTTCAGGCTGGGGCGAAGCAAATTACCATCATGACCCGGACGCAGAGTAATTTTATGATCGGGCACAAGCACCATAAGCTCGTGGCGAAAATTTCCATTATTGATAATGGTTCTGGTATTGCCCCTGAAATCATTGAGAAAATCTTTTATCCAATGGTGACAGGGCGGCCTGATGGTTCGGGTCTGGGATTGGCAATTGCGCAATCGATTATGAATGAGCATGACGGTTTAATCGAATGCAGTAGCGAACCTGGCCGTACTATTTTCAGCATTTTATTACCATTGGATAAGCATGATAGATAACAGTGTCTGGGTCATTGATGATGATAAATCTATTCGGTGGGTGTTGGAAAAGGCGCTAGTAAAAGCCGGATTAAGTGTGACCTGTTTTGATTCGGGTAAGCATGTTCTTGCAAAACTACAATATTCACAACCTGCGACTATTATCACAGATGTTAGAATGCCTGGCCTTGATGGCATGCAGTTACTTGAAAAGATACAGGGGCGCTATCCTGATTTACCGGTGATCATTATTACTGCGCATACGGACCTTGATAGTGCCGTTTCAGCATATCAGGGAGGTGCATTCGATTATTTGCCAAAACCATTTGATGTTGATAAAGCAGTTAACGTGGTGCTACGGGCAATTGAATACGGTCGCGAACGACTGCCAGATGAGCAAGAGCAAATTGATCTGGATACTGACATTTCCGAGTTAATTGGAGAGTCTCCCGCCATGCAGGATGTGTTTCGTGCCATTGGTCGTTTATCTGGCTCACATATTACGGTACTTATTACCGGAGAGTCGGGTACGGGTAAGGAATTGGTCGCCAAAGCATTGCATCGCCACAGCCCGAGAAAAAAAGAAGCCTTTGTTGCGTTGAACATGGCAGCTATTCCGCGTGATCTACTGGAGTCCGAACTGTTTGGGCATGAACGAGGTGCATTTACCGGTGCTCAGTCACAAAGAGTAGGGCGCTTTGAACAGGCGAATGGTGGAACGCTTTTTCTTGACGAAATCGGTGATATGCCTGCTGAAATGCAAACAAGATTACTGCGTGTTCTTGCTGACGGGGAGTTTTATCGGGTTGGTGGTCACTCTGCTGTCAGGGTAGATGTAAGGATTGTCGCGGCGACCCATCAAAATCTGGAATCAAATGTAAAAACAGGTGTTTTTCGTGAAGACCTTTTTCACCGGTTAAATGTAATCAGAATCCATCTGCCTGCACTGCGTGATAGAGTCGAAGATGTTCCGATGTTGATGCGGCATTTCCTGACAGTGGCCGCGAAGGAATTGAATACAGAAATAAAAATATTGACCGAAGAAGTGGATGCTTTTCTAAAAACAGTGGAATGGTCTGGGAATGTTCGACAGCTGGAAAATCTCTGTCGTTGGTTAACAGTGATGGCAACCGGGCAATATATACAGCTTGATGATTTACCCAAAGACCTGCGAGAAAATAATCGGGCAGAGATTGATCAAGGTGATGATTGGCAGGAGAAACTAAACCAGTGGGCATTTCACCAGTTGAGTGCGGGTAAGCAGGATATCCTGGCTAGTGCCTTGCCTGAATTCGAAAAAGTCATGATAGAAACAGCATTGGCTTTTACAGGAGGGAAAAAACAGGACGCGTCCAGGTTACTGGGCTGGGGAAGAAATACTCTGACACGTAAAATTAGGGAGCTAGATATTCTGACCTGATTCCAACACAGGCGACCTCGTCAGCCAGGGATGTTGTTGGTTGGGAGCAAGCGGCATCTGTATATGTGGGAACAATGATGCTTTTACCGAAAGACAGGTATTCAATACCTGTGTCTCTTGATTTACTCTTTAGCGAAGTTGCTAGTTCCGCAACGGTTGGAAAACGCTGATATGATTCTATCGTATTCGCATGGGTCGTCCGTATTGTATTAATTGTGTTGGAGATTATATCTTCAGACGATAAGTTTGATGCTTTGAAGCCGGGTATCGCCATACTCCCGATAAAACCCAGTAAGGCCATAATTAATAAAAGTTCTACCGGCTTAACACGTAATTTGAAATATTCTGTCGTCATAAAGCAACTATCGACAGTGGTTATAGGTACTTGAGACATTCATGAGTTAAGGGAGTATTAGCAGCTTGTGGCACCATTGAGTTTCAGCGAACCGATTAATTCGCTGATATTAGCTATCTGGTGGCGCGCAAGATACTCAGCGATCCCTGCATTGATTGTTTTACAGATAAGTGGGTTATAGAACAGAGCAGTGCCAATTCCAATCGCGCTCGCGCCAGCAATCAGAAATTCCAGTGCATCGTCTGCTGTGGTAATCCCCCCCTGGCCAATGATTGGAATGTTGTGCTGGCGGCAGACTTGATAAACCTGATGAACTTTAAGCAGGGCGATGGGTTTGATGGCTGGGCCTGACAGGCCTCCCTGATTATTGCCAACAACAGGCTGACGCCGCTCTATATCAACCGCCATTCCCATCAGTGTGTTGATCACAGCAAATGCGTCACTACCCGCCTCAATACAGCGACGAGCGTTGCAAGCAATATCCGTCTGATTCGGTGATAATTTGGTAATCAAAGGTTTTTTTGTCACTTTGCGACAGGCTTCAACCACTCGGGCTGACATGTCTGGGTCATTACCAAAGGCAACACCCCCTTGTTTGACATTCGGGCATGAAATATTAATTTCAATGGCATCAATGGGCGAATCATCAAAGCGTTGGGTAACCGCAATGTATTCTTCAATCGTGGAACCAGAAACATTGGCAATGAAACGGGTTTCAGTAAAATCCAGGGACGGTAGAATTTGATCGACAACGACATCAACACCGGGATTCTGTAAGCCGATAGCATTGAGCATTCCTGCCGGTGTTTCGTACACGCGATGTGCCGGATTGCCAGGGCGAGCTAATTGTGTCGTCCCTTTCAGACAGACAGCACCGACATCTGTATTGGAAAAGCCGGAAATTCGCGTGTATTCTTCGCCAAAGCCGACGCAGCCGGATAATAATACCAGCGGAGTATTGAATTGAAGATTGCAGAATTGGCTTGCCAGTGAATTCATAGTGATAGCGACATTTCATTTATTCGAGGCGTATAGTTTACAGAAAAACAGGGCTAATCAGGCATCCATTTACATGTTTCATATTGTACTTTTTGAACCGGAGATACCCCCGAATACGGGGAATATCATTCGTTTGTGTGCTAACACAGGGTGCCAGCTGCATTTGATCAGGCCCCTGGGTTTCGAATTTGACGACCGTAAATTGCGCCGTGCCGGTCTGGATTATCATGAATGGGCAAATGTCTGTATACATGATGATTTTGAAATGTTTATGAATACCGTTGATTTCAATAGATTATGGCTGTTTTCGACGAAAGGTAAAAAAAGTTATTCATCAATCGATTATCATGATGGCGATGCTTTGCTGTTTGGTCCGGAAACACGAGGTTTGCCGGATGCTTTGTTATCGGTAGAGCGGCAACAGGTATTAAGGCTGCCTATGCTTGATACGAGCCGTAGCCTGAATTTAT
Organism: Gammaproteobacteria bacterium; assembly: GCA_036480335.1. Lineage (GTDB taxonomy): Bacteria > Pseudomonadota > Gammaproteobacteria > DSM-19610 > DSM-19610 > JAZGER01. Next base: position 87,252 of record JAZGGH010000051.1, on the reverse strand, counting down.
CAAACACGGTGGCTGTGGTTGTTTATGAGGCGTGGAGGCAGGCTGGTTTTGCCGGTTCAGAAATAGTTAACGAAAAACATGCCTAACGAACATCAGACCATTCAGAATTAATCAAGGTTACCTAAATTATTTCTGCTTTTTGTTCTCTGGCGAGCAAAGATTTGACGGCTTCTGCGGGTGGTCGCTGGTGATATATCACCTGATAAACCTGTTCAGTGATAGGCATTTCTATATTTAGCCGGTTTGCCAACAGAGCCAGTTCTCGTGATGTGTGAGCACCTTCAATGGCCTGTCCAATTTCTTCACAGGCGCTATTGAAATCAAGCCCTTTGCCCAGCGCAAGTCCAAGCCTGCGATTGCGGGACTGATTGTCAGTGCAAGTAAGCACCAGATCACCAATGCCAGTCAGCCCCATCAAGGTTTCCTGCTGCCCGCCCAGTTTAATGGCGAGGCGCATCATTTCAGCTAATCCTCGGGTAATGAGAGCGGCTCTGGCATTTGCGCCAAAGCCCAGGCCATCTGAAATACCGGCAGCAATGGCGAGTACATTTTTCACAGCACCACCTACTTCCACGCCAACAATGTCTTTACTGGTATAGGTTCGAAAAGAAGAATTGTGCATGGCGGTGACGATATCAGCAGCCAGGGCTTTATTCATCGAGGCAATGGTAACGGCAGTGGGTAAACCCCGTGCAACTTCCAAAGCAAAGGTTGGACCAGAAATGACAGCAAAGGGTGTGTTTTTACCGACAACTTCTTCAGCTATCTGATCAAGAAAGGTACCACTTTCAGGCTCCAGCCCCTTGGTGGCCCAGGCAAGACGCAGTGGCTGCCCGGATTTCAAGCTGATTTGTTGTAAGGCTTGAAGAATGGTTCGAAAACCATGGCTGGGGATGGCAATGAGGATAAAGGTAGAATTCGCAACCGCTTTAGCAAGATCGGACTCAAAGACTATACCTGATGGTAATGGGATATCAGGCAGGTACCGTTGGTTGGTACCGCTTGAAGCTATTTCGTCCAGATGAGTCGGATTATGATCCCAGAGAGCGACCTGATTATGGTTTCGGGCAAGCTCTATTGCCAGAGCCGTTCCCCAGGAGCCTCCGCCGAGAACAGTGATGGAAAGTTCTGGAGCGGTATGCATAGGAGATTAATGCTTACTGGTCGTTTCAGAGGCCTGTTGTTGTGCTTCGAGCATCCGTTGGGCATAGATGGCATCAAAATTGACCGGTGCCAGTAACAGTTGCGGAAATCCACCCTTGTTTACGAGGTCTGAAATTGCTTCACGTGCAAAAGGGTACAAGGTATTTGGACAATATGCGCCGAGCATTTCAGAGGTTTGTTCTTGTGTATAGCCGGAAAGATGAAAAATACCGGCTTGCTGAACTTCAACCAGGAAACCCGTCAGGTCGCCTTTTTTGGCGGTGACAGTAATGGTGAGAACAACTTCGAAATTATTTTCTTCAAGAGGGTTAACTGCAGAATTTAACTGCATATTGATTTCAGGTTGCCACTGCTCTTTGAAAATTTGAGGTGTATTGGGTGTTTCGAATGATACATCTTTCAGATAGATGCGATGCATCGCAAATTGAGGCTGGTTTTCTGTATTGCCCGCAGCAGTATTGTCTTCGGTCATTGTCTGGGAGGTCCGTAGGTTATTTGGTTAATGGCATATTTGCGCTTTTCCAGCCGACTATGCCACCACTGAGATTATAAATCTGTTCCATGCCATGTTTTTTCAGGATGCTGCCTACAGTCAGAGACGTATTTCCAGAACGACAATAGGCAATGATGGGTTGGCCGGTGTATTTTTCCAGTTCACCTGCGCGGCTATTGAGTTGTTTTAGAGGGATATTAAGGGCATCAGGAATATGCCCTGTTTTGAAATCATTATCGTCACGTATATCAAGGAAGATGGCGTTGTTGTGATTGTTGAGTTGCGTTGCTTCAATAGGGCCAACAGATTTCATACCGCTCATGCGGTGACGAAATTCTAGTAGAATGAGTAACCCGAAGACGACAAAAAACGTCAGAATCAGAACGGGATGATTGCTACTAAATTCAAATAATTGAGAGGCTGACATCTAACCTTAGGAAGAAGTAGTTTATTGGTGATCCACAGAACAGAAGACTTCTCGCATCATTTCTATCAGACGCAGTGTCCTTGAGTCGCCTACACGATAGTATACGCGATTTGCATCTTTGCGAGAGGCAAGAATGCCCTTGTCGCGTAAAATGGCCAGGTGTTGCGAAATATTACTTTGCGATGTACCAACATTTTCAACGATATCCTGAACGCTTACTTCCGCATTGCCCAGGGTACAGAGGATTTTAAGGCGTAATGGGTGTGACATTGCTTTCAGAGAGCGGGAAGCACGGTCTATATCTTCATCACGCGTGATGAGTGTATTAATAGTGTGGTGTGGAATAGTTTTTTGTGGCTCTGCCATTTGTACCAATACCCCAATATTATAATTGCCAATAGATCTTAATGACCTTTCATTAACTAAACATTATACAGTAATATATATCTAAAGGCACTCTCAGATTTTCTGTCGTAACGATTTACGATTATTTTTTAAAGGTATGTATGGCGAGCATGAATTCAAATAATTTACAACCAATGGTTCTGGTTATCCTGGATGGTTGGGGCTATCGGGACGAAATAGAAAACAACGCGATTTTGGGGGCGAATACGCCTGTCTGGGATCGTACATGGGCAAAATACCCACACACCTTGATTAATACGTCAGGGGCTGCAGTAGGGTTGCCTGCTGGCCAGATGGGTAATTCAGAGGTCGGGCACATGAATTTGGGGTCGGGCCGGGTTGTTTACCAGGAGTTTACGCGTGTTAGTCGTTCGATTAAAACAGGCTCATTTTTTTCCAACGCCACATTAACGGACCCTGTAGATATAGCAATTGCCGAGGATAAAGCGGTACATATCCTGGGTTTATTATCGCCAGGCGGGGTCCACAGCCATGAAGAGCATATTCATGCAATGATTCAACTGGCCGTCGAACGCGGTGCAAAAAAAGTCTATTTGCATGCTTTTCTGGATGGACGGGATACGCCGCCACGCAGTGCAGCGAGCTCTCTTGAACGGCTTGAAGAAAAGTTGAAAGAATTTGGCAATGGTCAGATCGCTTCGATCATTGGCCGATATTATGCAATGGACAGGGATCATCGCTGGCCCAGAATCCAGGCTGCCTATGATTTGATTACCCAGGCAAAAGCAGAATTTGAGGCGCCAGATGCTCTGTCAGCACTGGAAATGGCCTATGCCCGTGATGAAAGTGACGAATTTGTGCTGGCAACCAGGATAGTTCCTGTTGGAGGTCGAGCCATTACCGTTGAGGATGGTGATGTGGTTATTTTTATGAACTACCGCTCTGATCGTGCCCGCCAGATTACACGTCCGTTTTTCGAGCCTGATTTTGAGGGTTTTAACCGTGAGGTTATTCCAAAGCTCGGCAGTTTTGTTAGTCTGACCGAATATAATTCTGAATTTGACGTAAAAGTGGCGTTCCCGGCCGAACGCTTGCATAACGTTTTTGGAGAGGTGCTGGCTAGACACGGTGTGCGGCAGTTACGCTTGGCGGAAACCGAAAAATATGCCCACGTGACGTTCTTTTTCAATGGCGGCGTTGAAGCCCCTTTCGAAGGTGAAGATCGTATTATGGTGCCCTCACCCATGGTTGCGACCTATGATTTGCAACCGGAAATGAATGCCGAAGAAGTCACCAAACGACTCGTTGACGCTATCGATAGTAATGATTATGGTGTGATTATCTGCAATTTTGCTAATCCGGACATGGTAGGGCATACAGGGAATTATGCGGCGGCAGTGAAGGCTATTGAAACGCTGGATATCTGTCTCGGACATGTACTCGAGGCACTGGAACGGTCGGGAGGTGAAGTTCTGATTACAGCCGACCATGGTAATGCAGAACAGATGCTGGATACTGAGACCGGACAGGCATTCACTGCCCACACATCTAACCCAGTACCACTGGTTTATGTTGGTCGATCTGCGCAACTGTCAAAAGGTGCGTTATGTGATATTGCACCTAGCATGCTATTTTTGATGGGACTGGAAATTCCAGGTGAAATGACCGGAACTCCATTAATTGAATTGACAGAAGCATCAGCTGAACCGGAGAACAGGGAAAAAGTGTGAGATTGTTCATCAGCGCCCTCTTGATGGCAGGAGGGCTGACATCATCTAGTACATTACTGGCTGCAAGCGACTTCGATGATAAAAACCTGAAATTACAGAAGTTACGGCAGTTGATTGGGCAGCAGGAAAAACGCCTGCAACAGAAAAACAGAATAAAAGATCAGGAATATCAACAGATAAAAGAGCTTGAGCTTTCTATCCACAGACAGCTAGTCTCAATCAGACAGCTTGAAGAAAAGTCATTAACGCTTAATGACAAAGCCACCAGGCTCAAACAGGAAAAAACTGTCTTGCTTGACCACCTGGCCATGCAGCGTGAACAGTTGTCGGAAGAGTTGAGGCTCTTTTATATTCTGCAACGTCAACCGACGTTTAAATTATTGTTGAACCAGAAAAACCCTGCCCGTCTAAAAAGAGTGAATACCTATATCAATTATCTATCAGAAGCGCGTACCCGGAAGATGCATGATATGCAGGAAAAATTACAGGAAATCGCACAAATTGACGCTAGCTTGCAAGCGACATTGCAAGAGGTCTCCTCAACCTACAGTAGAAAAAAGACGGCTCTGCAAAAGCTCGATGCCAGGATGGCAGAACGTAAGAAAGCATTGGTCTTGCTGGAGCAGCGCCTGAAAGTAGAAAACCGGGAATTGAGCAGACTGTATAAAGACAGTAAGGGTTTGGGCTTGTTGCTGGAGAATTTGCGCCAGGCACTGGCAGATATTCCGGCCGAAACGCACAAAAAAACCTTTCACGAGCTGAAGGGGCAATTGAAATGGCCCGTTTCGGGTCGAATTTTTCGTGCATTTGGAACGAAAGTGCGTAATACGGTTCAAATTTCACGAGGTGTCCTGATCGCGACTGATACGGGTCAGGAGGTCACAGCAATTTCGCATGGACGCGTGGCTTTTACCAGCTGGTTGCGTGGATTCGGGCTATTAATGATTGTCGATCATGGCAATGGTTTCATGAGTTTATATGGCCAGAATCAGGCGCTCTATAAGGAAGTTGGCGAATGGGTCGATATGGGTGATGTTATTGCTATTTCCGGGAATAGTGGGGCGCAGGCCAGAAACGGCCTGTATTTTGAATTACGCCACAACGGTGAACCAGTTGACCCGATGTTATGGTGTGCGGGTAAACCCGGTTAGTTTGGTAGTTTGAGGACAGTGGCCGCGAAGGATTTTATCGCTGATCAGCGCACGATGGCGGTATGTCGTATAATCGGCTTCTGTTTTAAGGATATACGATTTTAGTATTTGACTTAAGAGATTGAATTTCTGGCATTTTGCTCGACTTCGAGCTGTGCTATGGTCACTTGGGTTCGCGCCTGTTGTTTTTTGAGCAACAGTATTTTCATTTTTTACGTTTGATATCATATGGCTATTACAAAACACAATGTTGCACTTATTTTTACCGGTCTAGTGATCGGTTTATTGATTTCTATTGGCGAAGGCGTTTTTGCTGAGCGAGACAAGCCACAATTGGCTAATTTGCCGGTCGATGATTTGCGGACATTCAGTGCGGTTTTTAGCCGTATCAAGAATGATTATGTCGAAGATGTCGAGGATAGTGATCTGCTAGAGAATGCGGTTCGCGGTATGTTGTCCGGACTGGATCCCCATTCAGCCTATCTAGATGGTGAGCAATTTAAGGAATTACAGGTAGGAACCAGTGGTCAATTTGGTGGCCTGGGCATCGAAGTTGGCATGGAAGACGGGTTTGTTAAGGTGATTGCCCCGATAGATGATACGCCGGCACAAAAAGCAGGTGTTGAATCGGGTGATCTGATCATAAAACTTGATGATACCCCGGTAAAGGGAATGACGCTGAATGATGCTGTTAAGGTAATGCGTGGCAAGCCCGGGACTGATCTTGTGCTAACCATTGTACGCGAAGGTACTGACCAGCCGCTGAAAATTACAATCACACGAGCTATTATCAAGGTTAAAAGTGTGAAGAGCCGGATGTTGGAAAAAGGTTTCGGCTATGTTCGTATATCCCAATTCCAGTCACGCTCCGCTGAAAATATGGTTGAAGCAATCACCAGGCTGAAAAAAGAAGCCGATGAAACAGGTTTACGGGGTTTGGTGCTGGATCTTAGAAATAACCCGGGTGGCGTTCTAAATGGTGCAGTGGCTGTATCGGATGCTTTCTTGCGCAAAGGCCTGATTGTTTATACAGAAGGGCGCATCAATGATTCGAGGCTACGTTTTACGGCAACCCCGGATGATATTCTGGAAGACGCGCCACTGGTTGTGCTGGTTAATCAGGGCTCCGCATCCGCTTCGGAAATTGTTTCTGGTGCCTTACAGGACCATAAACGTGCAATTATTATCGGCCGTCCTACCTTTGGCAAGGGATCGGTACAAACGATTCTGCCGTTGGGTAATGGCTCTGCTGTTAAGCTAACCACGGCGCGTTACTACACGCCATCAGGCCGTTCGATTCAGGCTGAAGGTATCAAACCGGATATCGAACTTGATCAGGTGGTTGTCTCAACGCTGGACCGAAAATTTGATCCGATCAAGGAAGCGGATTTAACCGGTCATCTTGATAACGGGAAAAAAGAAAATAAGGCTAAAACAGCAAAAAAAGACAAAAATAAAAATGGGGAAACGGTAGAAGAGAAACCGCTGGCTCAGCGAGATTTTCAGTTATATGAAGCACTGAATCTACTCAAAGGTCTTGCTATTCAAAGAGAAACGCTTTGATTCAATTGCGAACCGGTTTAATACCGGTTCTTTTTTTTCTGCTATTAATAACGAGTCTGTTATCTACGCGCGCTGTTATGGCCGAAGTGCTACCTTCTATTGCGATTGTTATCGACGATATGGGCAAGCGCTATGCCAATGGTGAGCGCGTTATTAATCTTCCTGGAGCTGTCACCTGTTCCTTCCTGCCGCACGCAAGTTATACCCGCCAGTTGGCGGAAAATGCGTATATCATGAACAAGGAAGTCATGTTACATCTGCCAATGCAGAGTATTCATTCCGTTACGCTTGATGAGGGGGCTTTAACGCTGGATATGTCTCAACTCGATGTTAACTGGATGGTCAAGCACGATCTGGCTGCTGTCCCCTATGTGTCTGGTGTGAATAACCATATGGGAAGCCTGTTGACCCAGCACCCAGGACATATGCTTTGGGTGATGACGCAGTTACAGGAAAAAGGCGATTTCTTTTTCCTTGATAGTCGTACAACTGCTGAGTCAGTTGCTCGCCAGGTGGCCGAAAATACCGGTTTAAGGAATGCCGAAAGAAATATATTTCTGGATAATGATATTGATCATGATGCGATTGAAAAACAATTGTGGCGCCTGATTGCAAGAGCAAAAAGAAACGGCACAGCTATTGCCATCGGCCACCCCTATCGTGAAACACTGGATGTGCTTGAAAAATACTTGCCAGATTTGAATACTATGGGTATCAGGCTGGTTACTGTGTCTGAAATTATTGATATTCAGCAGGAGAATACACGATGGCAAGCGTCCTTATCCCAATCGCGCAAGGCTGTGAAGAACTAGAAGCCGTCACACTCATTGATTTGTTGCGGCGTGCAGATATAGAGGTTATTACTGCAGGCCTGACAGATGAGCCAGTCTGCTGTTCACGTGGAACGGTGATCATTGCTGATGATACGCTTGCAAATCTTGAGGATAGAATATTCGATATGATCATCTTGCCTGGTGGTTTGCCTGGTGCCGATTATTTGAATGCTGATGCGCGTATTCATTCATTTCTAAAAAAAATATATGCTAATAATGGTTATTGTGCTGCTATCTGTGCTGCACCCAAGGTTTTGGCAACTGCAGGCTTGCTCAAGGGAAGGAATGTAACGAGTTTCCCGGGTGTGCTGGAAGCCTTTCCAGGTGATTATGCTGAACTGAAAACTGATCCTGTGGTTGAAGATGGCAGGATTATTACCTCCCGAGGGCCGGGTACAGCCATGGATTTTGCGCTTGTACTGATAGAAAAGCTTGTCGGTTTAGATATCAGGCGACAGGTGGAGTCTGGGTTACAGCGGCCCGTCTAAAAAAGAATTCTGAACAGCCACATTGCTCTTATTCTGCCGAATCTGTTGCCAGGGCGATTGCCAGTATTACAGTACCTATACCTGTTAGCAGCCAGCTCAGCAGCTGATGGCCATCAGACAGGGCGTAGAGGAGTGTCGAACAGATAAACAGCGTGGCGCTAATAATGATCATTCCGGTTCGACGGTTACTGCAATCTATGTCTTTGCGCAATTTTCTGAGTTCTTCGGCATGCCGGTTAGACTGTTGTTTGCCATGAGCCGTTTGACTAAGTGCCTGGTGAACCAGGTTGGGGATTTCCGGGAAGCGCTCACTCCATAAAGGTAGATCCTGTTTTATTTTATTGAAAAAGGCAAGCGGTCCCACTTGCTCTTTTGTCCAGCGTTCAAGGAAGGGTTTTGCGGTTTGCCATAAATCCAGGTCTGGGTAAAGTTGACGACCCAGGCCTTCAATATTCAGCAATGTTTTTTGTAACAGGACGAGTTGAGGCTGTACATGCATATCAAAGCGTTGAGCAGTCTGGAACAATCTTAATAGCAGGTGGCCGAAAGAAATATCTTTTAGTGGCCGTTCGAATATCGGTTCACAGACTGTCCTGATGGCGGCTTCAAACTCATCAATACGGGTACCTGTCGGTACCCATTCAGATTCAACGTGCAATTCTGCTACACGCCGATAATCGCGTTGAAAAAAAGCCAGAAAATTTTCTGCCAGGTAGTGTTGGTCTTCCTGGCTGAGAGCGCCCATGATGCCAAAATCGACAGCCATGTACTGACCCTTAGGGGAGACAAAAATATTACCTGGATGCATGTCAGCATGAAAGAAGTTGTGCGAAAAAACCTGGGTAAAAAAGATTTCAACACCGCGTTCAGCGAGTTGTTTTAAGTCGATATTGGCGGCATGAAGTTGATCAATGTTGCTGACAGGAATGCCGTAGATACGTTCCATAACCATGATGCTTTTGCGACATAATGGCCAATAAATTACAGGAACATGCAATAGTGGGTTATCGCTGAAGTTGCGACCTAACTGCGAGGCATTAGCGGCTTCACGCAATAGATCAAGTTCATCGAAGAGGGTCTTTTCAAATTCACGGACAACTTCAACAGGGCGTAAACGGCGCCCATCTTTCCAGTAATGCTGAGCCAGGCGGGCAATGTATTTCAGGAGTGCAATATCACGACGCATGATGGGTTCAATGTCAGGCCGAACGACTTTAATTACCACCTCTTCGCCGGTTTTCAAACGCGCCGTGTGTACCTGAGCGATGGATGCGGATGCTAGCGGGGTTGCATCAAAATCGTCAAAGTTGTTATCTATCGTATCTTGTAGAGCGGTTTCAATGAGTTGACGGGCACGCACTCCCTCGAAAGGTGGTACCTGGTCTTGTAGTTTGGCCAGCTCAAACGCTATATCGTCGGGTAGCAAGTCTTTACGTGTCGACAAGATTTGACCGAATTTGACAAAAATTGGACCGAGATCTTCCAGTGCAAGCCGTATTCTTACCGCTCTGGGTTTTTTGCGGGTGAGTCGTTGCCAGGGTGCCAGGTGGCGCAGAAAGTAGACAGGACGGAACAGGTGGGTTGCGAGGATGATTTCGTCAAGCCCGTGTTTGAGTAATACCCAGTTAATATGAAACAAACGAAAAATCTGATCGGGCATAATCATAAACGGCCATCCTGTCGGCTCAGCAGTCGATGTATTCTTGCTTCAAGTCGATCTGTACCCGAACGCAGTTCATCGACCTGGCGCATAAAAGCGTCTATTTCTGATTTTCCGGTTAATATCCGAGCTTCTTCCTGCAGGAATTCGCTCAGATTATCAGCAAAGGTGTTGCCTGTTTTTGAGAAAAACTGCCGCAAAGATCGAGCCGCATTGCCAACCTGGTGGGCGACGATATCCCCGGTAAGATGTGAAAGTTGCTCCTCCCAGTCGAAATCGACGGATGTCAGAAGCTTCTGGAAGGCCTGTCCAAGTTCAGTATCACCGGATATTTTGAGATCGCCGTCAAACAATGCCTTTTCAGTTTGTTTGTTCATAGAACGTACAAGCCCGGACAGTTTTGCTACCAGCAGGGTATCAACTTTGCCTTCATATTCTGCTAACACCTGAAAGCCTTCACCGTTACAGAAAAAAAACAGTGACTGAGAAAATTCGGGTAACTGCCATTCAATGATGCGATCCTGGAACTGTGGCAGCAGGTGACGTGTTTCAGGGTCTAGCTGTAACCAGTGATTCAGAGCAGTTTCTACGGCAGCAGTGAGTGTGGCAGGTATCATCAGAGGGTCGGTATGTGGGAGGTCAAAACTTGTAGCCGCGATGAAGTGCGACAATGCCACCGGAGAGATTGAAGTAGGCGGTATTTTCAAAGCCGGCTTCTTCGAGCATCTGTTTGAGTTCGTCCTGGCCAGGGTGCATACGGATAGATTCGGCCAGGTACTGATAGCTGCTAGCATCATTGGCAACCAGCTTGCCCATCATCGGCAGGATTTTGAAGGAATAAAAATCGTACAGAGGTTTCAACCCCGGTGTTACGGGCTTTGAGAATTCTAGTACCAGAAGTCGTCCACCAGGTTTCAATACCCGGTACATGTCATTCAGGGCTTTTTGCTTGTCGGTCACATTGCGAAGACCAAAAGCGATAGTAATGATATTAAAGTGGTTGTCCGGAAATGGCAGGACTTCTGCATTTGCCTGTACATAGCGAACATTACCCGTAATGCCCTCATCGATCAGGCGGCTGCGGCCACTGGCGAGCATGGCGGCGTTAATGTCAGCAATGACGACTTCACCATCATCACCCACTAACGGAGAAAAACGCGCAGCTAGATCACCTGTACCACCCGCGAGATCAAGGATTTTATGACCACTACGAACGCTGCTATGATCAATGGTAAAGCGCTTCCAGAGGCGATGCACACCTAATGACATCAGGTCATTCATTACATCATAGCGACTGGCAACAGAATCGAAGACTTTGCCAACGCGCCCGGCCTTGTCCTCCCATTTTACTTCTTCATAACCGAAGCTGGTGGTTTTATCTGACATGCTGTTTAGTCTCAGAGTTCTTTGTTACCAAATGCAGTGTGGGGAACGCCTGCTGTCTTGAGTCTGCCAAGATAATTTTGCCAGTTGGCATCATGATTTTTACCCAGTTTATAGAGCGTCTCCCAGGAATAGATACCAGAGTTGTGCTCGTCATCGAAATAGATTTGTACGGCATAATTCCCGACAGGTTCAATGTGGTCGATGTTTACGTCTTCCTTGTCAATCTGTAACACGCCCTCGCCCGGGCTATGTCCCTGTACTTCTGCTGAAGGTGAATGCACTCGCAGGTATTCACAGGACAAGGCAAATTTTTCACCATCATCAAAAGTAACATCGAGAATACGGGTAGATTTGTGCAGGTTTATTTCAGTCGGGTGTGGTTGCTTATTCGCCATGGTGATTCTCAATTAGTTAGTCGTATGCTTACAATATGTATTTGCTCAGATCTTCATCTCTGGCAAGATCAGCGAGTTGTTCATCAACGAAAGCGGCATTGATTGTCAGGCTTTGGCCAGATTTGTCAGAGGCCTCGTAGGAAACAGTTTCCAGTAAGCGTTCAAGTACAGTGTGCAAGCGTCTGGCACCAATATTCTCTGTGCGTTCATTGACTTCCCAGGCTATTTCAGCGAGGCGCTGAATGCCATTCTGGGTGAAATCCAGTGTCACGCCTTCGGTGGCCAGCAGCGCTGTATATTGCTCGGTCAGGGACGCATCCGGTTCCGATAATATACGCGTAAAGTCTTCGGTGGTGAGAGCGTTTAGCTCAACCCGAATAGGCAACCGACCCTGAAGTTCCGGGATCAGGTCCGATGGTTTGGAGAGGTGAAATGCACCAGAGGCAATAAACAGCATATGATCCGTTTTAATGATGCCATGTTTAGTGGTAATGGTGCTGCCTTCGACAAGTGGCAGCAAATCACGTTGCACGCCTTCGCGCGAAACACCGGGACTGCCTCCCTGAGATCCCTGCTGAGTGACTTTATCGATTTCATCAATAAAAATAATGCCATTTTGTTCGGCATTTTCGAGCGCACGTGTTTTCAGATCTTCTTCGTTGATGAGTTTGCCGGCTTCTTCATCGGTGAGAGTTTTCAGGGCGTCAGCAATGCACATACGCTTACTGCGTTTGCGGTCGGAGCCCATGTTCTGAAACATACCCTGTAGCTGGCTTGTCATTTCTTCCATGCCCGGCGGTGCCATAATTTCTACCCCAATAGGGGTGGCCGTGATTTCGATATCAATTTCCTTGTCATCCAGATCACCTTCGCGCAGGCGTTTGCGAAATTTCTGCCGGGTTTCAGAATCTGTTTTCTGTGTATTGTCGCCATCAAAATCGGTACTCCGAGGTGATGGCAGCAGGACGTCGAGTATGCGTTCTTCTGCAGCATCTTCAGCACGATGACGCATTTTCGCCATTTCGTTTTCGCGCATCATTTTGATTGATACGTCTGCGAGGTCACGAATGATGGACTCTACATCACGGCCAACGTAGCCAACCTCAGTAAACTTGGTGGCTTCTACCTTGATAAAAGGTGCCTTGGCAAGATTTGCCAGGCGTCGGGCAATTTCAGTTTTACCCACACCGGTTGGCCCAATCATGAGAATATTTTTCGGGGTGATTTCGCTGCGCATGGGCTCTTCAACCTGCTGGCGTCGCCAGCGATTTCGCAGCGCAATGGCTACTGCTCGTTTGGCTTCATCCTGACCAATAATATGTTTATCGAGTTCGTGAGCAATTTCTCGTGGTGTCATTTCAGACATGGGTATTAATCCTGATTATGCGAGCTGTCACTGCTGTCATAGGACAGTTCTTCCAGTGTCAGATTGTGATTGGTAAAAACACAGATATCAGAGGCAATTTTAAGGCCCTTTTCGACAATGCTGCGAGCATCAAGATCGGTGTTTTCCAGCATGGCCTGGGCGGCAGCCTGAGCGAAGGAGCCGCCAGAACCAATCGCCATCAGACTGTCTTCCGGTTCAATGACATCGCCATTGCCTGTGATGACAAGAGAGCTTTCATTGTCAGCAACGAGCAGCAAGGCTTCCAGTCGGCGCAACATACGGTCGGTGCGCCAGTCCTTTGCGAGCTCGACTGCGGAACGCACCAGATTACCCTGGTGTTTCTGCAGTTTTGCTTCAAAGCGTTCGAACAGCGTGAAGGCGTCGGCAGTACCACCGGCAAACCCGGCCAGCACCTGATCATTGTAGAGACGCCTGACTTTGCGGGCATTGCCTTTCATAATGGTGTTGCCCATCGATACCTGGCCGTCGCCGCCAATGACGACGTGGCCTTTGCGCCGGACAGATAAAATGGTTGTTCCCCGATATTGCTCCAAAACAGCTTCACCCATCTGGTTTGTTCTAAAAGAGGGCTATTGTACACTATGAAATCAGCTTGTTTGCGCTCGATAAACAGCTATTCATCGTGGTTGATTAGCGTTTTCCGCGCTGTTTTCTGGCACGCGGGTGTGCGTCATCATAAACTTCAGCAAGATGCTGGAAATCCAGATGGGTATAGATCTGGGTTGTAGACAGGTTGGCATGCCCAAGTAATTCCTGGACAGCTCTGAGATCATGGCTTGATTCCAGAATATGGCTGGCAAAGGAATGGCGCAGGACGTGAGGATGCAGACGTAGCCCAAGTCCCTGCTGTGTGTTCCATTGTCGTATCCGTTTTTGTACGCTGCTGCGGCTTAGTCGACTACCTGAGCGATTGATAAAGGCAGCCGTTTCATCATCAGCGCAATGCAGAGCGCGCTCCTGTAGCCAGTTTTGTAGCGATATAATGGCTTTGCGGCCAACAGGTAGAATGCGTGTTTTCTCGCCTTTACCGGTGACCCGAACTTCAGCATTTTTCAGATCCAGCTGAGGTAGATTCAGGGATACCAGTTCCGCCAGTCGTAAACCACTGGAGTACATCAGCTCCATCATGGCAAGATCGCGTTGCTGTAGCCAGTTTGTGGGTGCGGCCGTGTCCAGCACCGCCTGCATCTGATCAGTGTCCAGGCAGTGCGGTAATTTTTTTTCGTCTTTGGGTGAGCGTACGCTCTGCGCCGGGTTTTGTTTTAAGACATCGGTCATCATGAGGAAATTAAACAGGCTACGTAATGCAGACAGGCGGCGTTGAACGCTACGGCCAGATAGACCTTTGCGATGTGATTCGGCGGCAAATGCCCGGACCTGCTCATGAGTGACCTGTTGCCAGTCCGGAATCTGTTCGCGTTGGCAATAGTCTGAGAAGCTGCGGAGATCGCGTTGATAGCTGGTTATTGTATGTGCAGACAGTCGACGTTGGTTCTCTAAATGAGTAAAGAACTCCGCAAATTGGTTGATTGCATCAACATTCATGGCATCTATGGCAATCTAATTTATTAATCAGTTATCCAGTGACCTGATCAGGCGGGTTAACAGCTGGCCGAGTTGTTCCAGAAACAGGGTGCCCATACCCGGTGTGAAGCGGTCTGGATTGCGGCTGCCGATTGCCAGTAGACCCAGAGATGCTTTGTCGCCGAGTGGGATAACCGTTGCAGATGTGATATCAACAGTCTGTTGTGGAAATAAAAAATCCAGTTGGCTTTGTTTCGGGCGGCCGCAAAAGGGTTGTCCGGATTGACAGATGGAGTCAAACAATTGCGATATTTGTTCCTCACCTGACTTTTTGATGACAAAGTCAGGATTCGCTACATCGTCTGGCAGGTCAGTGATATGAGCAACAAGACTGTCGGCATCCAGGTCTGATGACAGATGCTCATGCAATGTCGTCAGTAGACTGGCGAGGGTGTTTTTACCCACCAGGTTAAGGGTAAGTTCATGCATGCGATGGATTACGGCATTGTTTTCATGGGCGACCTGAATCAGATCATTGAGCCGTTTCTTCAATTGTTCATTCTGTTCACGCAGGCTAGTAACCTGTCGTTCTATCAGTGAGACTGCATCGCCGGATTGATGCTGTAATTGCAGATTTGCCAGCAGTGTCGGGTAGTCAATGAAGAAATCAGGATTCTTTTTCAGAAAAGCACTGATTGCTTCGGCATCGATAGATTCGGTTTTTGTGGTCGAAGCGACTTGCTGAGTCATAGGGTTATTTTTCCTTCGTATACAAACGTGGCTGGACCGGTCATAAATACGGGTGTGCCTTCATCAGCCCAGCTTACCATAAGCTGTCCACCATGAAGATCGACCTTTACATTTTCATCGAGCAAGCCCTGTCGTCGGCCAATGACCATAGCGGCACAGGCGCCTGTTCCACAGGCCAGAGTTTCACCAGCACCTCTTTCCCAGACACGCAGCCTGATGTGTTGACGATCAATAATCTGCATGAAACCGACATTGGCATGGTTCGGAAAACGGCTATGGGTTTCTATCTCCGGCCCTAGCGTATCAATATGTGCATGATCTGTATTGACGACTTCTATCACCGCATGCGGGTTGCCGATAGAAACAGCTCCGATATCAACGGAGTCACCATTAATTGAAATGGCATAACGATCAGCGCGGGTATTGGCCTCGAAAGGAATCCCGTCGGGTTCAAATTCCGGAGCGCCCATATTCACTGTGACCTGCCCGTTTTCAATGGCCAATTCAATAATGCCCGCAGAGGTTTCAACGGGGATGGTTGTTTTTTTTGTTAAGCCTTTGGCGTGAACATACAGCGCAAAACAGCGAGCGCCGTTGCCGCATTGTTCTACCTCACCACCATCCGCATTAAAAATGCGGTATCTAAAATCGGCATCTGACAGGCTTGCCGGTTCTACCACCAGTAGCTGATCATAGCCAATGCCAAAGTGACGGTCGGCCATAAATTTGATCTGTTCTGCTGACAGGATGAAGGGATGTTGCATCGCATTGATGACGATAAAATCATTACCGAGACCGTGCATTTTTGTGAATTCAATTTGCATAGCTTCAAAGAGTACGATAGTCCGTGCTCTTTGCAAGTATAATTTCCAGGGAGCCTCTATTAATAGCCTTTTCCCCCGATTTCTGCGCTGGATGATTTTTTGCGATCCTCATATATGCTTAATATACTACGACTCTCAAAAACCATCCGCCTTGAACTCAGACGAAAATCCTAATTAATAGAGGTCCTCCCCAATATGAAATCGCAAAGTAGCGAGAATGTCCTCCGACTTGCTGATCATTCGCGCCAGGCAGTCATCGGTTTGCTGAAGGATTATTCTCTGCAACTGGTGGTATGCAATCCGGGCAAAGCGATTCCCGGAAGTTTCTGGGGCGATGCAGAAGCCGGCCTGATCCAGCAGCAATTGTTTGCCTGGCCAGATACGCCGCTACATTCAATCTTTCACGAAGCCTGCCATTTTATCTGTATGTCCAGTGAGCGGCGTGAGGCATTGGATACTAATGCTGGAGGTGATTACGCGGAAGAGAATGCCGTCTGCTACCTGCAGATTCTGCTCGCCGATGTTTTGCCTGGCTTTGGCCGACAACGCATGATGGCTGATATGGACGTCTGGGGTTATAGCTTCAGACTGGGTTCGACAGCGGCCTGGTTTGAGCAGGATGCAGATGATGCGCGGCAGTGGCTACAGGCGCATGATTTGATTGATGCGGCCTGTATTCCGCGCAAACGTTTAACAGGTTGTTGAAAAACCCTCATGCGGCACAATCCCGCGTTAAAAATCGGCTCAAAATGCTCATGTACTGCGTGTACACTGCGCTTTTCGCCAATTTTGCCTTGTCTTGCGCTCGCCTGAGACTTTTTCAACAACCTGTTAAGACGTTAACGCATGGTCACCAGTTCTTCCGAGCTGGTGGGATGAATGGCGATGGTATCATCCAGATCCTGTTTGTTCGCGCCCATGCGCATTGCCACGGCAAACCCCTGCAACATTTCATCAGCACCAACGCCGATAATATGACAGCCGACCAGCTTTTCCTGTGCACCAACGGTAACCAGTTTCATCGCTGTTTTCTGCGTACGCTCTGTGGGTGCATAGATCATGGGCGTGAATCGGCTCTGGTAGATTTTTACGGCTTCGCCGTGGGTTGCGCGCGCCTGTTCTTCGGTCAGGCCGATAGTGGCAATGGGTGGGTGACTGAAAACGACGCTGGAAATGTGTTCATAGGGTAGATGTCGATCCGTCATTCCGCCATACAGACGGTCTGCCAGGCGACGACCTGCGGCAATAGCAACCGGGGTTAGCTGTGCCTGCCCGGTAACATCGCCGATTGCATAAACGTTTTTAACGTTTGTTTCCTGATATTTGTTGGTTGGGATATACCCCTGAGCATCAGTTTCGATACCGGCACGGTTCAGTTCAAGGTCAGCGGTTAGCGGGTAACGACCAATGGCCCAGATCAATTGATCGAAACCCTCCAGGCGTTGCCCGTTTTCAGCAATAATACAAAGGCTGCCATCGGCCTGCTTTTCAATTTGTTCTACCTGGCATCGTGACAGGATGTCAATGCCGTCATCCAGCATTTCTTCCATCAGCGATTCACGTAACATGGCGTCGAATTCACGCAGCAGGTGTTGCTTGCGCAATAGCATGGTGACATCAGCGCCCAGTGCATTCAACACACCGGCAAGTTCAACGGCGATGTAGCCAGATCCAACCACAGCAACGCGTTTTGGCAAGCTTTCGAGTTCGAAAAAACCATCAGAGGTGATGCCGAGTTCAGCACCCTTTGTCTCAGGCGCTATCGGAGCGCCGCCAGGTGCAATTATTATATGATCGGCTGTGTAACGGGTGCCTTCAACTTCCAGGGTTCGCTCATCTATAAAACGCGCATGGCCGGTGATTTCATCGATGTTGGAATCTGCCAGGTAGGTGTGATACCAGGTATTGATGCCATTGACATAGTTATCACGTGCCTGTTTCAGTGTCGCCCAGTCAAAACTCGTGTCAGCTACTGTAAAACCATACCCTTGAGCATCCTCTAGCGTATGCGCGATGTTAGCAGCAAACCACATGACTTTTTTCGGCACACAACCCACATTGACGCAGGTGCCTCCAAGTCGACCCGATTCGATTACGGCGCATTTAGCCCCGTATTTTGCAGCGCGTTCGGCGACCGATAGTCCACCACTGCCAGCACCAATGGCTATCAGGTCATAGTGTTTGCTCATCTATCTCTCCGGCATCTTGTTACAATGCCCGAATTGTACGCATATCGACCCTTGAAAACAGAGCGATTTACTATGGCATATCAGGATTTACGGGATTTTATTGAACAACTGGAACAAAAAGGCGAACTCAAACGCATCCACCAGGAAATTGATCCTTATCTGGAAATGACCGAAATTTGTGATCGTACCTTACGCTTGGGCGGTCCGGCCCTGTTGTTTGAAAATCCGAAAGGTTTTGATGTGCCGGTATTAGGAAACCTGTTTGGTACTGTGGAGCGGGTGGCAATGGGTATGGGTGCTGATTCTGTTACCGCGTTACGAGAGATCGGGAAATTACTCGCTGCATTGAAGGAGCCGGATGCACCGACGGGTGTAAAAGATGCCTGGCAGAAGTTGCCAGTATTTAAAAAAGTGCTCGATATGGCGCCTCGGATTGTTAAGAAAGCGGCATGTCAGCGGCATGTGATTGAAGGCGATGCTGTTGATCTTGCCAAGCTGCCAATCCAGACCTGCTGGCCGGGCGATGCTGGCCCATTGATCACCTGGGCGCTGGTGGTGACGCGCGGGCCGAACAAGCCGCGACAGAATCTGGGTATTTACCGGCAGCAGGTGATTGGTAAAAACCGGGTTATTATGCGCTGGCTTGCTCACAGAGGAGGCGCGCAGGATTTCAGGGACTGGCAGCAGCTGCATCCCGGGGAGCCCTTTCCAGTTGCCGTTGCTCTTGGTGCGGATCCGGCAACGATTCTGGGTGCTGTGACACCCGTGCCTGACAGCCTCTCAGAATATGCCTTTGCGGGTCTGTTGCGCGGTTCACGAACCGAGCTTGTGCGCTGCAAGGGCAGTGATTTGCAGGTACCCGCCAGTGCCGAATATGTGCTGGAAGGACATATTTACCCGGACGACACTGCTCTGGAAGGCCCATTTGGCGACCATACCGGTTATTACAATGAGCAGGAAACTTTTCCGGTGTTTACGGTTGAACGCATTAGCCACCGTGATAATCCCATTTACCACAGTACCTATACTGGCAGACCACCGGATGAACCGGCCATTTTGGGAGTAGCCCTGAATGAGGTTTTCGTCCCCATTCTGCAAAAGCAATTTCCGGAAATAACGGATTTTTATCTACCACCGGAAGGCTGTTCCTACCGCATGGCAATCGTCAGCATGAAAAAGGAATATCCCGGTCATGCAAAACGGGTCATGTTTGGTGTCTGGAGTTTTCTGCGCCAGTTCATGTATACCAAGTTTGTCATTGTTACCGATGACGATGTTGATGTGCGTAACTGGGACGACGTGATCTGGGCGATAACCACACGCATGGATCCGGCAAGGGATATAACCCTGGTAGAAAATACGCCAATTGATTATCTTGATTTTGCCTCGCCGGTGTCAGGGCTGGGAAGTAAGGCCGGTTTAGATGCGACCAGTAAATGGCCGGGTGAGACGGAGCGGGAATGGGGCACGCCGATTAGCATGGACGCTACAGTTAAAGAGCGAATCGATCAGATCTGGGCTTCGTTAGGGTTAGCGGAGTCACCCTGAATATGATTGATATTTGAGCTGGAGGAGGTCAATCTGTCAAGCGCATCCATTAGCCGCTGACTGGCCTGCTCCATCTTGGCCAGGGCAGCCAATGCCTGTTGCATATCACCTTCTGCATAAGCGTGAATTGCTGCAGTCGCATAAACATGAGCCTCAGTATGCGGTTTTTCAATGGCCTGAAAACCCTCCAGGCTGGCAAAATCTGTTTTCCCTGCACCTTCGTAATACCAGTGCCCGAGTTGGCAGTGAGTATGGCTTTTAACGTCTTCAGCAGTTTTGTCTGATGTCCCCATTAATATTTCGTAGACATCAAATTTCAGAGCGGCATGGTCCAGCTTTGCCATCTCGATAAAACTTCGCATGGTGGTTACAGAAATACCCGCTTCCATTGTTGCTGACAGAGCCAGAGATTTATCAATATGTTGAGTGGTTGATGCGCCTATTTTGGTCAATTCCTGTGATTGCTTCTCTGTATCCAGCATTTGTTGGCAGGTGTTACTGGTTTCAGACTGGATCGCTTGCACCTGGCTGGCAATTTCGCGGGTAGCTTCATTGGTTCGTAACGATAGATGCCGGACTTCGTCGGCAACAACGGCAAATCCCCTGCCATGTTCACCTGCTCTTGCTGCTTCAATTGCGGCATTCAATGCCAGCAAATTTGTCTGTTCTGAAATTTGTGCAATCATATTCACAATCGAACCAATTGCTTCGGTTCTTTCGCTCAGCCCGCTAACGTTGACAACAGCTTCCTGCACATTTTGAGCGATCTGATCAAAACAGGAAATCATGTGGCAAGTTTCATTTCTTGTCTGGTTGGAAATTTCTGATGCTGAGGATGCAGCCTGCCTTTCGTTAGCGATTGCCGAGATCAGATCTGCCATGCTCTGTTGCAATCGGTGCAGATATATTCCATAGCTGGACAGATTGCTATACATGCCCTCACAAAGCTTGAAACGTGTTTCATAGAGTTGAGATTGAGTTGCATTTTGCGAGATTTTTTCCTGTAATGCCGTGATTTCCTGATCATTCGCACGTAACTTCGCTCGCAATTCATCCCGCTCTGATTGCAATCGCCGGCTTGTCTGGCATTGATGTTCGCTCCATGAAAACATGTTTTTTTCCGTATTGTTTTGATTCAAATGTTGCGTGTAAGTCTATAGCGGCACATTGCGAAACGCCTTTATACTGAAAATTAACGCTATTGGTAGCATTTCAGACTAAACAAAGCGCACAATATCTGATAAAGTCCTGCGCAGTTCTGGGATCAAGGGAACACTATGCGAACAATAATGACATTGAATACCAAGGGTGGTAGCGGTAAAACCACACTTGCAACTAATCTGGCAGGGTACTATGCAGAGCATGGCAAGAATGTTGTTCTGGCAGATTACGATCGACAACAATCCAGTCTCGAATGGTTGCAGGAGCGACCCGATTATTATGCGCCGATCATAGGCGTAGATGGTACGAGCGATAGTCTGCGTACCCCACAAGGTACAGATATTCTGATTATTGATGCACCTGCGGCGGTTTACGACAAGGATTTAACAGCGCTGGTTAAACGAGCAGAGACATTGATTATTCCTGTTTTGCCATCACCCATTGATATACGTGCTGCAGCCCGTTTTATCCAGGAGCTGCTGACCGTTGGCAAGGTGTCCCGCAAGCAGACAAAACTGGCGGTTGTTGCTAACCGTTCCAGAGAATATACCGTTGTCTACCACACGCTTGAGAATTTCCTGAAAAGCCTGAAAATACCGTTCATAGCGACTTTGCGAGATACACAAAACTATATCCGTGCGGCTGAGCAGGGAATCAGTATTCATGAAATGGCACCTTCGTCTGTCTGGCAGGATGTGGAGCAGTGGGAACCGTTGATTCGGTGGTTAAACAGCAAGCGTAGTCAGGTTTAGCCTGACTGTCAGGGAAAACCGCCAAATCTGACCGTTTTATCCAGGCAGTAAAATGCGAGATAATTAAATCGCTTTCGATATGCGGAAAACCGATTTAATATTTATCTCGCAGGGAAATAGATGTCTTATACGATTCAACTGGAATCTTCCAGCCTTTCTTTTTTGGCCAATGCTGATGAGTGGATTCTAACTGCGGCACAGCGCCAGGGTATTCATCTCCCATATGGCTGTCAAAATGGTGTTTGTAGCAATTGTATCTGTGATTTAATCAGTGGGTCTTTTGAATACCCGGAAGGTGAGCCGAAAGCGCTTGCAGCACCCGGTGATGCAAACAATCCGGTTGTCATCTGTAAAGCGGTTGCAACCGCTGATCTTGTTCTTAAACCCCGTGAAACGCTTTCAGAAGCGGCGCCCGAGCTTAAAACGATGCCCTGCCGAGTTAAAAAGATAGAGCGGCTTTCATCTGATGTCATGCTGGTTCAGTTAACGATCCCACAGCATGAACCGTTTCAGTTCAGAGCAGGGCAATACATTGAATTTATACTGAAAGATGGTCGCAGACGCGCGTTTTCGCTGGCCAATGCTGCACATGAAACGGATAATATCGAATTACATATTCGCTATATTGATGGAGGTTCGTTTACAGGTCACGTTTTCGAAGAAATGCAGGCGCGTGAAATGATGCGTATTGAGGGGCCACTGGGTTCCTTTTTCCTGCGTGAAAACTCTTCAAGACCGGTTATTCTGGTTGGCGGAGGGACCGGTTTTGCGCCACTAAAGGGAATGCTCTCACATGCTTTTCATCAGCAGATGGATCGTCAGTTTCACCTTTTCTGGGGAGCTGCGAATGAAGAGGGTTTGTATATGGATGAATTACCCCGGCAGTGGGAAAAAGACCATAATAACTTTACATACACGCCGGTTGTAGAGAATGATAGTCAATGGTTTGGCAATACAGGGCTTGTCACCGATGCCGTTATAGCGGCCTATCCTGATCTTATTGAGTTCGATATTTATATGAGTGGCGCGCCAGCTATGGTTGCTTCTGCGACACATCTGTTCGTCGAACAGGGTGCTGTTGCAGAACAAATGTTCTCGGATGCCTTTGAATTTGCTAGTGATATATTGTCAAAAAAGCGAAAAATTTAAACCCAGGCATTATTTTAGTCCATTTATTACTGATCAGTATTGTTTATAACTTGTTTAAAGCATTCCGGAGTTCTGCCGCCACACATTCCATATATTTTATTTATACATGGAAAGCAAATCGATGAAGGATTTCCTGCAGCGCTACATTGCCAATTTCAGTATTCGTCAGAAGCTCTGGACCAGTTTTGCTGCGCTGATGGTGCTATTAATACTGGTTGCAGGTATTTCGTTTGTCAGTATGAATCGCAGCTCGAATCAACTGAATGTGCTGGTTAATCAGTCTCAGCCTAGTGTTATTGCCTCGCTGGATTTAGCAAATAAACTGAATTATGCCACCAGTTTACTGGGTTTTTACCTGCTATCTAAAGAGCAGGCGCATAAAGCGGCTTTTGAACAGGAAATTCAACAGATAGAAGTGAGTATTCAGGCTATTCAGGCTGAAACTACAGGCGGTAATCTGGAAGCATTGACGACGACAATTCAACAGGATGTGAATTATTTTGTTGAAACGGGTACATCGATGTTGAGCCTGGCGAATGACCAGTTGAAGAATTTCCCGGCTATCGCTTATGCGGGTAAAAATATAAACCCGGCAAGTCAGGTGTTGTTGAATCATCTTAGTCAGATGATTATGAGCGAAATGGAAGAAGAGTCTACAGAGGAGCGCAAGGAAATATTGTCTCTGTTGCATGATAGCCGCTACACCTGGGCAAATGTGATGAATGGAATACGGGCTTATCTCGCTTTCAGAAATCAGTCAGCGATGGAAGAAATTATTTTATATAAGGCGTCCGTAGAATCCAATTTTGTGAAACTCATGTCCTATAGTGAGAATGGTGACCTGACGCTTGATCAGGAAGACGGCCTTGAACAGCTCATTGAGCTAGAAAAAACGTTTAATGGCCACCTCGAAAACTTGCAGGCAATTGACAAAGGTAATACCTGGCGCACTGATGCTTATCTGGTGAGATCTAAGCTGGGACCTGTTGTCACCAGGATTCAGAATAATTTGAACCAGTTGGTTAATGAAAAACTGACGTTCAGCAAGAACAACAGTCAGACACTGATTTCTGAAATGGCTACCGCCAAAAGCATAATTTCAGGGCTTGTTATTGCCGGTTTGTTACTGAATATTCTTATCCTGTTTATTACCCATTGCCAAATTATTAAACCGGTTGCGCATCTGCGCGATATTCTCAGGGATATATCACAGGGCAAGGGTGATCTAACCCGGCGAGTACCCGTGAATGCCGCTGATGAGCTAGGCCAGGCATCAAGTTATTTCAATACACTGATGGAAAATTTACAATCCATGATACGCGAAATAAAAGAAGTTTCGCATACGGTTATGGATAAATCCGAAGTAGCCAGTGAAGAAATTGCAACCGTGGCATCAAATACCCATCAATGTGCAGGCAGCGCGAGCGATGCTGCGGCAACCACAGAACATATTTCCACCTCTAGCCTGCAGATAGTAGGCAATGTGCAGTTAGCACATTCGGAAGCTAATAGCTGCTATGAAAATGTATCTTCAGGTATTGAGGGTATCGAGGAAATGACGAAGAAAGCACAGGCGATGGCGCGGGAAATAGGCCAGCTACAGGACAATGTGGAAGAAATTGGTGAAAAAGGTAAGGGTATGCTGGCGATGGTTAGTGTCATCAGCAATATTGCAAATCAGACTAACTTGCTGGCTTTAAACGCAGCGATTGAGGCTGCCAGGGCGGGTGAACAGGGGCGGGGTTTTGCGGTTGTTGCGGATGAGGTCAGGCAACTGGCAATGAAAACTCAACAATCTACCACCCAAATCACCAGTTTGATGATGGACAATCAGGCATCGAATGAGCAGTTAACTGACGTCATGGGGAATGTGACTCTAACAACACAGTCAATGCTGGAAAGTGTCGATTATACCCGTGAAGTCGTTGGCCAGGTAAATGGTCGGGTTGATACCATCAATACCATGATGCAACAGATTGAGCTGGCTGCAGAAAGCCAGTCCCGTTCGACCTCAGAAATTGCTGGAAATATTGAAAAAATCTCCACTATGGAAACAGAAAATGCTGGTAAGGTTTCTGATGTCAATAATGGCTTGCAGGAGCTTTCGCAATTGTCCCATAACCTTGGGCGCCTGGTGAGTCAGTTCAAAGTATAGCCAGTAAGTTTTCTAGCAGGTTGTTGAAAAACCTCGCGGCATTCGTCAGTTTTGCCTTGTCTTGCGTTCGCCTGAGACTTTTTCAACAACCTGCTATGTTTCTGGTATTAATCTTTATTTGTGAGCAGGCGTTCCGCACTGCCTTCGATTACATCCCGATTGTTTACTGATTCACCCGTTAATAAATGCATGCCTTTGCGGTAGGCTTCCAGTGCCAGGGCATCATCATGCGTCTTTTCACTCAACATGCCGAGTAACTGGTAAGCTTCAGCCAGTGGCTCAATGGATAAACAGGCGTCAATATAGCTGCGTGCCTTGCCCCATAACTGGTTACGCAGGCTTAGTCGGGCGTTGGTCAGTAGCAGGTAAGGGTCTCCCGGGTGCTTGAGTAACCAGGATTCAGCCTGTGCCAGTTGTTTTGCGGCATCACCTTGTTGCAGGTAGCCAAACAGTTCCGCCAGTCTCGAATCCCAATGGGTTTTCAGTGCTGAAGCTATCAATGCTTCAGCTTCTTCAAAGGCGCCGATGCGGAGCAGGTTTTCGACATACATAACAGTAAGTCGAGTGTTTTTCTGATCAGCTTTTGACAGACTGTTCCAGCTATCCTGCATGGTGGTTAGGTTAGCAGTTTGCATGACAGCCTGCAGGGCATTAAAAGATAATTGTTGAATATCCTCTTCATCTAGCAACTTGTGGCGCCTGACATCGGGCAGGAGTTCGTGCAGGGACTGCCAGTTTCCGCTTTGACGATAGATAGAAACCAACATTTTCAGAACCTGACTATGTTGTGGCACCTGTTTGCGCAGCTCAAGCAGGTTTGTTTCCGCTGCCACATATTCGCCTTGTGAAATCTGCATTTCTGCACGTGACAGATCAATCGCCAGATGGGCATTAGGTATTTCCTGCGTGGCCAGCTCAAGGTATTGGTCACGGCGTTCAGTCGCACCCTGTTGTTGTGCCGCACGTGCTGCGGCCAGATAAGTAATCAGAGGTTTGCCGGTTTTTGATGCCAGTACTCGAAGGTCGCGTTCTGCGTTGCCAGCATTGCCTTCTATGAGCTGCGTCATTCCCTTGTTCAGTCGCTTCAGATCTTTTCTAACGATACGACCATCATTCCAGTTTTTTACTTTGCCGGGTGTATGCAGCAGACTGCTCAAAAAGCGCAACAGAAAATAGGCAATAAATAGCCCCGCTAACAACATTGTTAATGTCATTTCAATGCTGTAATTACCATAGCCGATCAATATATAGCCGGGATCAGGTTTAGCGAAGAGGCCAAAGCCGACAGACAATATCAGTGTTAGCAAGGCATAGATTAACCATTTCATGGTTTGGCATCCATGTTGTTACTTTTCGTGAATTTCTGCAGTTGCTGCAAAGAACCGGATATATCGGGTAGATCAGGCTGCAGATTGATTGACAGTAATTCATCAATGCTATCCAGAGAGGCGTTAACAGTCGCTGCATCCGTATTGAAATAGCTAGTCAACCAGTTGCGACTTGTCTGCAGTGCATCCGTGAAAAAGACCGTGTCGTTTCTCATGGCAGCCAGTTTTGCAGCTTCAATCTGTAAGCGCAGGTTTTGTTTGAGAAAATATTCACTGTCTGCGGGTAGCATGGGTGCGACTGGGGAATCCAGTTCACGGATGGTGACCATGCCGCGTATTTCGTTCCAGACTTTTACGGGGACCGCCTGCCAGTCTTCAAGTGAGCGCCAGTCAGCTTTTTCGTTATTGGCAGTCCTGGAGCTTTCAGCATTGTCCGGTTTTTCAGCTTGTTCCTGATCGGTGTCAGTGTTTACTGCGCCGGTTTTTTCTGTATCGCTGAAGTGATCATGGGTGACAGGTAAAGATTCTATTTTTTCCAGTAGTGCATTCAGTCGAGCAAGTAGCCCGGGCAGGTCTGTGTCCGGTACAGATTTCAGGCTGTCCAGGTCGCGGGCAATTTGTTGTCTGACAGGCTGCAGGCGAGGATCGGCGAGCGCCTGTAATTGATTATCAGCACTCGACAGGGCAACCATGGCTGAGTCTTTATCGTGAAACAGTTGCAGGCGCTGGTTAGCCATGCGCAGTAAATATTCGATTTCAGCAAGCGTCCAGTCGCTACCGCTACGGCTGATGAGTGTCGACAGGGATTCGATATGCTGATTTTGCCCCTGTTGCTGTTCTGTTAACTGGACGAGCTGTTGTTGCAAAGCAGTAACCACAGGATCTGGCCCTTCTTCGGTCTGCATTTGTTCGATTCCCGAGCGAATCTGGGAAACCGATGAACCGACCTGAGCCATTTCTTCTTCTACCTGACTTAATAACTGTGCCTGCTTCTTCTGGATGCTTGATTGAGATTTTTGTGCCTGTTGTTGCAAGGTCCATAGATAGCCTGCGCCACCGGCAGCCGCCAGGGATAGCAGGAAGGCCAGCAGTGCCAGCCAGGTAGTTGCACCACTGCGTTTTGCTGCAGGTTTTTCTGCGCTAACGGTTTCAGTTTCGTTTGGCATTTCAGTATCAGTTTCTGGCGCAGTATTTTGTCGGTTATCCTGGGCGGATTCACTCATTGTGTTTACCTTATTCAGTTTGGTGGCCTGGCGTAGCCATGGCTATTAGCGCTTGCATAACCGCATCATTCATCGCGCTGTCCGCGACCCGGATTGTATTTTTGAAGCCAAGCGTCCTGGCCCGGTCAACAATTCTGGGGCTAACAACCACGAGAGGGGTATTATACAGCCACTCGGATTGATCATTGCCGATCATCTCACAAAGGTTTTCAAGGCTTTCTATACTATTGATTTGTATGCTATTTATGTTTTTATAGCGCCCGGAAAGTCTAATTATTTCTGGATCAGAATCGGGTTTTACGCGACAATAGCTGGAAAAAACATCGACCGTAGCCCCGCGATTTCGCAGACTGTCTGCTAGCAGGTCACGACCACCAACACCCCGGAAGATAATGATTTTCTGGCCAGCAACCTGCTGCATTTCGATTAATGCCAGTAGGCCTTCGCTGCTGAACTGTTCTGCCGGGCAGGCATCGACGAATAATCCTGCCTGTTCTACCGCCGCCGCAGAACTTTTGCCGATGACCGCAATTTTTACCTTATCAGGCCAGTCGCAGATATCCCTGACTGCAAGCAGCCCGAAATCAACCGCATTCACACTGATAAAGATGGCCCAGTCATACTGATCAAGCTCCTTTATCAGGCTTAAATCTGGCGCGCTAATGGTAACGGGTTCAACAGCCAGGACCGGAAACCGTAATGCCTTGCCGCCAGCCGCTTCTATCTGTTGAGCAAGTACTTCAGCCTGATGTGCCGGACGAGTAACCAGCACGGTCTGGCCAGTCAGTGGCCCAGGCCTGGAGGTGAATGTATTAATCCCCAAACACCTCGGCGAGTATTTCTTTGGCACCACGAGATAACAAATCTTCTGCCAGTACACGTCCCAGTTCTTCTGCATCTTCTGGTCGACC
Source organism: Gammaproteobacteria bacterium (assembly GCA_036480335.1). Classification (GTDB taxonomy): domain Bacteria; phylum Pseudomonadota; class Gammaproteobacteria; order DSM-19610; family DSM-19610; genus JAZGER01. The sequence goes on along the minus strand of JAZGGH010000051.1, from coordinate 58,674 downwards.
GCTGATAACACCATCAACCTGTTCGCTACCATCCGGTCGTCCGACCATACCGCGCAGCACAATCACACCATGATCAAGTTCGGCATAGCCGCCGATCGGCACCTGGCAACCACCGTTCAGTCCTGCGTTGAGCGCGCGTTCGGCGCGTAAACGCAGAGCTGTCGTGTCATCATTCAAGTCACTGATCAATTCCAGTACTCGTGAGTCGTCATTACGACATTCAATACCAATTGCACCCTGGCCAATGGCCGGTATAAAGTGTTCGGGTTGCATCAGTTCAGTAATACGCTCATCCCAGCCCATGCGTTGCATTCCGGCTGCGGCCAGCATAATGGCGTCATAATCACCGTTATCCAGTTTGCCAAGACGAGTGTTCACATTGCCGCGTAAATTCAGAATTTTCAGATCAGGGCGCATGGCCGTCAACTGACATTGCCGACGCAGGCTGGAGGTGCCAATGCTGGAGCCCTGAGGCAGATCAGCCAGCGAAGACCACTGGTTCGAGATAAAGGCATCGCGTGGATCCTCACGTGGCAATATGACTGCCAGCCCCAGACCCTCCGGAAAATCGATAGGCACATCTTTCATCGAATGCACTGCTATATCAGCACGACCTTCGAGCATGCCTGTCTCCAGTTCCTTGACGAATAACCCCTTACCACCCACTTTGGCGAGTGGCGTATCGAGGATTTTATCACCCTGGGTTTTCATGGTGACCAGTTCAATTTGCAGATCAGAGTGACGTGCCAATAAGGCGTCGCGCACATGGTTTGCCTGCCACAGGGCCAGAGGGCTGCTTCGAGTCGCAATTTTCAAGACATCAGACATAGTAACGGTGAATCCTGTTTTTATGGGTATACTTGAAGGCGCATCTTAATATTTAGAGGATATTATAGAGGCTCCCAGAAATTAGAGATATAACGGAGCATAACGAGTGAAGCAAGGTGGTTTCAAGCGCAAATTGCTGTGGCCGGTCATTTTTCTGCTGCCGGTGATGTATGGCATCGTCTCAGTCAGTGCAGATACAGAGGAAGATTTGCCCTTCGTTATCCTGCAGTCTGTGGACAATTTACAGAAAACAGGCAGCCGTGTGCGTCGGCAGTGCATGCCGATATTACTGGAATTTTCAGCCAGTTATTGCGAGTTCTGCGAAAGCCTGGAAGAAAACTTCCTCAAGCCTATGTTGCGTAATCGGGATTATGATGAACGGGTGATTATTCGCCAGGTCAGTCTGGATAGTGCACGGAACATTACCGGATTTGATGGCAAGAGGCTCACCGTTAAACAATTTGCTCGTCGTTATCGGGTGTTTGTAACACCTACCGTCCTGTTTGTGAATGACAAGGGCAAAGAACTGGCAGAACGCATGGTCGGGATCAATACCCTGGATATGTACGGCGGCTATCTTGATGCCAATATTGAAGAGGCGCGTTTAGAGCTGGAAGACAGGTATCGCTGTCACGACAGGGAAGTGATATTTCCGGACTGAATGTGTTCATTGATTCGATCGCAACCGCCCTTTGATGCTGACATATCAGGATTAAATGTTTAATTAACACGATGTCTATTTTCAATATTTCAGGAGACGGAGTTCACCTCCTTAAGAGATATTTTTAAGTAGCAAGAAAAATTAGAAATAGGTTCTATAATTATGATGGAGCCTCTGATTAATTCTAGATGAAATAGTCGTCATGTAGGACACAAAAGCTAACCATGCTGAGAGCAAATCCATTTCATGGACTGATCGGAGGTTCTTAAGTCTATTAATCAGGAGTTATAATGATGAAGATAAAAACTGCCTATCATTCACCGTTATTTCCTCTGTCTTGTTGCTAGCATTGGCTGGTTGTGATGGCACTATGCCAAAATTAGGTGGCGCCTCGGGGTTGACGACGACGGGAGGAGCTGCTGGAGGAACAGCAGCAGGTGCTAACAAATCGTTGGCGAGCTGTAATGAAACCTTAGGGACTTTGGCTGTTGTGGAAGACAGGTCTGCACCCTGGTGGCATGCATATTACAGACGCTATCCAAGTCTCGGCAGTACGGTGCCAGTCTTGCGTACGATGATCCAGCAGTCAAATTGTTTTGTGGTGGTTGAGCGTGGCCGCGCCATGCACAATATGAAGCAGGAGCGTAGGCTGGAACAGGCAGGAGAAATACGCTCAGGTAGCAGTTTTGGGAAAGGCCAAATGGTTGCCGCTGACTACACCTTGAATCCAAGTATCCAGTTTTCAGACAAAGGCACAGGCGGCATCACCGGTTCTCTAGGTGGCCTGTTGGGTGGTAGAACTGGCAGGCTATTGAACAGTGTGGCAGGGGGTTAAAGTCTAATGAAGCAGCGACTACATTATTATTGATAGATAATCGCTCTGGGGTACAGGTTTCTGCGGCAGTGGGTAATGCCAGGAATTTTGACTTTAATGTTATCGGGCGTGCCTGGGGTAGCCTGGGTGGGTTCTCAAAAACACCAGAGGGTAAGGTCATCACTGCATCATTTGCCGATTCCTATAATCAAATGGTCGAGGCTCTGCGTAACTACAAGGCACAGACTGTTAAGGGTGGACTTGGCAAGGGCGGCCGGCTTAAAGTAGGTCAATAAAGCGATATTTGGGTCAGAGTAGAGTGAAAGTAGTTGTATTCTGTCCTTGCGCAAGCGCTCGTTAGAGCGGTTTATCAATTGGATTCAACTGGAATGAACCACTGTAATTTTCACCACCAATCCCAATAAACGAGAAGCTACCCTCTATGTTATCCACGCTAGAGTCCGTTATCTCAATATTTGCAGAGTCCGGCAACAACCAATGCGTTCCTGTCGCTAGCAAAAATTGATCTGAATTTGACGCAATAGAAAACCCAGAAAAAACACCTATATCAGAGAAACGTACAAATTCATGACTTCCAGTCATCAATGGAGCACTTAGCCTGAATTGCAGAGATATCTTGCCCGTATCGAAAGGAACGGAAATATAGTACGTTGAATCATCGCCCGTACTGAATATGTTCTGGCCAACACAAACATGATCATGCTCTGCAACAGATATAGGGCCAATGAGTTCAAGAGCGCCGTTATCGACCGTTATTTCATTAGAAACCTTTGATAATGTGCTTCTAAGTTTCCAAAGCGTATTTTGCCCGGGAGGAGTCACGCCTTCCTTTTTACGAACAAGTTGACCATTTTCTATGAGCGTGAATATTGCTTCGCCAGAAGAGTCGAAACTTAAAGAATCGACAGTTTTTGTAGCAAGATAGTCAGTTTCTCCAAAGCTTGCGCAATTACTGATTTCTACAAATCCTCCTGAGTCCTGAAATATATACGTTCGCGCTTCGAAAAACGTGTACAAGTAATCTCTTGTTGAAATGTCATATACTTCAATCTCGGCAGAGTTTAACCACGTACCACTTAAATTCTGCGCTAGAAGATTCGATACATCGTCGTCATCTGATTGATGCTTGCACGCTGATAGAATTATTGTACACATCAAAAAAACGAACATGTCTTTCAAAATCTTGACTCCATTTAGCCCGCAGGGACGAGCTGGGTGCTGTTGTGATGCCGATATGATTCCGCAACCAGGACTTTTCCGTTTATCGCATCGGCAATCCAACGGGCAAGTGACTGTCTCAACGCTGGATATGTACGGTGGCTACCTTGATGCGAATATTGAAGAGGCACTGTAGTGGGTTGGAAGAAGAGTATCACTGCCGAGACAGGCAGCCGCCTTGATTTTATTCTTTAAGTAAAGTAAGTACAAGCATAAGAATAGCAATTTACGCAAAGCGTTTAGCCCTTGGTAATTCAAAGGTTCAATGTGCATGGACCTTGATCGATAATTGCTGGATAAGTAGGATACTTCGTGATGAATAACTCTGAAGCTAAAGAAATGCTGGCAAGCCTTCTAACTTGCCAGCACAGTCTGGACGAGGCTTTGTTAGTCGCTGAAAGAATAAGTGCGATAGAAGAAAAAGAGCAGTTAAAAGAAATTCTTATGTCGGTTATTGCTGATATTTACATCGAGGCTATAAGGAAAATTGTTATTCAGCATCCAGATCTAGAGCCTTATCCGACATAAAAAAATAATACTTATGATGCCTGGTATGGGGTCAGACATCGATCAATGTTCCTATGAATTTTTATTCTACCGCTGTAGTTAAATGCTTCATCCATTTCCGTACTTCCGGCAACATCCGCCGACTGATTTCAAAGCTTATACCTATGCCCTGTAATTCGATTAGATGTTTTCCATCTGGGGTCTTTTGTAAACCGCAGACAGCAGTTTTTTTAACCAGGGCATTGCGATGAATACGCACAAACAGACCTGAAAATTCTTTTTCGAGTGATGTCAGTGATTCTTCAATGAGCAGTTTGCTGGTTGCCGACGCAACTTCAGTGTATTTGTTGTCGGCATGTAAATAGAGAACTTCTTCAATCGGTATCAGTTTTATCGAGGCGCCAACACGGGCGCTCAGGTGATTGCGTTGTGATGGCAGATTTTCTGATAATGTGATGAGTTGTGAGGGTTGCAGTCGAGCTGCTTTGTTTAAGGCTTGGGCGAGGCGTTTTTTGTCGATGGGTTTGAGCAGGTAATCGACGGCCTGCGTTTCGAAGGCTTGCAGTGCGTGATCACCATAGGCGGTGGTGAAGATAATCGCGGGTGATGTTTCCATCTGGCTGATATGACGCGCGGCTTCTATGCCATCCATGCCAGGCATACGGATGTCCATGAGTATAATGTCGGGTTGCGCAGTATGTGTCAGTTGGATGGCTTGTTCCCCATTGCTGGCCTGTAGTACATCCTCAACGAGTCCCAGTTCTTCAAGCAATCGCAGCAGCCGTTGTCTGGCGAGGTTTTCATCATCAACAATCAGGCATTTCATGTGGCATTCTCACGGGGGAAAAATAGAGTGACGGTGACCTGGTCTGAGTTTTCCTGCAGCGACAGGCCGGTTTTCGGGCCAAAGGCCAGTTGCAGGCGCAGTCGAATATTGTCCATGGCGATATGGTGACCCTGTTTCCTGTTTTGATTCTGGTTAAGCTTGCCAGGTTTGGGGTTGCTGACAGCAATGCGAATAGTTTTGTTTTCAACATACCCGTGGATTCGAATGATTCCGCCGTTGGGCAGATTTTCTATGCCGTAATAAACGGCATTTTCCAGTAGAGGCTGTAAAATCAGTGAAGGAACCTTGCGTTGCTTCGGCAGCGTCGCAATATCCCAGTCCACCTGCAGCCGTTCGCCAAGCCGTAAGGCTTCCATACTGAGATAGCGTTGAGCGGTATCAATTTCATCCGCGAGTGTGACTCGATCATTTGATTCTCGCAGCGAGCCGCGAAACAGTTCGGATAAATCTTCAACGGCCTGTTCTGCCCGGACCGGATCGCTGCGTGTCAGGGCGGCAATGCTATTCATACTATTGAAAAGGAAATGTGGGCGAATTCTGGCTTGTAATGCCTGTATACGTGCCTGGGCTTCGGCGTGGATTTGTAATTTCCATTGATGGGAGATGAATAGATAGCGCAATACCAGGGCGCTGATGATGGCGCTGATTATGAAATTGGTGAGTAAAAATTCACTGTGACTACGTTCGACGCTAGCACCCAGCGTGCGAAAAGCAAATTCACTGATGAGGATGGCAACTGTCAGCAACAGCAAATAGCTAATGAGGATTGCTGCAGTATTGCTATAACGGCTTAACATGGGTCTGAGCAGGCAAAGCAAGGCGGCACAACTCAGAATGATCCACTGTACAAACAGAGACATCAAACCCAGCCGATTCCAGATATCGCTCATGCCGCCAGCCAGAACAAACAGAATGGCCATGAATTCACCCAGAATAACAACACCAAATATCAATTGAATGGAGCAGAAATCGGGCAAAAAGAGGCTGTCAGGTTGTTGTGAAACAGCTTTGGCGACGGGTATTTTAGCCTGTAGTGAGTTAGCCATATAAAGGTTATCGGCATAAATTCGGGTATACTTCAGGTTTTCAATACTGATAACCTTTCGCTATGACAGACAGCAAAACCACCAATAAAAGTTGGGGCGGCCGCTTCACCGAATCCACAGATGCTTTCGTTGCCGCTTTCACCGCCTCTGTACAGTTTGATCAGCGCCTGTATCGATACGATATTGAAGGTTCACGCGCACATGCGAGAATGCTGGCGAAAACAGGCATCCTTAATCAGGAAGATTGCGATACCATTCTCAGCGGGCTGGATCAGGTTGAAGCAGAAATCGAGGCGGGTGATTTCGACTGGTCGGTAGCGTTGGAAGATGTGCATATGAATATTGAAGCGCGTTTGACGGCACTGATCGGTGCTGCTGGCAAACGCCTGCACACGGGGCGTTCGCGTAATGATCAGGTGGCTACCGATTTACGCCTGTATCTACGTGACCACAGCGATCAGGTGCTCGCAGAGCTGACTCGCCTGCAACGCGGACTTGTCGATTTGGCGGAGCGTGAGGCTGATACCATTTTGCCGGGTTTTACGCATTTGCAGGTGGCGATGCCGATCACTTTTGGACATCACCTGCTGGCATGGTTCGAGATGTTGAAGCGCGATAGCGAACGTCTGCGTGATTGCCGTCAACGAATCAATATTCTGCCGCTGGGTGCAGCTGCCCTGGCGGGCACCAGTTTTCCGATTGATCGTCACTACACAGCCGAATTGCTGGGCTTCAGTGCGCCCGCAGAAAATTCACTGGATGCGGTTAGCGACAGGGATTTTGTGATCGAATTCTGCAGTGCGGCGAGCCTGATCATGATGCACCTGTCGCGGTTTTCCGAAGAGCTGGTATTGTGGGCTTCAGCGCAGTTTGATTTTATTGATTTGCCAGACCGGTTCTGTACAGGTTCGAGCATTATGCCGCAAAAGAAAAACCCGGATGTGCCGGAACTGGTGCGTGGCAAGAGTGGTCGGGTGTTTGGCCATCTGATGGGTTTGCTCACGCTGATGAAAAGCCAGCCACTGGCCTATAACAAGGATAATCAGGAAGATAAGGAACCGCTATTCGACACAGTTGATACATTACTGGGCTCACTGCGCGCTTTCGCGGATATGATGCCGGCGATTAGCTGTAAAAAAGACAACATGCGTGCCTCAGCTATGCGCGGTTATGCCACGGCAACAGATCTGGCTGATTATCTGGTGGGCAAAGGTGTCGCATTTCGAGATGCGCATGAGGTGGTTGGTCTGGCAGTGCGTGCGGGGATTGATTCCGGCCGTGACCTGTCTGAAATGTCACTGCAGGATTTACAGGCATTTTCAACCGCGATTGAAGCCGATGTGTTCGATGTGCTGACATTGGAAGGGTCCATATCTGCACGTAATCATTTTGGTGGCACGGCACCTGATCAGGTCAGAGAGGCTGCTGCTCGTGGCCGGATATGGTTGAATGAAAACTGACACTGAAGGGAAGGATAGCCTTGAGCAGTTACGTCTGGCGCTGGCCGCATTTGCGGATGAGCGCGACTGGCAACAATTTCATAGCCCGAAAAACCTGTCCATGGCGTTGATCGTTGAAGCGGCTGAGCTGGTCGAGCATTTTCAGTGGTTAAAAGAGGAGCAATGCTACCCGCTTGCTGATGAGAAACTGGAAGAAGTTCGGCTGGAGTTGGCTGATATCCTGATATATCTGGTGCGTATTGCTGATCGTCTCGGTGTTGATCCGGTTGTCGCGGCGTTTGATAAAATGCAGATTAATGCTGATCGGTTTCCGGTGAAAAAGTGAAGGGGCTGGTGCAAAATGGGGCAGAGTAGAGTTCAAGTCCTGCTATGGATATTTTTCGTGGAAATGAGTGGGAATTGCTGTTGAAATACAGTGGGTTATTGTAATGAAGCCATTGTATGAATAAAGGTTTGTTGGCATTTTCCGATAATTGCATAGAGAGAATCATTCATTGAGTTAAAACCATGACCGATAGCCTGGATGTCAGAGACACACAATCAATTTACGAAACACTGCCGGTGCCTGCACTAGTGCTGGATAGCCACAGTAAAATAATTAGCCATAATCGGGCATTTACGGCAATGGTGGGTGAGCAGGCTGTTGCTGATTTGCAGGGAAAGAATGCAAAAATCATGGCAGATCATCCGTTACGATCATTGCTGGAATCGACGGATACAGTCTCCTGGCAAACGCCCAAAGGTGAAGAGCTGCAGCTTCGTGTGCAATGCGTCGCACTGGAAAATACTGAAAGTGCGGGCGAGTTACGCTTGTATTTCAATGAGCGTGAACTCCTCGATCTGAAAGTCCTGAATCACCAGCTAGATGAAAAGTTACAACAAAATATTCTCACCGATGCGCATACTGGTTTATTGAACCAGCGAGGAACGGTGCTTGCGTTAGAGCCACAGGTCGCTCGGTCACGCCGCTATAACAGGCCATTAGCAGTTGTTGCGTTGGCAGTAGCGGGGTCGGTATCTGGCCGAGAATTAATGCTTGCTGTCGGCCATTTATTGAAAGACCAATTGCGTTGGGCTGATCTGATTGGTGTGACGGACAAACAACAGTTTGTGATTGCATTGCCGGAAACAGATGAACAGTCTGCGTTACAACTGGTGGATAAAATAACCCAGTTATTGAAAGAACTGTCTAACGATGAATTTAATGGCGAGCCGCTTGTGGCAGCGTTTGGTATTAGTGATTGGCAAAAGAATGATAATGCGACCAGTTTGATTGAGCGGGCATTGCAGGAAATCACTGTCAATGGTAAATCAGAATCAACGGCAACTTCTGCGCTCTGATTTTCCTGCTGTGTCTAAAATCGCTGATATAGAAATTGATGCATTGGAACTGCGTTATGCGCATGAGCGTTTTAAAGCACTGAATGTTCTACGCCTGCAACGGGTGCGGGATTCGGTGAATCAGAGACAGCTCATTTTTCTGGATCTTCTGCCGCTGCTTTTTCATGTAAACCATCCTATGCTGCCAGGCTATCATAGCGGTGAAGTGCCGTGTGGCATTAGTCATTATTCGCCAGACACGCAGGTGCTGGAGCGGGCCCGATCGTTAGCAAGAACCTTCCGTCCTGATCATCAACGAGAAATTGATGCAGGCATTCATGCTATCTACCTGATGGGAAGTACCGGGACTATCGCCTGGTCACGACACAGTGATTTTGATGTCTGGATCTGTCATGAGCCGGGTATTGAGCAGGCGCAGTATGATTTGTTGCAAAACAAGGCGCATGCGATAGAAAGCTGGGCTGAATCACTCGGCCTTGAAGTGCATTTTTTTGTTCTGGATGATGCCTCGTTCAGAGAACAGAGCCACAGCGAATTGTCGGAGCACAGTAGTGGTGATGCACAGCACCATTTATTGCTGGATGAATTCTACCGAACCAGTGTTCTGATTGCTGGGCGTTATCCAGTTTGGTGGCTAATTCCGCCGCAACATGAAGGCAACTACCAGGCCTATAAAAACCGCTTACTGCAAAACCGTTTTATCAATCATGATGAGTTTGTTGATTTTGGTGGGCTGGAATCATTGCCGGTGGACGAGTTTTATGGCGCAGCACTCTGGCAGTTAAACAAGGCCATTGATTCACCCTACAAATCCATGCTGAAATTGCTGTTGCTGGAGTCTTATGTCGATAGCTATCCCGATAGCGTATTGCTGGCTTCTCGTTTCAAGGAAAAAATCTATCAGCAGGATGGATGTCTTGAGGATCTGGATCCATACAGTATGATTTTGCAAGCTATCGAAGATCATTTGTTTTCCAGACGTGAGTCAAAACGCATTGATATGTTGCGGCGTTGTTTTTATATCAAGGTCGATCTGCCTTTGACAAAGCCGTCGCATAAGGATGGCTGGCGAAAACAGCAATTACAGGCGATTGTCGATAGTTGGGGCTGGGGGCAGGATAAGTTACAGCATCTTGATGCGCGTAAACAATGGAAAACGCCCATTGTCGCCAGAGAATTTGATGAGCTACTGGAAGAATTGCAATTCAGTTACCTGCGGCTCAAGGCATTTGCCAGGATGTATGCGAGTCGAGACGTTGCCGGAAATAGAGATCTTGCGATTCTGGGGCGCAAACTTTCACTCACCTTTGATCCACAGGAAGGGCGGATATTGTTATTCAATCCGGGTATCTCGCACGATATAGCGGAGCCAGAGCTGACCCTGTGGTATCAGGAAGCTAGCGACGAATGGTTTCTGTTAGCGGGAAAGTGTGTTGCTTTGCCTGAGAAAGCAGAGATGCTGACAGTGGCTAGCAGTTTGCTCGAAGTGCTTGCATGGGGACATTTTAATCGGGTGCTTTCTGCTCAGCAGACACGCATTCATTTGCAGCCACAGGGCGGCGTGTTCTTGACACACTGGGAATTGCAATCGCTAATACTTAGCCTGCAGGATTTTTTTTCGTCCAGTCATAAGGTGGATATCGCCAATCTTGAAACCGCCGCCTACTTGTCGAAATCCTGTGTGTTCATTAATTGCGGCTTAGATTCATCGCAGGGGAAAAGTGAGTCGTTCAGTTACGGTCAGCAACAACAAAATTTAGTGGTCAGTTGTGAGCAGGTCAGTTTGAGCAGCTGGCAGGAAATCGTTACCGGCCATTTCTCCGGTGGATATGCATTGGCTGACAGTATTTCAGACTATCTTGCGTGGTTTCCGATTGATGGTTTGAAGCCTGCTATTCCAACTTGCTTTTGTTTTTCTTCGACGATGGGCAATGCTCTCGCCAGACGAGTCGAGCAAATATATGCGGATATGATTGCCTGTTTTTATGAACAGAATGCAGCTGAGTCTGCACGCTATATTCTGCAGGCAAATGATGAATTTATGCTGTTTGAAACAGAAAACTCGGTGCCACGATACCGTTGTTTAGCGACGCTAACCGAATTGTATTCTGAATTAGCGAATGTCGAGAGGCAGTTTACCCGGACATACATCGATAAACTGTCTTTGCAGGCATTACCTCTGGCGCTGCTGTATGCCGAAAATAAAGAAAATACCGTGCAGTTATTCTACGAAACTGAAGGTATGCAGGCCGATATTTACATAGTCGATGAATGGGGTGCCCTGTTTCGTCAGCATGTGCCCTTTCGGGATCAATCAACCCTGTTAAATCCGTGGCTTATCTTCCTTGGCCGTGTTGCTGCAAATAACTCAAAAATAACGTATCCGCTTGAAGTATTTCAGATTACAAGGAACAGGAATCATGTGCGTGAGTTGCGCCAGGTGCATGTTGAGGTGAATAGTCGCGTTAGTCATCCTTTGTCGGTTAGTCTCAGCCATATGGATAACGCTTTGTCTGTACAGGAAATAACTATCCGTTATGCAAACAAACAGTTTTCGTCAATGGATGGTGACCTGATTCAGCAGGCCGCCGAAGCCGTCATGGCTAGTCGCAGTAGTGGCGAACAGTACCCTCTGTATCTGACGGATATTGAAATGACGGAGGGTAAGTTTTCACAGGCAACAACGGTTCAGTTGTTACAGATGAAACGCAACCTTGAATCACGCCTGAATGCAGCGATATCTCGCCTGGAGGCAATAAACTAAAGATTGTCCTGTGATGGCAGATAACCAATGTAATTAGATGGTTTATTTTGCAAGGGATATCACATGGACAGCAAGTTAAAATTTTTATGCGCAGCTGTATTTTTAATTTTTCAGCTTGCGGGATGTGGAGGCGGTGGTTCCGAGGGTGGGGTTGTAGGCTCAGTTTCAATTGCAAAATTGCCTCAGCTGGGGGATACGGAAAGTAGTCAGCCGGCAGCCAATTATAATCCTGCAGAGATTATTGCTGGTGGCAGTAGCGCTGGAGGAATTACTGTCGTAGGGTTAGCCAGGGATCTCTCGGTTGAATTAAATTATATGGTTAACAAGCCAGACTCGCTTGAGTATCCTGAAACGAAAGGGTTGATTGTGCTGTTATCGGGTGGTTATATGGACACTCGATTGACCGAAGCATCGATTAGTAAGGCATTTCTACCCCGCAGTGCCCACCTGTTTGCTGCCCAGGGTTATGAGGTGGTAACCCTGGAACGCCCCTCGAATTACAGTCAATATCTACTGCCAGATAGCGTTGACCCTGAAAATTTAGACGAGACTACGAATTCAGATGAGACTACGGGTGATCAAGCAATTGATTATGCCTGGTTCGATCAATATCTTCTGGGTGATGATCTTCAGAGGGACCTCAGAGAAATCATTAATGCGGCAACCGGAGCAATTCAGAATCCAGCAAACAGCGATGATATTCCTGTTTTTCTCATTGGGTATGGTAGGGGAGCGATTGGTGCTGCAGCGAATTATAATCTGACAGATCCAAATGGGCCGAAATGGTCTGTGCATGGCGTAGCCTTTTTATCTCCGGCAGTGACTGTATTAGATGTCGGGTCTTTCCTGGGTGATATTTCTGATGCGGCTGTTTTTTCTAAACCGGTATATGTTGTTTACCATAATCAGGACGCCTGTCTGGATTCGAGCAATTCCGATGCATCTAATACAGCCATACCTGGTAAGATCAATGATCTGAGACAGACCTGGATCAACAACGGATTCGATTTTGAAATGGTTGCTGTGCAAGGAGGGTTTGAGCTAAATGAGTCACCCTGCCATTCACTGACCCATCACGGTTATCTGGGTGTTGAATACGGCACCGCTTCCCTTGTGACAGACTGGGCTGATTCGAATCTGTGATAATTGCCATTATAGTGTAGTTAGCCAGTTAATCGGCGTCGTAGCCATCCGTACAGACTGTCTATCTGCTCCGGGTATAGCGAATGTGCCATCGGGTAGCGGTTGAATGCCACCGCATATCCCTGTCGCTCAATCATCCGGCTGGATTCTTCAGCCAGTGCTACGGGTACGACCGGATCATCAATGCCATGATCCATGCGAATAGAAATCTCGGAGGGTGCCTGCTTTTCATCGGTCAGCGTTGTTGGCAACGGTAAATAACAGGATAATGCGAGTATCCCGCCCAAACACTGCGGATAGCGCAACCCGGTCTGCAAGGCAATGGCGCCGCCCTGTGAAAAACCGGCTAGAATAATTTGGCTGGCGGCTATGCCCCATTTTTCCTGTTCAGCGGATATCAATGTTTCAATATATTGCTGCGATGCCTGAATACCCGCAGTATCTTCAGCCGCAGAAATATCCGGCTGGCGAATGTCATACCAGGCTCGCATCGACATACCGCCATTGATGGTCACTGGCTGAACCGGTGCATTCGGGAAGACAAAGCGAATGCCGTGCTGATCTGTCAAATCCCATTGTCTGGCTAGCGGCTCGAAGTCATGTCCGTCGGCGCCCAGTCCATGCAGCCAGATAACGCAGCCTTTCGGTGTGTTGGAAGGATTTATTTCTATTAAATTGAGGCTTTCGTTATTCATTCTCAGGCGTTTCCCTTTTATACTGGGTTGATGAATAGTTATCGAATTTTACGATTATGGGCAGCACGACTCATTATTCCTGCGGCTATGTTGGTTCTGCCGGGCTGTGGTCAGAAAGGACCGCTCTATCTGCCGCAGGATAACCCTGGGAATCCGCCACAAGACACTCAAACAAACGAACAGAAATAAATACTATGGACCATTTCCATTACCAGAACGGCCGCTTGCTGGCCGAACAATGCGATGTTGGCGAGCTGGCTGAACAGTTAGATACGCCATTGTACATCTATTCCCGCGCGACTATAGAGCGCCACTGGCATGCCTTTGATGATGCCTTTGGTGAGTGCCCGCATCTGGTCTGTTATGCCGTCAAGGCAAATTCAAACATTGCGATCCTGGCTCTGATGGCACGCCTGGGATCCGGTTTTGATATTGTCTCTGCGGGCGAGCTTGAGCGGGTGCTACGTGCGGGTGGTCAGGCTGAAAAGATAGTTTTCTCCGGTGTGGGGAAAAGCCATGCAGAAATCGAATTTGCACTGGAAACAGGTATTCGTTGTTTCAATATTGAATCTGCGTCAGAGCTGCAACGTATCCAGATGATTGCCGAGACCCATGGTATTTTGGCTCCCGTTTCGATTCGTGTGAATCCAGATGTTGATGCCGGTACCCACCCTTATATATCGACTGGCCTGCGAGAAAATAAATTTGGGCTTGATGTGCAATGTGCACTGGCGCTATATCAGGAAGCTGCCGGACTCAGTCATATAGAGATAGCGGGTATTGATTGCCATATCGGTTCACAGTTGACCACCATTGATCCCTTTGTTGCTGCGCTGGAAAGAGTGCTGGACCTGACCGAACGCCTGCAAAGTCATGGCATCGCTATCCATCACCTGGATCTGGGCGGCGGCCTGGGTGTGCGTTACCGCGATGAACAACCACCATTGCCACAGGCCTATTTGCAACCCCTGCTAGATATGCTTGGACACCATAATTTTGAAATTCTCATTGAGCCGGGCCGGGCGATTGTGGCCAATGCCGGCATACTCGTCACCCGCACAGAATATCTCAAACTAACGAACGAGAAGAATTTTGCGATTGTCGATGCGGCCATGAACGATTTGCTCAGGCCATCGTTATACCAGGCATGGCAGGCTATTGAGCCAGTGATTACACACAGTGATATTGAAGAAAGAAACTATGATGTGGTCGGGCCAATATGTGAAACCGGTGATTTTCTCGGTAAGGATCGAAAGTTGGCCATTATAGAGGGAGACCTGTTGGCGGTACGCTCAGCAGGCGCTTATGGTTTTACCATGAGCTCAAATTACAACAGCCGGCCGCGTGCGGCAGAAGTTCTGGTTGATAATGATAGAGTTTCGGTGATTCGTGAGCGTGAAACGCTGGATAACTTGATGCAGGGTGAGCATATACCAGATTGATAAGTACACACAGGCATAGCAGGCTGGATTTCAGCACGAAAATCGCATATTATTGCTTGTTCTATTCATAAATTATTTTCCGGAATAAGAGAAAAATCATGGCCAGAATTACAGTAGAAGATTGTCTCGATAAAGTAGATAACCGCTTTCATCTTGTGATGGTGGCTTCAAAGCGGGCGCGCCAGCTGGCAAATGGTGTAGAGCCCTTTGTGGATTGGGAAAATGATAAGCCTACCGTTGTTGCCCTGCGTGAAATTGAAGAAAATTTTATTACACCAGCCATTCTGAATGAGCCAACCCCGGAAGAAGTTGCTGCTATGGAGCTGACCAACGCAGAGGCGATTCAGGCAGAAATGACTGAAACCGACGCACCTGTTGCGCAGCCTCCGGCTGAAAAAGGCTGATCACTCTTAAGGCATTCCATCGCCGTTTCGCCTGATTCTGCCCATATCGTAGGGTGGGTAAAGCGTAGCGGACCACGAATTCCTTGCAGTATCAATACTCCTGTTATTTCTTAACAGGCTGTTGAAAAACCCTCATGCGGCACAATCCTGCGTTAAAAATCGGCTCAAAAGGCTCATGTACTGCGTGTACACT
Organism: Gammaproteobacteria bacterium; assembly: GCA_036480335.1. Taxonomy (GTDB): domain Bacteria; phylum Pseudomonadota; class Gammaproteobacteria; order DSM-19610; family DSM-19610; genus JAZGER01. The sequence goes on along the minus strand of JAZGGH010000051.1, from coordinate 43,290 downwards.
GCGATTTTTCGCCGATTTTTGCCTTGTCTTGCGCTCGCCTGAGACTTTTTCAACAACCTGTTAAATCTTGCCGCTCTTTAAATTATAGAGTTTCCGTTGATAGACACTTGTTGACAGAAATCGGCTTTAGCCTATGATGGTTGTAACTTAATCAGTAATAACCAGCAACAGGCATGGCGCAGAATTCTTCAGAACCCCTCCCTTCGCAGGAACGTTTTTTAATCAGTGACCTGTGTGCGCTGCTTGAGTTATATCTGCCTGATACCCAGGTGCGCGAAGTTTATCGAGCCTATCTCTTCAGCGCCGAGGCACATGAAGGCCAGAAGCGAAAATCTGGCGAACCCTATATTTATCACCCAGTTGAAGTTGCTCGCATCCTTGGCAATATGCATATGGATGCTGCGAGTCTGATTGCGGCCATTTTGCATGATGTGGTTGAAGATACGCTGGTATCACTGGATACCATCAAAGAGCAGTTTGGTGAAGATATTGCGGGACTGGTGGATGGTGTCAGTAAGCTGACACAGATAAAATTTGAAAGCCGGGCTGAGGCACAGGCGGAAAATTTCTGCAAAATGATGCTGGCAATGGTCAAAGATATCCGCGTCATTATGGTGAAGCTGGCAGACCGGCTACATAATATGCGTACGCTGGGTGTAATGCCTGCCGAGAAACAACGACGCATTGCGCGCGAAACGCTTGATATCTACGCGCCGATAGCAAATCGTCTTGGCATGAACAAGATTCGCCTTGAGCTGGAAGAGCTCGGTTTTGTCGCCTATTACCCGTTGCGATATCGTGTTCTGAAGAAAGCGATCAACAAGCTTCGTGGCAATCGCAAGACGGTGTTGCAGAAAATCGAAAGTAATTTAACCAGTCGGCTTGAACAGGAGTCTTTTACTTTTCGTCTGTTGAGTCGGGAAAAACACCTTTACAGCCTGTATAAGAAAATTCGTGATCGGGTTGGATCGTTTTCTGAAGTCTATGATGTTTATGCCTTTCGTATCATTGTTGATAATGTAGATACTTGTTACCGGGTATTGGGCGCGATGCATAACCTGTATAAACCGGTGCCGGGAAAATTCAAGGACTATATTGCCATCCCGAAATCCAATGGTTATCAATCCCTACATACTGTGTTATTCGGGCCTTACGGTGTGCCCATTGAGGTGCAGATTCGTACGCTGGATATGAATCGTGTTGCTGAATCCGGCATTGCGGCGCACTGGTCTTACAAGCATGGAGAGAGTGGACATAACAAGTCAGAAATGCGGGCGCGAGAATGGCTGCGGCAATTGCTGGAGATTCAGCAAACTGCGGGCGATTCGCAGGAGTTTCTGGAGAGCGTCAAGATAGATCTGTTTCCCGATGAGGTCTATGTGTTCACGCCTGCGGGCAAAATTCTTGAATTGCCACGCAATGCGACGGTTGTCGATTTTGCTTATGCGGTACATACCGACATTGGCAATACCTGTATTGCAGCGAAAGTCGATCGGCGGCTGGCGCCATTACGCACCAGCCTGTTGAATGGACAGACAGTAGAAATCATTACTGCCAATGGCGCACACCCGAACCCTGCCTGGTTGAATTTTGTCTCAACTGCCAAGGCACGAACAAATATCCGCCATTATCTGAAAAACCTGCAACAGGATGAAGCGATCAGTCTGGGCGAACGTATGCTCGATCGTGCTTTGCATACGCATTCAATAACACTCAAGGATGTTGATGTGCAGCCATTGCAGCAGTTACTGGAAGAATGTGGCTTTGAATCACCCTACCAGTTATATGCAGATATTGGTCTGGGGAAACGCATGGCAACATTGGTTGCCAGACGCCTGGTGCCAGTGCAGTCCGATGTTTCGGAGCAAGCAACAGGCAGTGATCGTTCTCCTCTGGTTATTCGTGGCACCGAAGGTATGGTGGTGCATTTTGCCCGCTGTTGCTGGCCAATACCGAATGATGCCATTGTTGGTTTTATCAGTGCGGGTCGTGGTCTGGTGATTCATCGCGAGGGTTGCAAGAATCTGAGCGAAATTCACGATCGGCCGGATAAATGGATTGACGTGGCATGGGCATCCGATCTTGATCGGGAGTTTCCCGTTGAATTGCAGGTAGATGTGTCGAATCGACGCGGTATGCTGGCCTCCATCGCCACGGCAATTTCCAGAGAAGACGCGAATATAGAGAATGTATCGATCGACGAACGTGTTGGCCTGGATTCGCGGATGAATTTCACCGTTGCAGTGACTAGCAGGACTCACCTGGCGCGTGTTATACGCGGCATTAATCACATACCATCGGTTATCAGGGTGATTCGAACAAAACAGTAGTTGCAGCTGAATCCAGTTAATTTTCATCCGCACACTGTGTAGACTATGCGCTTCTTTAAAGCGGATATAGCAGGAAAGGATATGCAGAAACAGATTATCAGTACTGACGAGGCACCTGCGGCAATCGGTACCTATTCTCAGGCGATCAGAGTGGAGAATACCGTGTATCTGTCAGGTCAGATTCCGCTGATACCAGCAACCATGGAAATGGTTGCTGGCGATATCGGTGCTCAAATTCAGCAGGTATTTGATAACCTGACGGCAGTGGCGGAAGCCGCAGGCGGAACACTGGCCGATATTGTGAAGCTGAATATTTTTCTGATCGATCTTGACCATTTTCCCAGAGTGAATGAAATTATGGCCGAATATTTTACCGAACCCTATCCCGCACGCGCTGCTATTGGGGTTGCTGCCTTGCCGAAGGATGCCGGTGTCGAGATGGATGCGGTGATGTATCTAGCGAAGCCCTGATTAATTTATGAACTCACATCTCACGTCTGAAATATCCCGCTTCCGTGTTGCGAATCTGAACATTTCAGACGCAACCTGTTTCGTCCAGATTTAATCAGAGGTTCACTGGGTGGTAACGATTGATAAATCGGTCACTGCGCTAAAGGGTGTTGGTCCGCGCGTAGCCGAACGGCTTGCCGCCATCGATATCCATACGCTGCAGGATATATTGTTCCACCTGCCCAGGCGTTACGAAGATCGCACCCAGGTAACACCTATTGGCAGTCTGCGCCCTGGCATGCAGGCTGTTATTGATGCAGCAGTTGAACTGGCCGATATTCAGTTTGGTCGGCGGCGCAGTTTGTTAGTGCGTGTCAGTGATGGCACTGGCGCGATGACTATTCGTTTGTTTCATTTCAGCAAACAACAGCAGGCCGGATTTGCCAGAGGTAAGCGTTACCGATTTTTTGGTGAGGTGCGTTTCGGTAGCCATGCTTTTGAAATGGTGCACCCGGAATACCAGGCGCTGGATTCCGTGAATGTAAAACTGGAAGATCGGCTGACACCCGTGTATCCCGCGACTGAAGGCGTTGGTCAACTGCAGCTGCGACGTATGGCCAGGCAGGTGCTGGAAATGCTGGATCAGCATGGTCTGCCGGAATGGTTGCCACCCGCCCTGCTTTCGCAATGGCCTTTCCCCGAATTAGCGGATGCGATTCGCTATGTGCATTGCCCACCCGCAGGTGAAGACCTGTTGATACTGGAGCAGGGACAGCATCCGGCGCAGCAGCGTCTGGCTTTTGAAGAGCTGTTATCACATCACCTGAGTTTGCGTGATGTTAAGCAGCGTGCCCAGGAAAACAGGGCGCCGCCAATGCAGAAAAATTGTCCAATGTGCCTACAGTTTCTCAAGTCTCTACCCTTCTCGTTGACTGCTGCGCAGGAGCGGGTAAATGGTGAAATTGCCACAGATTTGCAGCAAACCTATCCGATGATGCGTTTGGTGCAGGGTGATGTTGGTTCGGGAAAAACAGTTGTCGCCGCGACGGCGGCTGTAAGAGTGATTGCGCAGGGTTACCAGGTGGCGATTATGGCACCCACAGAATTGCTGGCTGAACAACACTTGGCGAATTTTCGCAGTTGGCTGGAGCCGCTGGGAATGACTGTTGGCTGGTTATCCGGCAAGAGTAAGGGCAAGCTGCGGGCAGAGAGCCTTGCTGCACTTGCTGAAGGCAGCATAGAAATAATCATTGGCACGCATGCCCTGTTTCAGGATGGGGTTGAGTTTAGCCAGCTCGGGCTTGTGATTATTGATGAGCAGCACCGCTTTGGTGTGCATCAACGCCTGTCGTTGCGAAATAAGGGATTGCAGGCTGGCAGTGAGCCCCACCAGTTAATTATGACTGCAACACCGATTCCCCGCACCCTGGCGATGACCTTTTATGCAGATCTGGATATCTCGGTGATTGACGAGCTGCCACCAGGCCGTAGCCCGGTGCGCACGGTTGCTATTGCCGAAAGTCGTCGTGATGATGTTATCCAGCGGGTGCAGCAGGCCTGTCAACAGGGACAACAGGCATACTGGGTTTGCCCGTTGATTGAGCAATCTGATATTTTGCAATGTCAGGCTGCTGAAGAGGTAGCGATTTTACTGACCGGCTTGCTACCTGATCTGAAAGTAGCACTGCTACATGGGCGCATGAAGGCTCAGGAGAAAACCACCATCATGGCGGAATTCAAGTCGGCAGGTATCGATCTGCTAGTGGCGACAACGGTGATTGAAGTTGGCGTTGATGTGCCGAATGCCAGCCTGATGATTATTGAAAATGCTGAACGACTCGGTCTGGCGCAATTGCACCAGTTGCGCGGCCGTGTTGGTCGTGGTCAGGCGCAGAGCCATTGCGTTTTGATGTATCAGCCGCCGTTGTCAAAAGTAGCCCGCAAGCGACTACATGTGATGCGCAGTACTAATGATGGCTTTGAGGTAGCGCGTGAGGATCTGGCATTACGAGGCCCCGGGGAAGTGTTAGGCACTCGTCAGACCGGTGAGATGCAGTTCCGTATTGCAGACCTGCTGCGTGATGCTGAGATGCTGGATCAGGTAGAGACAATAGCTGATCGTTTATATGCAGAGTTTCCCGAACATATCCGACCCCTGATTCAACGCTGGCTGGGCAGTGCTGATCGTTACAGTCAGGTTTAGTCATCTGACACGTAGGCCTTTTAGTGACGATTTGTGCGATAATTGCATTGATGAATGCGACTGAAACAGCGATATTGAATACTCGCCGCGCGGCCCGATGGTTGCCGGAGGCATGCTATTTTTATGCTCAAATACCTGTTGCATTATCTGGCTGGCTAAGAGATCGATCTTCCCTGACAGATCGGCTGCGTGGCTGTTGTAAGGAGCCGTTCTCGGTACAAGTAGTTGATCAGGGCTGGGGGAATCCTGCCCTGCATGAATCCAGGGCGTTAGGCATTCAACATGGTGAAAGGGCGATGGTTCGGGAAGTATTATTAATGTGTGGCACCCGGCCGACCGTGTTTGCGCGCACAGTTATTCCGGTGCGAACCTTGAGCGGACGCGAACGGCGTCTGGCTTTTCTGGGAAACAGACCGCTTGGCGCCTATTTATTTACCGATCCCTCCATGCATCGAGGCGCTGTTGAAATCAGCCGCTTAACTGCCGGTAATGATATCTATCAGCGAGCGGTGAGCGGCCTGCGTAAAAAACCGCAGACGGTTTGGGGCAGGCGATCCGTGTTTTTTCTGAGCGACAAACCCCTGCTGGTCAGTGAATTTTTTTTACGATTACCCTGATGAATAAAAAATTATTAAACTATTTTTACCTTATGCGGTTGCACAAGCCTATTGGTATTTTGCTACTGCTCTGGCCTATGCTGTGGGCGTTATGGATCGCCAGCGAAGGTTCGCCAGATGTGAAAGTGTTGTTGGTTTTCGTAGCGGGTGTCGTACTGATGCGTTCTGCAGGTTGTGTCATCAATGATTATGCCGACAGACATATTGATCCGCATATCAGGAGAACACGTCATCGTCCCATCGCTAGCGGTGAAATTAGACCACGTAGCGCCTTGATCCTGTTTGCTCTGTTGTGTTTGCTGGCCTTTGCGTTAGTACTGACCTTGAATCAGTTGACCATTCTGCTATCTTTTGGTGGCGCTTTACTGGCAGCGTTGTACCCTTTTATGAAACGCTATACCCATTTGCCCCAGGTGTTTCTCGGTGCAGCATTTGGTTGGGCCGTGCCTATGACGTTTGCTGCGCAGACAGGCGAGATTCCTAAAATCGCATGGTTAATTTTTGTGGCAACCGTTTTATGGGCGGTTGTCTACGATACCATGTATGCAATGGCTGACCGCGAAGAAGATTTGAAAATTGGTGTCAAGTCAACTGCGATACTGTTCGGGCAGTCAGATCTGTTCGTGATCAGTCTGGTGCAGGTTCTACTGATTGTTTCACTGGCCTTTGTCGGACATACTGCTGGCTTCCAGAGTTATTACTACCTGAGTCTATTACTAGCCAGCGGCCTGTTTGTTTATCAACAGTTCCTGATCCGTGACCGGGAGCCTGCTTTTTGTCTACAGGCTTTTCTGAATAACAACTGGTTCGGTTTGATTGTCTTTACCGGCATTGTTCTGGAGTACCTTTCCAGATAGGCTTTCTGTATATTGCGAGAATCGATTAATGGCCCATGGTGGGTTTTGATCAGGTAATTAACTACAACTTGTATTTAAGGTGATTTTTATGCGTCGTTTGCTCTTGCTGATTGGTTTGATTGCTCTTGCCTTGTTGCTGTATTTCTGTACCCGTGATCATGCGCCAAAGATTGAGGCGGATATTGCCGAACGAACACTAGCCAATTTGTCTGCCGAAGGCATTGAATGGTCGAATGTGAGCGCAGATGGCAGGAATATTATTTTGCAAGGTGTTGCGCCTTCAGAAGCAGACAGGAATATGGCGACACAGGTTGCGCAGGGGGTTTATGGTGTCAGCCAGGTTGATAACCAGATGACATTGGCCGGGGAAGCGTTGCTCGGTGAATCAGCCCCAACTGGAAATTTATCGGCGGCTGTGGCGACAGGGCTAAGCACCCAATTTTCTTTCATGGACAGAAAGCTGGTTTTGTCCGGTTCTGTTCCGGATGAGGCAACGAAAAAAGAATTAGTGGATTTTGCCAGCAGCAATTTCCGCTCTGCTGAAATCGTCGACGAACTTATTGTCAGCCCGTCACCGATGCTGGCAGGCTGGAAGGATACCGCGTTAGTTTCTCTATCACAGCTGGGCGAGTTTTCCACCGGAAAGGTAATGATTGAAGATGACCGGATCAGTCTGGAAGGGATGGTTGATAGCCAAACTTCGGGCGAGTATGTGCGCCAGGCAATGGATAAAGCACTTAATGGTCAGTTTACAGCCAGCTATGTGATTGATGTGGAACAATTTGAGCCTTTGGTGACAGAACCTGTTGTAGAGCAGGCTGCCTCAGATGTAGCAGAGGTGACTGCAGAAGTTGTCGCTGATTGTCAGTCTCGCTTTAATGAGATACTTGGCAGCCAGACTATCCGTTTTAATACGGACAAGGCAGGCGTAAGCCAGCAAAGTCATCAACTGCTAGACTCCCTGGCAAACATTGCCAGTAGTTGTCCGGATACGCATATAGAGATTGCTGGATATACCGATTCAAAGGGCAGCGAAAGTTATAACCAGAAGCTCAGTCAGAAGCGTGCAGAAGCTGTACTTGAATACCTGATTGGCCAGAATGTGCGTGCTGACAGATTGATTGCAATTGGTTATGGTGAAGAGCAGCCTGTTGCAGACAACAGCACGGAAGCAGGCAGGGCACAGAATCGTCGCATTGAATTTACTGTTAAAGGAAACTAAATATGAGTTATCTGATTTCACAAATACTTATTTGTTTATTGCTGGCTGCAGCCATCGGTTTCATTCTTGGCTGGTTATTGAGAGGCATGGGATGTAAATCACTGGAAGCAAAATTACGCTCAGAATGCGATGAAAGAATCCGCTTTCTGGAATCATCGTCGAGCCGCGCCGGAGGAACAATAGATGATGGCATCGGTGGTTCCGTTGGGGTTAACACTTTAGCGGGTGCTGGAGTGGCAGGTTCCTCGGCTGTAAATACTGTAACGGGTGCTGGTGCGGCAGGTTCCTCGGCTTCGGCTGCAAATGTTGTAACAGGTGCAGTTGCAGGTGCGGCTGGTATCGCTACAGCAGCTACGGCAGTAGCGGCCAGCAGGTCAACGGAAGTCGTCGACACTGTTAGCTCTGATCTAGCGCCGGTCGATGAATATGATATAGAGGAAATTGAAGGGATTGGCCCTGCCATTGGCAAACGTTTGCGGGGGCAGGGTATTGCTACCGTTGGTGACTTGTTGAGATCAGCAGAAACGGTCGCGCATAAGCAGGCTATTTATGACCAGCTTGGCCTTGACAACATAGATTTGACTGAAATTGATCGTTGGGTTTCGATGGCAGATTTAATGCAGGTCCCGGGTGTCGGTTCCCAGTATTCTGAGTTGCTGGAAGCCGCCGGTGTGTATTCTATCAGTGATCTGAAACAGGTGAATGCGATGGATATGGTCAGTCGAATGCGTACTGCCAACAAGGCTAACAAGATAACCAAACATGCTTTGCCAGATGAAAGCACAGTAGAGTCCTGGATTGAAAAAGCACTATCGCTATAACTGACTAGCTTGAAACAGACCACCCTGTTTTGCAGGGTGGTAGTGACAATATAGATACATAGAGGATATGACGGTGACCAAGAGCAGTGACACTGCAAGCATGAAACTGCTACTGGATACCCATGTCAATTGCGTTAGCCAGGAAAGAAATCTATAGAAAACGTTTTCGTTGTTTCGCTAACATTCATAGCGCCAAATTTATACATCTTTATCCGCTGTAATAATTTTCTTTCCAATGCTGGATCATCCAGTTCGCTGGATACCAGTTTGATATCGGTCACATTGCCAGATGGCGAAATTGTCAGTCGAATGACAAATTTTCCCTGCAAAGCTGGATTCTTACGCAAAGCCCTGTTGTAGATATTATTCAGAATGCGTTTGTTCTTATCGAAGGTGCGGGTAATATCGCTGCGGCCACCTGTATGTGATTTACGCTGTTTTTTTGCCACTGTTGCAGCCTGTTTGGCGAGGCTGTTTTTTACACGGGAGCGCTTTCTGGCAGCCAGTTGAGTTTGTGATTGTTGCGTTTCCGGTGAAAAATCATCAATACCCTGACTTTTGCTGTTATCCAGCTGGCCAGTGGCTACCGCAGTTGTTGCAGTTGCTGTTGCCCCTGCTTTTGTGAGTGAAGAACGCGATGTTAGCGTTTTAATATTATTGTTTTGGCGCAGATTGGAAAGTGAATCACTCATCGCAAGTAGCCCGACCGATCTGGCTTTTTTTCTGGCCTGCTCAGTTTTACTGATAGTCGTTGCTCTGGGCGGTTGTTTCTTTTTGATAGCTACGCGCTTTTTGGCCTTTGGTTTAACGGCTTTGGGCTGCTTTGTAACTTTTGCTTCGGGCTTTGGTTTTGTAACTGTTTCAGGTTCTGTAACGATTTCCGGAACAGGTTTTACAACGGCTTCAGGTGCCGGTTCAATAGTTGGCTCAACAGTCGGTTCAGCAACAGCAGCTTCTATGACTGGCGTGATTTCTTCAGGCATAGGGATAACAGTGACCGGTTTTTCATAAATTAATCGCGCCACAGGTGGCGGTAATTGAGGTATTTTTTCAACCGGTTTTGTAAAAATTGGCAGAAAGGGCATAATCAGCCCGCCAACCACGACCAATCCAAGCGTTATCGCGAGTATTTTACGAAAGCGTTTTTCATCCTCTTCGAATACTGACCAGGGCAAGGCTGTCGAATGATTCATATTCACTGCGACTGACTCCCCGGCGATTTCTGCAATACAGCAAAGGATATGCGTTCAAAGCCGGCTGCTGTACAGGAGGTCATGACCTGTTTAAGTGTCCGGTAGGGTAAATTCCTATCGCCCATGATGGTGACTTCTTGCACAGCCGATGGGTTATGTTGATCGGGTGTCAGTTTTTGCAGATGAGATTGCAGTTGCGCAGTCAGACCTTCGATTATGTTGTTGCTGTCGTCCGAGATGGACGCTATCGATTTGCCATCAATGATGACATTGTTGTTTGAGATGGTGACAACAAGATTATAACGTGGTGGTACCTCTGCCAGAGATTCAGGCAGTTTGACATTTTTACTGGTTGGCAGGACTTGACCATCTGATGAATTAACCAGCAGAAAGAACACCAGTATAGTGAAAATATCCATCAATGAGACCAGATTCAGGCCAGGTACCCTGCTGTTGCGCTGATGGTGTCGTTGCATGCGCTTTGCGCGTTTAGACATCTTCATGGCAAGGTCTCGGTTTGTTGGGGTGCATCACCGATTGAAATGGCAGGAAATAATTCTGTGAATGTCTGGGTGGTTTCTGAATAGCTGCTGCGCACACTATCCATCACAGCGATGACCCGGCTGTAAGGAATATCTGCAGCGAGTAACAGGGTGATATCTTTTTTCTCTGGATGGCGTTTTTTTATATCTAACAGATAGCTACCAAGCGCCTGTATACCTGACTCACGATCACTGGTTTCCAGAGTCTGAAATTCACCAGATTGCCGATTACCAAACTGGAGTTTACTGGCGTAGACAAATACCTGCAGATCAAGCTCAGACGGTTTCTGGCTGCTATCAGATTCCTGGCTGGCGGGAATTTCCAGATCAAGTACGGTGATTTTGGAAAATACGGCGGTCAGCAACAGAAAGGGTACCAGAATAACCATCAGGTTCATGAAGGCCGTGATGTTCAATTCAGGTGCCTGGGTATTGCGCTGTCTACGCCAGTTTTTTCTCATGAACGGCCGACCTGTTCTTTCTGTTCAGTAATGATGTTGAGGAATTTTACAGAAGCCATTTCCAGGCTGTCGACAAGCTCAGTGGTTTTGGTTTGCAAAATGGTATAGATCAGCAGCAAGGGTATTGCAGCCATCAATCCGAATGCGGTGGTGTTCATAGCCACCGAAATACTGGCAGACAGCATGTCGGCCTTATCAGCAGGATTGGCGTTGGCGACCGCAGTAAACGCCTGGATAAGTCCGATGATGGTGCCTAGCAGGCCTAGCAAAGTCGCTATATTGGCGAAGGTTGCAAGGTAGTGAGTGCGTTTTTCCAGATGAGGCACCGTTTCCATCAATCCTTCCTCCATGGCGATTTCGACATCTGTGCGACGGCGTGCTGCCTTTGAACGAGTGATACCATAACGTAAAATACGGCCAAGACCAGATTTGGAGCGATCTGTAATATCAAGGGCATCCTCAAGATTCCCTCTGGAAATGGCAGGCATGACCTTTTTCCAGAGACGTTTGTTGGAGACTTTCGCCGCACTTAGATAAAAATAGCGCTCAATGGCGATGGCGATACCAAGCGCCAGAACAATGACGATGGGGTACATAAACAGGCCACCTGCCTGAAAAAATTGGACAATTGTCGAATAGCTATTCATCTCATAAACTCCAGTTTGATTGCTGTTAGGTTTGCGTTTGTCCTGCCTGTTTTCTTTAGTCAGATTTGTGAGCTCGGTTATAAAACGTCATTTTTCTATCGAAAATATCTGGGTCGAGAGGTTCCAGCGAGCGATTGATGAGACTGTTTACAGGTCGGCCTGTCGGTTTTGGGGAATCCGGATTTTTCCACGGGATGATGAACTGGGACGCAGGTAATTCATTGTTTCCAACAATGGCAATGGAATCATCATCCTCGGCCAGCGCTATCGTTAGCGGATTGAATAACAATACGGCTACCAGAATGGCAGTTGGGTGGAAGCTTTTTAGTTTATGTAACATATGTATTCCTTCGTTACTGTGCAGCCAGTTAGTTGCCGCGGCGTCGCTGCAGATCAATTAACCAGCCGCTAACCTGTTTGTCTGAATTGCCGGTGATGGCTTGATAACGTTGATAGTGTTTTTCAGCCTGAGGCAGTTTCTGTAAATAAATATCGTAGAGAATGCCGAGGTTCAGGTGGGCGAGTGCATAGTCGGGATTTGTCGCCAGCGCAGATTCATAGGCAGCCTTTGCCTGTTTAAATTTGCCGCCTTGCCGATGCAAAATACCTGAGAGATTATCGGCGGCGGCCGGGTGTGGTTGTATGTCGAGCGCTTGCTGTAATGATTCAGCGGCTTTATCGTCCTGCTGTAACTGTCTGTAGGCGATGGCAAGGTTGGTCAGGTAAACAGGGTTTTGTGGCGACTGTTTTAGCAGACGCTGCAGAAGTGGTACTGCCTGCGTATACTTTGCATTCATCATGATGGTTTTTACGCGAGCCAGTTGCGGGTTGTCTGATTTGGCTGCTGTAGTTGGAGTGATCGGTTGGTGTGTACAGGCTGTAATCAATAGAATGATGATGGCTAACAGGCGATGGTGAAACTGTTTACGGGTTGACATATGTTTCACTTCGTTCAATTTTTTTGTAACGTGCCGGCAGTAATCTGGCCAGTTCTGTAAGGCTCTTCCTGGTCCATTCATCGTAATGATCATCAGCAATGTTACTGACATTGGATTCGTGAATTTCAATTGCCTGTTCTTCTATTGGGAAGGCTTGTTCTTCGAGCAGGATATCGTATTGTTCGAGTTCTTCGGCCGAGAGGCTTGCAGGTCGTTGTGATTTCATCAGCGAGTCACTGAAATCGGCATACAAATGGCCTGTTTGATAAGTAGATTCAGTGCTGACATCGGCAATGTGATAATTTACTGCCTTGCTATAGGCGTCAATGGCCTGCGTCAGATATTTCTTTTTCAGGAGCAGATTTTGTTGCAGGGGTTCGACCAGCGCGACGTTTGAATAGGCCGCTAATAGAGGTTCCGCAAGAGTCAGTTGGGCATGTGCAGCCAGGTATCTGCCTCTATCTGTTTTACTTGTTGATGCATCGTAGGCGGCGATTATTTGATGTTGCCAGTAATTCAGTTGTTGGGCATTGGCGGTGCTTGTGTAGATATCAACCAGTTTTGCACGCGCTTCCATAGCCTGCTCCTGCGGTACGGGATGCTGTTGGACGTAGGCAGTAAAACTGCGGCTTGCGGCAACTGTATCTCCGGCTTCAAGAAACAGGCTGGCGGCCATCCAGCCGGCTTCTCGTTGTTGCTGAGGGTCTGTGCCTTGCAAAGCGAGACGTTCATAGGCAGTGGCAGCGAGTAACGGTTGTTTGTTATTTCTGTACAGTACAGCGAGTTTGCGCGAAGCATCTATATTCAGTTTGTGATTCGGATAGCTTTGTCGCCATGCTTCAAGGGTTTTAATAGCCTGAGGAATCTGCTGCAGAGTAATATATGCGGCGGCAGTATCATAACCCGCTGTTGCAGCAATGGTTGAGCCGGGCATTACCTGAGTGACGCGGGTAAAGTGTTTGATCGCTTCGGGCAGGTCGCCTGACTGGCGGGCCATCTCGCCCTGTTTGTAAATGGATGCAGCCAGCCTTGTCTGTATAGAGGTACGTTCTGTATCTTCTGCTGGGAGTAAAGCAAGCACCTGGTTGTAGGCCATTTCAGCCTGTACAAAGTCAGATGTTTCGTACCAGGCGTTAGCGGATATTTTCCAGGCAGGGAGTGCAATGACAGGCGAAATGGTATCCATATCAACCAGCGTCTGTGCCGTTTTGATAGTCGCAGTAAAATCCTTTAATGCAAATAGTTGTTCAGCAGCGCGCAGTCTGACTGTGAGAGCCTGTGGATGATTTGGGAAATTATCTGAAAAGCGGATGGCGCTGTCTATGCCTTTACGATGCCAGTCTGTTTTTTGTTCTTTTTGTTGTTCTGCCGGAAAGGTTTTTTCAAGTTCAGTATAGGCGAGCAGAGCAGCATATCCCGATTCAGCAGATTTGGGATGCTGGCTATATTCATAAGCAGTACGTTCAAATTCTGTGATCGCCTGTTGCAGTTGGTTTGCGTCGAGTAACAGTTCGGCAAACAGGAAATTGATCGCCGGTGTTTTATCACTATCAGGAAAACCGCTAAGATAGGTTGTGTACCATTCGCTGGCCGTGGCATAAGCGGCAGGGGTTTTGTCCGCATCCGCGATAGCATGATAGTGGATGGTAATGTCATTCAACCAATTTTCAGTTTTGCTGATTATTTCCACTGACTGATGGATATCATATTTTTCCCAGTAAGGGCTACCAGGCAGGTAGGTATTAACAAATGTCTGTTTTTCAATCAGTGCGCGGTCGTTGAATCCGGCGTGGGTATAAACGTCAATGACATGAGCCTGAAAAAGTGGAGCCTCAGGGTGGTCCGGGTGTGTGGTAGAGAAGCGGCGCCAGGTTTCTGCGGCATCAGTGAAACGCTGTTTTTTGAAATGCAGGTCGGCAAGACTTGCATACAACAGCGGTTCATAGGTTTTGTGGCCATTTTTCGTGAAATAGCTATCAATCGCATCAGCATTACCCAGATAGGAAAACCCCAGCCCGATGGCTCGCAGTGTATCTTGCAGGCGCCCCTGTTCTGCTTTGCTGATATTGGTTGGTAGATTGGCACTATTATGCTCGGCTATGGTGTTGTCGAGAACCCGCATGAAGGTTGATAGAGAGGTTTCAATGGTATTCTGTTTGAATTGAGACCAGCCTGCCTTGTATAAAGAAGGTAGAAAGAAATCCGATTGATCGCCTTTATTAACAGCGGCCATATAGGCTTGTTCGGCATCTTCATACTCACCCATAGAAAAGAGGTGCTCGCCGCGACGGAACTGGATTTCGGTGATATTGCTGGCTTCAGGGTATTGCTGCGCATACTCCGTTAACGCTTTGAATGTGATAGTTTCATCACCTTGTTGTTCGTAAGCTCGCGCTAACTGGTAAGCGACTGTTTCACTGTTTTTATAATCGGGATATTGATCCAGCAATGTCTGGTATAGCTCAGCAGCTTTTGATGGCGTTTTGTCAGACGATGACTTGCCCTGTATATCTGCAATTTGTTCATTTTCCAGTGTTAAATCGGCCAGTCTACGCATGGCTTCCGGCGCATACTTATCATCAGGATTATTGGCAAGATACGCTTCATACTGACGTATAGCCGCTTTGCGGTGATTGATGGAATGTATTTTGGTTACGCTGTCGGGCGTTTGTTTCTGCAGCGATCCGATCAGTGGTTCATGTTGATGAGATCCACCCAGAGATGAGCAACCGGACATCAACAGGCTGATCGGTAATAAAAATCTTTTCATGGCTGTTTAGCCGCCAGAAGATCGTGATTGCGGGCTAGTGAATAGCGGATCTGGCTGAGATAGGCTGAGAGTCTTAGCTGCCGCTGATTTAACTGTTTGAGCATTAATTGAGCGAGTGTGTCAGCAGACTGTTGACGAGCTTTGATGACCTTTGGCTGCAGGGTTTTGATGCGCTGTGCTAATACATCAATGCGTTCATTGTAGCCAGTAAAAAACGGGTTTGATGATGCCAGACTGTTGCTAACCTGCTGTTGTTTCTGAGTTGCTTTGGTCAGTTCAACTTTGATAACATTTAACAGTTTTCTAACTGACCATAAACGTGCTGCGTAGTCATCCTGAATCTTCCAGTACAAAATGCCCTTTAGCCATGTCAGGCGTTCTCGATGTTGTACAAGTTTGTCTGATGGCGGCATTTGTTTTATACGCTCTTCCATGGCGGCTATTGTTTGCCATGTAGTGAGTTCAGCCTGTGATGCAAGTGCTAACGGATCTCTGCTTTGTAGTTGCGCCTGATAACGTGTTTCCAGTGACTGGTATAGGGTCGTTAACTGATTGGCGTGGTCATTGGAGAGGAATTGTCGAGTCGCTGGTGATTTGTTGTCATAGTTGATTTTTCGGGTTTCAATGACATTGGAAAACAGGGAGATGTTATCGCGCCACTGTGTCAGCTTGTTATCTAGGAAAGCCAGGTCTCTATACTGGTTCAGCGCGATGCGGAAAGGATGGCTGATCAGCAGGTCTATCAGATATTCCTCCGCGGGCATTTTGGCAAGCAATGTGCTGTTGTCTAACCAGCTGGTGATAGAGGCCTGTGATCCCGTTTCCAGCAGTGTTTCCATTCCCTGTTGCTGCAGTGTTTCAATGGCAGTATCCAGTAACGTACTTTCATTTTCAAAGTAGGCAATGGCCTGGGAGTAATACTGTATTGCCTGTTCTGCATCGCCCATCATTTCCAGGGCATAGGGAATCGCCAGTTGCGCTTCCTGAACAGCAATATCGAAACCGTTACGTTTACCGAGTTCAAGCCAGGGTGTCAGAGCATCTGCATACTGACCCGCTTCGAGGTGTGCCCAGCCGACAGCGAGCAAGGCTTCCTGAGAGTAGGGCCCATTCAGTCGGATATTGTCCAGAGCCTCAATCGATTGATCGGTTTCATGTTTGTTGAGTAACTGAAAACCTAGCGCAAGGTTTGCACGGTCACGTAAGCTTTTAAGCTTTTCGTCACGGAATTTCAGCGTGTTCAGACTGCTGATGGTTTGTCTTCCCTGCTGCACGTTGCCAGCGCGCAGTTCGGCAATACCGCGATTGATCAGAAAAAATTCCTGTAACGGTTGTGTGTGAACAGTGGATAGTTGTTGCGCCGCTTCTTTGTTCCTGCCAAGTTGCATCAATGTATTAGCCCGGAGCAATTGCCGCTCAGCAGTATTTTTGTCTATGACAGATGTATTGACTTTAGATAGATAATCCTCTGTTTGAGAATATTGCCCCTTCTGATATGCCAGTTTGCCGAGGTAATACCAGACACGGTTTCTGGTTTCCTGGTCTGTTGTTTGATCCAGTGTTTGTTTGAAATGTAGCTCAGCATCACGGCTCATGCCGTAAGACAGCTCCATGCCGCCTGTTAATAATTCAGCTTGCTGCTGGTGGTGGGGTAATTGTTCACGATCGCGTGCAGCCAGTAAGTGTGTCAGGGCAGTGAAGTAATCTTTCTGATAAAAATGAAAAAGTACTTCGCCATAATGCAGGTCCTGTATTTCCACTGTTTCGGATGATGCGGTTTCCACCAGGCAAAGTAACAGCAAGAGAAGTGCTGTTTGTAATCGAATGACTGGAGATAGCTTCACAGGGCTTACCATTCCTTAACGATAAATTCCGGCTGTTGCTTGCTGCTTTTGTCTGTGATTTTCAGTTCAAGGTATTTTGGTCCAACTCCCTTTTTTATGGTGGCGGTAGTAGCTCGTTTATAATCCCGATTGTTTGGACCCTTGCCAGTAAAAACAGCAACGATTTCATGTTCGCCTGTTTTCAGGTTGCCCAAGTGTAGTCGTTGTACGCCACCGCGTTGCAGGGCATCTTTTTCACTCTCGGTATAAAGATGACTGGCAACCTGTTTGTTATCAATTTTCAGAGTAACGGCGTCAAGCCCAAAGAAGTAACCAACATCAACGGAAAGAAAAACGGAAATTTGAGTGTTGGATGGAAACAGTAGCTCTTCTTCGAGTTTAAAAAGATCCCGGTTGAGTGAGATAGCCTGTTTTTTCAGAGACTGTACTGAGTCGTCAAAGCTCGCCGGTTCAGCATACAGCGGGCTGGCCAGTAATATCATTGAGAAGGCGAGTACCTTGATTAATATGTCCATATCAGGTTCCTGGTTGAAGCAAATTAGATCAATAAACGAAAAGATTAATATCCAACACACATTAGCGGCAGTTTGCGTGATCTATGCAGGTGTGTCTGTGATTTGTTTCACACGGAGATAATCTTGTCTGTGATGCTGAGTTGATGCCGAATTGATACAATAAGCAAGCTATGTACCATGCTTACATAGTATTGATTTACAAAGAAATTATCGCCATGCCTGGAATTATTCTGTCGCCGAATGGAAACGTCAGGACCAGTTAATTGCTCATGAATATTCTGAACAAGTTATTGCCGTTTATTAGCTAAATCCATGTAATCTTTTTAATTCGAAATGGGCTTGTGAGGACTCTGAAAAAGAATATCAGAGTTTTCATCCCGACATAATGCTTAAGAAGGCGTGAATAATAAATCAGCCGCGTTGAAAAGAGAGATGCCGTTTAGGCTCCATGGACTGGTGCAATACATCGAGTATTTCTATGTGCGTATTGCGGATCCGGTAATAAATGTGATGCTTTTCAGCCTGAATACTGTAATAGCCTTGTTTAACATCAGAACGTTCTCGGCCTTTTGCCGGATTTTTGGCTGCTATTCGCATCTTACTGCGTAACATTTTTAAATATTTTGTTTTTTGCTTAGCCCCGTAATTCTCTAAGGTGTATACGCTGATCTGCCTCAGGCTTTCCTGTGCCTGCGGTGAAAGAAAATAGTGAGGCATTAACCGATCATTTCATGCATGAAGGTTTCGCCATCAATCCCCTGTCCCTGGTCAAGCTGAGTTTCGGCCTTGGCCAAAGTTTTGCGTAATAAATCCAGTTTAGTTTCTTCCTGTTCTAGCAAACGCAAACCTGCCCGCACGGCATCACTGGCCGATGCAAAGCGCCCGGATTTTACCCGTTGAACGACAAAATTTTCAAAGTGATCGCCCAGAGAAATACTGGTGTTTTTTGCCATTATCTTGCCTTTCATTATGTTGATTATTCAAGACTACCAAAGATTGGTAACTTTTCAAGACAATATTTTGCCTTAACCAGCCTGCTTCACATGAAAAATATTTACTACTATCATTTTTACTACTGCTTATACTTAATGGCTGTGGCGGTTCATCCAATGAAGAAATGTTTGCAACATGCGCAGGATTCATGCCGCCTTCACTATCAGTCGAAGTGCGTGATTCTTTAACAGATCAAGTTCTGCAGCACCAGAAATTGGTTACGATAACAACGGCAACCGCACCCAAATGCATGACGAATGATACAACGTGCCCCCTGTGTCACCGCAGCTGTCACCATTCAACAAGCGATGAAAGTTGACATAAAAAAAGCGCACCGAAGTGCACTTTTTGCTGTTATTTACTGAGGTGTTGTCTAGATAAACAGACAGACATCAGAGTCTTTGGCAATTGGCAGGAAGTAGGTTGCGCCAACATATTCGGCGACATCAGGGATAAAGTCGTCAGTTGAGAAACCAAAGACATCCACAGTCATCTGGCAGGCAATCATTTTTACATCTGCTTCAAGACACAGGCCACGTAACTCTTCAATTGTTGCTACGCCCTTGTTTTTGAAGGTTTTCTTCATGAGGCCAGTCGCTACTTTTTCGAAACCTGGGACATTGGCCATTAAAACGTTTGGCATTGGCCAGTCAAAATCCTGAAACCACTGCGGACCGAAGGGCATTTTCATTGGCATGGCAGGGTTGCCCAGAGGGCTAACTTCACAAGGCAGATCCTTTTTCAGCAGTAGCAGGCCATAGAAAGTGAAGAAGATGCTGGTATCCCAGCCAAGGGCTGCAGATGTTGACGCCAGAATGAAAGGAGGGTATGCCCAGTCCAGTGTGCCTTTTGTGGCGATAATTGACATGGAAGGGGTAGTTGAATCGGCTATTTCCTGTATTTTTCCAGGCAGTACTTCATCAAGCTTCTTGCTTAGCCATTCGTCCATTTGTGCTTGTGACATTGAATCTGACATGATTAATCTCTCCAATCTTATGGTTGGTAGTGCTGGCTTCCCGACATGGGCCTGGCCAGATATTGGGGTTCTTTGCTATACATCAAATTGATAGCAGCCTTTTATAATATTATAAAGTCCTAAGTATAGCAGTATTATAAAGTGAGGGCGAAGTTCTGCCGGTTAAAAACGCTTAACATTGTTCCCAGGGCAGGTTTTCGTGTCGCCAGCCATTAATGTTGCCGCGATGATGTTGCTTATCGAGTTCCCCCTCGAAACCTCCAGATATATTATAAACTTCGGTAAAGCCGTTTTTAATTAACAGGTTACCAGCTTCAACCGATCGCTTGCCACTGCGACAGATCAGTATGACGGGTGCGCTTTGCAGGCTGGAAGCACTGCTGAGGCCTCCGAGCAGTGTTTTGCGAGTTTCTGCAGTAAAATTCGGGTTAATTGTCCAGTCTGGGTAGTCGATCCAGGCAATGTGGATGGCGCCTTTGGGATGGCCGACAAACAGAAACTCCATATCGGAGCGTACGTCTATCAAAATGGCTTTGGGGTTGGTTTGCATCAATTCCCAGGCGTCTTTCGGCGCGATATTTATAACATTGGTCACAGTCACAGTTGGCTCTCCCGTCATTCCAGACCCAGAAAATGGTTATATTACTCTCAGACTGCCAGTTTTTCCGAGTCTCCGCTAACTAAGTGGGTATAAATACCGGGTAAATTGAGATTAACTGTTCTATCAACAGGCTTTTTTCGATACGATTCACTTCTGAATGGAGCAATCCAGATTAATGAGCAAAAAAGCATGCAACGCAAGTCACAAGTCAGTCGGGATACATTAGAAACCCAGATCTCTGTCTCGATCAATCTCGACGGTAGTGGGGAAGCCAAACTTGAAACCGGTGTGCCATTTCTGGACCACATGCTGGATCAGGTCGCACGTCATGGTTTGATTGATCTGGATATTAAAGCCAACGGCGATTTGCACATTGATGCTCACCACACTGTAGAGGACATTGGCATTACTCTTGGGCAGGCTTTTGATCAGGCTTTGTCCGATAAAAAAGGTATCCGCAGATATGGCCACGCTTATGTGCCACTGGATGAAGCATTGTCGCGCGTGGTGATTGATTTCTCCGGGCGTCCCGGGCTGGAATATGGTGTTGAGTTTATGCGCGCAAGTATTGGCGAGTTTGATGTCGATTTGTTCCATGAGTTTTTTCAGGGGTTTGTTAATCACGCCAAAGCAACTCTGCATATCGACTGCCTGCGTGGCAACAATGCTCACCACATTGCGGAAACGATTTTCAAGGCGTTCGGGCGTGCATTGCGCATGGCGATTGAGGCAGATTCACGTATGTCCGGTATGCTCCCATCTACCAAGGGAAGTCTGTAAGCTGACTGCACCATCATGAGCAAGATAGCAATTATTGATTACGGTATGGGTAACCTGCATTCGATTGGCAAGGCGGTCAAGCATGTTGCGCCGCAGATTGATGTGAGTGTTACTGCTGATGCCGAAGTTATTCTGACGGCAGATCGGATTATATTTCCCGGTGTCGGTGGTATTGAACATTGTATGGCTGCGTTGGTGGATGCCGGTCTTGATCAGGTGGTCCTTGAAGCGGTTAAAAACAAACCGGTACTGGGTATCTGTGTCGGTATGCAGGCTTTGCTCGAAGACAGCGAAGAGAACAATGGCACCCGCTGTCTGGGTATTTTTGATGGCCATGTGCGTCGCTTCAGGGATGATATGCTGTACCAGAATGAGCGTTTAAAAGTACCCCATATGGGTTGGAACGAAGTGCAGCAGCAGCCGCATGCACTGTGGCATGATATTCCGCAGTCGAGCCGATTTTATTTTGTTCACAGTTATTACGCCGTTCCTGACGATGCAGATCTGGTCGTGGGTACGGCAGAATACGGGCAGTCGTTTGCCTGTGCGCTGGCACGAGAGAATGTGTTTGCAGTCCAGTTTCACCCGGAAAAGAGCCAGCACGCCGGCTTGCAGTTACTTGAGAATTTTACCGCCTGGAGCGGTGAGTAAGGATAAAGGTTATTAGCATGTTATTGATCCCAGCAATCGATCTGAAAGATGGAAAATGTGTACGGCTTCGTCAGGGGCGTATGGAAGATGAAACAATTTTTGCCGATGATCCGTTGGAAATGGCACAAAAATGGGTTGATGCCGGAGCAAAGCGTTTGCACCTGGTTGATTTGAATGGAGCGTTTGCCGGTAAGCCTGTGAATGCCGATATTGTGCATCGAATTGCCGAAGCCTTTCCGGATGTGCCGGTGCAGGTTGGCGGCGGTATTCGTGATGAAGATACGGTGCAGTTGTATCTGGATGCTGGCGTTAAGTACACCATTATCGGTACCCGCGCAGTCAGTGCGCCGCATTTTATCAATGACCTGTGCCTGGAGTTTCCCGGCCACATTATTGTTGGTCTGGATGCGAAAGATGGCAAGGTAGCGATTGATGGTTGGTCAAAATTATCTCACCACGATGTCATTGATATGGCTCAGCATTTTGAGCGGGACGGGGTTGAAGCTATCATTTTTACGGATATCAGTCGCGATGGCATGATGCAGGGCGTTAATCTTGAATCAACAGTCAAACTGGCGAGCGAGGTTGCCATTCCAGTGATTGCCTCGGGTGGTATTAGTAGCCTGGATGACATCAGCGCCCTTAATAAAGTTGCTGATGTGGGTATTACCGGCGCTATCATTGGTCGTGCGTTGTACGAAGGAAAAATTGATCTTGTCGAGGCACAAAAGATTGTCGAGTCGAAGTAATTATGCCACTTGCTAAGCGCATTATTCCCTGCCTGGATGTCGATGCTGGGCGCGTTGTCAAGGGCGTCAAGTTTGTCGATATTCGTGATGCGGGTGATCCCGTTGAAGTGGCGCGTCGTTATGATCAGGAAGGTGCAGATGAACTCACTTTTCTCGACATTACCGCCAGTTCTGATCAGCGTGACACCATCCTGCATGTTGTCGAAGAAGTGGCCGGACAGGTGTTTATCCCCCTGACGGTCGGTGGCGGTATTCGTGAACCGGCTGATATCCGTCGATTGCTGAATGCCGGCGCGGATAAGGTGGCTATTAATACTGCTGCGGTTTTTAATCCCGAATTTGTCAGGCAGGCGGCAGAACAATTTGGCTCACAATGTATTGTGGTAGCGATTGATGCCAAACAGGTGACTGCTGGCGATACGCCCCGCTGGGAAATTTTTACCCACGGTGGTCGTAAGGAAACGGGTATTGATGCGATAGAGTGGGCTGTCAGGATGGTCGATCTTGGTGCCGGTGAAATCTTGCTGACCAGTATGGATCGCGATGGCACCAAAAACGGCTTTGATCTGGCGCTAACACGGGCAGTTGCTGAAGCGGTTGATGTGCCCGTGATTGCCTCCGGCGGGGTGGGAACGCTAGATCATCTGGCCGAGGGTGTTCTGAGTGGCAAGGCTGATGCAGTGTTGGCCGCCAGTATTTTTCATTTTGCTGAATACAGTATTGATGAAGCCAAGCAGCATATGGCATCACGGGGCATTGAGATGCGGCTGTCATGACGACTAACTGGCTGGATGAAATTAAATGGACAGATGATGGTCTGGTGCCAGTGATAGCCCAGGATGCTGAGGATGGGAAGGTACTGATGTTTGCCTGGATGAACCGCGATGCTCTGGCACTGACTGCGGCACAGGGACATGCCGTTTACTGGTCACGTTCACGTGGCAAACTGTGGCATAAGGGCGAAGAGTCCGGCCATCAACAGCAGGTGCGCGAGATCCGGCTGGATTGTGATAATGATGTCATTATCCTCAGCGTGGAACAGAAAGGCGGTATCGCCTGTCATACGGGTAGGCGCAGTTGTTTTTATCAACGTCTTGATGGTGATCAATGGGTGGCAATCGAACCGGTGCTCAAGGATCCGAGTGAGATCTATCAATGAGTTCGAATGATACATTGCAGAAACTTGCAGCAGTGCTGGAACAGCGCAAGACAGCCGCCGCAGATTCTTCTTATGTGGCAAGCCTGTATGCAAAAGGGCTGGATACCATCTTGAAGAAAATTGGCGAAGAAGCGACAGAAACAGTGATTGCCGCTAAAGACGGCAATCCGGATCAGATAATCTATGAAATGGCCGATCTATGGTTTCATACATTGGTACTGCTGGCAGATCAGGGTTTGCATCCGGATGCTGTGCTGAATGAGCTGGAACGCCGTTTTGGTTTGTCCGGGCTGCAAGAAAAGGCCGCCCGCAACAAGTAATTGGAGAAAGATATGGGTATGAGTGTTTGGCAGTTATTGATTATTCTGGCGATTGTTCTGGTTCTGTTTGGCGCCAAACGATTGAAAAATGTCGGTGGTGACCTGGGTGGAGCAATCAAGGGTTTTCGCAAGGCGGTTAAGGAAGAGGAAGATTCTCCTGCTGTTAGCAAAGACAGTGGCAATGTCATTGAAGGCGAAGTTAGCCAGAAGGAAAAAGATAAAGTCTGACCGGAGGTTAAAGTATGTTTGACGTCGGTTTATGGGAACTGATGATTATTATGGTCGTTGCTTTGCTAGTGGTTGGGCCGGAACGCCTGCCTAAACTGGCACGCACGGTAGGTTTGTGGGTGGGTAAAGGACGGCGCATGGTGCAGTCTGTCAAGGCAGATATTGACAGAGAACTGGCGGCAGATGAACTCAAGAAAACCCTGACCAAACAGGCGGCAGTGCCTGAGGTCTATGAAATTCTGGAAAATACACGTGAGGAATTACAGGCGACCAAAGAAGCACTGGAAACAGATTTCGATACGACAGATCAGAAGAATACTATTAAACCGGATTCCCAGTGAGTTTATTTATCCATGACGCAGGATAAAAATGATCTACCAGATCATGATGATGAGCTACCATTTGTCTCACACCTGATCGAACTTCGAGACCGTTTACTGCGCATTGTTGTTGTAGTCATTGTGCTGTTTCTTGGCATGACACCGTTTGCCAACAAGTTGTTTGCAGCACTGGCAGGCCCGTTGATGGCGCATCTGCCAGAAAACAGTTCTATGGTAGCCATTGATGTGGCATCGCCGTTCTTTACCCCATTTAAACTGACGCTGGTGGTGGCGATTTTTATCACTATGCCGTTTATTCTTTATCAGGCCTGGGCATTTATTGCACCAGGCCTGTATAAACATGAGCGCCGCAAGGTTGTTCCTTTACTGGCGTCGAGTACTTTCCTTTTCTATTTGGGGGCGGCATTTGCCTATTTTGTGGTGTTCCCCCTGGTATTTGGATTTCTGACCAATGCTGCCCCTGAAGGGGTATCGGTGATGACAGATATCAGCCGTTACCTGGATTTTGTGCTGACGTTGTTTTTTGCCTTTGGCTTTGCCTTTGAAGTTCCGATTGCCGTGGTTATTCTGGTCTGGACCGGTGCCACCACGCCACAGATGTTACGCAGTAAACGCCCTTATATAATAGTGGCTGCTTTTGTGATTGGTATGTTTTTGACGCCACCAGATATCATATCCCAGACTTTGCTGGCGATACCGATGTGGTTTCTGTTTGAAGTGGGTGTTTTCATGGCAGATCGTTTTATCCATAAAGAGGACGAAGACGATGAGGAAGAGCGCCCAATCACCGATGAAGAAATGGAGCGGGAACTGGATAGAATGGATGACTCTGAGAAGTGATCAAATATTCTTTTGCCTTAAGCGTGTTCCATGCATCAAGGATAATCTGATTTCTTCAGCGCCGATACTGTCAGGAAAATATGCGCCGGATATTTTTGCAGAATTGATGCTGGCACCTTCAAGGTTTGTTTCTCTGAAATCCACACCACGCAAGTCCGCCTGGCGTAGATAACAGTCGCTAAGATCCAACCCTTTTGCGTCCAGCCCTTTGAGGTTTCGGGTTCTGAGGTCACTGGACCTCAGGTCGCAGGATTCCCCCTTCTCACGACGTTCATTGAACTCAGCAATCGAACCGGACAATAATAATTGATACATTGGGTCATCTTTCTGATGAGGTTTGTCCGAGACAGGCATATAAGCCTCCTTGCGTATGGGGGAATTGCTTTACTATCGGCAGCGAAGAGTAAAAATTGATATGGAATGGGTAGATGCCTGATATGCAAAAGTTGTTACCGATTGTCCTGTTGCTGGTATTAAGCGTTGCGCTTATTCCTGCCGCCAGTGCAAGTCTGATAGATGAGTCGGATGAAGACTACTTTGATCTTGTACCTGCAAAACCTGTGGTGCTGGATACTGCGCAGAAACAAGTGTCCTATGGTTTGAATGGCTTTGCACAATGGCTGGATTCTTTTTTTGATAATCAGCGCGCGATAGACGAAGAAGCGACGACACGTTTGCGCATCAAACAGTCAACGGTTTTGACTGAAGGTGAATCAATCCGCTTAAAGTTAAATGTTAATCTGAATATCCATCTACCGAACCTGAAAAATGAAGTCAATATATTTATCAGTGGAACGGATAATGAACAAATAAATTCAGGACAGGTGGATACAGATTCAGTATCTGCATCAGATCGCGATCAGAATATTGGCGTGCAGATTTCGCCCTATGTGACGCGCAAGAAACATGTGAGTCTGCTTGCGGGGATCAAGCTGGATAGCCTGGAAGTGTTCGTCGGTCCTCGTTACCGAAGAACGTCAAATTTTGATACCTGGCAAACACGTTTTACCCAGCAGTTACGCTGGTTTTCAAAAAAGGGATGGCAGGCGACTACTCGTTTTGATCAGGAACGCTTTATTTCCGACCGGGCTTTTTTTCGTAATACGCTGGAAGGGCGCTGGCGTCAGGAAAAATCGGGTTATCGCATTAATCTGAATCCGCGGGTTGTGTTTCGGTTGGGCAGCAGCAAGGCGCTGGAGTATCAGTTAAGTAATGAATTTATTACCCATCCGGTGCATCGGTTGTCGCAATCTGTGTTCAGTGTGCGTTATCGACAACGTTTCAAGCGTGACTGGTTATTCATGGAATTACAGCCACAACTGATTTTTAGTCACGATAATGAATATGATCCCACGCCAGGCTTCGTTCTCCGTTTCGAGGTGATGTTGGGTGGAAAGCAGATTAAATCGGGATTAATACATTAAGCAATAAAAATATAGTATTCAATATTTAGAGGTATGGCACCAATATTATTAGATAATGGCTTGAAAAGGTATAGTTTATTGAGTTTTTCAGATTAAGGGGCGATAGTAAAAAAGTACTTGCGAATATAAGTATATTCTGTAATACTGCAATTGTTGTTACAGAATTTATGTTTTGATTTTTTATTATTAATTTTACGGAGAAAGACCATGAAAAAATTATCTACACTTATTGCTGCTGTTTCTTTAACTGTTGTTTCTGCATCTGCCAGTGCATTTTGGGGTTGGGGCGATAACGGAAATGGTAATGGTAATGGTTTTGGCAATGGCGCAGGCAATGGTAGCGGTAACGTTGATGGCGGTTTCAACTTTGGTTTCAGTGGTAATGCTAACGGTGCTGCAAATGGCAACGGTTACGGAAACGGTAATGGCGCTACTAATGGTAACGGTAACGGTTACGGAAATGGCAACGGTTATTCAAATGGTTATGGTAACGGCGCTGCAAACGGTAATGGCAACGTAGACGGCGGCTTCAGCTTTGGTTTCAATGGTAATGCTAATGGCGCTGCACGTGGTAATGGTCACGGAAATGGTAACGGCTACGGTTACAACAACACAAACTACGGTTATGCACCTGCTCCTTACGGTTATGCTCCAGTAGCACCTGCAGCACAGGCAACTGCTCCAGTTGCACCGACTGCAGCTGTTTCTGTAGAAGCTGTACCTGCCAAGTAATTTTTATCAGGCAGTAAAAGGGGGCTCATATTGAGCCCCTTTTTTTATGTTTCTGAAAAAGAGCATTATCGCTTGCAGGTTATGCAGGAGGCGTGTCACTCAGGTTTGTATGGCATAAAACGGAGCGCATACTGCTGATCAGTTCCAGTAGTGCTTCATTGCGAACACGGTAATAGATTCGGTTGGCTTCCTTGCGGGAAACGACAATCCGTTTGCTGCGTAACTGATCAAGATGTTGGGACATATTGCTTTGTGTGGTGCCGACACTTTTTGCGAGTTCGCCAACGGTAATTTCCTTGTCGCCGAGGACACAGAGTATCTTCCAGCGTAACGGATGGCCCATTGCCTTGAGCGCATCTGCAGTGAGGGCTGCATCATCCGGGTGAGAGTGTGATTGGTCGTTCATAGTTACTGGTTTTCCACTTTTTCGGTTAAATCGGTATAGCCTGACATATTTTTGGCAATGCAGAGGATATCGGTAATATTTCCAGCAGCGTCTGTCATGGCCGTTCTCGAAAATTGAATCGGAATCCGGCGATTGTCGCTGGTAATAAAACGCGCGTCTATCTTACTCAAACTGCCGGTTCTGATAAGAGCCTCCAGCCAGGTACCCATAAAGGCATCTGCCTGTTCCTGATCGGATTCTTCAAAAACATCACCAATGGGCATGCCAATCAGTGTTTCCTTATTGTAATCCAGCATCCGACAAGTTGCAGGGTTTACGGACTTTATTATACCCGTTGGTTCAAGAATCAATAAAGCTTCGCCAATATTTTTTATAACGCCGGTCAGATACTGGTTGTTGTGGCGAAGTTGTTCAGTGCGTTCGGCAACCTTTATTTCCAGTTCACGATTCAGGTTGCGTTCCTTTTCAATCAGTTTGAAATAGGTACATATTTTGTTGATGAGCTGGTTATCATCAATCGGTTTGCACAGGTAATCCACCGCACCAACCGCATATCCCTGTTTTTGAAATTCGTCGGTTTTGAAGGCAGCAGTCAGGAAAATAATGGGAATATTTTTAGTCCGTTGGCGGATCTTGAGCATGGATGCTGTCTGGAAACCATCCATTTCAGGCATCTGTATATCAAGAATAATCAGATCAATATCGGGTGTTTTAAGGGCGATATCGATGGCTTCCTGACCCGAAGCAGCTTCAATGATTACCGTTTTCATACAGGTGTTTATCAAGGTTCGTAAGGTAAAAAGATTGTTCTGATTATCATCGACGATAAGTAATTTGAAGTCAGTGTACTTTTGATTATTCATACATTCACCAGATAATGGTCCAGAATCGATTTCAGTTTGGCCGGGTCTACAGGTTTGGGGATAAAATCATTGAGTAGCCTTTTTTCCTGGGTAGCCAATTCCGCATCTTCTGCTTTGGCGCTAATGGCGATAATGGGCAGTGTTGTGAATCTTTCATCACGCCGAATCTTCTGTGTGGTTTCGTAGCCGTCCATGGCCGGCATCATTAGATCCATTAAAACAAGATCTATCTGGTCGGCATTTTCAGCGAGTGTATCTAGCGCTTCCTGGCCATCACCTGCAGCGATAACTTCGATATTCCAGTTTTCAAGAATCGGTGTCAATGCCAACAGGTTACGCAGATCATCATCAACCAGCAGGATACGTTTGCCATGGTAGTTGGCAATGGGCAAGGAAACGTCTTCAGTGTCGTTTAATTTTGTTTGATCTGTATTACTGGAAACGGGCGCTTCCAACGGTAATATCACAGAAAAGACTGAGCCTTTGCCGATTTCACTCTCCAGGGTGATATAGCCACCCAGCAGTTGCGCCAATTCCTTGCTGATGGTCAGGCCAAGGCCGGTACCGCCGTAGCGCCGCTGAGTTGTGCCATCAACCTGTTTGAAGGCCTCAAAAATGTCATCATGCCTGTCTTCAGGGATGCCTACGCCTGTGTCAGTGACACTGATGACGACCGGGTGGGTCTGTTGGTCATTGCCGGTATTCAATGCATAGACCAGGCGGATATTTCCCTGCTCGGTGAACTTGATTGCATTGGAGAGGAAATTTAGAAGAATCTGTCTGAGTTTGCTGCTGTCAGTGATCAGTGTGTCCGGAGCCTGAGGATCAATCACCAGTTCAAATTTGTGTTGCTGGTCAGAAAACTGCGGTTGCAACAGGTCGACAATTTCCTGCAGCAGTTGCCTGCAGTGGATTGGCTGAGGATCTACCGACAGTTCGCCAGCTTCGGCTTTTGCCAGATTGAGGATGGAGTCGATTAGCATGCGCAGGTCTCTGCCAGCAGAATAGATAACGATGGCCTGGGATTTATTATCATCAGTGAATTGCGGGTCTTTTTTGTTGGCCAGCAGTTTTGAGAGCAGCACAATCGAGTTCAGAGGGGTACGCAGTTCGTGGCTGACATTGGCCAGAAATTCGGATTTATACCGGTTGGATTCTTCAAGTTCCTGTGTGTGCTTTTGCAGTAGCTGGATAGTAGATACGTGTTTTTTACCCAGGCTGTTCAGGTTGCTGCCGAGAGTATGCAGTTCGTTGGGTTGTTTCCAGTTGAAGCTGGGTGCCTGTTCTGTTTCGAGCATGTTGGATATGCCGCTGCTGAGTTGTTGGCTGATGCGTTCGGTGCGTAAAGCAATCCAGCGGGCAATCAGCAGGACAGTGGTTAGCAAGCCAGCAAGAATCAGCAGGATACGGGTTTTCAGCATACTGCTGAAGTCATTGATGGGCGATGGGTCTACTGTGCGCCCAACCCACAATGGGCCTTCATCTTCCGAGGGAAAAAATGGCAGCCAGAAGACCTGTTGATCGGCACGTTCCCAGAGGGCAGTTTCTTTTGTTTTCAGCAAGGCCTGCAATCCGGGAAAATCCTGGAAAGCATTACCGGATGTGCTGTTATTGTTCGGTGTTTCGAGGTACTTACCATTGTTCTGCACCCACCAGGTATCAGGATGAGCCCTGGCAATGCCACCCACGTCCATAACAAACATAACCGCGCCAGGGTTTTCAGACTGGCCAGTGGATGTATATGCGACGATCGGAGCAATGAAACGCACTGTCATGAAATGATCGAGAATGGGGTCATCGCTGGTGTGTTTGAGTGTGATCGGGCTGGTGAGTACCGATCCCGGTTTTACTTTCAGGCCGGATTCAATCCAGGCTTTGTTGGTCAGATCTGGCGGGTTTTTGCCAGGAATGAAAATTCCGCTACTTTTTTCCCGGTGTAGCCAGAAAACCGGTTGTGTGTTGTTATCGATAAAAATGATTTCCTTGATATCAAGGTCATTAAACAACGCCTGGTTAACCCAGCCCAGATAGTTGGTGCGCTGCTGGCTCAACTGTGGGGGATTGTCAGTACTGCTGAGATCATTATTCAGTAGAGGGTCTGGAAATTTTGCCAGTAGTCGCAGCATTTCCTTACGCCGAGTAATGTGCTGGTCGAGCGGATGGAAATCCCAGCGTAACTGCTGCAAGTGGGCGCTGTGGTAAAAATGTTCCAGGCGGTCGAAGACCAACGGTACATTGATGGCAATAGCAATGATCAGTGGCGCGAGACTGAATAGAAACAGCAGTAAAAATACCTGGCTCCGCATCTTCATACTACCTTTATACAGGCGATATAGAATGTTGTCAGTATTTGACTGTTCTGCCGTATAGGTGGCTATTGGTATAGTGCGACAGAATTAAAGACGGCCACGCAAATCCTGGCTTGCAAACCCCTGAGGAGCTTGTTGGCAGTTTTTCGTCAGAGATATGGTCTTGAAACGTTCGCCCATTTCCCCCGGCATGGTGAGGGTTTTGCATTCTGTGACCCGTTTAAAGAAAGCCTGCTGGTCACTCGAGTCAATTTCAGCCATAAACGTTTCCAGGTCGTTTGTGAGCAGAAAGTGTGTCTGGGTAGTGAAGCCGCTCACCTGCAAACCGGCGGAGTCAGCGGCATTAGCCACAGCGGTAAAATCCACATAGGCAGTGATGTCCTGCAGTCCCGGCAGAATAAAAGGATCCGCATGTGCATGGTGGCGATAATGGCACATCAGGCTGCCGCTCTGACGCTGGGCATGATAGTGCTCCGATTGCACGCTGCCGTAATCAATCAGCAGAGCGGTACCCTGATCAAGGCAATCTGCAATTGATTGAATCCAGGGCTTCAGCAGTGGACTCCATTCAGATTGATAATTCTCGCACCACTGTGTTCGGCGGGTAATTTTCTGCAGCGCATCCTGCATGGTCGTGTCTGTTTCGGGCATTGTTTGAAACGTAAATTCGCCATTGTCAGTAACACCCACCCCCAACTCTACGGCCTGCTGATTTTTCCAGATGAAGCGTTTCACCGACAGGGCATCCATCACTTCATTAGCAATGATGACACCACAGATTTTTTTTGCAGGTAAGCTGTCGAGCCAGGTAATTCGTTCGAGCAAATGGGGAATGTCGCGAGCGAAGCGCTCATGCTGGCGTTGTCGCAGTGCTGTGCTGCGTTCCAGAATTAGATAGCGAGTGGGTAGCTTGCCCTGTTTTTCAAGTTGGCAAAGAATGTCCACGGCAAGTACGCCACTGCCGGGGCCGAATTCCAGGATGTCGGGCTGTTCGATCTCATTCAGTACCGGCAGGATGGCATGTGCTATACAGCGACCAAATAATGCACTGGTTTCTGGTGCTGTAATAAAGTCACCCTGGCTGCCAAATTTCCTCAGGTCATTGTTGTAATAACCCAGTTCAGGTTCATACAGTGCCATTTCCATATAGCGATCAAAAGGAATCATGCCACCGGCTAGCTGAATCTGGGTGATAATCTGTTTTCTGAGGGCGGTGCTCAATGCCAGGCAATCATCATCTGGTTGCGGAAAGCCTCTGGGTATCGTGTTCAAGTGGAGATCAATAACGCACAGGAGTCATCGGCTGGTCGCTGTCGTCAAAGACATCCCAGAGTTGCTGGTAGGTTTTATTTTCGACAGGATGGATTTCATCACCTGCCAGTTCGGCCAATGGCCCGAGCACGAAAGCATATTTGAGAATTTCGTCGCGTGGCAGTACCAGGCCTTTCTGGTCAAGGATCTGATTGTCATAAGTGAGTAGATCAAGGTCGAGAGTTCGGTCATTGAATTTTGAATCCAGACGCTTTCTGCCCTGCGCATCTTCAATGTCGTGTAAAGCTTCAACGATGCGATGTGGATTCATGCGCGTATGAAAACCAATGACAAGATTATAAAAGTCATGGCCGGAAAAACCGACAGATTGGGTTTCGTAAATCTGAGACAGTTGCAAGGGACCAAAGTCCTTTTCCATTGCTTTGATTGCTAAGCGAATATTCTTTTTTCGGTCAATATTACTGCCTGCGCTCACATACACCTGCGCCATTATGTTTTCCCCTGAACACCACGTTCGATGATTATACCGACACCGCCCGCCTGTTTAATAGCCGCGCGTTTGTTCAGACGTAGCCGCATCCAGGCAACATTAAATTCATCCATGATTGTGTGGCACAGGGTTTCTGCCAGCGTTTCCAGTAGTTGGCATTCCGAATCAGTAGCAACTGCCAGCAAGCGTTCACAAACTGCGGAGTAATCGATAGCCTTATCGAGGTTGTCGGTTTTTGCGGCTGCCGCCGTGTCACAGGCCATTTCTACATCCACAGAGAGTGTCTGCCGAATCTTGCGTTCCCAGTCATGTACGCCGATGACCGTTTCAACCCGCAGGTCGTTGATAAAGGTAGTATCCATATAGCCTACTATAAAAGAACGGAGGAAGGAGTCAAAGAGCTGACAAGAAAATCATTGACTGGCACCGGGTTTCTCCCAACAATAGCAAGATGCTAATCCAATCACTGCTTATTCTTGCCGGCTACCTGTTTGGCAGCCTCTCTTCTGCCATTATAATCTGCCGTTTACTCGGCCTGCCCGATCCGCGCAATGAGGGCTCAGGTAATCCCGGTACCACCAATGTACTGCGGCTCGGCGGCAAAAAAGCGGCTGCCGCCACGCTGGCTGGCGACATGCTCAAGGGACTGGTGCCAGTTATCCTTGCTCGCTGGCTGGGAGCAGATCTTACTACCCAGTCGCTGGTTGCCGTGGCAGCTTTCCTCGGTCATCTGTACCCCCTGTTTTTTGGCTTCAAGGGAGGCAAAGGCGTAGCGACCGCGCTAGGAGTCTTGCTTGGCCTGCACTGGCCTGTCGGATTAATGACCATCACCACCTGGCTACTGGTCGCCTTCCTGTCGAAAATATCATCACTGGCCGCCCTGATTGCAATCTTCCTGACACCAGCCTATCTCTGGTTTACCTTACACCAGCCAGTACCGGTGATTTGCATGACCTTCATGGCCGCATTATTATTCTGGCGGCATCGCTCGAATATCGGCAAATTGTGGCGCGGTGAGGAAAGTCGGATAGGGGGATGAGATACCCGGCTAACTTTATTCGTTAATACGGGTAGCAGATAAATCTATTTTGAAGAAATGTCTTTCAACCAGTTAGCGATCATAACCCCGTTGGCCGCCACCAGGCCGTGCTCACCTGGCAATGCGAGAC
Source organism: Gammaproteobacteria bacterium (assembly GCA_036480335.1). Lineage (GTDB taxonomy): Bacteria > Pseudomonadota > Gammaproteobacteria > DSM-19610 > DSM-19610 > JAZGER01. The sequence goes on along the minus strand of JAZGGH010000051.1, from coordinate 9,577 downwards.
TGCGGGCGGTACCACGCAGCGCTGCCACATTGCGTAAATCCTGACTCGGCGGTGCAACTACATCATCAGCGGTATGGATAACAGACAGGTAGCTGGCCTGTGGGTGTTGTTGGCGGTTTAGCCAGAACAGCAGGTTGCCAGGGCGTTCGCGTACCAGGTCATGATAGAGCGCCTGAGATCGGTTGAGGGTGTTGGCGCCGACCATGGGGGCGAACCAGGAAAGTGGGCTGTTGCCGGCCTTGATGCCGGTTTCGGCCAGGCCGCTACCGAGATTGGGGCTAGCGATGGTCATCAGGCCTTTGATGCCTTTATCAGGCTGGTGAATCATGAATAATCGAGCCAGAATACCACCCGCAGAATGGCCGGCAAAATAGATCGGCTCGTTGGGTTTTTGTTGGCGTATGCTGTCGATGTAGGCACCAAGCAGTCTTTCCTGAACCAGAAGCGGGGCTTCGGTCGGCAGGTAAATGGTGTAGAAACGTTTGCCGCCTTGCGGCATACCGGGAACCGGAAGTCTTTCTACGCCAGTAGGTATGGTGCGCAGATGTCCGGCATCTGCCCAGCCATTGCTGACCAGTTGGCTGGCTACACCGCTGTTGCGCCAGCCGCTGCCGTCACTGAGGTAGCCCTGTATCAGTACCAGATTATCGGCCATGCCTGTGCCTGAAAATAGCAGGCTGAGTATCAGTAGGCAGTGTCGAATGGATTTGTTCATCATGGTTATTTCCTGTTGGTTGTTATCACAGCGCTGGAAGGTCTTCGAGCGACCAGCGCGGGTGAATGTTGACTTCCAGATTTTGTGACTGCCCACTTGCCAGTCGACAGGCGCCTGCATAGGCAATCATGGCACCATTATCGGTGCAAAATTCAATGCGCGGATAAAATAGCTCACAGCCAAGTTCGTTGGCCATATCGGTCAGGTCTGTACGTAAATGCTGGTTCGCACCGACACCGCCAGCAATGACCAGTTGTCTCCGTCCGGTCTGTTTCAGAGCGCGTTGGCATTTGATGCGCAGCGTTTCGACAACGGCATCTTCAAAGGCGCGCGCGATATCAGCCTTTGTTTGCCGATCATCGTTGTGTGCATGAAAGGTTGTCAGCGAAAAGGTTTTCAGACCGCTGAAGCTGAAGTCCAGTCCCGGTCGGTCGAGCATTGGCCGCGGAAAGGTAAATCTGTCTGGATTGCCTTCGGTGGCCAGTTTTGCCAGCACCGGCCCGCCCGGATAGCCAAGATTGAGCATTTTTGCGGTTTTGTCAAAGGCTTCTCCGACTGCGTCATCCAGGCTTTCGCCAAGAATTTTATACTCGCCAATGGCTTTAACATCGACAAGCATCGTATGTCCGCCGGATACCAGCAGCGCGACAAACGGAAATGTCGGTTGTGGCGTGTCCAGCATTGCTGCCAGTAAATGGCCTTCCATGTGATGCACGCCAAGTGCCGGCACATCCCAGCCCCAGGCCAGACTGCGGCCAATGCTGGCACCCACCAGCAGGGCACCAGCCAGACCTGGCCCGGCGGTATAGGCCACGGCATGGATGTCCTTCGCTTTGATTGAGGCGTCGTCAAACAGTTGTCGGGTCAGCGGTAGCAGTTTGCGAATATGGTCCCTTGAGGCCAGTTCCGGTACCACCCCGCCATATTCAGCATGAATCGGGATCTGACTATATAAGGTATGCGCCAGCAGACCTTGATCCGTGTCAAACAGCGCAACCCCGGTTTCGTCGCAAGATGTCTCAATACCCAGTACCTTCATGCCGTTATGGTACCGTATTTTACCTTTCGGCAGGGCACTGGTATAATCCACGCCCTTTAATCAATCAGACAATGAGGTTTGGCATCTATGCCTAATGTACGAGTCCGTGAAAACGAGCCTTTTGAAGTTGCAATGCGCCGTTTCAAACGTGCCTGCGAAAAAGCAGGTGTTCTTTCCGATGTTCGCCGTCGTGAGTTCTACGAAAAGCCTACACAGGAACGCAAACGCAAGCAGGCAGCCGCCGTTAAACGGCATATGAAGAAAGTCTCTCGCGATACTACCCGCCGTACGCGCCTCTACTGATCTTAATATAACGTGTCAGTGTCTTCTCTTAAGGAAACAGTCACGCAGGACATGAAAGATGCCATGCGTGGTAGAGACAAACCTCGACTTGGGGTTATTCGTCTGATTCTTGCTGCCATCAAGCAGCGCGAAGTGGATGAACGTATTGAGCTGGATGATGATCAGATACTGCTTGTGCTTGATAAAATGGCGAAGCAGCGTCGTGAATCTATTGAGCAGTTCGACAAGGCGAATCGAGAAGATTTGTCGAAAAAAGAAAATTACGAGCTGGAACTCATCAAAACTTATCTGCCTGCCCAGTTGTCTGATGATGAAATTGCCGCAATGATTGATGATGCACTGACCAAAACAGGTGCCAGCAGTCTGAAAGATATGGGTAAGATTATGGGGGTTCTCAAACCGCAGTTGCAGGGTCGTGCTGATATGAGTGCAGTCAGTGGTAAAATCAAGGCGCGTTTAGGCGCTTAACAGGCTGTTGAAAAACCTTATGCAGCACAATCTCGCGTTAAAAGTCAGCTCAAAATTCTTATGTACTGCGTGTACACTGCGCTTTTTTGCCAAATTTTGCCTTGTCTTGCGCTCACCTGAGACTTTTTCAACAGCCTGTTAAGTCCCTGCCGGGTTCTGCCACAACAGGCTACAATGCGTCATGACTGGCCTGATCCCACAACCCTTCATTGATGATCTGCTTAATCGCGTCGACATTGTTGATATTATCGACAGTCGTGTTGCGCTAAAAAAAGCCGGGCAGAATTTTACTGCCTGCTGCCCCTTCCATAACGAAAAAACACCTTCATTCACGGTGAGCCAATCCAAGCAGTTCTACCATTGCTTTGGCTGTGGCGCGAATGGTAGTGCTATCGGTTTTTTGATGGAATACGAGCATCTGTCGTTTCCTGAGTCGATCGAAGAACTGGCCTCAATTGTCGGTCTTGAGGTGCCGCGCGAGACTGGGCAGCATAGTTTTGTCAGTAAAGAAGGATCTGCTCCTGCGCCGGGTTTGCTAGAAATTCTCAGCCAGGCAAGCCGATATTATCAGGATCAATTACGTCATCATCCGCAGGCGAAAACCGCAATCGATTATCTTAAAAAACGGGGTTTGAGCGGGGAAATTGCTGCGCGATTCGGTATTGGTTTTGCTCCTCCGGGTTGGGAAAATCTGGCTTCATTGTTGCGCGGGGATGCTGATCGCCTGAAGGGCGCAGAAGAGCTGGGATTATTGATCGATCGCGATGATGGTTCTCGCTATGATCGTTTCCGGGATCGGATTATGTTCCCGATCACTGATCGGCGTGGTCGGGTTATCGGTTTTGGTGGTCGTGTTATGGGCGATGAAAAACCCAAATACATGAACAGCCCTGAAAGCGTTTTGTTCCATAAGGGCAAGGAATTATATGGATTATTTGAAGCGCGTAAGGCGGAGCGCAATCTGGGCAATCTGCTGGTAGTAGAGGGTTATATGGATGTGGTCGCTCTTGCTCAGAGCGGCATCAACAATGCCATTGCAACACTGGGCACAGCAACGACAGCAGAGCATCTGGAGCGCATATTTCGTATCGTCCCGGAGGTTTTTTTCTGTTTTGATGGTGATGCTGCTGGCCGCAAAGCGGCCTGGAAAGCGCTGGAAAACTGTATGGCAATGATGCGCCAGGGGCGTGAGGCGCGTTTCCTGTTTATACCTGATGGCGAGGATCCGGATTCGTTGGTGCGCAAGGAAGGCGCTGAGGGGTTTCGCAAACGGCTTGAAAATGCGCTGCCGTTATCGGAGTTTTTTTATGCGGAGTTGTCGGGGCGTGTCAATATGAGCAGTATGGATGGTCGCGCGCATCTGGCGGAGCTGGCAAAACCCCTGTTGAATCATTTGCCGGATGACCTGTTTCGGGAAATGATGCTTAACAGGCTGGCTGAATTGACACAACTGGAAGGTGGGTTTGTCAGGCAGCGCATTCTGGCGCGAGGAGATTCTCCCGGCTCTTTTACGCCCAGAAAGCCTCAACAGAAAGATCTATCGCCGGTTCGACAGGCGATTCAGTTTTTATTGCATTTTCCAGTACTGGCACAGCAGGTTGATATGCCACCTGGCTGGCAAGAACTTGATATACCGGGAATTCCATTACTTATTGATCTTCTCAGGCTTGCTCAGGAAAATCCTGGCATACAAACTGGCGCAATTATAGAACGCTGGCGAGGCCAGCCTGAGGCGCGCCATCTTTCGATATTGGCGGGTGAAACGTTGCTGTTGTCTGATGAATATTATCAGGTTGAATTCGAAGGCGCGCTGGAATTGTTGTATAAGCGGCATACTGAAAGTCGAATCAATGAGTTAAGGCTCAAGGCATTTGCCGAAATGTCGGCTGCAGAAAAGCAGGAGCTGGTTGCTCTGATGCAGAAAAAGCCGCTCCGGGATGGTTGATAATTGTCGGATTGTTCGCCTAACAGGCTGTTGAAAAACCCTCATGCGGCACAATCCTTGCGCTAAAAATCGACTCAAAATGCTCATGTACTGCGTGTACACTGCGCTTTTTCGCCAATTTTTGCCTTGTCATGCGCTCGCCTGAGGCTTTTCAACAGCCTGCTAGTTTTCAGAGAGAACGAATTTACGCAAAATGTGTCACATATATTGTAAATGGCGTGCTATAATGCGCTGTTCATTTGGTCAGACAGCTCAACCCGCTGGGTAGTTGTCCGATACATTTACACCCTTAAATGCGTTGAGGTAGAAAATACGTGGTTAATCCGGATCAGCAGTCACAACTCAAGATGTTAATCGCCAAAGGTAAGGAGCAGGGTTTCCTTACCTATGCCGAAGTGAATGACCACCTGCCGAACGAAATTGTTGATCCCGATCAGATTGAAGGCATCATCAGCATGATCAATGATATGGGCATTACTGTCCATGAAGTTGCGCCTGATGCCGACACCTTACTGCTATCCGGAAACAAAGATTCTACCGATGAAGTGGCAGCTGAAGAAGCCGCTGCTGCCCTGGCCAGTGTGGACAGTGAATTTGGCCGTACTACAGACCCGGTACGCATGTACATGCGGGAAATGGGAACGGTTGAATTGCTCACTCGTGAAGGCGAAATTGAGATCGCAAAACGGATCGAGGATGGGCTTGCACAGGTATATGCCGCGTTGACCAGTTTTCCGGCATCCGGGCCGATTCTTTTAAAACAATATGAACGCATTGCCGCAGGTGAAGGGCGTATCCCTGATCTGATGGCAGCGTTTGTTGATCCAGATGCGGAAGAAGCGCCGATTCCGGCCCCCGGTGCCAAGTCATCTTCTGATGATGACGATGATGACACCCCCGTTGATACTGGCCCGGATCCAGAAGAAGTTCGGGAGTTTTTTACCTTCCTGAAGCAAAAATATGCTGAAGTGGCAAAGCTGGCTGAAAAAAGTAATCCGAAGATGGACAAGATCACGGCGATTCGCGCTGAAATCTGTAACAAACTGCGTTTTATAAAACTCTCTCCACGTATCATTGAAGCGATGACGTTATCTCTGCGTGGCAGCATCAGAAAAATTCGATCGCACGAACGTATCATTATGGATATCTGTGTGAGACAGGCACATATGCCGCGCAAAGATTTTATTACTTCGTTTCCAGACAATGAAACGGATCTTGACTGGTTAGATCAGCAGATTAAGGGTGGCCACAAATATTCAGATGTGCTGGCTGAAAATCGTCAGGAAATCTTGCGTGCGCAGGGTAAATTACTGGCGATCGAAAATCAAAATTGTCTGCTGATCAGAGAAATCAAAAATATTAATCGACTTATGTCGATTGGTGAAGCAAAAGCGCGTCGGGCAAAAAAGGAAATGGTCGAAGCCAACTTACGGCTGGTCATCTCTATTGCGAAAAAATACACGAATCGTGGTTTACAGTTCCTTGATCTGATTCAGGAAGGCAATATCGGTTTGATGAAAGCGGTAGACAAGTTTGAATACCGTCGCGGTTACAAATTTTCAACCTATGCTACCTGGTGGATTCGCCAGGCTATTACTCGCTCGATTGCTGATCAGGCGCGTACCATCCGTATTCCGGTACACATGATTGAGACCATCAACAAGCTCAACCGTATCTCGCGTCAGATGTTGCAGGAAATCGGCCGTGAGCCAACCCCGGAAGAACTCTCCGAGCGTATGGACTTGCCGGAAGATAAAGTGCGCAAGGTGATGAAAATTGCCAAAGAGCCGATTTCAATGGAAACGCCAATTGGTGATGATGAAGATTCACATTTGGGTGACTTCATCGAAGACAGCAATATCGATTCACCTATCGATTCTGCATCTACGACAGGTCTGCATGAAACAACTCAGGGCGTACTGGCTGGTCTGACACCGCGTGAAGCCAAGGTTCTGCGGATGCGTTTCGGTATCGATATGAACACTGATCATACGCTGGAAGAAGTCGGTAAACAGTTTGACGTTACCCGTGAACGTATTCGTCAGATTGAAGCCAAAGCGCTACGCAAACTGCGTCATCCATCACGCTCCGAACAGCTTCGCAGCTTCCTGGAAATAGAATAACAACGATTTGATATGGAAGCCGGATCATCTGGCTTCCAGCCTTTCATGGCCGTCAGAAACTGTTAGAATACCTTCCCTTAAGGGCCTGTAGCTCAGTTGGTTAGAGCAGGGGACTCATAATCCCTTGGTCGTAGGTTCGAGTCCTACCGGGCCCACCAAATAAAGATATCCGCTTGTTTACTGTTAATCATCTGCAACGTCCCGATTTATTGCATGCAGTCAGTTTTTCACTGCAGGCAGGCGAATGCCTGTGTATTTCGGGTGAATCCGGTTCCGGTAAAACTTTGCTTCTACGGGCGCTTGCAGATCTCGATCCGAATCAGGGTGAGGTATTGTTGAATGACCGCTCAAGAGAACAGTATTTAGCAGATGAGTGGCGCGCGCGAGTGACGTTGGTGGCATCTGATTCGCAGTGGTGGTCTGACACGCTGGCCGATCATTTTCAGCGAGTGGATTACTCATTGCTGGCAGAATTTGGTTTTGCACGATCGATAATGGACAGGGATGTGCGGCAGCTTTCCGGCGGTGAGCGTCAGCGACTGGCGATTGCTCGTGCCATTTGTATTGAACCTGATGTTTTATTGCTGGATGAGCCAACGGCGAATCTGGATGAAAAAAATACGCGCCGTGTTGAAGATATATTGCTGCATATTGCTAAAGACCATGTGCTCGGTCTGGTGTGGGTAAGTCATTCCCAGGCGCAGATTCGGCGTGTTGCTGATAAGGTTTGTTGGATGGAATCCGGCAGATTGAGAGCGGTTAATAATGCTTGAATTAAGTTTTTTCGATCTGGCGTTAGCCTCTATTCTGGTGATTGCCCTGGCGCTGACGGCCTGGCCGATGAGTCATCGACTGGCAGGCGATATACTGGTAGCTGCTGTACGCACGGTGATTCAATTGCTGTTGATTGGATTGGTACTGAAGGCCCTGTTTGAGACTGTTAATGTCTGGCTGGTGCTGCTGCTTGCTTCTGTGATGTTGCTGATTGCTGGTCGCGAAGTGATGGTCCGGCAGCAGCGTCGTTTTAGTGGACGTTGGGGTTATGGGCTGGGCGTTTTATCGATGTTTGTGTCGTCTTTTACAGTGACATTGTTTGCGTTGTTATTTGTGATTGGCAATGACCCATGGTATCTGCCTCAGTATGCCATTCCACTATTGGGTATGTTGTTGGGCAATACCATGACAGGTATTGCTCTGGCGCTGGATCGCCTGACACAGATGACATGGGATCAGCGCGCCGTGATTGAAGCCAGGCTAATGCTGGGGCATTCTCCATCAGCAGCCATCGCGCAGATAAAACAACAGGTATTCCGTACCGGGCTGATACCGATCATCAATGCCATGGCGGCAGCGGGGATTGTCAGTTTGCCGGGTATGATGACCGGCCAGATCCTGGCGGGTGTGCCACCAGTTGAGGCAGTAAAATACCAGATTCTGATTATGTTTCTGATTGCGGCGGGTGCAGGCTTTGGTACGCTGACGGCGGTGCATCTTGCGGTGAACCGATTATTTGATGAGCGGAGCCGTTTACGTCTGGATCGGCTTACCGGTAGTTCGTAGCAGTTCCGGTATTGCCAGCGCTGCCTGATGAATACCCTGGTTGTAGTAAAGCGTGGCGAAGGTTTTTTCGGCTGCATCTTGCAACCGATAATTTTGTAGGTTCTGTTTCCCCGCCAGTGTGGCAGTCCACCAGCCACTCGGGTAGCAGGGTTGTGGAAACTGCAAGCTGTGAGTATCTGTAAAACCCGACTTGCGCATGGCCTGATGCATGGGCTGGATGATGCTTTCAAGATGCAATAATGGCGATTCACTTTGTTGCACCAACAGGCCGTCTTTGCCCAGCGCTATGTGGCAGTCGCGGAAAAAATCTTCACTAAACAGACCTTTAGCGGGGCCAACAGGGTCGGTGCTATCAACGATAATCACATCAATACTGCCCGGCTCCGTTTCTTTCATCCAGCGAATACCGTCCCCAAAAAAGAATTTCGCACGTGGATCATGGTTGCTTTCGCACAGTTCCGGGAAATAGATTTCCGATAAACGAGTGACCTGTTCATCAATTTCAACCTGTAAAGCGTGTTCCACTGAGTTATGTTTGAGTACTTCTCTCAGGGTGCCGCAATCGCCCCCGCCGATGATGACGATTTTTTTCGGATTCGGGTGGGTGAACAGAGCTGGATGAGACATCATTTCATGGTAAAGAAAATTATCTCGGCTGGTAAGCATGAAAAACCCGTCGATGACCATCAGATTACCGAATTGTTCAGTCTCATAAATATCAATTTGCTGATAGCGGGTTTTTTCAGAATGTAAGAATTTACGGATTTTCAGTGAGTAGGCACTGCCTGCATCATTGCAGATTTCGCTGCACCAGAGATCAGAGTCAATAGTATTATTCATATCCGGATGTTATTTAAATTAGCTGAATTCGTATCATAAGTACATAGCCTCTGATGCTAGCTAAAAGTGTTGCACCCTGTAAGAGAACAAGACTCAGAGTTACACTGCAGGCTACGAAACCCAAAGCAGAGGTAACAAATGAACTACAAACACCTGAGTCTTGAGGAAAGACATTATATCGAACTTTCAATGAAAAACGAAATAACACCGACAGCAATAGCCAGCGCCCTGGATCGCTCACAAAGTACGATATACAGGGAAGTCGAACGCAATAAGGGACTGAAGGGGTATCGCCACAAACAGGCAGATCGTCTAGCAAAGGAGCGTCACGAGACGAAGCCAAAAGCGATCAAGCTCACCGATGAAATCAAGGAGCTGATACAGGCAGTCTTGATCAGGACTGGAGTCCTGAACAGATGGCAGGCCGATTTGAAAAGGAAGGCATCATCAAGCTGCACCTGAAACGATTTATCAGTATATTCTGGCCGACAAGCGCTCTGGTGGTGACCTGTACCAGCAGCTTCGCCATCAAAATAAAACCTACAGAAAACGCTATGGGTCGGCACATAATCGCCATGGCATCC